>NZ_VWXB01000006.1:0-234884 GCF_011752635.1 Pantoea sp. Cy-640 | reverse complement strand
GGCGAAACACCTGAAATCAGCGACGGTCTGATATCAGTACAGAATCGGTGGAGCGGTAGTTCAGTTGGTTAGAATACCTGCCTGTCACGCAGGGGGTCGCGGGTTCGAGCCCCGTCCGTTCCGCCACCCTAATTAGGGGCGTAGTTCAATTGGTAGAGCACCGGTCTCCAAAACCGGGTGTTGGGGGTTCGAGTCCCTCCGCCCCTGCCAGAAAATAATCCTTTGCTTCGGCAAAGGATTTTTTTTGCCTGAAATCCGGCACAGGCAAGAGCCTGAGTTTCATTTCTTCCACTCAAACTCCCTCAATTATTGCTTCAGTGAGTCAGGACCGGATATTTAAGCAGCTGACGAATGTGTGCCTGTTGATCGCTATTCTGCAGCCATACCGCATATAACGGTCGCACTGCGACGGGTGTGTCTGGAATAACCATCAAATCGCTATAAATGCCGTGCCAGAAATCAGGTAAAAAAGCGCAGGCACCCGTGGTATGTAGCAATTCGCGGGTCACATGTGCTGAAGTGGTAGTTAATACCGGTACGTCATCACTGGAAAGATAACTTTCATGCTGATGGAAATCCGCGCCCCACTCGAGTTTGATGTAATCATATTTTTCACGCTTTTCAGTTTTGCGTGCGCGAAAGAGCGCGAGTGAAATATGACCGATCTGCTGACTGGTGAGTTCATCCATTTTTGGCGCTTCGGTGGTGATCAGCAAATCGAGCTGACGCTCATGTAACTGCTTGACCAGCAAATGGCGCTGAGCAATACGTGCTTCCAGATGCAGGCTCTCCCGGTTCTCGTATAGCGTCTGCAGCCAGGGCGTAAGGTACGCTTCCCAGAGCGATGCACTGGCACCGATTGATAGCTCATGGTGCTGCTGGGTATGCGAAACCTCCTTCTTTGCCATCAGCCAGGTACTCATCAGGCTCTCAGCGTAGGGCAATAAGCGCTCGCCTGCTGAAGTCAGCCGGATATTATTGCGGTGACGGGTAAAAAGATTAACGCCCAGCTGATTTTCCAGCTGACGGATGCGAAAACTAACGGCAGATTGCGTGAGGTAAAGCGCTTCAGCAGCACGCCCGAAATGGCGCGTTCTGCTCACTTCGAGGAAAGTTTTCAGTAATTCCGTATCCACAGCATTCTCCCAAAAAATGTTTGTCGTACTGATTTAAATGTTTTGTTTTACACTCTGTCAAGCCTATCTAATACTCCGCGCCATAAATAGCACGGCCATATGAGAATCAGGAGCGTGTAAGATGGCGGACAGCTTCGCAACAACTAATCGTTTCTTTGATAACAAACATTACCCTCGTGGTTTTTCGCGTCATGGTGACTTCACCATTAAAGAAGCGCAGCTTCTGGAACGCCACGGATACGCTTTCAACGAACTGGATCTCGCTAAGCGCGATCCGGAGACCGAAGAAGAGCGTCTGTTTATTGAAGTCTGTCGTGGTCTGCGTGAGCCGCAGACTGAGGCTGAACGTGTCTGGTCAAAATACACTGCACGTATCAAGCGTCCGAAACGTTTTCATACCTTGTCCGGCGGTAAACCGCAGATGGACACGGTGGAAGACTTCAGCGATAGCGACGATTAACATGACGGGGCTGATTTCAGCCCCGTTGTCATTCCAGGCTTTTATGCAGGTAAATCAGTAAACGATCGATACTGCGATATCCCACCGCCTCCTGCAGATGCTGACGCGTAACCTGCCGTTCACCCGCTAAATCTGCGATGGTTCTCGCCACCTTTAAGATGCGCTGCCACGCACGCACTGATAATCCCAGTGCATTCAGGATCTCCTCCAGCCATTCCGCGTCCTGCTGCTGTAACACACAATCACGGGCGATCTCCGGATTCGACAGCTGCGCATTCACTTTGCCCGCGCGTGCCATCTGTATCGCCCGGGCGGCCAGTACGCGGGCGCGCACCTGCGCGCTGGTTTCGCTGTGCTGCTGCTTCTGGCTGAGCGAGCCGCCCGGTAGCAGCGGAATCTCCAGCGACAGGTCGAAGCGATCCAGAAACGGACCAGACAGCCGGCTGAGATAGCGCAGCACCTGCTGCGGCGTGCAGCGATTATGATTCCCCTGATAATGGCCCGTCGGGCTGGGATTCATTGCACCAATCAGCTGAAAGCGTGCAGGGAAAGTGACTTTGGCGCGGGATCGGGAAATGGCGATTTCACCGGACTCAATCGGTTCGCGTAACGCATCCAGCGCTTTGCGCTCAAACTCGGGCAGTTAATCAAGAAAAAGCACCCCATTATGCGCCAGCGAAATTTCACCCGGCCGCGGCAGGGATCCTCCGCCGACCAGCGCATACAGCGATGCGCTGTGATGAGGCGCTCTGAACGGCCGTCTACGCCACTGATGATGTAGCGTACCGCTGCTGACCAGGCTGGCAATCGCGGCGCACTCCAGCGCTTCCTGGTCGTCCAGCGGCGGCATAATGCCGGGCAATCGGGTTGCCAGCATGGTCTTACCGGTGCCGGGCGGGCCCAGTAGCAACAGGTTATGGCCACCGGCGGCGGTGATTTCCAGCGCGCGCCGTCCCTGCTGCTGGCCAATAATATCGCTCAGGTCCTGCTGCTCGTGCGGCACCGTTTCAGGCTGGTAATGGGCGACCGTCAGCGCCGTCTGGTTATGCAGGAAAGCGCAGATCTCCACCAGATGCTTGCCCACCAGCGTTTCACCCTGTTGTATCAGGCCGACATCCTGTTGATTCTGCTCCGCTAAGACCATCTGACGCCCGGCCTGCAGCGCCGCCATGGCAGCAGGAATCGCGGCCTGAACGCCACACAGCGCGCCGTTTAGCGCCAGCTCACCCAGGAACTCATAATGGGCCAGCTTATCGCCTGGCAGCTGCTCTGAGGCCGCTAGAATGGCGATAGCGATCGGCAGGTCGTAGCGCCCACCCTCTTTAGGTAAATCTGCTGGCGCGAGATTAATGGTGACGCGCTTCGCCGGAAAGGTGAAACCACTATTAATAATGGCGCTGCGCACGCGTTCGCGGGCTTCTTTGACGGTGGTTTCCGGCAGACCAACCAGCGTCAACGCTGGCAGACCGTTGCTGATATGCACTTCAATCGTCACCAGTGGAGCCTGCACTCCGAGCGCCGCGCGTGTTAATACCTTTGATAAAGACATAACCGCTCCTTGTTGCCTTTATCCTTGCTGAAAAAAATCCACACGGCGATCGCTGAAACTATCATCCCGAAGCGGTATTCAGGAAAATCGCTGCGCTTTTCATCCTGTTCATTAATTTTCGCAGCCAGATCGCAAAAGCAAAATAACGGTTGCGTCGCGGGCGTAATGAATAATTATCACAAATGCGAATAACCTTTTACTTACAAAGCGATAACGCGCGTCAGCTGCGCGCGTCATAAAATTTTCCGATGAAAATTATTGTAAATCCCCTGCTAACTATGGTAACTCTGTAGGTATTACTTCGAACTAACGAAAAAACAGACGACACATGAAAGCCCTTCTACAAGTGATTAGCCTAGTCGTGATTAGCGTGGTGGTGATTATTAACCCACCGTGCGGGGCTACGCTTGGAGAAAGAAAGGCTTAAAAATCAAGCCTGGAATTCGAAAAACCCCCGCACCGTAAGGTCCGGGGGTTTTTTTTCGACCAGACGAAATATCAGCGAATCAGCGAGGAACAGATTATGAGCAGTAGCATAAAATTCTGTTGTTCCAGCAGGAATACAGGAGAATAACCATGACAGGTGCACAGTGGGTAGTTCAGGCTTTACGCGCGCAGGGTGTCGACACAGTGTTTGGTTATCCTGGCGGAGCAATCATGCCAGTGTACGATGCGCTCTACGATGGCGGCGTGGAACATCTACTGTGTCGTCATGAACAAGGTGCGGTGATGGCAGCGATCGGTTATGCGCGTGCGACCGGCAAAACCGGGGTTTGCATCGCGACTTCCGGACCGGGCGCCACCAACCTGATCACCGGGCTGGCCGATGCGATGATGGATTCCGTTCCGGTTGTCGCCATCACCGGGCAGGTCTCTTCAGCGTTTATCGGTACCGACGCCTTTCAGGAGATCGACGTTCTTGGCCTGTCATTAGCCTGTACTAAACACAGCTTCCTCGTTGAATCGCTGGATGATTTACCCTCGGTGATGGCGGAAGCTTTCGCCATCGCGCAGTCCGGCCGTCCGGGACCGGTGCTGGTCGACATTCCCAAAGATATTCAGATTGCCAGCGGTGACCTGACGCCGCACCTGCTGCCGGTTGAAGAGGCATTGAGCCACTCACCGCAGCACATTGCCGAAGCGCGCGCGCTGATGGCGCAGGCGCAAAAACCGATGCTGTATATCGGCGGCGGTGTCGGCATGGCGCAGGCCGTCCCGGCGCTGCGGGCTATGGCGCAGGAGACCGGCATCCCGATGGTTTCTACCCTGAAAGGGCTGGGCAGCGCCGAAGCCAGCAGCGATCTCTATCTCGGTATGCTCGGCATGCACGGCACCAAAGCGGCCAACCTGGCGGTGCAATCCTGTGATTTGCTGATTGCCGTCGGCGCACGCTTCGACGACCGCGTCACCGGTAAGCTGGATACCTTCGCGCCGCACGCCAGCGTCATTCATATCGATATCGATCCGGCGGAATTGAACAAACTGCGTCGCGCTCACGTTTCGCTGCAGGGCGATCTCAACCAAGTGTTGCCGGCGCTGAGCATGCCGCTGCAGATCGACGGCTGGCGTACTGAAGTTAAAGCGATGAACGCGGAGTTCGCGTGGCGTTACGACCATCCCGGCGAGGCGATCTACGCGCCGCTGCTGCTGAAGCAGTTGTCAGATCGTAAACCTGACAGCGCGGTGGTAACCACCGACGTTGGCCAGCATCAGATGTGGGCGGCGCAGCACATGCGCTTCAGCGCGCCGGAAAACTTCATCACCTCCAGCGGTCTGGGCACCATGGGCTTTGGGCTGCCGGCTGCGGTGGGCGCGCAGGTTGCCCGTCCGGATGACACCGTTATCTGCGTGTCCGGTGACGGCTCAATCATGATGAATATTCAGGAGCTGGGCACCATCAAGCGTAAGCAGCTGCCGGTAAAAATCCTGCTGCTGGATAACCAGCGTCTTGGCATGGTTCGCCAGTGGCAGCAGCTGTTCTTTGATGGCCGCTACAGCGAAACCATCCTCACCGATAACCCCGATTTCCTCACGCTGGCCAGCGCCTTTGATATTCCGGGCCAGCGCATTAGCCGTAAAGATCAGGTCGACGCCGCGATTGATGCTCTGCTGAACAGTGAAGGTCCTTACTTCCTGCATGTTGCGATTGATGAGCATGAAAACGTCTGGCCACTGGTACCGCCGGGTGCCAGCAACGCAAACATGATGGAGAAAACCGTATGAACCAGCATCAATTGTCTATCGAAGCCCGCTTTCGCCCTGAAATATTGGAGCGCATTTTGCGCGTCGTGCGTCACCGTGGCTTCCAGGTCTGCGCGATGAATATGGCGTCCGCCGTCAATGCGGAGAACATTAATATCGAAATGACCGTTGCCAGCCAGCGCTCAGTCGATTTACTGTCTTCGCAGTTAAGCAAACTTATGGATGTCGCCTGTGTCGAGATCCAGCAACAGACAACACAACAAATCCGCGCCTAGTCGCCAAAGGAAATAACAATGAGTACGAAGAAAGCAGACTTTATCTGGTTCAATGGAGAGATGGTTAAGTGGGAAGACGCCAAGGTTAGCGTTATGTCTCACGCACTGCATTACGGCACCTCTGTGTTCGAAGGCGTTCGCTGCTACGACTCACACAAAGGTCCGGTGGTGTTCCGTCACCGTGAACACATGCAGCGTCTGCACGACTCCGCCAAAATTTACCGTTTCCCGATCAAAGCCAGCGTGGATGAGTTGATGGAAGCGTGCCGCGAAGTCATTCGCGTTAATAAACTGAAGAGTGCCTACATTCGTCCGCTGGCCTTTGTCGGCGACGTGGGCCTCGGCGTTAACCCGCCAGACGGCTTCACCACCGATGTGATCATCGCTGCGTTCCCGTGGGGAGCTTACCTGGGTGCCGAAGCGCTGGAGCAGGGCATCAACGCCATGGTTTCTTCCTGGAATCGCGTGGCACCAAACACCCTGCCAACCGCGGCGAAAGCGGGCGGTAACTATCTCTCTTCCCTGCTGGTTGGCAGCGAAGCGCGCCGCCATGGCTATCAGGAAGGTATCGCGCTGGATACCCAGGGTTATATCTCCGAAGGTGCTGGCGAAAACCTGTTTGAAGTGAAAGACGGCATCCTGTTCACTCCGCCGTTCACCTCTTCAGCGCTGCCGGGCATCACCCGCGATGCAATCATCAAGCTGGCGAAGGATCTCGGTATCGAAGTGCGCGAGCAGGTGCTGTCACGCGAATCACTGTACCTGGCGGATGAAGTGTTCATGTCCGGTACTGCCGCAGAAATCACGCCGGTACGCAGCGTGGACGGCATCCAGGTGGGTGAGGGCAAACGTGGCCCGGTGACCACCAAAATCCAGCAGGCGTTCTTTGGCCTGTTCACCGGCGAAACCGAAGACAAGTACGGCTGGCTGGATCAGGTGAATCCATAACAAGACAGTAACGCGGGTGCAGCAGCGCCCGCGTCATTTTTCAGACTGGAGTAAATAGAGCATGCCTAAGTACCGTTCCGCCACCACCACCCATGGTCGTAACATGGCGGGTGCCCGTGCCCTGTGGCGCGCCACCGGAATGACCGACGACGATTTCGGTAAGCCGATTATCGCCGTGGTTAACTCCTTCACCCAATTCGTACCGGGCCACGTGCACCTGCGCGATCTTGGCAAACTGGTCGCTGAGCAAATCGAAGCCGCGGGTGGTGTGGCCAAAGAATTCAACACCATCGCGGTGGATGACGGTATCGCCATGGGTCATGGCGGCATGCTGTATTCACTGCCTTCACGTGAGCTGATTGCCGACTCCGTG
Source organism: Pantoea sp. Cy-640 (assembly GCF_011752635.1). Lineage (NCBI taxonomy): Bacteria > Pseudomonadati > Pseudomonadota > Gammaproteobacteria > Enterobacterales > Erwiniaceae > Pantoea > Pantoea sp. Cy-640. The sequence continues at coordinate 227,941 of NZ_VWXB01000006.1, read as the reverse complement.
GAATATATGGTGAACGCCCACTGCGCCGACGCCATGGTGTGTATCTCCAACTGCGACAAAATCACCCCCGGCATGCTGATGGCCTCGCTGCGCCTCAACATTCCGGTGATCTTTGTCTCCGGCGGTCCGATGGAAGCCGGTAAAACCAAGCTGTCAGACAAAATCATTAAGCTGGATCTGGTGGACGCGATGATTCAGGGTGCGAACCCGAACGTCAGCGATGCCGACAGCGAACAGATTGAGCGTTCCGCCTGCCCGACCTGCGGCTCGTGCTCCGGCATGTTCACCGCCAACTCCATGAACTGCCTGACCGAAGCGCTGGGTCTGTCGCAGCCGGGCAACGGCTCGCTGCTGGCAACCCACGCCGATCGTAAAGACCTGTTCATCAACGCCGGCAAGCGCATCGTTAACCTGACCAAACAGTACTACGAGCAGGATGATGCGCGCGTGCTGCCGCGTAACATCGCCAGCAAAGCTGCGTTCGAAAACGCCATGACGCTGGATATCGCCATGGGCGGTTCCACCAACACCGTGCTGCACCTGCTGGCCGCCGCGCAGGAAGGTGAGATCGATTTCAACATCTCCGACATCGATCGCCTGTCACGTAAAGTGCCGCACCTGTGCAAAGTGGCGCCGAGCACACAGAAATATCATATGGAAGATGTGCACCGCGCGGGCGGGGTAATCGGTATTCTTGGCGAGCTGGATCGTGCCGGCCTGCTGCACACCGACGTACGCAACGTGCTGGGCCTCAACCTGCGCGAAACCCTCGATCAGTACGACATCATGCTGACCAAAGACGAAGCGGTGAAGAAGATGTTCCGCGCCGGCCCGGCGGGCATCCGTACTACCCAGGCGTTCTCACAGGATTGCCGCTGGGATACGCTGGATGACGATCGTCAGGAAGGCTGTATCCGCACACGCGAACACGCGTTCTCTCAGGATGGCGGTCTGGCAGTGCTGTACGGCAACATGGCGGAAGATGGCTGCATCGTGAAAACTGCCGGCGTCGACAAAGAGATCCTCACCTTTAAAGGTCCGGCAAAAGTGTATGAAAGCCAGGACGATGCGGTGGAAGCGATTCTCGGCGGCAAAGTGGTAGCCGGTGACGTGGTGGTGATCCGCTACGAAGGGCCGAAAGGCGGTCCGGGCATGCAGGAAATGCTTTATCCGACCACTTATCTGAAATCGATGGGCCTTGGCAAAAGCTGTGCGCTGATCACTGACGGACGCTTCTCGGGTGGCACCTCGGGTCTCTCCATTGGCCACGCATCGCCGGAAGCGGCGAACGGCGGCACCATCGCGCTGGTTAAAGATGGCGACATCATTGAAATCGATATCCCGAATCGCGGCATTAAACTGGCGGTACCGGATAACGAACTGCATGCCCGTCGTGAAGAAGAGGAAGCGCGTGGCGAAGCGGCTTATACGCCGCACGGTCGCGTGCGTCAGGTCTCCTTCGCACTGCGTGCTTATGCATCGCTCGCCACCAGCGCTGACAAGGGCGCGGTGCGCGATAAGTCTAAGCTGGGAGGCTAATCTCTGATGGCTGAGTCTCAACCGCTTTCCGCGTCGCCCAATGGCGCGGAGTATCTGCGCGCGGTGCTGCGTGCGCCTGTGTACGAAATTGCCCAGGTAACGCCGCTGCAAAAAATGGAAAAAATTTCGTCGCGTCTTGGCAACACCATTCTGGTGAAGCGCGAAGATCGCCAGCCGGTGCACAGCTTCAAGCTGCGCGGTGCTTACGCCATGATCGCCGGCCTGACGGAAGAGCAGAAAGCGCGCGGCGTGGTTACTGCTTCGGCGGGCAACCACGCGCAGGGCGTGGCGCTCTCGGCCAGCACGCTCGGCATCAAGTCACTGATTGTGATGCCAGTGGCGACGGCGGACATCAAGGTTGATGCAGTGCGCGCGTTTGGCGGTGAGGCTTACCTGTTTGGCGCCAATTTTGACGAGGCAAAAGCCAAAGCGATTGAGCTGGCGGAGCAGCAGGGTTACACCTTCGTGCCGCCGTTTGATCATCCGGCAGTGATTGCCGGACAGGGCACGCTGGCGATGGAGCTGTTGCAGCAGGATGCGCATCTCGATCGCGTGTTTGTGCCGGTAGGCGGCGGCGGCTTAGCGGCGGGTGTGGCGGTACTGATTAAACAGCTGATGCCGCAAATCAAGGTTATCGCGGTTGAGTCGCAGGATTCTGCCTGCCTGAAAGCGGCGCTTGATGCCGGCGAGCCGGTGGATTTGCCGCGCGTCGGGCTGTTTGCCGAAGGCGTGGCGGTCAAGCGTATCGGCAGCGAAACCTTCCGCCTGTGTAAAGAATACCTCGACGACATCATCACCGTGGACAGCGATGCCATCTGCGCAGCGATGAAGGATCTGTTCGAGGATGTGCGTGCGGTGGCGGAGCCTTCCGGCGCGCTGGCGCTGGCGGGCATGAAGAAGTACATCCAGCAGCACGACATCAAAGGCGAGCGGCTGGCGCACGTGCTGTCGGGCGCCAACGTTAACTTCCACGGTCTGCGCTATGTCTCCGAGCGCTGTGAACTGGGTGAGCAGCGTGAAGCGCTGCTGGCGGTCACCATTCCTGAGCAGCAGGGCAGCTTCCTGCGTTTCTGCCAGACGCTGGGCGGTCGTGCGGTAACTGAGTTCAACTACCGTTATGCCGATGCCGACAACGCCTGCATCTTTGTTGGCGTGCGTTTAACGCGCGGCCTTGAAGAGCGCAGCGAGATCATCAGCCAGCTGGCTGAAGGCGGCTATCAGGTGGTGGATTTGTCAGACGATGAGATGGCGAAGCTGCACGTGCGCTACATGGTGGGTGGACGCCCGTCAAAACCGCTGCGTGAACGGCTGTTCAGCTTCGAATTCCCGGAAGCGCCGGGCGCGCTGCTGAAGTTCCTGCAGACGCTGGGCGCGCACTGGAATATTTCGCTGTTCCACTATCGCAGCCACGGCACCGATTTTGGTCGCGTGCTGGCGGCGTTCGAGATCAACGACAAAGAGCCGGATTTCGACACTCACCTCAACGCGCTCGGCTATGAGTGGCACGACGAAGCCAGCAATCCGGCATTTCGCTTCTTCCTCGCCGGCTAAACTACAGCAGGTGCCAGAAAGCATTAATCAGCGGCTCCCCGAGCCGCTTTTTTTGTACGCATACGCCAAGCTCCAGCGGCGCCACCGATTCGACATTCTCCAGCGTCAGTACGCGATTGCGCACCGGTTCCGGACTGTTTTCCAGCACCACATCCGGCAGCAGCGCGATGCCGCAACCGAGCGCCACCATCGACACAATCGCCTCATGGCCAGACACCGTGGCGTAAATCTGCGGGTTGGCAATGCGGTGGCGGCGAAACCATAAATCAATACCGCGCCGCGCCGGCCCCTGATCCGGCAGGATAAAGGGAATCTGCGACCAGTCCGGCTGTTCCTGCGTCGCCTGGCTGCGCACCGGGCAGGGCAGCGCCGGGGCGATTAGCACCAGCGGGATCAAACCCAGCGGTGTAAAATCGATACTGGCGGGCAGCGACTCCGGCCGGCCGGCGATGGCCAGATCTGCTTCACCGGACTGCACCATTTCAATGGCATCGGCGGCGTCGCCGGTGGTGAGTTTGATCTCCACCTGCGGATGCTCCGCGCGAAAGCGGTCGAGAATCGGCGGCAGATGGCTGTAGGCGGCGGTTACCGAGCAGAACAGGCGCAGCTCGCCGCTCAGCGACGGACCGTTCAGGTCCATGACATGGCGCAACTGCTGATACTGCAGCAGGGTCTGCTGGGCGAACTGACGCAGCCGCTCGCCGGCTTCGGTCAGCGTCACGGTGCGGTTGTCGCGCAGGAACAGCGCGTGTCCGACATCCTCTTCCAGCCGCTGAATCTGGCGTGATAATGTCGACGGGCTGACGTGCATGGCGCGCGCGGTGCGGCCAAAGTGGCAGCTTTCCGCCAGGTGAAGAAATAGTTTCAGGTCTCGTAAATCCATGCGCGTTTTGCCCTCAGCGTGATGTTGCAAATTCTGCAATGTGACGTTGTTAATATATCAATTTAAGCAACAGATTTCCTGTCATATGATGGGGTCATTCGCGGCGCTAAATCCGGCGCCGTTACTGAACAAAAGCAAACACAACATCTGAGCGGAGTACCCATGGCTAACTACTTCAACACATTGAATCTGCGCAATCAGTTAGCGCAGTTAGGCAAATGTCGCTTCATGTCGCGCGATGAATTCGCGGATGGCGCTAGCTTCCTGAAAGGTAAGAAAGTGGTCATCGTCGGCTGCGGCGCGCAGGGCCTGAACCAGGGTCTGAACATGCGTGATTCTGGCCTCGATGTGTCTTACGCACTGCGCGCTGAAGCCATCGCTGAGAAGCGTGCGTCGTTCCGTAAAGCCACCGAAAACGGTTTTAAAGTGGGTACTTACGAAGAGCTGATCCCGCAGGCGGATCTGGTGGTTAACCTGACGCCGGACAAGCAGCACTCTGCCGTTGTGCAGGCCGTTCAGCCGCTGATGAAAGACGGTGCCGCGCTGGGTTACTCTCACGGTTTCAACATCGTCGAAGTGGGCGAGACCATCCGTAAAGACATCACCGTGGTGATGGTGGCACCGAAGTGCCCGGGTACCGAAGTACGTGAAGAGTACAAACGTGGCTTCGGCGTTCCAACGCTGATCGCTGTTCACCCGGAAAACGATCCAAAAGGCGAAGGCATGGCGATTGCCAAAGCCTGGGCTGCAGCCACCGGCGGCGACCGTGCAGGCGTGCTGGAATCGTCTTTCGTGGCAGAAGTCAAATCAGACCTGATGGGCGAGCAGACCATTCTGTGCGGTATGCTGCAGGCCGGTTCACTGCTGTGCTTCGACAAGCTGGTGGCCGAAGGTCACGACGCGGCGTACACCGAGAAACTGATTCAGTTCGGCTGGGAAACCATCACCGAATCGCTGAAGTTCGGCGGCATCACGCTGATGATGGATCGTCTGTCTAATCCGGCAAAAATCCGCGCTTACGCGCTGTCTGAGCAGCTGAAAACCATCATGGCCCCGCTGTTCCAGAAGCACATGGATGACATCATCTCGGGTGAATTCTCTTCCGGTATGATGGCTGACTGGGCGAACGACGACAAAAACCTGCTGACCTGGCGTGAAGAGACCGGTAAAACCGCGTTCGAAAACGCCCCGCAGTTCGAAGGCAAAATCGACGAGCAGGAGTACTACGACAAAGGCGTGGTCATGGTCGCGATGGTGAAAGCGGGCGTTGAGCTGGCGTTCGAAACCATGGTTGACGCGGGCATCATCGAAGAGTCGGCTTACTATGAATCGCTGCACGAGCTGCCGCTGATTGCTAACACCATCGCCCGTAAGCGTCTGTATGAAATGAACGTGGTAATTTCCGATACCGCAGAATACGGTAACTACCTGTTCTCCTTCGCGGCCGTTCCGCTGCTGAAAGAGTTCATGACCACGCTGCAGCCTGGCGACCTGGGCAAAGCGGTGGAAGGCACGCAGGTGGATAACGCGCAGCTGCGCGACGTGAACGAAGCGATCCGCCAGCATCCAATCGAAGCCGTTGGTCGCAAACTGCGTGGCTATATGACCGACATGAAACGCATCGCCGTCGCGGGCTAAGGCACGCGAGACACAGTTTTCAGCACACTCAAACCCCGGCTTGCCGGGGTTTTTTTATGTCTTATGTCTGGGTGCAGAAGGGTTTTTCTCACCCTCACCCTGGCCCTCTCCCGCTGGCGGGAGAGGGAACCGTTCGGTGCGGGCTGATGTTTCTACACTTATCTATCAACATCGCGCGGACGCTCCCTCTCCCGTTTACGGGAGAGGGCCGGGGTGAGGGCCAGGGTGAGGGACACACCGCACCATCCCCCCACACCGCCAATAAAAAACCCGGCCGGAGCCGGGTTCTGTCAACACGCAATCAATCACACCGCTTCATACAGCGTCTGGTGGCGCGTCTCTTTACAGGCGATCAGCGCGATCAGCGTCAGCACTGCCATGGAGGCCAGATAGAAGCCCACCGCCTGCAAGCCGTAGTTCGCATTCAGCCAGGTCGCAATATAAGGCGCCACCGAGGCACCAAGAATCGACGACAGGTTGTAAGAGAACGACGCACCGGTATAGCGTACTTCGGTCGGGAACAGTTCTGGCAGCAGCGCGCCCATCGGGCCGAATGTCAGACCCATAATACTCAGGCCGAGCAGCAGGAAGCCCATCACCAGAATCTGCGAGCCGGAGCCGAGCAGCAGCGGGAACATCAGCGCAAAGGCGATAATCATCAGCGTAATGGTGATCATCGTTTTGCGACGGCCAAAACGGTCCGCCAGCAGGCCGGCAATCGGCACCATTACGCCAAAACCGATCACCGCCACCATCAGCATCCACAGGAAGCTGTTACGCGAATAGCCGAGACCAACCGGCGCCGGCGCGGTGCCGTAGCTCATCGAATACACCGTCATAATGTAGAACAGCGTATAGGTCGCCAGCATGATAAACGTGCCGAGAATGGTCGCGGTCATATGCTTGCTCAGCAGCGTTCCGATGGGGATACGCACCTGCTTCTTCTCTTTCTGCACTTTGGCAAATACCGGGCTCTCATGCAGCGACACGCGCACATACAGACCGATAATCACCAGCACCGCAGAGAGCACAAACGGCACGCGCCAGCCCCAGTTCATGAACTGCTCATCGGTCAGCAGCCACGAGAGCAGCAGGAACGTGCCGTTGGCAAAGAAGAAGCCAATCGGTGCGCCCAACTGCGGGAACGAGCCGTACAGCGCGCGTTTCTTCGCCGGGGCGTTCTCGGTGGCCAGCAGCGCCGCGCCGCCCCATTCGCCGCCCAGTCCCAGGCCCTGACCAAAACGCGCCAGCGCCAGCAGCAGCGGTGCCGCCACGCCAATGGTCTGATAACCCGGCAGCAGGCCGATCAGTACGGTAGAAACGCCCATGGTCAGCAGCGAGGCAACCAGCGTCGCTTTACGGCCCACGCGATCGCCAAAGTGACCAAACAGCGCGGAGCCAATAGGGCGCGCAACAAAGGCAATAGCGAAGGTGGCCAGCGACTGCAGTGTGGCAACCGTAGCGTCACCCTGCGGGAAGAAGATATGCGGAAAAACAATTACCGCGGCGGTGGCATAGATATAGAAATCGAAGAATTCGATCGCAGTGCCGACCAGCGAGGCAACTACCACTTTACTGCGTGAGTTAACCGGTGTGCCGTCGTGTGGTTGGTCGGATGTTTCGGAGATGGAGGCTTGCATAACTGTTTCTTAATTGTAAATGTAAACAAAGAATCTTACGCACCTGTTTTGCCGCATTCAATGACGAAAAACCGCGTCACACCGGGCTTTGGCGGCGAAAAAGAGGATAATTTCTGAGTTACGGCAATCGGCGGCGGATGGGAAGGGGAAGCGCGGCTTTTCTGGCGTGATTCTCTGCAAAAGGGCCAAATAAAAGTGACCCTTTAGCGTTTCCTGCTGGTTTTTGCTGCTTTAGTAGCCAGCAGGAAACATTTTTTGCTGTTGCGGCAAATGTAACTGAATTGTCGCGTTACGCCGGGTGATGCGGCTGCGACATCTCGGGATCATCCTTGTATTTTGCGGTGGCGATCCACGCGGCGCAGAACAGCGTCAGACGCGCGAAAAAGTAGAAGAAGGCCATCAGCCCCAGCACCGATCCAAAGGCGGCACCGGAGGGCGACGTCGCCAGCTTCGGCAGCGTCAGCGTCATAACAAACTTGATCACCTCAAACCCAATCGCCGCCAGCAGCGTACCGCGCAGCAGCGCTTTTTTGCGTGGCTTGTGGCGCGGCAGGATCCAGAAAATCCACAGGAACAGCAGATAGTTGGCGAAGATGGAGATCGACAGCGCGATGATGGTCATCGCCGGCCGCAGCCACTCGATATCGCCCAGCCCCAGCGCATTCACGATCGCCGCCTGCGCTGCGCCGGCAATCGAGGTCAGCGACAGCGTAATCACCAGCGCCAGCATCAGGCCCAGCAGCGAAACCAGGTCGCGCAGATATTTCTTCCACCACTTTTCCTGGTCATCCGGCTTGCGTTCCCATACGTCACGCGACTGGGCGCGCACCGCTTCGCGCAGGTTACCCATCCAGTTAATGCCGGAGTAGAGCGCCAGCAGCAAACCGGTCAGGCCGACGGTTGCGCGCTGCTGAATCGCGGTATTCACGGTATTTTTCAGCGTGGTGGCCAGCGTCGGGTCGCTGATGCTGTTAACGATTTTGTTGATCAACTCAGAAAGCAGGTCCTGATTGGACGCCAGCACAAAGCCGACCGCCGCAAAGGAGACCATCAAAATCGGTATCAGCGAAAGAAATGAAAAATAGGTGATCGCCGCACCAAACTGGCTGCCGAGGCGATCGTTAAAGCGCTCCAGCGCGCGCAAAAAGTGCGCTACTGCCGGGATCGCCTGAAACCAGGCGGCAAAGCGTGAGACGCGCCTGATCGAGCCATCCACCGTTTTGTTGCCGGTTTTGATATCAATCAGCGGCTTAGCTTCAGCCGCTGAGGCTTTTGTGGTTTTGTCCGTCATAGACCTTCTGCATCCTGTTCACAGCGAAAATAAAATTATAGCCTGCCCGTTCAGGTCACGTATTCCTGCAGCACCTGACTCAGCCACTCCATAAACACCCGCACCCGGCGCGCCACGTTGCGACGGTGAGGATAGAGCAGGGAAATCGGCATCGGTTTGGCCGGGAAGTGGTGCAGCACTTCGACCAGCTGGCCGGATTCCAGCAGCGGCTGCACGCCAATCGCCGGTACCTGAATAATGCCCAGCCCGGCAATACAGGCGGCGCGATAGGTTTCGGTGCTGTTTACCGTCACCACGCCGCCGGTCTGCACGTAGTGGCACTGTTTGCCATCAAAGTACTCAAAGCCCGGCGAGGGCTGCCCCAGCTGTTGGGTATAGTGCACCATGGCGTGCTGGCCGAGATCGTCCAGCCGCACCGGCATGCCGAAGCGGGAAAGGTAGCCAGGGCTGGCGCAGTTGATCAAGGCGTGCGAGCCAATTTTTCGCGCAATCAGGCCGGAATCTTTCAGTTCGCCCACGCGCAACACGCAGTCAAAGCCCTCGCGAATCACATCAACCTGGCGATCGCTGCTGCTCAGCTCAATCTCCACGCCCGGATAGTGCTGCAAAAACTCTGGCAGGCGCGGCAGGATAAAACCGGTCGCCATCGCCACCGACATATCGACGCGCAGCTTGCCGCTCAGCGTGGCAGGATCGTGCTGGAACAGGCTGTCCATATCATCCAGCATCGACAGCAAATCCAGGCAGCGATCGTAATACACCAGCCCATCCTGGGTGAGATGCACACGGCGCGTGGTACGGTGCAGCAGGCGTGTGCCCATCTGGTTTTCCAGCGCCTGCAGCTGGCGGGAAACGCTGCCCTTGGGTAAACCCAGACTCTCAGCCGCGCGGGTAAAACTGCCCATTTCTGCCACCCGCACAAACACCTGCATAGCGTGAATTTTATCCATGTTGTTCACCGATTGTTGTTGTTAGTGAAACAGTGCTGTGTATTCCCCTGCGTTTATAGATCAATTATTCGCGAATATCCTTAATCCGTGTTCAATTTTCCAACCGGAGCGAAACATGTCTCATAAAATTGCATTGATTACCGGCGGTAACCGCGGTCTGGGCAAGAATGGCGCGCTAAAACTGGCGGCTAAGGGCGTCGATATTCTGTTTACCTGGCGCGGTCATGCTGAAGAAGCGCAGGCGCTCGTGAAGGAGATTGAGGCGCTGGGCGCGCGTGCGGTGGCGCTGCAGCTGGATGTGGGCGACAGTAAACAGTTCGATGACTTTGCGGCGCGGGTCAAAGCAACGCTGAACGAGACCTGGCAGCGCGATAGCTTTGATTATTTAGTGAACAACGCTGGCCACGGTCATTACAAGCTGCTGGCCGAAACCAGTGAAGAGGAGTTTGATGCGCTGGTGAATGTGCATTTTAAAGGGCCATATTTCCTGACGCAGAAACTGCTGCCGCTGATCGCCGATGGTGGACGCATCCTGAACATTTCCAGCGGTCTGACGCGCATGACGCTGCCGGGTTCAGGTACTTACGCCGCCATGAAAGGGGCGATGGAAGTGCTGACGCGCTATCAGGCGAAAGAGCTGGGCGAGCGCCGCATTCGCGTCAACATTCTGGCACCGGGGGCGATTGAAACCGACTTTGGCGGCGGTCGCGTGCGCGACACGAAAGATCTGAACGCGCATATCGCTTCAGTGACCGCGCTGGGCCGCGTTGGTCTGCCGGATGACATCGGTGATGCCATTAGCGCGATCCTGAGCGACAAAACCGGCTGGATTACCGCCCAGCGTATCGAGGCCTCCGGCGGTCAGGCACTGTAAAAACATCGCGCTGCGACCGGATCGTGTTAACGAACGGAGCAGCGCCCGTTTTACACCTCAATCGTGCCATCAATCAGGGTGACGGTTTGCCCGCCGATCCAGATTGTCTCACCGGCAAAACGCACCACAATGCGACCGGCACGCTGGATGGCGCTGCCCTGACGCGCGCAGTAATCCTGCCGCTGGCCCTGCGCCGCCAGATAGCGTGCCAGACAGGCGTTAGCGCTGCCGGTGACCGGATCTTCGACCAGGCTACCGTTCTCGACCAGCAGCGCGCGCACCTCGTACTGCGCCTCTGCATCCTGCGGCAGCGAGCCAAACAGGGCGATGCCGTTCACGCCCGCATGCTGCTGCAGCCGCAGTAAATCGTCCGCCTGGGTGACCACCTCCAGCACCGCCTGCGCGCTGCTCATCGGAATCAACAGCCAGCGAATCCCCATATCCGCCACGGCTGGCGTCTGGCTGAGATCGAACGCGTCACTGTGCAGTGCGCTGCTCATCAGCGCATCGCTGAACGGCGTCAGGCTGGCGTCCGGCGCGGCAAAGGCCAGCGTACCATCAGCGCCAATCTGCACCTCAACCAGGCCCACGCCGCACTCCTGCACGATCTTACCCGCTGTTTTCAGGGGCCAGCCGGCTTCCAGCAAGGCATGCGCGGTGCCAAGCGTGGGGTGTCCGGCAAACGGCAGTTCGCCGCCAGGCGTAAAGATGCGCACACGATAGTCGGCTGTGGCATCCTGTGGGGGCAGCACGAAGGTGGTTTCCGACAGATTGGTCCAGCGTGCGATGGCCGCCAGCTGTGCATCGCTCAGACCCTGGGCATCCATAATCACCGCCAGCGGATTGCCGCTGAACGCGCCTGTGGAGAACACATCCACTTGTTTAAACGCCACCTGCATGTTCGCTCCTTTCCTCATTGAGGTTGTCTGAAATCCGGATTTACATCCTGCTGATTGCTTAAGGCGTCTAACAGGACTATGAATAGATTAACAATTCTGCCAGCGGAGTCCGCTATGTTAAAAATTCTGGGCCGTAACTCGTCAATCAACGTTCGTAAAGTGCTGTGGCTCTGTTCAGAGCTGGATATTGCCTGGGAGCACGAGCCGTGGGGCGAAGACCCGCAGTCGTTGCACTCACCGCAGTTTATGGCGCTCAATCCCAACGCCATGGTGCCGGTGATCATCGAAGATGACTTCGTGATGTGGGAGTCCAACGCGATTCTGCGCTACCTCGCCAACAGCAACGGCGGTGAATGGCTCTACCCGGATAATCCGCGGGCGCGCGCGCCGGTCGATCAGTGGATGGACTGGCAGGCCACCGAGCTCAACACCTCATGGCGCTATGCTTTTATGTCGCTGGTGCGCAATTCGCCAGCCCATCAGGATCCACGCCTGCTGGCTGCCGCCGTCAAAGGCTGGAGCCACACCATGGGTATTCTTAATCAGCAGCTGGAAAAAACCGGGCGCTACGTCGCGGGCCGTAACTTTACCCTGGCCGATATTCCGGTTGGCCTGGCGGTGAACCGCTGGTTTGAAACCCCGCTCGACCATCCGGACTTTCCTGCCGTGCAAACCTATTACGAGCGCCTGACCGAACGCGAGGGTTACACCACCTGGGGCCGCAACGGTAAGCCCTGAGCCTGACCCGGCGCGATACCGGTGATTTCACAGGCCAGCGCGCCGGTGCGTTTCAGTGCCCAGGTGTAACGCTCATCAAACGGATAGCAGCAGGAGAGACGCAGCGCATGGCGATAGCGATCGCTCAGTGAATAGAGCGCGCCCGGCGTGACGCAAATCTGCTCCTGCAACAGGCGATGGAACATCTCCACCGTGTCAACCTTGCCCGGCAGCTCGACCCAAAACACAAAGCCGCCGCGCGGCAGGGTAGCGCGCGTGCCCTGCGGGAAGTGACGGGCAATGATGCCGCGCGCCGCATCCAGATTGGCGGCATAGCGACGCCGCAGCGAGCGCAGATGGTGATCATAACCGCCGCTGGCGAGGAATTCGGCCAGCGTTTCGCTCAGCAGTTTTGATTCGGTCATCGACGATACCGCTTTCAGCCGCGCAATCACCGGATGGAAGCGGCCGGCAGCCGTCCAGCCCACGCGAAAATCGGGCGCGACGGTTTTGGTGAAGCTGGTGCAGTAAATCACCCAGCCGTCGCGGTCAAAGGCTTTGACCGGTGGCGACAGCGGCCAGTCAAACTGCAATTCGTCATACAGCCCATCTTCCAGCAGCGGAACGTGGTAAGTATTCACTAACTTCGCGAGACGCTTTTTATTCTCCAGCGGCATCACGTAGCCCAGCGGATTCTGCGCGCCCGGCATGGCGATCAGCGCCTGAATGCGCTGCTCCTGCAGCAGCATCTCCAGCGCATCCAGCGACAGGCCGTTTTGCGGATCGGTGGGGATTTCCAGCGCCTTCAGCCCGAGTGAGGCCAGCAGCGGGAACAAAAAGAAGTAGGTCGGCGATTCAAGCCCGACGCAGTCGCCCGGCTTCGTCACCGCACGCAGCGCCAGCTGCAGCGCTTCCATGCAGCCGTGGGTCAGGGTGATGTCCGCGACAGTGAGATTCAGGCCGGTGTGCAGGCTACGGCGCGCAATCTCCTCCCGTAAGCGCTCACTACCCGGCGGAAGCGCGTAGCGACCAATGATGTCGTTATCGCGGCGAATAAGGGAGGCGGTAATGCGTCCCAGTTTCGCCGCCGGAAACAGCTCACTATCCTGCGGGCAGGCCAGCGAAATATTGGTGTAGTCGGGGTGGTTCTGCGCGGCGAACACCTGCTCGATCAGTGCCAGTTTTTGCGTGCTGGGGTCATTAACGCTGGCGCTCATTGGCCTGAGCGGTCGCGTCACCGCGGGCAGCACGCCACGCACGTAGTAGCCCGACTGCGGACGGGCTTCTATCAGGCCGCGATCTTCAAGAATATGCCAGGCACTTAACACCGTATTGATGCTGACCTGGTGCGACTGCGCCACGCGCCGGATGGCCGGCAGGCGCTTACCCGGCTTCAGCGTGCCCTGATGGATAGATTCGGCAAAGCTGTCCGCCAGCTGCTGGTACAGCGTCTGGCCGGATGAGAGAGGAAGGGACACAAAAGCCTCCGCGCGCGATAGGTACAATTTAAAATTGCCTTAACTGTATCCATCACAATAGTGATTTTGTGTCTCTGTTGCCATCGTAATATGCGCATTAGCATGGTGTTTCGTTGATTCTCAGGGAAACGTACCATGCTCGATCCATCCTTCTTTAGCTACGTTACGGTGATGTCGATTACACCGGGTCCGAACAATCTGTTACTGGCCACGTCCGGCGTCAATTTTGGCTTCCGGCGCACGCTGCCGATGCTGTTTGGCATCCTGCTCGGCTGTGCGTTACAGATGCTGCTGGCGAGCGTGGCGCTGGAGCTGCTATTGCACTGGATGGCGTCTGTGCGGTTGCCGCTGACGGTGGTGGGATGCAGCTATTTGCTGTGGCTGTCGTGGAAAATCTTCCGCGCCGGTGCGCCGCAGCTGCGCGAACGTCCGCGTCCGATGACCCTGCTGGGCGGCGTGTGTTTCCAGGCGGTGAATCCCAAAGCCTGGCTGATGGTCACCAACGTGGCGCTGATGTACGCCAACAGCAACGGTGTGCTGGCGGTGCTGCTCGGCTTTGCCGCCCTCAACCTGCCGTGCATTTTAATCTGGGCAGCGCTGGGCGACCGGCTGCGCCATCACCTGCAGATTGCGTGGAAACGTCAGGCGTTCAACACGCTAATGGCGCTGTCGCTGGTGGCGACCACCGGCTGGATGCTGTATGACGCGCTGCTGTTGAGCTGATGCCACGGCGTTGGATGGCGCGGTAAGCAGGGGCACCATATGGGGGGCTGGTCAGTTAACGAAGCCGTACGACGCACCCTGATGTAGCGGCGCGATTTATCGCGCAATGTGCAATGTATTGTGCCGCTAACAAACGCGCGCTTCCTGGTGAATAAATCCCAGGCTGAACCGTCAGGGATTGCGTCATCCAAAGGGCGACACCGTAATCAAAAAAAGAGGCCGCGATTGCGGCCCCAGTCAGGTCTCTATTTACCGGTGAAGGGACAGGCGTCGCCGCTTATTTGCCCACCACATGGGCGGTTTCACGACCTTCGTCGTTCGCGGCTTCCGGCGTGATGACCGGTGCGTAATCCAGCTGCAGCACGCGACTGGTTTCGGCCAGCACCTTCTCGGTCAGCGCCACGTCGCCGTTCAGCTTGCGGCCCCACGACGGGATTACCGCGCGGATTTTGGTTTGCCACTCTGGCGAGCGCATTTGCTCCGGGAACACTTTCGCCATCAGCTCCAGCATAATCGGTGCTGCGGTGGAGGCCCCCGGTGACGCGCCCAGCAGCGCAGAGATCGAGCCGTCGGCCGAAGTGACCACTTCGGTACCGAGACGCAGCACGCCGCCCTCTTTCTCATCATTTTTGATGATTTGCACGCGCTGACCGGCCGTGACCAGCTTCCAGTCTTCCTGTTTTGCCTGCGGCACATAAGCGCGCAGCGCTTCCATACGATCGTCATCGCTCTGCAGCACCTGATCGACCAGATATTTCACCAGATCGAAGCTTTTCAGCCCAACCTGCATCATCGGCAGCAGGTTACTGCTGTTCATCGCGCCGAACATATCCAGCAGCGAGCCCTGTTTGAGGAATTTGGTGGAGAAGGTTGCAAACGGGCCAAACAGCAGCACCTGCTTGCCATCCAGCACGCGGGTATCAACGTGCGGTACCGACATCGGTGGTGCGCCCACGCTGGCTTTGCCGTACACCTTCGCCATGTGCTGCGCCACTACGTCCGGGTTTTCCGTGACGAGGAACGAGCCGCCCACCGGGAAACCGGCGTAGCCTTTTACTTCCGGGATGCCGGTTTTTTGCAGCAGCGGCAGCGCCGCACCGCCGGCACCGATAAACAGCTGGCGCGCGGTCAGCACACGCGACTCACCGCTGGCGAGGTTGTGCAGGCTTACCTGCCAGCGCCCATCGCTCAGGCGCTTGATATCGCGCACTTCCTGACGCAGACGCAGGCGGAAATTCTCTTTCTTCTCCAGCGCGGCAATCAACTGGCGCGTCACTTCACCGAAGTTAACGTCGGTGCCCATGTCGGTCCAGGTGGCCGCCACTTTCTGCTTGCGGTCACGCCCGTTCATCACCAGCGGAATCCACTGAGCGATCTGGTCACGATCTTCGGAATAGTTCATGCCGCGGAACAGGGTGCTTTTCTGCAGCGCCTGGAAGCGCTTGCGCAGGAAAGCGACGTTGGCCTCGCCCCAGACAAAACTCATGTGCGGCGTGCTGTGAATAAAGCTTTGTGGATTACTCAGGTTGCCTTTCTGTACGTGATACGCCCAGAACTGGCGGGAAATCTGGAAGGATTCGTTAATCGCCACCGCTTTGGCAATGTCGATGCTGCCATCCGCTCTTTCGGGCGTATAGTTCAGCTCGGCCAGCGCCGCGTGGCCGGTGCCGGCATTGTTCCAGCCATTAGAGGATTCGACCGCGACATCATCCAGCCGCTCGACCATCTCAATCGACCAGTCTGGCTCGAGATCCTGCAGCCAGGTGCCTAAGGTAGCACTCATCACGCCTGCGCCGATCAGCAGGACATCTACGTCTTTTCGTTCCTGAAGGTGTGTGCTTTCCATGCCAGCGGCGGCTAGCGCCAGATTTACCGCAGTGTTGCTCATGAGGCGACATCTCCTCTCTGTTGCCCTGAAGCTCAACAGGTTCGCAGGCGAAACAGCCACGCTTTTTGCAAGCGCGTTGCGCTATTTCTCAAAGGTTAAGACTCAGGTTTAAGCCATAGGTGTGATAACGGTTAACTGCACGTTATGCATATGCATTCGAATATAACATTCTCGTATCGGAATTAAACGTTTGTTTATTTTTTAAATGCAGAAATGATTCAGCATAAGAATTAATCAGCCCGACGGCGCTGTCATAAGGGATTTTTATCCCCTAATCAGGCAGTTATAGTAACGTAGTTGTTGCGACAGTGTGAGGGAAATGGAGAGGGTTGATTTCACAAGGTGAGCTGGGTCACAAATTAACGCATTGAAAACGATAGGTTTTAGCGAAATTGATTTTTTATGCGGATTTTATGTTGCCTGATGTTTCGCCAGATCGTGTAAAAATAATGTTACATTTGTGTGACTTTTAATTTGGGCACCGTGTCAGGCGCCCGTCAGAAGAAAAATGCATCACGCGCACCGCTCAGCGCAGCTGGAACCAGCGGCGCCAGACGAAGCGAATAATGAAAAACTCAACGGTACCCAGCAGCAAAAACCAGACGCAGAACACCATGGTGTACAGCTGATTCACATCCTGCAGATGCAGAGCCTGCTGCAGCTGTTTTGCCAGCGCCACGCCAAACGAAGGGGCGGGCAGCAGTAGCGCCGAAAGAAAGCCCAGCAGCAGAATGCCGCCCGGGATGATCAGCGTTTCAAATGGGTTTTTCATCGCATCATTCCAAATCAGTTAGCGCGGGCATTAGCGCATAAAACCGCGGCGCGGTGCAATCCCCGCAGCAGCGCGCGCTAAGAAATTTCTTCTATTCCATCCACTTAGCTGCAGAAATAGCGGCAGTTAAGAGTTATAGCCTTTGCTATACTTAAACCCATGATTTTGTTGTCTTTTTTTTGGCGGGTTGACGTGCTAGACTGCGCGCACTTTTTCATTACTGAACCCGATATGCGGACAAAGTGCAGGCTTAATCGTCTTATTTCACCGCATTGACTGAAAACCATGACATTTATCGCAACCCTGATTCTGGCCTTTGGTATGTCGATGGACGCTTTCGCTGCAGCACTGGGCAAAGGCGCGTCGCTGTATCGTCCGGGCTTCAAAGAAGCATTACGCACAGGGCTGATTTTTGGCGTCATTGAAATGCTGACGCCGCTGGTGGGCTGGGCCATCGGGCTGGCCGCCAGCCACTACATTATGGCGTGGGATCACTGGGTGGCATTTGGTCTGCTGGGCATTCTTGGCGGGCGGATGATCATGGAAGGTTTCCGTCAGACGGCCGACGAGCCGTGCGAAGCGCCGCAGCGCCACGGCTTTATGGTACTGGCGCTGACGGCGGTAGCGACCAGCCTTGATGCGCTGGCGGTGGGCGTTGGCCTCGCGTTCCTGCAGGTTAACATTGTGCTCACCGCGCTCACCATCGGTGCGGCCACCACTATCATGGCGACCACCGGTGTGCTGGTCGGTCGCTTTATCGGTCCGGTAATGGGCAAATGGGCGGAAGTGCTGGGCGGCGTGGTACTGATCAGCATTGGCTGCACCATCCTGATTGAGCACTTAGGGCTGTTCCGTTGACGACTTGCACGATGGGGTGGGCACGTTTTTGTGATCTGGTTCAAAAATAATTGCGTGAAAAATGCGCGGGCGTTATAATTTTCGCGTAATTCTTCAACAATTTTTGTATCAGGTGCACCATGAAACGTTTTTTCCGCTCCGTGTTTCGCTCTTATGTTGAGACCTTCAAACACGTACCGCCGGGCGCCTTAAACTAAGCGCTCCGCCAGAAACCCTCGATAATCGCGGTCAGGGATCGACCTGTGGTTATCACCCGGCGCCGTTCCCCTCTGCGCATCTCTGTCACCAAAACTCACAAACATTAATTACTTTACCCTCAGGTCATACCGCTTTTCCGTCTGGCTTTTGATAACCTGCGCGCAAATTCTCTATAACATTGAGGCCATCATGCAGCTGTGCAGTTTTTCTCTTATTGACCAGGCAAGAAAAAGTTATGGCATCGTGCAAGCCGACGGCGTGATCGATCTCGGTACGCGGCTGGGCGACAGCTGTCCGGATTTGAAAACTCTGCTGCAGCGCGGTGGCCTGAGTGACCTGCAGGGATACCTGAGCGAGCCGGTGGACTATGCCTTCAGCGCGATTCGCTTCCTGCCGGTGGTGGAAAACCCAGGCAAAGTCTTCTGCGTTGGCATGAACTATGCCGACAAGCGCCAGGAGTTTGCCGCCACGCTCGACGCGCCGACGCTGTTCGTGCGCTTTGCCGATTCGCTGGCTGCGCACGAGCAGCCCCTGCTGAAACCGGCGACCACGGCTGAATTTGATTACGAAGGCGAGCTGGCGGTGATCATCGGCAAAGCGGCTTATCAGGTAAAAGCCGCCGATGCGCTGCAGCATGTGGCGGGCTACAGCTGCTTTATGGATGCCACGGTGCGCGACATGCAGTTCACCTGGTTTACCGCAGGCAAAAACTGGCAGCAAACCGGCGGCTTTGGCCCGTGGATGACCTCCGCCGACGACATCCCGGACCCGCAGCAGCTGGCGATCAAAACCTGGCTGAATCAGCGCGAAGTGCAGAACGATACCACGGCCAGCATGGTGCATCCGGTGGCGAAGATCATTGAATACATCTCGGCGTTTAGTCCGCTGTCACCGGGCGATGTCATCATCACCGGCTCACCAGGCGGCGTGGGGAAAAAGCGTACACCACCGCTGTTTATGTTCCCTGGCGATGAGATCGAAGTGGAAATTGAGAAGATTGGTCGTCTGCGCCACCGCATCGTCTGACGTTTTGTTGCGCGGTGGCGAACGTTGCACAGCCACCGCGCTACCGTTTAAATAAATATTCAACAATACGAAATGTCCCGAATTTATATTTAAATGGCGCAGATTTAGTTATCAGGTTAAATAATTATTGTTAAGTTAATTTTCCTGCGATGTATTGCGTAAATATTTTTGTGATCGCCAACTAATTCCCTCGCTTTGCTATAGTTAAAATTAAAAGCAGCGGCGTATTATCGTCCACTGCCGATTCCGGCATGGAAATAAGGGATGATAATGAAAACCATCAGTCGCGAGATCATTAACGATCTCATTGACCGCGTGGGCGGTCGGGAAAATATTCTGTCACTTTCGCACTGTATTACCCGCCTGCGCTTTGTGCTGCAGGATGTCGACAAGGCCGATCCAGAGGCCATCCGCGCCACGCCCGGCGTTAAAGGATGCTTTAATTCTGCCGGACAGTTTCAGGTAATTATTGGAACCGAAGTTGACACTTATTATAAAGCGTTAGTTGAAGCACTAAATATTAGTGAGACCTCTAAGGAGCAGATTAAATCTGCAGCGCGCAGCCAGATGAAATGGCACGAGGCATTATTATCCCATTTTGCTGAGATATTTTTCCCGTTATTACCGGCGTTAATTAGCGGCGGTTTAATTCTCGGTTTCCGTAACGTGCTGGGCGATATTGCCGTGGCGGATGATAAAACCCTGGTGCAGCTCTATCCCGGTGTGAAAGGGCTGTACGATTTCCTCTGGCTGATTGGCGAAGCGATCTTCTTCTATTTGCCGGTGGGGATTTGCTGGTCGGTGGTGCGCAAGCTGGGCGGTACGCCAATCCTGGGGATTGTGCTGGGCATTACGCTGGTTTCACCGCAGCTGATGAATGCGTATCTGATTGGCAGCCAGGTGCCGGAAGTGTGGAACTTCGGCTGGTTCAGCATTGATCGGGTCGGCTATCAGGCGCAGGTGATCCCGGCGCTGCTGGCCGGGCTGGCGCTGGCGAAAATCGAACTGGCGCTAAAACGTATCGTGCCCGCCTATCTGACGCTGGTGGTGGTGCCGGTGTGTGCGCTGCTGCTGTCGGTTTTCCTCGCCCACAGCCTGATTGGCCCGTTTGGCCGTCTGATTGGCGACGGCATCGCCTTTGCGGTGCGTCACCTGATGACCGGCAGCTTCGCGCCGATTGGGGCCGCGCTGTTTGGCTTCCTGTATGCGCCGATGGTGATCACCGGCGTGCATCAGACCACGCTGGCGGTTGATCTGCAGATGATTCAGAGCATGGGCGGCACGCCGGTGTGGCCGCTGATTGCGCTGTCCAATATTGCACAGGGTGCTGCGGTGGTCGGCATCATTATCGCTAACAAAGATCGTGCTGAACGCGACCTCACCGTGCCGGCCGCCATTTCAGCGTGGCTCGGCGTAACGGAGCCGGCGATGTACGGCGTCAACCTCAAGTACCGCTACCCCATGCTGTGCGCCATGATTGGCTCTGCGCTGGCGGCGCTGCTGTGCGGCCTCAACGGCGTGATGGCCAACGGCATCGGCGTGGGCGGCTTGCCGGGCATCCTCTCGATTCAGCCACAGTACTGGACGGTTTACTCGCTGGCGATTCTGGTGGCGATTCTGGTTCCGCTGCTGCTAACCATCATCATCACCAAACGTAAAGCGGCAACCGCCATCATCAGCCAGGCCGAGGTGCAACATGAACAGGCACGCTGAATATCCCTGGTGGCGCCAGGCGGTGATCTACCAAATCTATCCCAAAAGTTTTCAGGACAGCGGGGCGCGCGGCACCGGCGATCTCAACGGCGTGATCCAGCGGCTGGATTATCTGCAGCAGCTGGGCGTCGATGCGCTGTGGCTGACGCCGATCTATGTGTCGCCGCAGATCGATAACGGTTACGACGTGGCGGATTACACCGCCATCGATCCCGCCTACGGCACCATGGCCGACTTTGACCACCTGCTGGCGGAGACGCACCGGCGCGGTATGCGCATGGTGCTGGATATGGTGTTCAACCACACCTCGACCGAGCATGCCTGGTTTAAGCGTGCCGAAGCCGGTGAACAGCCGTACGTCGATTTTTATATCTGGCGCGACGGGGTGCCCGGTACGCCACCCAACAACTGGCAGTCTAAGTTTGGCGGCAGCGCCTGGGCGTGGAACGAACGGCGTCAGCAATACTATCTGCACCTGTACGCGCCGGAGCAGGCCAATCTCAACTGGGAAAACCCGGCGGTGCGCGAGGCGTTAAAGCGGGTGTGCCACTTCTGGGCGGATCGAGGCGTCGATGGATTGCGGCTTGATGTGATCAACCTGGTGTCGAAGCACCAGGATTTTAGCGACGATCTACCCGGCCATGACGGGCGGCGCTTCTACACCGATGGCCCGCGCATCCATGACTACCTGCAGGAGTTCAACCGCGATGTGTTCACGCCGCGCGGGCTGATGACGGTGGGGGAAATGTCCTCGACCACGCTGGCCAACTGCCAGCGCTATGCTTCGCTGGCGCAAAACGAGCTGTCGATGACTTTTAACTTCCACCATCTCAAGGTGGATTATCCCCAGGGCGACAAATGGACGCTGGCGGCACCGGACTTCGTTCAGCTCAAGGCAATTTTTGCGGAGTGGCAGCGCGGGATGCACGACGTGGCGTGGAATGCGCTGTTCTGGTGTAACCACGATCAGCCGCGTATCGTCACGCGCTTTGGTGATGAAGGTGCGCTGCGCATCGCCTCGGCAAAATGCTTTGCGATGTTGCTGCACGGCATGCAGGGCACGCCCTATATCTATCAGGGCGAAGAGCTGGGAATGACCAACCCTCATTTTACCCGCATTGAGCAGTATCAGGACATCGAGAGCCACAACATCCACGCTGCGTGGCTGGCGCAGGGCAAGCCGGAGGCGGCAATCCTGGCGATACTGGCCAGCAAATCGCGCGATAACAGCCGCTCGCCGATGCTGTGGGACAGCAGCGCCAATGCCGGCTTCACGCGGGGTGAGCCGTGGATAGGCGTGGCGGATAACTATACGCTGATCAACGCGGCTAACGCGCTGCTCGACAGCAACTCGGTGTTCTATGGCTACCAAACGCTGATTCGGCTGCGTAAGCGTTACGCTATCTTCACCGAGGGCGATTATCAGGATCTGGCACCGCAAGCGTCACACATCTGGTGTTATCGGCGCAATTCGCCGCGTGAAAGCCTGCTGGTGGTGGCGAACCTGAGTCACAGCGCGCAGCCACTGCTGCTGCCGGAAGTTGAAGGCAACTGGCAGGTGCTGATGAGTAATTACAGTGAGGCATCGCCGCCTGGGGCATTGACGCACCTGCGGCCTTTTGAAGCGGTGTATTACTACCAGTCGTAACGGAGAAATCCGGCGGCGCGTTTCAGCAATGAGCAGAGCGCGCCGCCAGCACTCACTTCAGCGTGCCACATTCCGCCACGGCGAGATAATCGGTATACAGCTGCGGCGAACCGGAAAAGGACGCCAGCTGCTTCCACTCTTCATACATCTGTTTGGTATCCCGGTGTGTGCGCGCAAAGTCAGCCGCGCTGGCGGTGGCGATATCAGGCTGCGGATAAAATACATTCAGCGCCGCTTCACTCTCAATCTCCATCATCACCACATAGCCGTCCAGCCGGTTGCCGCTGTGGCCTTTCAGCAGATGAAACTTCCAGCCGGGATAATCAACGATACGCGCGGCATTCTGCGCGATGAATTGCTCAAATTCCTGCGGCTGCACGCCCGGTCGCAGCGCCAGATAGTGGGTACCGAGAATGCGCGCGGTGCCGCTGCGGGCATCAAAACGCGGGCCGCCCGGCAGCGTACTGTGAGGATTCTCTGCCAGCAGATCGAAATGGGTGAAAATTGTCGGGCGCCGCGCGAAGGTTGCCAGCTGGCGCCACTCGCTGAGCAGTGCGTCCGCGTCGGGATGCAGATGCCAGAAGTGCTCTGCCTCGGCGGTAAGTTCACCGTCATCCTGCATAAAGCGCGCGCGCTGTGCCGCATCTTTCATTTCAAACAGCATCAGGTATTGATCGACGCGCTCGCCGCGCAGACCGCGAAACAGCGTCCAGCGCCAGCCGGGATAGCAGGGCAGATGCACGCTTTTTTCGCGCACGAAGGTTTCAAACTGTTCAGCGGTGACGCCCGCTTCGGTGTCGATGGCGATATAAAAAAAGCTATAAACAGACTGGGACATAACAGGCTCCAGGCACGCCGTCGCGTGCCGTTGAGAGGTAAGGGCGGTTTAGTCGAACTGGGTATTGATGATGGCTTCTACCAGCACGCGGCCGGTGGGGGTGAGCGTGACGTAGCGGCCATCGCTGTGTACTAACTCGCGCTGCTGCAACTCACGCAGCGCACGAGAGATGGTCGGCTGGGCAAACAGGCTGACGCCAAACTTCTGCTGAAACAGCACATCGTCGAGCGGAATCAGCGTTGACAGCGCCATCTTGCAGCCGTTGATGGCCTGCTGATCCGGCGACATACCGCGCACCGAGGCGATCGGCAGCTCACCGTTATCCAGTGCGCGCTGATAATCGGCGTAGTCGGTCAGGTTAATCAGCTCCGCGCCGGCACATTTGGAGCTGCCGCCAAGGCCAATCGCCACTTCCGGCGCCTGCTGGTCGAGATCGGTAATGATCGCTTTCCACTTCTCCGGCGGTGCGCTGCGATGGTGGAAATACATGGTGGGATGTTCAAGGTAATCGCCATCCAGCCACTGCTCGGCCAGCGCGCGCATCTGATACTGCTGACCCAGACTGGGCATCGCCGCATTCTTACGCTGCCAGGCATTTTCTCCCTCCGCCGACACGCCGGTGCGGCTCTCGGCGAACGGCTTCATGTGCAGCTTGGTGAACACCAGATGCGACAGGTCAAGCGCGCGCGCCTGCTGCAGATCGTCACGCACGTCGTCCACCGTTTGTCCCAGTAGGCCATACATCAGGTCGACGCTGACCAGGGCGAAGCCCAGCTCGCGCGCATCACGAATCACCTTGTAGCAGGCATCCGCGCTGTGCAGGCGACCACAGCCTTTGATCAGGCGGTCTGAGAATGACTGCGCGCCAAACGACAGTTTGCTGAAGCCCAGTTCGCGCAGCTGCGCGAGGAATTCGCGCGTCAGCGTGCCGGGCTCGCCTTCGAAGCGCAGCGTGGCTTCGCGGAAGTTGAAATGGTTGCGGTAAAAATCCATTAAGCGCCGCAGCTCATCCGGTGGCAGCAGCGAGGGCGTGCCGCCGAACAGGTTGAACTCACCCACCGGCACTTCACCCAGTGCCGGCAGCTGCGCCAGCCACAGCTTCGCCTCCTGAATGTTGCGATCGACGATATCGCGAAACAGCTCAGGCGCGCGCGGCGACTGCGGATTTACAATCACCGTGGGAAACTGGCAAAAGTGGCACTTATAGCGGCAAGTGGGGATATACGCCCACAGATGAATTTGCGGCGCATGGCTCAGGCTTTGCTGCATGGCGCGGAAAAAATTCGGCAGCGGAAAATCGTCGATATCACCGGGAAACACATGGCAGCCAAAAGGATCATGCACCACGTATTCCAGCAAATCGGCGTTTTCCGGCCGGCTAAGCACCTCGCATATGGCCGGGCGAGGATAGTGACGATCGATATCCTGCAGGGATTGCAGCCAGGCAGCACGCATCAGAACACCCCGCCGTTTGCAAAGTAGTTATGCGCCTCACCGGATTCGCGATCTTCGCAGTAATACCAGACAAAGCGGGCGAAATCATTTTCCGTCACCCGGGCAAAGCAGGCCGGCAGCGGCGGTGGCTCGCCAATCTCTGCGCCGACGGCACGACGCAGCGCGGCAAACAGCTCATGGCGGAATTCAAAATAGAGGCGAAACGCCGGGGTTTTGTAGCTGTGAATCGGCAGGAAATCGGTCACGCTCATCTCCTGCATCATGCTGTGAATGCGGGCGAACAGGCGTTCAGCCACCTCTGGCGTGAAGAAATCAATCACCGCGGCATCGTCGCGCAGCAGCGACGGATTCAGCAACACCGGCAACACCAGATTTTTTGGCACGTAATCTTTAATCGAGTAGTGCCACGCCTGCTGCGCCTGCTCTGCGCTGACATCGGTGAACGGCGTCAGTGCGGTGAGCGTGGGTCGCACATCTTTCATGATGATGGTGCCGTTATGGCCGTAGGCCACGCCTTCAATCACTTCGTGCAGCAGGTTATCCACCCGGCGGCTGTTGATCTGCACGCGCGAATTGGGCGCATACACCGGTTTGCCGCCGGCGGCGATCACCTTGATGCCAAAATCCCAGTCGTCTGACAGATGTTCAACAAACTCACCGTTTTTCAGCTGGTAAAAAATCTCGATGCCGCCCACTTCGTCGTACAGCTGCTTTTCGACGCCAAAGCCTTTGCCGTCCGGAAAGCCGCCAAACAGGGAGAAGGAAGCGTGGCGGCAGCGCAGCGTTTTATCAATCTCCGCATACAGCCGCGGGCGCTCGTGAAAATCCGCGGTTTCGTAGTAGTAGTTACAGGTGCCCAGATCGCCGTTTTGCGCAATCATGGTGCCGACCAGTTCGTCGATCCACAGTGCATCAACGGTACAGTCCGCATCGGCCGAAAGGATGTAGTGCTTGCGCTGAAAGCCGCTGGCCTCGTCGCGCATACCGGCGCGCTGTGAGGCGAAATCCATGCCTTTTTTCCGCGCCGAAGAGACGCCCTGCACCGTCTCCTGCAGCTGATGAATCGTCAGCTGCGGATGCTGCGCGGCAAAGGCTTCAATCAGCGCGACCGAGTTATCGGTGGAATTATTATCCACCATGATCACTTCCAGATTATCAAAATTAAACAATCCGCCGGGTGAACGCTGCTGCAATATTGATTCCAGCACCGCGTTAATACGTGCTGCCTCGTTATAAACCGGCAGCACGACAGAAATAAAACAACGGTTATCCATAGTCACTCCTTAACTACACATTAAATATCTGCCGGAAGATGTGATCCGACAGCAGGGATTTTCCTTTCTGATAATTGCGCGTGGCGATGGCGTCGCGGCGTGCGTCATCCTGTAATAAGGCACTGACGCGCTGAATAAAATCGGCATCCGGCAGACCATCATGGCTGGCGGAAATCGCCATCAGTTCGCCTTCAAAACCGTACTGGCCATACACCTCGTGATAATATTCATAGCGGGTGGCGATATAACAGCGCTGATGGCTGATCGCCTCGCCAATCGGATTACCGTAGCTGTCGTAATCCCATGCGGTTAAAAACGACACCACATCGCAGGCGTGATAAATATCCTGAATAGTGGTGGCCTGTGGATTACGCTCCATAAAGTCGTGATTCAACGCGCCAAAAAAGATGACGTAACGCTCCAGCTGGAACCGGCTAATTAACTGCTTTAATGCGTGATAATGCACGCTGTCTTCCAGCGGATCGCCAGCGACCATTAAATAAACGCGCTGTGGCTGATGCTGCGCGATAAGTTCACTGTTCAGCGCATGCAACAGGTGAATATCCCGATCGAGTCGCTTAGCCGGAATAATTCGCGTGGTGCGGGCAATCACCTTGTCCTGCGCCAGCAACCCAAACTGGCGGCGTAAATCTTTGCGCGGATGGCTCGGGTCAAAAGGATAGGTATTACGCATCACCTCGATTTCGACCTGATGTTCGCACCAGGCCGCCAGCTGTGAGGCCAGTGCCTGGTTCAGCGTGACGTAGGTGATATGCGGCGAGGGCTGCGGCCTGACGGCATGTGGCCAGGGCGCGCTGCCGTAACGCGATGAGGTGGATTCGCTGTTCCACATCAGGTCGTGGTCGCGCCACAACACAAACCGGCCGAGCTGTTTAGCGGCGCCGTATTGCGCTATCGCCAGATAGAGCGCGCGGGTAAAAATAATATTATCCGGCAGCGTCCCGTTCTCAATGATTAAATAATTGATATCCAGCGCCTGCCATTTTGCGCACAGCGCGTTTGCCACCGCCTGTGCCATCTTTTCCGTCTGCTGCACCAGGATTTTTTCTGCGGCGGCATCCAGCGTCTGGCTATGATTAATCAGTACGTCATGAATATATTGCAGAAAGGCCGGGTTATAACCTTCCACCTGACAAATTTCATCGTGCCGGACTAATGTAAAATGATGCTTCAGCGAATTAATTTCGTTTTCGGAATAGGGACGTCCGAAGTTTCCCTTATCAATTTTTATGTCGTAGCCGATATCAAGAAAGGAGGTGATTCCCTGCTCGCGTAAACGAACGGCAATTTTAGTGGCTTCTACTGTAATACCCGATAATGCCACGGCATCAAAAGAGATAAAAAGGGCCTTGCGTTGTAAATCCATTTGGTCACCACGCTCATACCTGAACATTAATAGTGACTGAACGGTAAGTTAAATTATCCGGTCAAACTTTGATCCAACCCACAAAAGTTTACTGTGGCTAATTAATTCACCTTCGTTAATGCATTAATGGATAATAATGCACTGAGGATGGTGATTTATAATATTCGTCTTTGAGTTTTGTCTTAAAATAATAACTATTACCGGCGTGTTTAGCAGTATATTTTCCTTATTTCGGGCTTAATAGTGCTGGATAGTAATTGCCATCATGCAGTTTAATTTATCTGATCAGATCCAGAATCAGGCGATAACGCGGCGGCTGGAATAGGTGTGGCGGGCGGATGAAGAAAGGGTGCGCATAACCTGCGCACCCGGAGAAGAGCATTAAGCAGAAACCCTGGTGTTACACCCATCGGTGATCGGTTTTCTGACCAGCAGCAGGTAAGCCAGCGCGCCGACCACCGTGACGCCAGCACATATCATCAGCGCGAGGCTGAACGATTTGGTGGTATCCAGCACCCAGCCGGTAATTACTGGCGCAAAAGAGGCGAAAACGAAGCTGGCAAAGTTCTGGATACTGCCCACTGACGCCGTCATGCGCGCCGTGACGTTAGCGTGGATCAGGCCCCAGCATGAGGTACCGGCAAAGTGAATGCAGAACAGCGCCATACCAATCAGCGTCACCGCGCTGGTGGTGTCGGTGGCGCGCGTCACGAAGGTGGTAAAGGCCGCGGAGAGCAGCATGCCGCTGACAATCGACACCTTGCGCACTTTCACCGCGTCAAAACCGCGACGCACCAGTGCATCCACCACGTAACCGTTGAGCAGCATGCCCGCCGCGCCGAACAGGAAAGGAATGGCGGCCAGCAGACCGGTGCTTTTCAGATCCAGATGATAGGTCGACTGCAGATAGCCCGGCAGCCAGGCGATGTACAGCCACGCGGTATAGTTGATGCCGCTGAAGCCAATCATCATGCCCCACATGGTGCGCTGCTTAAACAGTCCACGCCACTCGGCGAAACTTAGCGGCTCTTTGCGTGATGCCACGCTGCCCGCCTGCAGATAGTGAATCTCTTCACCGCTCAGCTTG
Organism: Pantoea sp. Cy-640; assembly: GCF_011752635.1. Lineage (NCBI taxonomy): Bacteria > Pseudomonadati > Pseudomonadota > Gammaproteobacteria > Enterobacterales > Erwiniaceae > Pantoea > Pantoea sp. Cy-640. The sequence goes on along the minus strand of NZ_VWXB01000006.1, from coordinate 199,614 downwards.
TTGTTATCCCGGTCGCGATAGGTGAGATACCAGCCAATGGCGAGAAACATACCCAGCACGCCGATGGTGACAAACATGCCGCGCCAGCCCATCACCAGCATCATCGCCGCCAGAATCGGCGGTGCCACCGACAGACCAATCATCGACGCCGCGTTAAACATCCCCATCGGCATACCGCGATCTTTGATATTGAACCAGTCGTTGATCACCTTCACGCCGCACGGGTTCATCGGCGCTTCGCCAATGCCCAGCCCGATGCGCACCAGCACAAACTGCGTGAAGTTATGCACCAGCCCGGCCGCCGCCTGGAACAGTGACCAGAAGAACATGCCGATGGCCAGCATAATGCGCGGGCCTTTGCGATCGAGCAGCGCGCCGCACGGCAGCTGGGCTAAACCGTAGGCCAGCGAAAACGCTGACAGCAGCACGCCAATCTCGGTGGCCGACAAGCCCAGCTCCTCGCGGATGGTCATGTTGGCCACCGACAGCGAGCTGCGGTCAAGGTAGTTGATGATGGCGGCGAACAGCAGCAACAGCATGGCGGTGATTTGAATCTTACGGATGCGCGGAGAGCGCACCACATCGGCGCGCGCCGGTACATAATCCTGCCCGGCGTGCTCGGGTGCTGGCGCGGTGGTGCCGCCGCGCGTTGATGTATTTTCCATTGCAACCTCCCAGGTTCGGGTACTTATCGTTATCAGTCTTGGGGTTCCTGCGGCAGCGAAACGGGCTGCCCTAAGGGGCTGCCTTCGAGACTAGAAGTAAACCGCGGGAGATGTTGCAAACATGTTTCTGATTCGTGCGGGCGCTTATGCTTTGTGGTTTTTAATCGGTTTTTAATTGTACTGCCGGATAGAGCGGATCATCGAGTATTTGGCGGTTCTGAGATGCGCATGCAGCGCGCACAGCGCGTCCACATCCTGGCGGCTGATGAGCGCGGTAAGAATCGCCATATGCTCCTCCAGCGCGACGATGTTGCGTTGTTTCAGGTCGCTTTCATCCCACTGATAATGCGAGTGAAAAATCACAGAGATAATTTCGAGTGACTGGTTGAAAAACGGGTTGTTGGCGGCGGAGAGAATCAGCGTATGCATCTCTTTATCCAGCGCGGCAAACTGGCGGTAGTTGCTGGCGATGGTGTCGCGCAGCGCGCGATGACGATCCAGCAGATCGCGCGCCTGCACCCAGCGTTCATCACCGGCGGCGAGATTAAGAAAGCGGGTCAGCGCGTGCGTTTCCAGCATTTCGCGCAGTTCAAACAGCTTTTCGGCGTACTCCTGATCGAATTTCTTCATCCGCCAGTGGCCGCGCTTAACCGGTTCCAGCAGGTTATAGCGCATAAAACGCAGCAGGAACTCGCGCACCACCACCGGGCTGACCCGCACCTGCTGCGCCAGCTGCAGTTCGGTAAAACTGTCGCCTGGCATCAGCAAACGCTGGTTAATCAGGTTAAAAAACGCCTGCTCAAACTGCACCGCCTGTTGGTCGATCGGTGGGCTGAGTACGCTAAACCCATCCTCCTCGCAGGGATCGCGCACGATCACGTAGGTCTCAGCCACTTTTTCCAGCACGCCGCGCTGATGCAGATGCTGCAGCGTGTGGCGCACCGTGGTGCGGCTGATATTAAACATCTCGGCCAGCGCCGCCTGCGGGGGCAGCGGCGAGCGCACATGGCGGCGGGCAATGGCTTCCAGCATTTGATTGATGACGTTCTGGCGCAGATTCTGGCTTCGGCTCATACGGCCCTCCGGTTTTTTATGCATTAAAAACCACACAAAGCCCAAAAAAATCGCGCTGACTCACACTTCGCACAGCGCAACCTCCCGCCGCATTAGATTTTCGCCATAACTGCGTGAACAGCCCAGGAGGAAACGATGACGAACATGAAAACGCTGGTGGTCGCCGAACCGCGCAGCATGGTGTGGCAGCAGCGCAGCGTACCGACGCCTGCCGCGCACGAAGTCCTGATTAAACCAATTGCCGCCGGCATTTGCGGCACCGACATTCACGCCTGGGCCGGCAATCAGCCGTTTTTCTCCTATCCGCGCGTGCTCGGTCATGAGCTGTGCGGTGAAGTGGTGGCGCTGGGCGCGGCGGCGCAGGGTTTTCAGCCAGGGCAGCGCGTGGCGCTGATTCCTTACGTGGCCTGTCAGCGTTGCGACGCCTGCTTAAGCGGCAAAACCAACTGCTGTGAACAGATTTCAGTGATTGGCGTGCATCAGGATGGGGGTTTTTGCGAGTTTCTCAGCGTGCCGGACACTAATTTGCTGGCGGTTGACGATGTGGCGCCCGAAGCAGCGGCACTGATCGAGCCCTTTGCCATCAGCGCCCATGCGGTGCGACGCGCGGCGCTGGTCGCCGATGAGCAGGTGCTGGTGGTCGGAGCCGGACCGATTGGCCTGGGCGTCGCGGCGATTGCCGCCGCAGCCGGTGCACAGGTGGTGGTGGCCGATACCAGCGCTCAGCGGCGCGCGCACGTTGCGCAGCAGCTGCAGCTGGCGACGATCGATCCGCTGGCGGCGGATTTTACGGCCGCGCTGCGCGCAGAGTTTGGCGGGCGGCTGGCCGCGAAAGTGATTGACGCCACCGGCAGTCCGGCGGCGATGAACAGCGCCGTGCAGCTGATTCGTCACGGCGGCACCATCGTGTTTGTTGGCCTGCACAAAGGCGATCTGGTGATCCCCGACACCGAGTTTCACAAAAAGGAGACCACGCTGCTGGGCAGCCGCAACGCCACGCGGGAAGACTTCGACAAGGTGCGCGCCCTGATGGCCAGCGGTCAGCTGCGGGCCGATATGATGCTCAACCGCCATTACGACTTCTCGACGCTGGCCGAGACTTTTGAGCCCGGGGTGATCAACAACCCTGAGCTGATCAAAGGCGTCATCCATTTCGCCCGCTAGAGAGCGTGTCAGGCGCGCAGCGTGGCAAAAAAATGTTGCCGTACCGCCTCGGCGTCGACGCCCAGACACAACCGCTGGGCGCGCAGGCCGGCGAACGGATCGTCGCGCGAGGCGAGAGCGCTCACGCGCTGCAGCGTCTGGCCGCGGCTGATGCCTTCGGTCACCACGCGCACCGGCGCTGTCGTCACGCTGAACGCCTGCGGCAGCGCCAGCCATGACAGCGTCAGGGTATCGTGCAGCGCCATGCCATCAAATCCTTCTTTTTGCAGGCTGTAAGCCAGATAAGGCCGGCAGATGGCACTCAACACCGGCTGATTCAGCTGGCGCACTTCCTCTCCGCTGATCAGCACCTTGTGCGTCACATCCAGCGGCAGCATCACCACCGGCAGCGCCGAGGCCAGCACCTGATCGGCGGCATGCGGATCTTTCCAGATATTGAACTCGGCGAACGGCGTCACGTTGCCGGCGTGGCCGTCAGTGCCAAACGCGCCGCCCATGATCACCAGCTCTTTCACCAGCGGAATAATGTCTGGCGCCTGGTTGATGGCGCAGGCGATGTTGGTCAGCGGCCCGATTGCCACCAGGGTAATCGCATGCGGCTGCGCGCGTACGCTATCAATGATGAACTGCACCGCGCTGTCGGCGGCATCGCTATACGGGTTATCGAAGGCATCGCCGAGACCGTCTGCGCCGTGCAGGGTAGCCGGTGCGGAAGGGGCCAGCGCCAGCGGACGCGCACAGCCGCGATACACCGGCGCGCTGATGTTCATCTTTGCACAGAACAGCCGGGCGTTTTTTACCGCCTGGCCAACCGCGACATTGCCAAACACCGTGGTGATGCCCAGCAGCCGCTGCGTGCGCGCCGCATACGCCAGCGCAAAGGCGTCATCCACGCCGATATCAGTATCAAAAATCAGGGTACGCATCGGAATCTCCTTGCTGATGATGTCTGCCACGGTAAAACATAATCGTTCCCGACGATACGCTGACGGCAGGTGAATATTGTCACCTCCGCCGCGCCAGCGTATTATCGTGCCTCTGAGGTGATGGCGTGCCACCTTACCCAACCGCCCTCTGGTCACAGACGGCTGATGACGCCTGACAACTTGCTTATCCCTGCGCGGGAGACGGCGGTGTGTCAGGTGTAGTTTCTGTCCTGCCGCGGCCCTGCGCGTATCTCAATTCAGGAGCTCCAGACTATGCTGAAGTCGCTGTTCGCGGTCATGATCGGTGGTGCCATCGGTTGCACGCTGCGCTGGCTTATCTCTTTGCGTTTCAATACGTTATTCCCCAACCTGCCGCCAGGGACGCTGATCGTTAATCTGGTCGGTGGCTTTATTATTGGCGCGGCGATGGCGTGGTTTGTGCGCAATCCGCACATCGATCCCGTATGGAAACTGCTGATCGTCACCGGCCTGTGCGGCGGGCTGACGACGTTTTCGACCTTTTCGGCCGAGATCGTGGTGTTGCTACAATCAGGAAAATACCTGTGGGCAATGTCGAGCGTGATGGTGCATGTCATCGGTTCATTGCTGATGACCTTTGCCGGTTTTGCCGTGGTGAACCTGCTGGGCTAAACGACACGCTTGAAATCACCCTTAAGAGGGGGATACTGATCAGGATGCTGTGCGGGTGGCGCACAGCATCTGTCACCGCTTTATCCGGACGATTAAGGAGCTGTTGATGTCTGCAAACCCGAAATTCCTTAACCTGGTGCTGTTAAACGGTGAATCGGCGCATAAGCTGCAGGCGGCGCGTGCCGCCGGGTTCGATCAGGTTGAAATGTGGCGGGAAGAGGTTACTGAGCACACGGCGGCGCTGGCCGCGCAGCTAAACCTGGGCTTTACCAATCTGCAGGTGCTGCGTGACTTTACCGGCGCGCCGGACAGCGAACGGCTGCAAAAGCGCGCCGAACTGCGTGATTTCATTCGCGTCGCGCAATCGCTGGGCTGCGATACCATTCAGGCGCCGGCAACCACGCGCGAAGACTGCGTTGCGGAGCGCATTGATGAAGATCTGCGCTGGCTGGCCTCGGAAGCCGCGCGCTATAACATGCGCATCATGTATGAACCGATGGCGTGGTGCAGCGTCGACAATACGCTGCCGCTGGCGTGGCAGCGTTTGCAGCGGCTGGATCAGCCCAATATCGGGCTGGTGGTCGATCTGTTCCACATCTGCGCACGCGGTGGCGATGCCTCTCAGCTCGACGGCATTCCGGCCGACCGCATTTATGAAGTGCAGCTGTGCGATATGGCGCAGATGCCACCGCAGGAAAAGCAGGCGCTGAGCGACTATGCGCGCCATCAGCGCTTACTGCCCGGCGACGGCATCATTGAAGTGGAACGCTTTGTCGATAAGCTGAAAAGCGCAGGCTATCGCGGTCCGGTGGGCATCGAAGTGTTTAACGATCGCCTCAAAGCACAGCCGCCGGAAGCGGCCGCGCGTCAGGCGTGGCAGGCGCTGCAGCGCTACTGGCCTTAATCCTGCAGGCACTGGGCGATGTAGGCCGCTGCCTGCATCGCGCCGTGGCTGGAAATGGTGTGACCGGTGGTGGGTTCATACTGTGCGGTGACCGCGACGCCCGCGCTCTGCAGGCGCTGCGCGGCGGAGACGGTTTCGCTGAATGGGATGACCTCATCGGCTTTGCCGTGAATCAGCAGCGCGGAGGCATGCGGCGGCGGCGTGAGCGCCTCGTCAAAGGCCAGGCGACCGGAGAAGGCCACCACACCAGCCAGCGGATAGCGTCCGGAGGCCAGCGCATCCAGCGCCATGATCGAGCCCTGCGAGAATCCCACCAGAATCACCTTTTGCCACGCGCCGGCCATCGCGTGCTGCGCCATCAGCTGCTGCAGCGTGGCGTCAAAGGCGTCGCGCGCAGCCCGTACGCGTGCCGGACGGTTTTCCGGCGTGATGCCGGTCAGGCTGAACCACTGATAGCCCATGGCGTGCTCAAAGGGAAAGGGCGCATCGGGCGCGGCAAATGCCACGTCGGGCAGCAGCGCTGACCAGTGTTGCCCCAGCACCGCCAAATCCGCGCCATTACTGCCGACGCCATGTAAAAACACCACTAACGCTTTTGCCATTGCCCTGCTCCTTAAAAACCGTAGTCCGCCAAATCCGGTCCCGCCGGCACGATGCCGTTGGGATTCAGCGCTTTAATCGAATAATAGCCCTGTTTGATGTGGTCGATGTTCACCGTTTGCCGCACGCCGGAGACCGCCAGCACACTCTTCAGATAACGATCGAGCAGCGGGTAATCGCGCAGGCGGCGCAGGTTGCATTTGAACAGGCCGTGATAGGCGACGTCAAAGCGTATCAGGGTCACGAACAGGCGGATATCGGCTTCGGTCAGTCGTTCACCCAGCAGAAAAGTGCGACCATCTTTCAGCCGTTGCTCCAGCTCATCCAGCTGCTCAAACACCTCATTAAACGCCTGCTGATAGCTCACCTGGGTGGTGGCGAAACCGGTACGATAAACGCCGTTATTGAGACGCGGATAGATCGTTGCGTTCAGCGCGTCGATCTCCGGGCGCAGATCCTCAGGGTAGAGATCGAGCCGGTTATCTGCCAGATCGCCAAAGCCGCTGTTGAACATGCGCAGAATATCCGCCGACTCATTGTTAACGATGGTCTGGGTTTTTTTATCCCACAGCACCGGCACAGTGGCGCGCCCGGTAAAGTCGGCGTCGGCGCGGGTATACAGCTGGTGGAGATACTCAGCGTTGTTCAGCGGGTCGCGATCGGCACCGGGATAATCGCCGAAGCGCCAGCCCTGCGCGCCAAGCTGCGGCTCAACCACCGACACGCTGACAATCTGCTCCAGCCCTTTCAGGCTGCGCGCAATGAGCGTGCGCGAGGCCCACGGGCAGATCAGCGCGACATACAGATGATAGCGATCCGGTTCGGCGGCAAATTCGCTGCTGCCATCGGCGCTAATCCAGTGACGAAAGCTGGAAGTCTGGCGTACAAAGCCACCCTGTTTATCGGTGGCCTGAACCGGATGCCACTCTGCGCTCCACTTACCGTTTACCAACATCGCTCTGCTCCTCTGAAGTGATGTCAGCAGCTTACCGTGCTGCCGTTATGCTGATAATCCGGGCAAAACGGCTTTGATTGTTTCCAGAATGGAAGGAATCAGCCGGGCGGATGCAGGCGGAAGTGCTCGGCCAGAAAGTCGATCAGCAGGCGGGTTTTCTGCGCCAGGTGGCGCGCGGGCGGATACAGAGCAAACAGGCCCATGGCTGGCGGCGCAAAGTCCTCCAGCAGCGTGACGATTTCGCCCCGCTGCAGCGCCGGTGCAGCGATAAAACCGGGCAGACGCGCAATGCCGAGGCCGGCCAGCGCCGCCTGCAGGCAGGCTTCGGTATTGGAGAAGCACAGGCGGCCGCGAATCGGCATGCTGACGCTGTCGCCGCACGGCGTAACGAACGGCCAGTGCCACGGATCGCGAAAGTTGGTGTCGTTGATGCACTGATGCGTCGCCAGATCGCGCCAGTGCTGCGGCGTGCCGTGCTGCAGCAGATAGCCGGGCGCGGCGGCGAGGCGAATCGGCACCTCGCCCAGACGGCGCGCAATCAGGCTGCTGTCGTCCAGCTTGCCGATGCGGATCGCCATATCGAAGCCTTCATCGACGATATTCACGGCGCGGTCGGAGAAGTTGACGTCCAGCTCAATCAGCGGATAGTGACGCGCGAACGCCACCAGCACGCTGGCCAGCACCGCGGTGCCGAAGGTGCCGGGTGCGCTAATCTTCAGGCGGCCGGTGGGCGAGCGGGCATTTTCCTGCACCGTGGCATCCAGCGCGTCGAACGCCTCCAGCAGGGTTTTCACCCGCTCATAATAGGCGCGGCCGATCTCGGTGGGCGACAGCGCCCGTGTGCTGCGCTTGAACAGCTGCACGCCAAGCTGCTGCTCCAGACGCGACACCAGCTTTGACGCCTGGCCGCTGCTGGTGCCGAGTCGGGCGGCGGCTCCGGCAAAACTGCCGACTTCGAGTACGGCGACAAACATGCGATCACAATCAAGACGATCCATGGCATTTCCTGCAAGGGAAAAGGGTGAGTATACACAGGCGACGTGAAAAATCGTGGCACGGGCCGCGACAGCAATGTGCGCAGCATTGAGCAACGACCCGCTTTACATTCAGTGCGCCGCACCTTTCGCACGGCGGCAAAACCTGCTCAACTAGGCATTCGCCTTAAGCTGGCCGGGAGCCACCAATGCCTTTGCTTCACCTGTCATCGCTGGCGGAGATCACCGCTGCCGAATGGGATGCGCTGTTACCTGACAATCAACCTTTTTTGCGTCACGCCTTCCTGCTCGCGCTGGAAGAGAGTGGCAGCGTGCGCGCGGAAAACGGCTGGCAGCCGGATCATCTGCTGTGGCGCGAAGACGGCAGGCTGCGGGCGGCGCTGCCGGGCTACCGTAAACGCAACTCGTGGGGCGAATATGTGTTCGATCACGCGTGGGCCGATGCCTGCCAGCGTGCCGGTATCGCCTATTACCCCAAATGGCTCGGCGCCATTCCGTTCAGCCCGGTGACCGGTGCGCGTCTGCTGGGCGACGAGACGGCCATTATTCCGATGCTGGAAGCGCTGCCCGATGCGTTGCAGCGGCACGGCTTAAGCGGGGCGCATATCAACTTCACCACGCCGCACGCCAACGCGCTGCTGGCAACCCAGCCGGACTGGCTGGCGCGCCTCGGCGTGCAGTATCACTGGCACAATCGCGGCTACCGCGATTTTCACGACTTTCTCGACACGCTGATGTCGCGCAAACGCAAGCAGCTACGCAAAGAGCGCGAACAGGTGGCCAGCAGCGGCTTTGCGTTTAACTGGTATCGCGGTGATGAGCTGCGTGAAGATCAGTGGGATTTTGTGTATACCTGCTACGCCAACACCTACGCGGTGCGCGGCCAGCGTCCCTATCTGACGCGCTCCTTCTTCAGCCTGCTGGCGGAGCGGATGCCGCAGGCGATTCGCGTGGTGATCGCCACGCTACAGCAGCAGCCCGCCGCCATGGCTTTCTGTCTGGTGGATGACGACACGCTGTATGGCCGCTACTGGGGCTGTCTGGCGGAGTTTGACCGGCTGCACTTCGAGACCTGTTTCTACCAGGGCATGGATTTCGCCATCGCCGAAGGGCTGCAGCGCTTTGATGCCGGTGCGCAGGGCGAGCACAAGCTGGTGCGCGGCTTTGAACCGCAACTCACCCACTCCTGGCACTATCTGTGCCATCCGGGGCTGCGTGACGCGGTCGGGGATTTTCTACAGCAGGAGCGGGCAGGCGTGCGCGCCTGGGCACAGGAAGCGCGCGACGCCCTGCCTTACCGGCGCGGTGATTAATCGACGCCGACAAATCCGCCGGTCTGATGCTGCCACAGGCGCGCGTACAGCCCGCCGTGCGCCAGCAGTTCGCGATGGTTACCCATCTCAACAATGCCGCCGTTCTCCAGCACCACCAGCCGGTCCATTTTCGCGATGGTCGACAGGCGATGGGCGATGGCGATCACCGTTTTGCCCTGCATCAGCGTCTCCAGACTCTCCTGAATCGCCGCTTCCACTTCCGAGTCGAGCGCCGACGTGGCTTCATCCATGATCAGAACCGGCGCATCTTTCAGCAGCACGCGGGCGATGGCAATACGCTGGCGCTGGCCGCCAGAGAGTTTGACGCCGCGCTCGCCGACGTGCGCATCCAGCTCGGTACGGCCCTGCGGATCGGAGAGCAGCGGGATAAACTCGTCGGCGCGGGCGCGCACAATCGCCGCCTGCAGCTCGGCTTCGCTGGCATCCGGGCGACCGTACAGCAGGTTTTCGCGAATTGAGCGGTGCAGCAGCGATGTATCCTGGGTGATCATGCCAATCTGACTGCGCAGGCTCGCCTGCGTGACCTGCGCGATGTCCTGATCGTCAATCAGAATGCGCCCGCCGTTGATGTCATACAGCCGCAGCAGCAGGTTCACGAGGGTCGATTTACCGGCGCCGGACGGGCCAATCAGACCGATTTTCTCGCCAGGCTTGATGTTGAGATTCAGGCGGTTAATCACCTGGCGGCCGCCGCCGTAGTCAAAGCGCACATCCTCAAAGCGGATCTGGCCGCGCGTCACCTGCAGCTTTTTCGCCTGCGGCGCATCCTGCACGCTGAGCGGTTGCGCAATGGTATTCAGGCCATCCTGCACCATGCCGATGTTTTCGAAGATGCCGTTCACCACCCACATGATCCAGCCGGACATGTTCACCAGGCGAATCACCAGCCCGGTTGCCAGCGCGATGGCGCCTACGCTGATCAGCGACTGGCTCCACAGCCACAGCGCGAGGCCGGAGGTGCTGACAATCAGCAGGCCATTGAGCGTCGACAGCGTGATATCCATGCTGGTCACCATGCGGCTGGCGTGCTGGGTTTTGTTGGTCTGTTCCTGAATGGCGTCGCGCGCGTAGCGTTTTTCCAGATCGTTATGGGCAAACAGTTTCAGGGTGGCGATATTGGTGTAACCGTCAACGATGGTGCCCATCAGCTTCGAGCGCGCCTCGGATGACACCACCGAGCGCTGCTTGACGCGCGGCACAAAGAAGCGCAGCGACAGGCTGTACGCCACAATCCAGATGATCAGCGGAATCATCAGGCGCCAGTCGGCTTCCGCGAACAGCACCAGTGAGGTCACGGCGTAAATCACCACGTGCCAGATGGCATCCACCAGTTGAACCGCCGAGTCACGCAGCGAGTTACCGGTTTGCATGATGCGCTGGGCGATACGGCCGGCAAAATCGTTCTGGAAGAAATTGAGGCTCTGCCGCAGCACATAGTTGTGATGCTGCCAGCGAATCATGCTGGTCATGCTGGGGTTAATGCTTTGATGCACCAGCATATCGTGCAGCGCGATCACCACCGGCCGCAGAATCAGCGCCACCGCCGCCATCCATAGCAGAATCGGCCAGTTATCGCTGAACAGCGTAGCGGGCGTGGTGTGATTGACCAGATCGATAATACGGCTGAGATAGCTAAACAGCGCCACTTCGATCAGCGCCTGCGCAAGCCCGACAATCAGCAGCGCGACAAAACTTGGCCACACCTGACGCAGATAATAGAGGTAAAACGGCCACACGCTGGCGGGTGGGGAATCGGTGGGGGCATCCTGAAAAATATTGATAAAACGTTCAAAACGACGATACAACATAAGGCCACTCTTTCCGATCGGTGAGAGTTAACAGCTTAGTGCAACTGAACAGGGATTATCGACATGGATTTGCAGATTCGCGGATGCGAACCGGGCGATGCCGCCGCCTATCAACGTTTATACAGTCATCCCGAGGTGTATCGCTGGACCACGCAGCTGCCGTTTCCCAGCGTCGCCACCTGGCAGAAAAAATTCGAGCGTATGGACAGCGAAGGCTATATCGGCTTTGTGGCGGAAATCGACGGGCAGATGGTGGGCGAGCTGACGCTGTTTACCGAACAGCGGCCGCGTACGCGCCACAGCATCAGCTTTGGTATTGGCGTCGATCCGGCGTTTAGCGGTCGCGGCATCGGTGAGCGGCTGATCCGCACCGGTATCGACTATGCCTTTAACTGGCTGGGCGTAATCCGCGTTGAGCTGGAAGTGTTTCACGACAACCAGCGCGCGCTGCGTCTGTATCAGCGCCTGGGCTTTGAGCAGGAAGGCGTGAAGCGCAAAGCCTGCCTGCGCGAGGGCGAGTACCACGACATTATCGTCATGGCGATACTGCGCGAGTGATGGTTGCGTCGGCCTGCACCAAGGCGCCCTGTAACCAGGTCGCCATAAATGGCGCCCCTACAGTGCTCACAGAATATCTGTAGGGTGCGCATTGATGCGCACCAGGCAACTCAGCTCGCCACAATCGCGCCCCGGCAGTGTCCGCCGGCTACTGGCTGCGCTCGACGTATTTTTGCATATTCTCTTTGGTCACCAGCTCGAACGGGATCCACACGTGTGAAGCCACTTTCTCGCCTTTAATCAGCTTCTGCGCCACGTCTACCGAGGTTTTGCCCTGACCGATGGCGTCCTGAAACACTGTCACCTGCATCTTATCCTGCGCCAGAGCCTTCAGGCCGTCCGGCGTGGCGTCGATGCCGCCCACCAGAATCTTTTTATTGCTCTTTGCCAGCGCCATTGCCGCACCAATCGCCATCTCATCGTTATTGGCCGCGACGATATCAATCGCTTCACCGTTGCCAATCCAGTTGAGCATCAGGTCCATGCCTTCGTTGCGCGCATAGTTTGCTGGCTGCTTCTGTACCACTTTCATGCCCGGGTATTTCGCCACCACCTGCTCGACATCTTTGGTGCGCTGCAGCGCGCCGGCATCGGTCAGGTTGCCGATCATGATCGCCACGTTACCTTTATAATTCGCCAGCTTAGCCAGCGCCTCCATTTGCAGTGTGCCGGATTCGCGTTCGTCCGAACCGACAAACACTACGCCGGGCGGCAGGGTTTTATCGCCTGGCGTGCGGTTGACGTACACCAGCGGAATTTTCGCCTGCTGCGCCAGTCTGGTCAGCTGTGGTGTGCTGGCAGAATCCACCGGATCGACGATGATGGCATCCACGCCTGCGCTGATAAAACTTTGCACCTGGTCGGTCTGGCGGCCGACGTCGCCGCGCGCATCTTCAAACTGGGCATCCAGTCCGCGCGCTTTGGCTTCTTTATCAATGGCATGACGAATAATGGTAAGGAAGTTCTGGTCAAAATAGGCCATCGACACACCGATCTTCTCCGCCAGCGCGGAAGCCGAACTGGTCAGCAGGCCAAGTAACAGTATCGCCTTGAGGGTTTTCATCGCAGACTCCAGAGTAAGCTGTTTATTAGAATAAATTTTTCATTGGTGTTAAAAATGGCTCAATGAAATCATTTTCAGCCTACGAGCCGGCAGCAGAGCTGGCAATCTGCTGCGTGGTAATTTGCTGTGTAGCGCACAATTTGCCCGACGCGCATGGATGCTTTGCCTGCTCATAGTGATCGCGCAAACTCTTTTCTCAGCGCTGGCGCACATTCCGCGGCGAAAGCCAGCACGGATTGAAGATTTTGTGCGCTACCGCACCCGGCTTTGTGTCAGCGACCAAAACCCGCGCCGTTTCGCCGCGCGGATTCCTTCATTCGCACAATGACCAGAGCAACACTGGCTTCCTATAGTTGCTGAACAGGGAAATCTGCGCGGTATTCCTGAACATCATCGCTTCGGGGCAGGATGCTCCTCCATCAAGGAATTCAGCCTATGTTGCAACGCAAAAACCGCAGCCAGAACAGCCACGTGCGTATCTGGATCCTTTGCCTGATTCTGTTCCTGTCAGTGGTCGCTTATGCCGATCGCTCGATCCTGTCGATCTCCGGCTCGGCGATCAAACAGGAGTTTGGCCTGTCGGCGATCCAGCTCGGCCTGATCCTTTCGGCCTTCAGCTGGGCGTATGTCATCGGCCAGATCCCCGGCGGATTGATTCTCGATCGCTTCGGCACCAAAAAGGTCTACGGCGTGACGCTGGCGCTGTGGTCGGTTTCGACCCTGCTGATGGGATTTGTCGGTGAGTTTTCCAGTGGCATGACCATGGCGCTGACGCTGATGTTTGCGCTGCGCTTCGCGCTGGGCCTGATTGAGGCGCCGAGCTTTCCCGCCAACGCCCGCGCAGTGATCATGTGGTTCCCGGGCGCAGAGCGCGGACGCGCATCGTCGCTGTTTGCCTCGGCACAATACTTTGCCGTGGCGATATTCTCACCGCTCTCCGGCTGGCTGGTGTCGCGTTATGGCTGGGAATGGCCATTCTTTGTGCTCGGCGGCATCGGCGTGCTGGCGGTGTTTGTCTGGGCGGGCTATATGCGCAGCCCGCGTCAGCATCCGCACGTTTCCGCCAGCGAGTTGCATTACATTGAACAGGGCGGCGCGCTGGTGGATATCGACGCCGCGCAAACGCTGCGCGCACGGCCGCCGGTCAGCAAAGCGATGTTTAAAACATTGCTTACCAACCGCATGCTGTGGTGCGCCTACCTCGGCCAGTATTGCACCATCGCGCTTAGCTACTTCTTCATTACCTGGTTCCCGATCTATCTGGTGCAGGCGCGCGGCATGAACATTCTGGATGCCGGTTTCGCCACCATTGCACCGGCGATGTTTGGCTTTCTGGGCGGCATCAGCGGTGGCTATATCTCAGATAAGCTGCTGGCGCGCGGCTGGAGCCTGTCGTGGGCGCGCAAAACGCCGTACATCGTTGGCATGCTGATGGCCGCCTCGCTGATTCTGGCGGCGGTGATCCCTTCCAACGCCGGCATTATCGCCATCATGTCGTTTGCCTTCTTCGGCAAAGGCGTGGCGGCGGGCGCGGGCACCTGGACCGTGGTCAGCGATACGGCACCCAAAGAGGCGGTTGGCCTCGCCGGCGCGATCTTCAACGGCATCGGTAACATGGCGGGTTTTATCACGCCGCTGTTGTTTGGCGTGATCGTTGGCCTGACCGGCAGCTACAGCATTGGCCTGGTGTTCGTCGGCGCGCACTGTGTCGTCGCGGCACTGCTGTTCCTGCTGGTGATGGGCCCGATTGAACGCGTAGGCGATCGGTCTGAGGTTGCCGATCTGGAATCCCGATCGGAAATAAACTATGATGTTAAAAAGTGCACTTGAGCACTGTGCTTGAGTGCACTATTTTACCTGCTGGTTCGTAAGACAGGCAGGGAAGCAGGATGGGTTCAATCAGGGCGTTTCGTCAGGCCTGGCTGGCACAATTTTATACCCATGGGACACCGCATGCGCAGATTCCGCGTGCGATTGAATCAGCGCTGGCGCGTAAGCTGGATATCATTCATGCCGCCACTTCGCACCAGGATCTGCGTTCGCCGCCGGGTAACCGTTTCGAAGCGTTGAAGCCGCCGCTGCTGGGTTACTATTCGATTCGGGTTAACGCGCAGTATCGGCTAATTTTCCAGTGGGCAAAAGGCGAAGCCTGGGATCTATATCTGGATCCGCACCGCTACAAAAAATAGCGCTAACGATCCCTTCTGGCCCGCTACCCGTACCAAAGAGAGCACCTTATGAAACAAGCAATGCGCAAACCCACCAGCGTGGGGGACGTCCTGCAGTATGAATTTCTCGAACCGCTCAACCTCAAAGTGAATGATCTGGCGGAGATGCTGAATGTGCATCGCAACACCGTCAGCGCGCTGGTGAATAACAACCGTAAACTCAGCACTGAGATGGCCTACCGGCTGGCACGGGTTTTCGCCACCTCGATTGAATTCTGGCTTAACCTGCAGCGTCATCTCGATCAGTGGGAAGTGGAAAATGACGCCAGAACGCAGGAGGAGTTAAGCCGTGTCATGACGCTGAGTGCCTTTTTAGCCCAGCGCGGCACGCAGGTTGCCTGAACCTGACCCGACCAGTCACGCCGCCCTGAAGATTTTTTGCTCAGCTGCCGATATCACTCCTTACCATCCACTGATATTAAGGAGCGATATCGTGATAAAGCTGATTACCGTTGACGAGCTGCGGCCAGGCATGTTTATCCACAAGCTTGAGGTCTGGTGGATCAAGGACAAACGCATTCGCAACCAGATGCTGATCACCGATAAGCGTCAGATCGCCCTGATCCGTAACGAGGGGATCCAGCAGGTATGGATCGATCCCGAGCGGTCGGTGCGCGCGCCTGCCACGCCGCAGCCGAAAAAAGACATTCCGCAAACGCCGTTTTTCCGCGAGATGGATCAGGCGCAGTGCATCTTCAACCAGGGCAAGCCGCAGGTGCTGGCGATGTTCAACGAAGCGCGCATGGGGCAGGGCCTCGATCTTGCCTTTACCCTTGAGCTGGTTGATGAAATTGCCGGATCGATTACCCGCGAGCCGACCGCACTGCTCAGCGTGGCGCGGCTGAAAAATCATGACGATTACACTTACCTGCACTCCATGGCGGTGTGCGGTCTGATGATTTCGCTGGGCAAGAAAATGGGGCTGGATGAGCAGCAGCTGCGTCGCGTGGGCATGGGCGGATTACTGCATGACGTCGGTAAAGCCGCGGTGCCGCTGACCATCCTCAACAAGCCGGATAAGCTTACCGACGAAGAGTTTACGATTATGCGCCAGCATCCAATCGTCGGTGCGCAAATGCTGATGGAAGCCCATGCGGATGAAGATTTGCTGGATATTGCGCTGCATCACCATGAAAAATTCGATGGCAGCGGCTATCCACATCGGCTGCAGGGCGAAGAGATCTCGCTGTACGCACGCATGGCGGCGGTGTGTGACGTCTACGACGCGGTGACCTCCGATCGCCCGTATCGCAAAGGCTGGACGCCGGCGGAGGCGATGCACAATATGCTGAGCTGGCGCGGCCACTTTGACAGTGCGCTGCTGCACGCGTTTGTGCGCACCATCGGTATTTATCCGGTGGGCTCGCTGGTACGGCTGGCCTCCGGGCGCGTGGCGCTGGTGGTGCAGGCCGGGGAAAAATCGCTGCTGAAGCCCAAAGTGCATGTGTTCTGGTCGCTGCATTCGCAGCGCGAGGTCAAACCGGAAGCGCTGGACCTCGGCGACAGCTTCTGCACCGATACCATCACCGGCGCTGAGGACAGCGGCTTGTGGCACAACGTTGACCTGAATCGCATTTGGGCGCTGGAAAGCGCCTGATCTGCCCGCGTTTTTATACTTTCTTTACGCCCGCTCTGCGCCTTTTTACCCCTTCTTTATGCCGCGCCGCGCATGCTTGCTGCACTACCAAATCCTCTGGAGGTTGCTGTGAGTGTGGGCGTGATAGCCGGCATCGTGCTGGTATTTTTATTACTGGGCTACCTGATTTATGCCCTGCTTAATGCGGAGGCATTCTGATGGCGGCGAATGCGTTTTTACTGATTGCGTGCTATCTGCTGGTGCTGATGGCGCTGGCGCAGCCGCTGGGCCGCTTGCTGGCGCTGATGGTGGCGGATAAGCCCCTGCTGGCGCGCAGCGAACGCGTGCTGTGGCGTCTGGCCGGCGTTGACGGCGCGGCGATGCGCTGGCCGCACTATCTGCTGGCCATCCTGCTGTTTAACGCGCTCGGCTTTGTGCTGCTGCTGGCGATGCTGATGGGGCAGGGCGCGCTGCCGCTCAATCCTCAGCATCTGCCTGGCCTGAGCTGGGATCTGGCGCTCAATACGGCGATTAGCTTTGTCACCAACACCAACTGGCAGGCGTACGCGGGCGAGAGCACGCTGAGTTACTTCAGCCAGATGGCGGGCTTAACGGTGCAAAACTTCCTTTCGGCGGCAACCGGTATTGCGGTGGCGTTTGCGCTGATGCGCGGTTTTGCCAACCGTTCGCTGGAAACGCTCGGCAATGCCTGGCGCGACCTGACGCGCATCACCGTCTACGTGCTGCTGCCGATTAGCCTGCTGATGGCGCTGTTTTTTGTCAGCCAGGGCAGCATTCAAAACTTTGAACCCTATCATGCCTTCACCACGCTGGAAGGCGCGCAGCAAACGCTGCCGCTCGGGCCGGTAGCCTCGCAGGAAGCGATCAAAATGCTCGGCACCAACGGCGGCGGTTTCTTCAACGCCAACTCGGCGCATCCGTTCGAAAACCCGACGGCACTGACCAACTTTGTGCAGATGCTGAGCATCTTCCTGATCCCGGCCGCGCTGTGTTTTGCCTTTGGTCAGCAACTGGGCGATCGCCGTCAGGGCCATATGCTGCTGTGGGCCATGAGCATCATGTTTGTGCTGGCGGTGGTCGCGGTGATGTGGGCTGAGCTGCGCGGCAATCCGCACTTTCTGACCCTGGGGGCCGATAGCGCGATCAACATGGAAGGCAAGGAGACACGCTTCGGCATTCTCAACTCCAGCCTGTTTGCGGTGATCACCACCGCAGCGTCGTGCGGCGCGGTAAACGCCATGCATGACTCCTTCACTGCGCTGGGCGGCATGGTGCCGATGTGGCTGATGCAACTGGGCGAAGTGGTGTTCGGCGGCGTCGGTGCCGGCTTGTACGGCATGCTGCTGTTCGTGCTGCTCGGGGTGTTTATCGCCGGTCTGATGATTGGCCGTACGCCGGAGTACATGGGCAAAAAGATCGATGTGTGGGAGATGAAAATGACCGCGCTGGCGATTCTGGTGACGCCGACGCTGGTGCTGCTGGGTACTGCGCTGGCGATGATGACCGATGCCGGACGCGCCGGTATGGCCAACCCTGGCATTCACGGCTTCAGCGAGGTGCTGTATGCGGTATCGTCGGCGGCCAACAACAACGGCAGCGCCTTCGCCGGTCTCAGCGCCAATACCCCGTTCTGGAACCTGCTGCTGGGCTTCTGCATGCTGGTCGGCCGCTTCGGCATCATCATTCCGGTGCTGGCCATTGCCGGTTCGCTGGCGGCGAAGAAAATTCAGCCGGTGGGCAACGGCACGCTGCCGACTCACGGCCCGCTGTTTATCGCACTGCTGGTGGGCACCGTGCTGCTGGTGGGTGCGCTGACCTTCGTTCCCGCGCTGGCGCTTGGCCCGGTGGCGGAACATCTGCAACTTATTCAGGGATAACGGAATCATGAGTCGTCAACAACTGGCGCTGTTTGATGCGGCGCTGACGCGCACCGCGATGCTGGATGCGGTGAAAAAACTCGATCCGCGCGTACAGTTTCGCAACCCGGTGATGTTTCTGGTGTGGATCGGCAGCGTGCTCACCTCGCTGCTGGCCATCGGTATGGCGGCGGGGCAGCTGAACGGCAGCGCCGGCTTTACCGCGGCGGTCGCCATCTGGCTGTGGTTTACCGTGCTGTTCGCTAACTTCGCCGAAGCGCTGGCGGAAGGGCGCAGCAAGGCGCAGGCCAACAGCCTGAAAGGGGTGAACAAGCACAGCGATGCGAAGAAACTGGCGGAACCGTTTCACGGTGCGCAGTGGCGGCCGGTGGCGGCCGATACGCTGCGCAAAGGCGATGTGGTGCTGGTGGAAGCCGGCGACATCATCCCGTGCGACGGTGAAGTGCTGGAGGGCGGCGCGTCAGTGGATGAGAGCGCCATTACCGGCGAATCGGCACCGGTGATTCGTGAATCCGGCGGGGATTTTGCCTCGGTGACCGGCGGGACGCGCATCCTGTCGGACTGGCTGGTGATTCAGTGCAGCGTCAATCCGGGCGAAACTTTCCTCGACCGCATGATCGCCATGGTGGAAGGCGCGAAACGCCGCAAAACGCCCAACGAAATCGCCCTGACCATTCTGCTGGTGTCGCTGACCATTGTGTTCCTGCTGGCGACCGCCACGCTGTGGCCGTTTTCCGCCTGGGGCGGCACGCCGGTTAGCGTGACGGTGCTGGTGGCGCTGCTGGTGTGCCTGATTCCCACCACCATCGGCGGACTGCTGTCGGCGATTGGCGTGGCGGGCATGAGCCGCATGCTGGGAGCCAACGTGATTGCCACCAGCGGGCGCGCCGTGGAGGCTGCCGGTGACGTGGATGTGCTGATGCTGGACAAAACCGGCACCATCACGCTCGGTAACCGCCAGGCGACGCTGTTCCTGCCTGCGCCGGGCGTCAGCGAACAGCAGCTGGCCGATGCGGCGCAGCTGGCATCGCTGGCCGATGAGACGCCGGAAGGGCGCAGCATCGTGGTGCTGGCGAAGCAGAAATTTAACCTGCGCGAACGCGATCTTAGCAGCATGGGTGCCAGCTTTATCCCGTTCTCCGCACAGACGCGCATGAGCGGCGTCAACGTACAGGATCGCCTGATCCGCAAAGGCGCGGTGGACGCGGTACGCCGTCATATCGAAGCCAGCCACGGCAGCTTCCCGGCTGAGGTTAATGCCCGGGTGGAAGAGGTGGCGCGCGCCGGCGGTACGCCGCTGGTGGTGGCTGAAGGCGCGCAGGTGCTGGGCGTGGTGGCGTTAAAGGACATCGTTAAAGGCGGCATCAAGGAACGTTTCGCCGAGCTGCGCAAGATGGGCATCAAAACGGTGATGATCACCGGTGATAACCCGTTAACCGCCGCGGCGATTGCGGCGGAAGCCGGTGTCGATGACTTCCTGTCGGAAGCGACGCCGGAAGCCAAGCTGGCGCTGATTCGTCAGTATCAGGCGGAAGGGCGCCTGGTGGCGATGACCGGCGATGGCACCAACGATGCCCCCGCGCTGGCGCAGGCCGACGTGGCGGTGGCGATGAACTCCGGTACCCAGGCGGCGAAAGAGGCTGGCAACATGGTCGATCTTGACTCCAACCCGACCAAACTGCTTGAAGTGGTGCACATCGGCAAACAGATGCTGATGACGCGCGGTTCGCTTACCACCTTCAGTATCGCCAACGATGTGGCGAAATACTTCGCCATCATCCCGGCGGCGTTTGCCGTGACTTATCCGCAGCTCAATATGCTGAACGTGATGGCGCTGCATTCACCGGCCTCGGCGATTCTGTCGGCGGTGATCTTTAACGCGCTGGTAATTGTGTTTTTGATTCCGCTGGCGCTGAAAGGCGTGAGCTATCGGCCGATGAGCGCGGCAGCGCTGCTGCGCCGCAATCTGTGGATTTATGGCGTAGGCGGTTTAGTGGTGCCGTTTATTGGTATTAAAGCGATCGACCTGCTGCTGACGCTGTCGGGCCTGGTGTAAGGAGAAGAGAAATGAGTCAGTTACGTCCGGCTATAGTATTGTTAGTGCTGCTTACCCTGCTGACCGGCGCGGTCTATCCGCTGCTGACCACCGGCCTGGCGCAGTGGTGGTTTCCGTCGCAGGCCAACGGTTCGCTGATTGAGCGCGACGGCGCGGTGCGTGGCTCAGAGCAGATCGGTCAGGCGTTCAGCCAGCCGGGGCACTTCTGGGGCCGTCCATCGGCCACTAGCGACGTGCCGTACAACGCGCAGGCGTCAGGCGGCAGCAACCTTGCCGCCAGTAATCCGGCGCTGGATAAAGCGGTGGCGGAGCGGGTGGCTGCGCTGCGCGCTGCCAATCCGCAGGCGCCTGCAGCGGTGCCGGTGGAGCTGGTAACCGCTTCAGGCAGCGGCCTGGATCCGGATATCTCCCCTGAAGCGGCGCTGTGGCAGGCACCGCGCGTCGCGGCAGCGCGCAACATGACGCTGAAAGACGTTGAGGCGCTGATTGCGCGCAACACCGAGCGCCCGCTGCTGCCGTTTATCGGCGAAGAAACGGTGAACGTGCTGCGGCTGAATATGGCGCTGGATGATTTGCAGGGATAGTTTCAAACCGCGCGAAGAATCGCGCCGCTACAAAAATGTGCACATACCGTAGCGGCGCAATTTATTGCGCAATGCCACATTGGTGCACGCGATAAAAATGGACCTCGCATGAACGACGAATTACCGCGCCCCGATCCCGATGCCCTGCTGCTCAATCACAGCGACAGCCATCGCGGTAAACTGAAAATCTACTTCGGCGCCTGCGCGGGCGTAGGGAAAACCTACGCCATGCTGCAGGAGGCGCAGCGCCTGCGGGCGCAGGGGCTGGACGTGCTGGCTGGCGTGGTCGAAACCCACGGCCGTGAAGAGACCGCCGCGCTGCTGCAGGGGCTGGCGGTGCTGGCGCGGCGCGCCACCGGTCGGTCGCGCCATGCGGAGTTCGACCTCGACGCCGCGCTGGCGCGCCATCCGGCGGTGATCCTGATGGATGAACTGGCGCACACCAACGTGCAGGGCTCGCGCCATCCCAAGCGCTGGCAGGACATTGAAGAGCTGCTGGATGCCGGTATCGACGTGATTACCACCGTCAACGTGCAGCATCTGGAGAGCCTGAATGACGTGGTGGGCGGCGTCACCGGCATTCAGGTGCGCGAAACCGTACCCGATCCCTTTTTCGACAGCGCCGATGAAGTGGTGCTGGTGGATCTGCCGCCGGACGATCTGCGTCAGCGGCTGAAAGAGGGCAAAGTGTATGTCGGCGACCGCGCCGAGCGCGCCATCGAAAATTTCTTCCGCAAAGGCAACCTGTTCGCGCTGCGTGAACTGGCGCTGCGTCGCACGGCCGACCGGGTAGACGATCAGATGCGCGCCTGGCGCGATCAGCAGGGGCGCGACAAAGTGTGGCACACGCGCGACGCGATTCTGCTGTGCATCGGTGACGACACCGGCAGTGAAAAGCTGGTACGCACCGCCGCCCGTCTCGCTGCCCGGCTCGGCAGCGAGTGGCATGCGGTGTATGTGGAAACGCCGCGCCTCAACCGACTGCCGGAAGCGCAGAGGCGCGCCATTCTGCGCACGCTGCAGCTGGCGCAGGAGCTGGGCGCGGAGACCGCCACGCTGTCCGATCCGGACGAGGCGCGCGCAGTGCTGCGCTATGCGCGCGAGCACAATCTCGGCAAAATTGTTACCGGCCGGCAGCCGCAGCGGCGCTGGCGACGCGACAGCTTTGCCCAGCGTCTCGGCGAGCTGGGGCCGGAGCTCGACCTGCTGGTAGTGGCGCTCGATGAGCCGGTGCGCGATGTGCCAGCGGCCCTGAGCGGCCAGCGTGCCAGCGGCGAGAAATGGCGGCTGCACCTGCGCGGTTGCCTGATGGCGATCGCGCTGTGCGTGCTGGTGACGCTGATCGGCCGCTGGTGGCTGGTGGAGTTTGATACCGCCAACGCGGTGATGATCTATCTGCTGGCGGTGGTGCTGGTGGCGCTGCGCTTTGGCCGTTGGCCGTCGGTATTCGCCACGGTAATCAATATTCTGGCCTTCGACCTGGTGTTTGTGGCTCCTACCGGCACGGTGGCGGTATCGGATCTGCAATATCTGGTGACCTTTGCGGTGATGCTGGCAGTCGGGGTGATTGTCGGCAATCTCACCGCCGGCGTGCGCTATCAGGCGCGGGTGGCGCGCTACCGTGAACAGCGCGCGCGTCATCTGTATGAGATGGCGAAATCGCTCGGCAGCGCGCTGACGCCGCAGGATATCGCCGCCACCAGCCAGCGCGTTATTGAGGTGACGCTGCAGGCGCGCAGCCAGCTGCTGCTGCCCGACGAACAGGGTGAGCTGCAGTCGGCGGGTGAAAGCACCATCGGGACGCCGCCCGACCTCGGCATCGCCAAATGGAGCTACAGCAAAGGGCAACCAGCCGGTGCCGGCACCGATACGTTACCGGCGGTGCCGTACCAGATTCTGCCGCTGAAAAGCGGGGCGCACTGCCGCGGCCTGCTGGTGGTTGAGCCGGACAACCTGCGCCAGCTGATGATTCCCGAACAGCAGCGGCTGGTGGAGACCTTTACGGTGCTGATTGCCAACGCGCTGGAACGCATGGCGCTGTCGCACAGCGAAGCCGCGTCACGGCTGGCCGCCGAGCGTGAGCAGTTGCGTAATGCGCTGCTATCGGCGCTGTCCCACGATCTGCGCACGCCGCTGACGGTGTTGTTTGGCCAGGCTGAGATGCTGATGCTGGACCTCGCCAGCGAGCAGTCGAAATACGTTGGCCAGGCCAATCAGATCCGCGAACAGACGCTGAGCACCATCCGGCTGGTGAGTAACATGCTGGATATGGCGCGCATTCAATCCGGCGGGCTCAACCTGCGCGAAGAGTGGGTGGCGCTGGACGAGGTGATTGGCGGCGCGCTAAGCAGCATGGGACCGTCGCTGAAAGGGCACGACTTTACGCTGGATTTGCCGCCGGAGCTGGTGCTGATCAAAGGCGACAGCGCAATGCTGGAGCGGGTATTTACTAACCTGATCGAAAACAGCCTGAAGTATGCCGGCAATGCCGCGCAGCACGGCATTCGCGCCTGGCGCGATAAAGCGCGGCTGGAGATCGCTGTCTGGGATAACGGACCGGGTATTGCGCCGGAGAATCTGACGCGCATTTTTGACAAGTTTGCCCGCGGCGACAAGGAGTCGGCCGTGCCGGGCGTCGGGCTGGGGCTGGCTATCAGCAAAACCATTATTGAGTCGCATCGCGGACGCATCTGGGCGGAAAACCGGCCGCAGGGCGGGGCGGTGTTTCGCCTGTCGCTGCCGCTGCCAGTCGCGCCTGAAATTTCTGAAGAAGCACTGAAATAACTTCACATAAGTTCGGTTATACTCGATGGCTTGTCTGTTGATAAATGGGAACTTATGGAACGTTTTACCGAAAACCTGATGTATGCATCGCGCTGGCTGCTGGCACCGGTTTACATTGGACTTTCGCTGGGGCTGCTGGCGCTGACGGTTAAATTTTTTCAGGAAATTTTTCACCTGCTGCCCAACATTCTCAGCATCGCGGAAAACGATCTGATTCTGCTGCTGCTGTCGCTGGTGGACATGACGCTGGTCGGTGGCCTGCTGGTCATGGTGATGCTGTCCGGCTATGAGAACTTTGTCTCCAAGCTGGATATTGATGAAAGCAAAGAGAAGCTAAGCTGGCTCGGCAAGATGGATTCCGGCTCGCTGAAAAACAAAGTGGCAGCTTCGATTGTGGCGATCTCATCGATTCACCTGCTGCGTATTTTTATGGACGCGCGTAACGTCGCCAACGAAAAGCTGATGTGGTACGTGATCATCCACCTGACCTTCGTGCTGTCGGCCTTTGTGATGGGCTGGCTGGATAATATGTCGAAGGTTGAAAAGAAATCGTGACCTTCACGCACGATCTGACCCATTGCACCAGGTGCGCATGAATGCGCACCCTGTAAAAACCCGCAATGTCCCGTAGGGTCGCCATTCATGGCGACCTGGCCCATTACCGCACCGGCTGCGTGCCGGTCAGCTGCGGCATCACGTCCCTGATCATCGCGAAAAAATGCTGCAGGCGGGCCGGATAATAACTGGCCCACGGGTAGGTCAGCCACACCGGCAGCGGCGGCGCCTGCCAGTCGGGCACCAGCTGCACCAGCGCGCCGCTGGCTAAATCCTCCTGCACCACCCATGACGACACAATCGCGGCGCCCATGCCCGCCAGCGCGGCTTTGCGTACCGCGTACAGGCTATCGCTGGCGAGGCGCGGGGCAATCGCCAGGTTGATCGGCTGGCCGTCGCTGAGACGCTGCAGCGCAATTTCATTACGATAAAAACTGGTCAGCGCCAGCCACGGCAGCTGCGTCAGCTGGGTAACCTCTTTCACCGGCGCATGAGCCGCCAGCAGCGCCGGTGCCGCAACGACAAAGCGCGGCACTTCCGCCAGCAGCACCGCCACCACCGACGGATCGGTGGGCGCGCCGACCTGAATGGCGCAGTCAACGTTTTCACTGACAAAGTCCGGCGTGCGGTCGTTGAGCATCCACTCCACTGCCAGGCGCGGATAGCGCTGCAGATAATCCATCAGCGGTGCAATCAACTGATCCTGACCAAATGCATGCGGCGCACGCACGCGCAGGGTGCCGATCGGGTCGTCATTCGCGCCGGTTAACTCATCTTCCAGCGCGTGCCAGGTCGCCACCAGCTGCCGCGCCTGGGCATAGCAGCGCTCTCCGTCGTCGGTGAGTTTCAGCGCATGGGTGGTGCGTAAAATCAGTTTCAGGCCGAGCCGCTGCTCCAGCGCCTGCAGACGGCGACTCACGGTGGGCTGGGTGGTGCCGAGCTGCGCCGCGGCCGCCGATAGCGAGCCGCTTTCAACAATGCGGATAAACGTCTGCATCAGTTCGATGCGGTCAACGCTGGTGAATGTGCTCATACGTAACCTGCATAACAGTTCTGTGTCATAGCAGTCTACCGCGTATGGCCGCAACGCGCTTTAATAAGCGCATTATCCCGGGGGAAAACCACTATGTCTGCCATGTCTCAATCTTCTGCCATGCCTGCTGAAAAGCTGCCGGCGCCGCTGGTGTTTACGCTGGCGGCCGGTGCCGGTCTCAGCGTGGCATCGATTTACTACAGCCAGCCGATGCTGGATATCATCAGTAAGCAGTTCAACGTGGGCATCGGCAGCGTTGGTATGGTACCGATGCTGACCCAGGCCGGTTACGCGCTGGGGATTCTGCTGCTGGCCCCGCTCGGTGACCGCCACGATCGCCGCACCATCATTCTGGTTAAAGGCTTGCTGCTGGTCGCTGCGCTGCTGCTGTGCGGCTTTTCCGGCGGTATCAATGCGTTGCTGATCGCCAGCTTTGTTACCGGATTAACCGCTACCGTGGCGCAGGACATTGTGCCGGCGTCGGCGGCGCTGGCACCGGAGCGCAGCCGTGGCAAAACCGTCGGCACGGTGATGACCGGGCTGCTGGTCGGCATTCTGCTGTCGCGCGTGGTGAGCGGCGTGGTGGCGGAGTATCTGGGCTGGCGCACCATGTACATGATGGCGGCGGCGGCGGTGCTGCTGAGCAGTCTGGCGCTGTGGCGCGCGCTACCACGCTTTACGCCGGGCACCACAGTGAGCTATCCGCGTCTGCTGCTGTCGCTGGCGCATCTGTGGCAGCATCACCAGACGCTGCGCCGTGCGGCGCTGGCGCAGGGCCTGCTGTCGGTAAGTTTTAGCGCTTTCTGGTCTACCCTGGCGCTGATGCTGAGCGATCGCTTCCATCTCGACAGCGCCGTGGCAGGGGCCTTCGGTCTGGCCGGTGCCGCCGGTGCGCTGGCCGCGCCACTGGCGGGCAGTTTTGCCGACCGCATCGGCCCGGCGCGTGTCACCCAGTATGGCGCCACGCTGGTGATGGTGTCGTTTGCCCTGATGTTCCTGCTGCCGGTACTGCCGGTGCCGGCGCAGCTTGGCCTGATTATCCTCAGCACCATCGGCTTTGACCTTGGCGTGCAGGCCACGCTGGTGGCGCATCAGACGCTGGTCTACAGCCTGGCGCCGGAAGCGCGCAGCCGCCTCAATGCGCTGATGTTCACCGTGGTGTTTATCGGTATGGCGACCGGCGCGGCGCTCGGCAGCCTGGCGCTGGCCCATTTCGGCTGGAATGGCGTGGTCAGCCTTGCGACGGCTGCCGCTGTGCTTGCGCTGCTGATTCGCCTCGCCAGTCGCCATCTGCAAAACTAATTCACGATCCTGTGCCAGGCTTAAAGGAGAATGTTATTTAAAAACGGAGCGTTATGAACTTCCTGGCCTGGACCGCCCTTACTGGCGGTCTGCTACTTTTGATGTCACTGGCTTCCGGCTGGATTCACCGGGGGCCGGTGACGTCTTTTGGTCTCTACCTGTTCGCGGGCATTCTGTGCGGCCCGTGGATGCTTAATCTGCTGCAAATCGACATTATCGGCCACGCCGAGCTCGCCGCCCATATCACCGAAATCACCATGGCCGCCTCGCTGTTTATCACCGGGCTCAAGCTGCGTCTGCCGATGAGCGCGCACGCGTGGCGCGTCGGGCTGCGGCTGGCATTCCCGGCGATGCTGCTGACCGTCGGCGGCATGGCCTGCCTGATTCACTGGATTACCGGCTTTGGCTGGCCGCTGTCGCTGGCGTTTGGTGCCATTGTTGCCCCGACCGACCCGGTGCTTGCCAGCCTGATCTCCGTTAACGATGCGCGCGATGACGATGCGCTGCGCGTGGCGCTCTCCAGCGAGGCCGGCATGAACGATGGTTCGGCGCTGCCGCTGCTGATGCTGGCGCTGCTGCTGATGCATCCGGGCGCCTTCAGTCTGGAGCTGCTGGGCGGCTGGGCAGTGCGCGATGTGGTGTGGGCGATTGGCGGCGGCCTGGCAATTGGTTATCTGCTCGGACGGCTGATCGGCCAGCTGGCGACCCATCTGCGCAGCGCGCATCACGACGTGGCGCCCAATGATTTCCTCGCGCTGGCGCTGATCGCCCTGAGCTACGCGGCGGCGCAGTCGGTGGATGCGTCTGGCTTCCTTGCCACTTTTGCGGCAGGCGTTGGCTTACGCCGCGCCGAGCTGCGCGTGACTAAACGCTTTCCACTGGAAGATTTACCGGAAGAGAAGCGCTACCTGCCGGCAGAGGTGCTGGTCAATCCTAACCAGCGCCTGAAGCAGGGGGGCGGCAGCCCGGTAAAATCGGTCGGCCTGGTGGTCGGCGATGCGCTGTCGTTTGGTGATACTATCGAACGCCTGCTGGCGGCAGCGATGATGGTGGTGCTGGGCATTACGCTGGCGCATCACTGGAATCTCACCGGCATCGGCCTGGCGCTGCTGCTGTTTGTGGTAGTGCGGCCGCTGGCGGTATGGCTGACCACCTGGCGCTGCGAAATGCCGTTTATGCGGCGGATGCTGATTGGCTGGCTGGGGATTCGCGGCATCGGTAGTATCAATTATATTGCTTATGCCTGGGTGCACGGCCTGCAGGGCCCGCAGGCGGAGCAGATGATGGATATGGCGCTGACGCTGGTGGTGTGCAGCATTGTGCTGCACGGCATCACGGTGACGCCGCTACTGAACTGGCGTGCTGCCCGGCAGGCGGCACGCGCGCAGCAAGACGAAACGTGATTTTCTGGAAATAACGGGAGCTTATTATGAAAGCATTGCTTATCGCCCTGGTAGGGCTGTCGCTGTCTGCCAGCGCGCTGGCGGATGATACGGATGCCGACGCGCAGGAGAATATCTACGCCAGCCAGCTGTGCCACATTGTTAGCGGGGAGCAGAAAACCGGTGACATGCAGAGCTACACTGAGAAAATGAAGTCACAGCTGGCGGCCAGCCAGTCACCGTCGGCCATGAACAAGCCCTCCTTCAACGAGGAAACCGCCCAGGAAGTGGTCAACGGCTGGCTGGAGCTGGGCGAAGAAGAGCGGGCGAAGCTGCGTCACGATCAGCAGCAGTGCGAGCAGACGGTGATGACTCAATTCCAGCAGCAGGATTAATTTTCCCTTCTCTTCGTGAATACGCGCCTTTTCTGGCGCGTTTTTTTATGGCTTTTTTGTACGAAATGCGTACATTATCGCCAGATTGAAACAGGACCTGCATCACATAATGAGACGCCGCCTCCGGGCTGGCGCATTTTCCATACCGGCTACTGGGCAAGATGATTACACGGCGTCGTTTTCTGTTGGCTAGCGGAGCAACCGTACTCTCCATGACGGCGGGCAAACTGTTTGCCCGGGATGATATTATTCCGCTCTGGCCGGACGACCCACCGGGTGGCGGCGGTCCGTCTGGCCTGCTGAAAGTCAGCGCTAACGGTTCGTGGACCAATATCGTTTCTCCCGCCATTCAGCGCTTTCGTCCGGAGAATCCCAACGGTGAAGCGGTGATCGTTGCGGCTGGTGGCGGCTACCGTTTTATCGGCATGGGGCGCGAAGCCTGGCCGGTCGCGCGCTGGCTTAATGCCAACGGGTATACCGCCTACGTGCTGAGCTACCGACTGCCGGGTGAAAAGTGGCAGGCCGGCAGAATGGCGCCGCTGCAGGATGCGCAGCGCGCGATTCGCATGGTGCGCGCGATGGAAAACAAGGTGCACCTGCTGGGCTTTTCGGCCGGCGGCCATCTGCTCGGCATGGCGGCAGCGCGGCCTGACTTCGTCACCTATTCACCGCAGGATTCGCTGGACGACATCCGGCCATCCGCAGACAGCGTCGGGCTGATTTACCCGGTTATCACCCTTGAAGCGCCATATCAGCACACCCGTACTCATCAGATGATCGTGGGCAATGACGCCACGCCGACCCAGGAAGCCAACTGGTCAGTGCAAAATTACGTTACCCGCGCCTACCCGCCAACCTTCCTGGCGCAGGCGGAGGACGATCATACCTCCAACCCCCACAACACCGAGCTGATGCGCGACGCCTGCCGCCGTATGCGCGTGCCGGTTGAGCTAATCGAACTGAGCAGCGGCGGCCACGGCTTTGGCCTCGGTAAAGCCGGCACCCCCGCCGCGCTGTGGGACCAGGCGTATGTCCGCTGGCTGGATAAGCTGGGTTAACTTCTTTACTGGCGCATCAATCCAGGAGTGCTTGCAACGGCGCTGCAATAACCCTCCGCACAAACCGTAGCGGCGCAATTTATTGCGCAAAAAACAGCGGCGCAGCAGTCGGATTAGCGCGATAAATCGCGCCGCTACAATGTGTGCAGGATGATGGTGCAGAAATAAAATGCCGCACGAACCGTAGCGGCGCAATTTATTGCGCAAAAAACAGCGGCGCAGCGGTCGGATTAGCGCGATAAATCGCGCCGCTACGATGCGGTGCGCTCAGCGAGCATGGCGATTGAATCAGCTCGTGCCGTCACGTCAGATTAAAATACCGGTCCGGCTGGCTCGCTGCCGGCAGCGGGAAATCGTTGTTCATCGCTTTCAGATTGCGTTCGATATTCACGCACAGCGCGTCCAGCGGCAGGTGATTGGGCGCGGTGCCGAACGGATCTTCCAGCTCCTCCGCCAGCGACTCCAGCGACAAAAATGTGTACGAAATAAACACCGACACCAGCGGCGTCATCAGGTGCAAATCCGCCACCAGCGCGAACGGCAGCAGGGTGCAGAACAGATACACCGTGCGGTGCAGAATCAGGCTGTAGGCGAAGGGAATCGGTGTGCTGGCCAGCCGGTCGCAGCCACCCAGATACGCCGACAGATGGTTGAGGTTGTCATCAATACTCTGCCAGACGATATCCGTCACTAATCCCTCATCACGCCGCTGCGCCAGCCATTCGCCCATGCATAACATGATTTGCGAGGTCGGCATCGGATGGCCGAGCACCGCGGCGTGCCACGCGGGCGGCAACAGCCGCTGCAGATCGGCCTGGGCATCGGTTTTACGCAGCCGGTGTTTCAGGCTCCAGCTAAACGCCAGCTGCAGCCCGATAAACTCCTGCACCTGTTCCGCACGCAGTCCGCGCAGCGTTTTCACCTGGCGCAGCAGCGAGCGCTGAGTGATGTGCATATTGCCCCACAGCGTGCGCGCCTCGATAAAGCGCGCGTAGCTGGCGTTATTGCGAAAGCCAAGAAAGATGGCGATCGACACGCCAATCAGGCTGAACGGTGCGGTGGTCAGGTGAATGCCGAGCGTGGAATACCAGGGATAACCCAGAATGGCGATCACTGACATCAGCAGGTTAAGCGACAGGCGGAACGCAATGCGAGACAGCACTGAGCCGTGCCAGTCAAACAACCGGAGAAACCAGTGTTGATGAGGACGTACGATCATTTTGCGATGGTGTTTTTTATGATTTTGTCGCCACAGATTACGCCCGTCGCAGGCGCAGAATCAACGCCGGTGAGCCGCTGTTTTACCAGCAAAAACGCTGCGCTTTGGACAATTAATCTATTTAAATCAAGCTTCTAAAAACGCTTTGAACAAGTTGTAAAATTCTTTGCGTTATCTCTTTGTCCGCGCTTTCTCTAAAGTTTATTCCAGCAGCACAACACACAAATTTAAAACCACTTTAGAGGAAACTATCATGTCTAAACTCGACCTGCTTGACCCACAGAACTCAACCCTGATCTTCATCGACCACCAGCCACAGATGGCGTTTGGTGTCGCCAATGTTGACCGCCAGCAGCTCAAAAATAACACCGTCGCCCTGGCGAAAGCGGGGAAAATTTTCGACGTGCCGGTGATTTACACCTCGGTAGAAACGGAAAGCTTCAGCGGCTACATCTGGCCAGAACTGCTGGCGGTGCACCCGGAATCGAAGCCGATTGAGCGTACCTCCATGAACTCCTGGGAAGACGCGAAATTTGTCGAGGCGGTAGAGAAAACCGGCCGCAAAAAACTGATCATCTCGGCGCTGTGGACCGAAGTGTGCCTGACTTTCCCGGCTCTGATGGCGCTGAAAGCCGGTTACGAAGTGTATGTGGTGACCGATACCTCCGGCGGCACCAGTGTTGATGCGCACGAACGTTCCGTGCAGCGCATGGTGCAGGCGGGTGCGGTGCCGGTGACCTGGCAGCAGGTACTGCTGGAGTACCAGCGCGACTGGTCACGCAAAGAGACCTACGATGCAGTGATGGATCTGGTGCGTGAGCACAGCGGTGCCTACGGCATGGGCGTCGACTACGCCTACACCATGGTGCACAAAGCGCCGCAGCGTCAGGGCTGATTCAGCGGTGATGCGGCAGGCGGGTTTTCAATGCGTCGATAAACAGCCGCAGCGCCATCGACTGATGCCGGTTCGGCGGGAACCACAGCGCGATTCCCGCCGACTGAATGCGCCAGTCGGCCAGCAGCTCCACTAATTTTCCCTGCTGCAGTGCCTCGCTAACGTACAGCGAAGGCACGAACGCAATGCCTGAACCGTTGATGGCCGCGCGCGCCATCAGCGCGTTATTGTCTAACGTCAGCGTACCCGGCACGTCAATCTCCAGACTTTCTTCCGCACTCTGATACTCCCAGCGATAGCGTTTGCCCCCGGGCAGGCGATGACGAATACACTGCTGCTGCAGTAAATCCTGCGGCTGACGCACCGGCGCGTGCGCCGCCAGATAGTCGGGCGAGGCTACGGTAACGAATGTCAGCGGGCCGCCGAGCGCAATAGCCACCATATCCTGCGGCACATCTTCAATCAGCCGGATACCGGCATCAAACCCGGCGGCGGTGATATCCACCAGCGCGCCCTGGGCGGCGAAATCAAGCTGAATACCGGGATAGCGCGCGCTGAACTCGGGCACCACCTGATCCAGCAGCAGGCCAATCACCACATCGCTGGCGCTGATGCGCAGCGTACCGTACTGCTGCTGGCGGCTCAGGCTGACGTCGTGCAGCACCTCATCCATCTGATTGAGCAGCGGCGCGAGACGCTGTAATAGCTGCTCACCGGCGTCGGTCAGCGACACGCTGCGTGTGGTGCGCTGAAACAGCTGCACGCCGAGGTTGTGCTCCAGCGTTTTCACCAGGTGGCTGAGCGAAGATCGCTTCAGGCCAAGCAGCTCGGCAGCGCGCCGGAAGCTGCGCTGCTCGCCCAGCGTTTTGATCGCCTGCAGTTCGTGCCAGGAAGGGCGTTTCATTGGTGGTATTTCCTCACCAGGTCATGTGCAATTGGGGAGATTATGACCACCAGTAAAGCGATCTATCATCAGGTTTTCAACATGAGGAGCGCAAAATGAAAACCTGGTTAATTACCGGTGCCAGCAGCGGACTGGGCCGACTGATGAGTGAACGTTTACTTGAGCGTGGCGATCGCGTGGTGGCAACGGTGCGCCGCGAGCAGGCGCTGGCCAATTTGCAGCAGCAATATGGCGATCGGCTACTGGTGATGCGGCTGGATCTGGCCGAAACGACCAGTATCGCACCGGCCATCGCCACCGCCTTTGCCCGCGTCGGACGTATTGATGTGGTGGTAAGCAACGCCGCTTACGGTCTGTTTGGCGCGGCGGAAGAGCTCAGCGACGCGCAGATTGCACGCCAGATCGCCACCAATCTCACCGGATCGATCCAGCTGATTCGCGCTGTCATCCCGCATTTGCGCCAGCAGGGCGGTGGCCGCATTGCGCAGATCTCGTCCGAGGGCGGTCAGGTGGCGTATCCCAATTTCAGCCTGTATCACGCCAGCAAATGGGGCATTGAAGGTTTTGTCGAAGCGGTGCGCCAGGAAGTCGCCAGCTTTGGCATCGAGCTGCTGCTGGTGGAGCCGGGCCCGACCGTCACCAACTTCGCCAGCGGGCTGGATATCGCCGCGCCGCTCGACGCCTATCGTGACAACGCATCCGGTCAGTTCCGTCGGGCGATTGAAGCGGGTGACTTTGCTATATTGGGTGATGCCGGAAAATGCGTGGCGGCCACGCTGGCGACGCTGGATCAGGAAACGATGCCGCTGCGGCTGGCGCTCGGCAGCACGGCCTATCAGCACATCGAAGCCGCGCTGGAAGCCCGGCTGGCAGAGCTGCGCGCGCAGAAAGCGCTGGCGTTTGGCGCGGATGCGTAACTTTGCCGTGTCACCTGGTTGCGCAGACCGTTATTAATGGCGGTCTGCGGCTGGTTAACACGGACTGGCTGACATCGTTGGCTCTTTTATTTACCTTAACCATAAAAACGATTTTTATTTTCGTTTTTAACGATATGCTTCAACAGATATTGGCATTTATCAACAACATTGCGGGCATCTTTAAACCCCTTTTCAATCACCGCAATATTTAATGCATGTTCGTCATGGTTAAACTGCATTGGTTCGGTATCGCACATGTTCCAGGCACGCGTTGTCGGTTCTGTCCAGTGATGAACGCTTTCTCCGGACCAGGCAATATTCTCTTTAAGCATTCTCACTGGGTTCCCGCCCCAGCAGCTATTGGAGTGTATCGTTTTCCCCGCCACCAGACTCATGGCACCTATTACGCTGCCGGAGTGGATAGATGAACCTTTTAAAATCATCGCGTTTTGTCCGATCCAAACGTGATCGCCGATATAAATGCTACGGGAATGATTGATGCGCTGATTATCCGCAATGTTATATATCAGATGAGGATCGGCGGTTCGCATCCAGATACCAAAGGAGAGACAACAATGATTGCCAATGATGATATTTTTTTCTTCTGAGAGAATCAGCGTTAACTTTTCATTGAAGTAATTATGTCTGCCGATGAAGCAGACCGAATTTGAGAATGCAATTATTTTAACGATATAGGGTATCGCACTTTGGCTCAAATAAATGATTGAATTATCCGCCCGAAAATCCAGTACGGAATCCTGCAGGACTACGCCCTCCTCACATATCAGAATATTGTTCTTACCATGAAAATTAATCTGGCTATTGATGAGTGTCGGTTCTTTACCGAGAAATTTGTTACCTTCAATAAGCCTGAGCTGCTCTGGATGTAATATTGTCATTTTTCGCTACGTGAGTCGGGATGGCCGCTTTCAAAGCGGCCTGAATCACGTCGATATTAAGCGTTGCGCATCAGAACAGCAGGCTGTGCGCCGTGGCGCGCAGCGCAATGCCGAGCAAAATGCCGGGCACGGCGAAGCGGAACAGGCGCGGAAAACGGCTGGAGAGACCGAGGAAAATGCCGATGCCGGGCAGGTCGAAGGTCTGAATCAGCAGGCCTGCGGAGGCGTTGATGTTGTGCGCACTGTACTGCCCCTGTTCGACCAGACCGGCAACCACGCCGTAATAGGCGGTGCCGCCGGCCAGGCATTTGGTCAGCGCGGGCAGCACATATACCTCGGCGATATGCAGTTTGTTTAACAGCGGTGCCAGCAGCTGCGTCAGCAGCTCAATGGCGCCGGCACTCTTCAGGATGCCCACCACCGACAAGGAAAGGATCAGCATCGGCAGCGAACCGAGCGCGAGGCGAATGGCGTCGGCACCCGAGGTGTTGATGATGGCGATCAGCCCCGGCTTCGTGTCGCTGTTCTCCACGCCCTGGTCTTCATCGCGCAGCGCGACATCGGAAAGTTTGCGGGCAAAAAAATGATAGGTTGAGGCGGCCGCCAGCACGCCGCCGCTGATGGAGAACAGCAGCGCGGCGCTCCAGTTGAGCCCGTCAGGAATCAGCGGATAAAAGGCGTTGGCCTGGCCCATCGCAAACAGCATCGCCAGCGTGGCTGCCATGTGGCGGTCTGACGTGCCGCGCTTCTCCATGATCGCCAGCGCGGCGAGCGGTGCGGCAAAGCTGACAAAATTTAACTGGATGAGTGCGAACAGCGCCAGGCCGGTAATCCCCAGCGGCTTCAGTAACGGCGTGGCGTGGCGTACGACAAAATCCAGCACGCCTTTCACTTCGAGGTATTTCATGATGAATAGCATCACCACCATGATGGGAATCAGGGTGTAAAGCGCGACGTCGACCGCGGCTTTGCCCGACTCCATAATTATGCTGATGATATTCACGTGCTGACGTCGTCCCCTAACCGCAAAACGCTGGCCGCCGGGCCAGCAAAGCAAAAATCATAGCGGGTATGCGCGCTGTTGAGTAGTCAGCAAACAAAAAAGCCCCCAGGCGGGGGCTGCGATGATGGCGCTGAAGCGGTGTTAGCGCATGGTGACGAACTCTTCCGCCGCCGTCGGGTGAATCGCCACGGTGTTGTCGAAGTCTTTTTTGGTGGCACCCATCTTCAGCGCTACCGCAAAGCCCTGCAGCATCTCATCCATGCCGTTGCCGATACCGTGAATACCCACAATCTTCTCTTCCGGCCCCACGCATACCAGCTTCATGCGGCACGGCTGGCGGTGCTGGGTCACGGCGGTATACATGGCGGTGAACGACGATTTGTACACTTTTACCTGGTCGTCGCCATACTGCTCACGCGCCTGCGGTTCGGTCAGACCGACGGTGCCAATCGGCGGATGGCTGAACACCACGGTGGGAACGTTGCTGTAGTCGAGATGCTCGTCCGGCTTGTTATTAAACAGGCGTTCGGACAGGCGACGGCCTGCCGCCACGGCCACCGGCGTCAGCTCGACCGCACCGGTGTTATCACCTACCGCATAGATGCCTTTGACGTTAGTGTTCTGGAACTTGTCGACCTGAATGTAGCCTTTGTCATTCAGCGCCACACCGGTCACCGCCAGGTTGAGATTATCGGTAGCGGGCTCGCGGCCAATTGCCCATACCAGGCAATCCACCGTCTGCTGCTGGCCGTTTTCCAGCTGCAGCGTCAGGCTGCCGTCAGCATTCCTGATCACCGCTTTCGGGATCGATTCGGTGTGCAGCGTCGGACCTTCCGCCTGCATCACTTCTACCAGTGTCTCAACAATCAGCGGGTCGAAGCTGCGCAGCGGCGCATGCTGACGCACAAACAGGTGAGTTTCTGCGCCCAGCGCATTCACCACGCCGGCCAGCTCTACCGCAATATAGCCTGCGCCTACCACCGCAACGCGTTTTGGCAGCGCCTCCAGTTCAAAGAAGCCGTCGGAATCGATGCCGTACTCTGCGCCCGGCACCTGTGGATGGCTGGGACGACCGCCAGTGGCGATCAGGATATGGTCGGCGGTAATGGTCTCGCCGTTCACTTCCACCGTGTGGGCATCGACAAAGCGCGCGAACCCTTTGATCACTTCTACCTGGTTTTTACCCAGCACATTGTCGTACGAGGTGTGGATACGGTCGATGTAGGCGCTGCGGTTTTTCACCAGCGTTGACCAGTCAAAGCGATTAACGGTGGTATCAAAGCCGTAATCCGGACCGTACAGGTGAATTGCTTCGGCGATTTGCGCCGCATGCCACATCACTTTCTTCGGTACACAGCCGACGTTGACGCAGGTGCCGCCCAGCTCTTTCGCTTCGATCAGCGCGCACTTCTGGCCATACATCGCCGCACGGTTAATGGAGGCGATACCGCCGCTGCCGCCGCCAATGGCGAGGTAATCAAAATGTCTGGTCATCCGTTGTGTCCATCTGTTGGAGGAAAACTGGCATAGAGTGTAACGCCGCTTCAGTTACCGGCGCAAAGTTTGCACCTATGTATGTAATAGGGTTGAATGCCGGCAAGGGGTTGGCTCAAAGGAACTTATCATGCACCTGACATTTCTTGGTACCGGCGCGGGCGCGCCCAGCCTGCAGCGCAACGTCACCGCCATTGCGCTGACGCTGTCGAAACGCGGCGAGACCTGGCTGTTCGACTGTGGCGAAGCGACGCAGCATCAGTTTATGCGATCGGCGCTTAAGCCCGGCAAGCTGGAAAAAATCTTTATTACCCATTTGCATGGCGATCACATCTTTGGCCTGCCAGGGCTGCTCACCAGCCGTTCGATGGCGGGCCTGACCGAGCCGATGACGCTGTACGGTCCGAAAGGATTGCGCCAGTTTGTCGAGACCGCGCTCAGCCTGAGTGGCTCTTATACCGGCTATCCGCTGGAGATTGTTGAGATCGAAGCCGGTCCGGTGCTGGATAACGGTGAGTTTCGCGTCACTGCTTATGCGCTGAATCACGTGGTTGAGTGCTATGGCTACCGCATCGAACAGCATGATAAGCCGGGCTTCCTTGACGCACCGCGCCTGAAGGCGGAAGGCGTGCCGCGCGGCCCGTGGTATCAGGATCTGAAGCAGGGCAAACGCATCACGGTGGAAGATGGCCGCGAGATCAACGGCGCCGACTATCTTGGCCCGGCCACCAAAGGCAAAGTGCTGGCGATCTTCGGCGATACCGGCCCTACCGAGGTGGCGTTGCAGCTGGCGGCGAACGCCGATGTGATGGTGCATGAAACCACGCTGGAAGCGGCGATGGCGGAAAAAGCCAACGGGCGCGGCCACTCCACTACGGTGCAGGCGGCCAGCGTGGCACAGCGCGCTGGCGCAAAACGCATGATCGCTACGCACTTTAGCTCGCGCTATTTGTCACAGGATCGGGAAAGGCTACTGGCAGAGTGCCAGTCGGTGTTTCCGGCCACCGAACTGGCGCATGATTTTGCGATATTTGAGGTTTAGCGCTTATTCCGGCACGATTTGCGTCACGCTGTAGTGACCGGTGCCGGCGGGCACCAGTTTCTGGTGCAGCCACGGCAGCAGCTCTTCCATCTGCGCTTTCAGCTTCCACGGCGGGTTGATGACAATCATCCCGGACGCGGTCATGCCGCGCTGATCGCTGTCCGGACGCACTGCCAGCTCGATCTGCAGAATATTGCGAATGCCGGTGGCTTCCAGATCCTTCAGCATGTGCTTGATCTGCTGACGCAACACCACCGGATACCACAGCGCATAGACGCCGGTGGCGAAACGTTTGTGACCTTCCTGAATGCCTTTCACCACATCCTGATAATCGCTTTTCATTTCGTACGGCGGGTCGATAAGGATCAGGCCGCGACGGGTCGGTGGCGGCAGTTTGGCCTTCAGCTGCTGATAACCATCCGCGCGTTCAACGCGGGCGCGCGCATCTTTACTGAACTCACTGCGCAGCAGCGGGTAATCGGTCGGATGCAGTTCGGTGAGCTGCAGCTTGTCCTCGTCGCGCAGCAGATGGCGGGCGATCAGCGGCGAGCCAGGGTAATAGCGCAGCGTGCCGGTTGGGTTGAGGTTGCGAATCGCCGCCAGATAGGGCTTCAGCAGCGCCGGTGCGTCCGGCTGTTGCCAGATACGCGCAATGCCTTCCAGATATTCGCCGGTACGTTCGGCGTGCTCACCGCTCAGCTGGTAACGTCCGGCACCGGCGTGGGTGTCCAGATAGAGGAAAGGTTTCTCCTTCTCCATCAGGGCGGTGAGGATCAGGCTTTCAACGGTGTGTTTCAGCACGTCGGCGTGGTTGCCGGCATGAAAACTGTGGCGATAACTCAGCATAAAAAAGAGGGGTCCGCGGTTGGATCAATCAAGTCGAATAGATCGTGTGTGGCGCGATTATAGCCGCGCCGCATAAAAATTGCTGACGTTTTACCATCCGCTTAAGTTTTCAGCGCGCGGGTCGCTTTAGCGGAATGCGACCGGTCTGGTAGAGAACTAATTTCACGTAGGGATAATTCGACTCTCGAAATTTTACCGCAGATTAAGTAAGTTAGTAGCCGAAAACGAAGCGGTCGCGAGCGAAATGCCAGGAATGCGTCTCTGGCAAGGAAACTTTTCGGCCATGGCCGTATAATTTTTTGCTTCAAGCATCCTTAATAACTCCTGGT
Source organism: Pantoea sp. Cy-640 (assembly GCF_011752635.1). Lineage (NCBI taxonomy): Bacteria > Pseudomonadati > Pseudomonadota > Gammaproteobacteria > Enterobacterales > Erwiniaceae > Pantoea > Pantoea sp. Cy-640. The sequence goes on along the minus strand of NZ_VWXB01000006.1, from coordinate 160,518 downwards.
GACAATAATGAAAAAAATGACTGGTATCGCGGTGGCAAGCCTGCTGGCACTGGCCGGCTGCGCGAAACAACAGCCTGTTCATAGCCTGGTAACGCCGCCCGCCGCCGACGCTCAGCCGATGGCTGAATCCGCTGCACGGCCTGACGGCCAGCCGTTTGTAACCGAAGCGCCAGCCCAGCCGGCCGCTGCCTCGTTCGCTGACGATCGCGCCAGCAACATTCAGCAGTGCCGTAAAGAGCTGGATGCGATGCGCCTCTACAGCCAGGCGTCTTACGACAGCTACCAGGCGGAATTCCAGAAAATTGGCGCGCAGACCAACAAATATCTGCAGATTAAAGATTCGATCGGCGCGGATATTAACGATTTAGTCATGCCGCGCTATCAGTTCCAGATCCGTGAACTGTGCTTCCGCATTAAAACCCGTCTGTCACAGCTGATTATTCGCCAGGCCGGTTAACAATAACGGCGTAAGCCGACCCCTTTTTTAACAGCGCGACAACCTCGCGCGGTGGATGGCTTCATCTCAATTAACATATTGAGATGAGGCCTTTTGTTTTCTTAGCGGCAAGGAGCCGCGACTGGAGGTTTTGATGACACAGCGTCATCTGCTGGCGGTGCTGATTAGCGCGGCCTTACTGCTACCCGGACAGGCCGCGTCAGCGGCTGATGATGACATGCTGCGCGCGTTCAGCGAAGCAGCGCGCACCCTGCCGCCGGCACCGGCAGCAAAACCACAGCCACCTGCAAAACCGGCCGCTAAACCGGCGGCGAAAACCGTCAGCAAGGCAGAGAAAAAAGCCGCAACAGCGCCCGATCACAATGCGGAACTGACGCGTCTGCGCGCCCGTGTGGCGGAACTGGAAAAGCTTTCTGCGGCACCTGCGGTGAAAGCGGACGATGCGTTAAAGGCGCAGCTGGCTGCCAGCGACAAAAAACTGGCGGCGCTCAGCGCGGAGAAGCAGCAGCAGGAGAAAAACATCGCCACGCTGCAGCAGGCGCTGAAAGAGGCACAGCAGCAGCAAAGCGCCGGCAGCGCCCAGCTGACGAAACAGCTCAGCGACGCGCGCGCAGCGGCCACCCAGAGCGTCGACGCGCTTAAAGCGCTGAAAGCGGAAAACGATAAGGCGCTGGCGGCGCTGCAGGCAGAGAGCAAAAAGCAGCTCAGCGCCCAGCAGGCGGCAAGCGACAAAAAGCTGGCAGCGCTCAGCGCGGAGAAGCAGCAGCAGGAGAAAAACATCGCCACGCTGCAGCAGGCGCTGAAAGAGGCTCAGCAGCAGCAAAGTGCCGGCAGCGCCCAGCTGACGAAACAGCTCAGTGACGCGCGCGCGGCGGCCACCCAGAGCGCCGACGCGCTGAAGGCGCTGAAAGCAGAAAACGACAAGGCGCTGGTGGCGCTGCAGGCAGAGAGCAAAAAGCAGCTCAGTGCCCAGCAGGCGGCAAGCGACAAAAAGCTGGCGGCTCTTAGCACGGAGAAGCAGCAGCAGGAGAAAAACATCGCCACGCTGCAGCAGGCGCTGAAAGAGGCCCAGCAGCAGCAAAGTGCCGGCAGCGCCCAGCTGACGAAACAGCTCAGCGACGCGCGCGCGGCGGCCACCCAGAGCGCTGACGCGCTGAAGACGCTGAAAACGGAAAACGACAAGGCGCTGGCGGCGCTGCAGGCAGAGAGCAAAAAGCAGCTCAGCGCCCAGCAGGCGGCAGGCGACAAAAAGCTGGCGGCCTTACAGGCAGAAAACGACAAGGCGCTGGCGGCACTGCAGGCAGAGAGCAAAAAGCAGCTCAGCGCCCAGCAGGCGGAAAGCGACAAAAAGCTGGCGGCATTACAGGCTGAAAGCAAGCAGCAGCTCAGCGCGCAGCAGGCTGAGAGCGCCCAAAAACTGGCCGCGCAGCAGACGGAAAGCGACAAACAGCTGCAAGCGTTACAGTCACAGCAGACGGAAAGCGAGAAGAAGCTCACCGCGCTGCAGACGCAGCAGGCCGAGCGTGAAAAACAACTCGCCGCGCTGGATAGCGAAAAACAGCAGCAGGCGCAAAATCTGGCGCAGCTGACGCGGGAACTGGAGGCAGCGAAGCAGCAACCGGCCGCCGCGCCGAAACTTTCTGCCCCGAAAAGCGATGCCGAACGCGATGGTTACACGCTGGGTCAGTTCATCGCCAGCAATGCGGTAGTGCAGCTGCAGATGGTCAAAGACATCGGCCTCAGCATCAGTATGGATCAGCTGATTGCCGGCTTAACCACCCAGCTGCAAAGCGGTGATTCGCTGCTTGATGGCGAAGAGATGGCGCGCCGTTACGCCACTATGCAGGCCTCCATTGGCAAAGGACTCAACGCACTGATTGAAAAAGGTTACGCGCAGCTGGACAAGAAAGTGGCGAAGCGTAAAGCGCTGAAGAAAGATCTCGGCATGCAGTGGTTTGCGGTGAAAAGCGTGAAAGGCAAACTGCTGCCGGACCAGCAGGCAGCGGTCAGCGTCCGGGTCACCACTCTGAGCGGCAAGGTAATCAACGATTTTTCACATGATCAGGTGCCGTTCAACGACAGCCTGCCGCCACTGTTGCAGGAAGGCATGTCGCTGACCGGTAAAGGCGGCGCAGTGGAAGGCTGGGCGCTGGCGAAAGATATTTACGAGCGCGAGCCGCTGCCACCGTGGGTCGCGCCGTATGATGTGATCCATTATCAGCTGACCATCAAATAACCTCTGGCCCGCCGTCTGGCGGGCTTTTTTTTCAATATTGCGCGATAAATCGCGCCGCTACTGATTCGTGCACTTATTGTAGCGGCGCGATTCATCGCGCGTTTTTCTCTCTGCCCTTGCGGGTGGCATTGATTTTCCCCTCGTCTGGCCGCATGTTAGTAAAATTGCGTCGCGCCCCTGCGCGCGGCCCCACTCCATGATGAAAGGACTGCGCTTATGACCAATCCGTTACTCACGCCTTTTACGCTACCGCCTTTTTCCGCCATCAAACCTGAGCACGTGGTTCCCGCTGTAACTGAAGCGCTGAACGACTGTCGCGCAGCGGTGGAGCGCGTAGTGGCGCAGGGCGCGCCTTACACCTGGGAAAATTTAGTCCAGCCGCTGGCGGAAGTGGACGATCGCCTGGGCCGCATCTTCTCGCCGGTCAGCCACCTCAACTCGGTAAAAAACAGCCCGGAACTGCGCGAAGCCTATGAGCAGACGCTGCCGCTGCTGTCCGAATACAGCACCTGGGTGGGCCAGCACGAAGGCCTGTATCAGGCGTATCGCAACCTGCGTGAGGGCGAGAGCTACGCACAGCTGGATACCGCGCAGAAGAAAGCGGTGGATAACAGCCTGCGCGACTTTGAGCTGTCCGGTATCGGCCTCGATAAACAGAAACAGAAACGCTATGGCGAGATCGCCGCGCGCCTCTCCGAACTGGGATCGGCTTACAGCAACAACGTGCTGGACGCCACCATGGGCTGGAGCAAACTGATCACCGACGAAGCCGAGCTGGCGGGCATGCCGGAGAGCGCACTGGCCGCAGCCAAAGCGCAGGCGGAAGCCAAACAGCAGGAAGGCTGGCTGCTGACGCTGGATATCCCGAGCTATCTGCCGGTGATGACCTACTGCGACAACGCCGCGCTGCGTGAAGAGATGTATCGCGCCTATTCCACCCGTGCCTCCGATCAGGGCCCGAACGCCGGTAAATGGGACAATGGCCCGATCATGGCGGAAGAGCTGGCGCTGCGCCACGAGCTGGCCGAGCTGCTGGGCTTTGACTCGTTCGCCGACAAATCGCTGGCAACCAAAATGGCGGAAAGCCCGTCTCAGGTGATCGACTTCCTGAACGATCTCGCTAAACGCGCGCGCCCGCAGGGTGAAAAAGAGCTGGCGCAGCTGCGTGCCTTCGCCAAAAAAGAGTTTGGCGTGGATGACATGAATCCGTGGGATCTCACCTATTACGGCGAGAAGCAGAAGCAGCATCTGTATACCATCAGTGATGAACAGCTGCGTCCGTACTTCCCGGAATCACGCGCGGTGAACGGCCTGTTTGAAGTGGTGAAGCGTATTTATGGCATCACCGCCAAAGAGCGTACCGACGTGGATGTTTACCATCCGGACGTGCGTTTCTTCGACCTGTTCGACGAGAGCGGCGAGCTGCGTGGCAGCTTCTACCTCGACCTTTACGCGCGCGAGCACAAGCGCGGCGGCGCGTGGATGGATGACTGCGTCGGGCAGATGCGTAAAGCCGACGGCAGTCTGCAGAAACCGGTGGCGTACCTGACCTGTAACTTCAACCGTCCGGTCCAGGGCAAACCGGCGCTGTTCACTCACGATGAAGTGACCACGCTGTTCCACGAGTTCGGCCACGGCCTGCACCATATGCTGACGCGCATCGAAGCGCCTGGCGTATCCGGCATCAACGGCGTGCCGTGGGACGCGGTCGAGCTGCCGAGCCAGTTTATGGAGAACTGGTGCTGGGAGCCGGAAGCGCTGGCGTTCATCTCCGGCCATTACGAAACCGGTGAGCCGCTGCCGAAAGCGCTGCTGGATAAAATGCTGGCGGCGAAGAACTATCAGGCGGCGCTGTTCATTCTGCGTCAGCTGGAGTTCGGCCTGTTCGATTTCCGTCTGCATACCGAGTTTGATCCGGCGCAGGGCGCGCAAATCCTCGAAACCCTGCGTGAAGTGAAAAAACAGGTTGCCGTAGTGCCGAGTCCGGAGTGGGGCCGCTTCCCGCACGCCTTCAGCCACGTGTTTGCCGGTGGCTACGCGGCGGGTTACTACAGCTATCTGTGGGCCGACGTGCTGGCTGCCGATGCGTATTCGCGCTTCGAAGAAGAGGGCATCTTCAACCGTCAGACCGGTCAGTCGTTCCTCGACAACATCCTGACGCGCGGCGGTTCCGAAGAGCCGATGGAGCTGTTCAAACGCTTCCGCGGCCGTGAACCGCAGCTGGATGCGATGCTGGAACACTACGGAATTCAGGGATAAGCCTGCTTGTGAAGATCGGTTTAGTGGATGAAACAGGCGCCGGAGACGGCGCCTTATTACATTTGGCGCAGCGCTGGGGGCTGGAGCAGGACGACAGCGCCACGCTGGCGCTGGTGCTGACAGCGCAGCATCTGGAGCTGCGTAAAGTGGATGAGCCGAAGCTTGGCGGCATCTTTGTCGATTTCGTTTCCGGCGCGATGGCGCACCGGCGCAAATTTGGCGGCGGACGCGGCGAAGCGGTGGCGAAAGCGGTGGGCATCAAAGGGGATTACCTGCCCGACGTGGTGGATGCGACGGCAGGACTGGGGCGTGATGCCTTTGTGCTGGCCGCGCTGGGCTGCCGCGTGCGCATGCTGGAGCGCCATCCGGTGGTCGCGGCGCTGCTGGAAGATGGTTTGCGGCGTGGCTATGAAGATGCGGAGATCGGCGGCTGGCTGCGCGAGCGCCTGACGCTGCTGCATGTGGTCAGTCAGCAGGCGCTGAGTGATATCACGCCGGCACCAGACGTGGTGTATCTCGATCCGATGTATCCGCACCGGCAGAAAAGCGCGCTGGTGAAGAAGGAGATGCGGGTGTTTCAGTCGCTGGTGGGGCCGGACGAGGATGCCGATGCGTTGCTCGAACCGGCGCGCCGTCTGGCGAAGAAGCGCATCGTGGTGAAGCGCCCGGATTACGCACCGCCGCTGGCCGGCGTCGCCACCCAATCCGCAGTGGTGACCAAAAGCCACCGTTTCGATATTTATCCGCCGTTGTCGTAAGTAGTCACGATAGCTTAGCGGCGTGAATCATCGCGTCGCTGCAAGCCATATAATTTCATATCATGACGATGCATAGCGTGGATTGTGCATAGCCATAAGTTAACTGGTTAAAACTCATATCTTTACTGTCTTCCGCCCGGCAATTCACTCCTTCCAGACTTATGCTAACCCATCAATTATATTTCCATTGATTTTTTTTGACATCGGTGTTGCTATTTTTATGTTTTTTAATTTTAAGGGTGAAATTACTGATAAACATCCGGCTATATAAGAATTTTCCCCTAAGAGATTAATCTTATTATTTATATAACTCATTGATAAAATTGATTATTTGTATTTTTTATCTGGATTTGTTTTGCGACATGTCTCAATAAGAAAGTGCGGTCCTTGTTGATATTATTTCCGCGTTAAGGATGGAGCTTTCATTGTGCTCTCTCATCCGGGAAATTTCTCAACGCTAACCTGGTTGTTTAGCGTGACTATTAAAATACATGGACTAAATAAATTATGAACGCCATCCCCGTTAATGTCGCCGTTGTAGACAAAAAAACGGTTGTCGAAGCGCAGGTGCTTCGCAACGGTAAAAATGGAAAACCGGTAAAAATCAAAGCCATTGCCAATGGGAAATATATTCTTGCTGAAGGTGAGAAGGGTGTTGCACCTGAAAACATCACCGTCAAGCGCGTAGGCAAAAGTCTCTGGGTTATCCTGGAGGATGGCGATCTGGATAAACCCGACCTCATCATTGAGGATTTTTTTGTCTACCCTGGTCAGTTGGTTGGTAAAGCAGAAGATAACGCTTTCCATGAATACATCGCCTCTGATGCGCGTGATGATCACGAAGCTGCAGCGCTTGCTGACGGCGATTATTCGGCGCTGGTGCTTGGTTCAGAATCCGTTCCGGGGCTGGATAATCTGCTGATTGCCGAAAATGGCCTGATTAATCCGATGCTGTTGGGTCTGGGTTTACTTAGCGCGATTGGTGCAGCGGCAGGCATCATTTATCACAATCATAAAAAAGATCACGGTAAGTCAGGTGAGGGTGAAGGCGGGAATCTGCCTGATCCAATATTCACGCGAGGCGCAACCATTGATGCGGTGACGGATAACGTGGGCGCCATTCAGGGACCGCTGGCCAGCGGCAACTATACCGATGACGCGACGCCAACCCTGAGCGGCACCGGCACTAATCCTGGTAATACTGTTGAGATCTGGGATAACGGTACAAAAATTGGTGAAGCCATTGTCGATCAGGACGGTAACTGGACATTTACGCCAGGCACGCCATTAGCCGAAGGCGACCATAGCTTTACGGTGATTGAACGCGACAGCAAAGGCAACACCAGCCAGCCTTCCGAACCGTTTGAACTCATTATCGATCTTAAAGCGCCGGCGCAGGCTACGCTGGACAGCGTATTCGACGACCACGGTTCCCTCACCGGATTGATTGGCAATGGCGAAGCCACCGATGACAATACGCCGACCCTCTCCGGCAAAGCGGAACCGTACAGTACCGTATCGATCTATGACAACGGTGAAAAAATCGGTGAAGCACTGACCGATGCCAATGGCAACTGGACTTTCACCCCTGCAACGGCACTGGCTGATGGCGAGCATACTTTTACCGTGGTGGCTGCCGATCGTGCCGGTAACATCGGCCTGCCTTCCGCTCCTCACATCATTATTATCGATACGCAAGCGCCGGAAAATCCGGGCATTGGTGAAGTCACTGACAACGTGGGTAGCATCGTCGGACCGGTAGACAACGGCGGCAGTACCGACGACAGCACACCTACCATCGGCGGCGGCGGCACGCCGGGCGACGTGGTAACCATCATTGACGACGGCAAGCCGATTGGCAGCACTGTCGTGGGCGATGACGGCAAATGGGAGTTTACGCCGGAAGAACCTCTGGAAGACGGTGAGCATAACATCGGTATCATTATCACCGATCCGGTTGGCAACGAGTCTGCACCTTCAGATGATTACACCATTATTGTCGATACCCAGGCACCGGATAAGCCACGCATTGTTGCGGTTATCGACAATCAGGGTGAACAGCAGGGTGAACTGCAGCCGGGCGATACGACCGATGATGCGCTCCCGACCATAAAAGGCGAGGCTGAAGCTGGCAGCATTGTTAACCTGTATGACAATGGCGTGCTGATTGGCTCCGCACGTGCAGACGCCGCTGGTAACTGGGAATTTACCCCGAACAAACCGCTCAGCAACGGCGGACACTCTCTCACGGCAGAAGCAACGGACGCAGCGGGTAACGTCAGTGAACCGTCTGACAGCTTTGATTTCACGCTGATCACCGGTGGTGTGCCAAGCGCGCCGGCAATTATTGGTGTGCTTGACGACGTGGGAGATATTCAGGGCAACGTCGCGAAAAACGGTGTCACCGATGACACCCGCCCAACCGTGCATGGCACGGCACAGCCAGGTTACACCGTTTCTGTCTATGACGGTGACGTACTGCTGGGCACCACCACTGCCGATGAAAACGGCCGCTGGCGCTTTACACCGGAAGTGGACCTGGCGGAAGGTGAACATCAGCTATCCGCTACTGCTACCGATGCGGCGGGCAACATTAGTCCGCAGACCGGCGTTTATCCCATCATCATTGATACTACCCCGCCGGAAAATAGCGGTGATAACACCCTGACTGATGATGTCGGCGCGATTCAGGGTCCGATTAACAGTGGTGATACCACAGATGACGCCACACCTACCTTTGACGGTAAAACTGAGCCGGGCGCTGTAGTGATCATCCGTGATAACGGTGACGAAATTGGCCGCGTTGTCGCGGACAAAGACGGTAACTGGACATTCACCCCGGAACAACCGCTGGCCGAAGGCGATCACAGCTTTACTGCGCAACCGGTAGATAACGCGGGTAACAAAGGCGAAGAAAGTGCGCCAGTCGACTTCATCGTCGATACCTCTGGTGTTGAAGTGACGATTATCAACGTCTATGACGATGTAGGTGAGCCAGGATACGTGCAGAAAGGCGGCGTGACTAACGATGCCACGCCAACCATTAATGGCTCCGCGACGCCAGGTGCGCTGATCCATATTTATGACAACGGTGAGCTGATTGGCTCCGCGCTGGCAAATTACAAAGGCGAGTGGTCATTTACACCAGCGGAGCCGCTGAACGAAGGCGAACACAGCTTTACCGCCACGGCGACGACCGAAGCCAATGGCGTCAGCGCACCGACCGCGCCGTTCGATCTGATCATTGATATCACTGCCCCTGGCAATGACGGCATTGACGAGGTGCAGGATGACGTGGGTAGCGTTCAGGGACCCGTTGAAAGCGGCGGCGTTACCGATGACAGCACACCAACACTCATCGGTGGCGGTGCGCCGGGCGATGTGGTGACTATTATTGATAACGGCGAAACCATCGGCAGCACCGTCATCGGTGATGACGGCAAGTGGGAATTCACGCCAGAAACGCCACTCAACGACGGTGAGCACGAGTTTGAAACCGTAATCACCGATCCGGCGGGTAACACCAGCGAACCGTCCGATCCCTATACCGTTATCGTAGATACTACGCCACCCGCGAAACCGGAAATCGGCGATATCATTGACGATATCGGTAACGTAACCGGGCCAATCGAAAACGGCGGATCAACCGACGACACGCAGCCGACCATCGGTGGTGGCGGCACGCCGGGTGACGTAGTAACCATCATTGACAACGGTAATCCTATCGGCAGCACCGTGATCGGTGACGATGGCAAATGGGAATTTACGCCGGAAGAGCCGCTGCAAGACGGCGAGCACAATATTGGCATTATCGTGACAGACCCGGCAGGTAATGACTCCGCACCGTCTGACGATTACACCATCATCGTAGATACGCAGGCGCCAGAAAAACCAGTAATCAAAGAAGTTTATGACAATCAGGGTGATAAGCAGGGCGCGCTCAACCCAGGTGAGGTGACGGATGACGCTCAGCCGACCGTGCGCGGCGAAGCGGAGCCCGGTAGCCTGGTTAACCTGTATGACAATGGTAATCTGGTGGGTTCAGCTGTCACGAATGCTGAAGGTCAATGGGAAATCACCCCAACCCGACCGCTGCTGAACGGCGCGCATTCACTCATTGCGGAAGCGGTCGATGCGGCCGGTAACGTCAGCGAACCATCCGACAACTTTGACTTCATGCTGGATGCCGGCGGCGCACCGACTGCACCGGCCATCACCGGCGTGATGGATGATGTTGGCGATGTGCAGGGCACCATCGAAAAAGGCGGCGTGACCGATGATGTTCGTCCAACCATTAACGGTACCGCACAGCCGGGCAGCGTGATCACTGTGTATGCCGATGGCAAAGCGCTGGGAACCACCCTGACCGATGCGGCAGGCAAATGGTCATTCACGCCGGACAGCGATCTGGCCGAGGGCCTGCGCAATCTGAGTGCCACCGCGACCAACGCGGCCGGTAATATCAGTCCGTCAACTGGCCTCTATCCGATTGTCATCGATACCACCGCGCCAGATGCCAGCAGTGACAACCAGCTGACGGATGATGTCGGAGCGATTCAGGGGCCGATCAACAGCGGTGACACCACGGATGACGCGCAGCCAACCTTCAGCGGTGTAACCGAACCGGGTGTGACCATCATTATCCGTGACAACGGCCAGCCAATTGGCAGCGCTATCGCTGATAAAGACGGCAACTGGCGCTTTACGCCGGACCAGCCACTGGCGGATGGCGATCACAGCTTCACTGCGCAGCCGGTTGATAAAGCGGGTAATAAAGGCACGGAAAGTCAGCCAGTTGATTTCATAGTCGATACCTCTGCGGTGCTGGTGAGCATCAATAACGTCTTTGACGATGCAGGTGCTGTCACGGGTAACCTGACCAGCGGTGCGGTCAGCGATGATACCACGCCAACCCTCAACGGTTCGGCGACGCCAGACGCGCTGATTCACATCTATGACAACGGTACGCTCATCGGTTCGGTAAAAGCCAACTACAAAGGCGAGTGGAGCTTTACGCCAGATGTTGCGCTGGCGGAAGGTGAACATCACTTTACGGCCACCGCGACTAACGCTGCCGGTACCAGCGCTGAGTCGTCAGTTTTTGATTTCACCATCGATTTAACCCCGCCAGCAGTGGGCGGTATTGATACGGTACTGGATGACGTGGGCGCGGTGCAGGGCCCGGTCGACAACGGTGGACTGACTGATGACACCACGCCAACGCTGGTGGGCGAAGGTGAACCGGGCGACGTGGTGACCATTATCGATAACGGTGAAACCATCGGCAGTGCGGTAATCGACGACAGCGGCAAGTGGACCTTCACGCCGGAAACCCCGCTCAACGACGGTGAGCACAAATTTGAAACCGTGATCACCGATCCGGCCGGCAACAGCAGCAAACCGTCGGATCCTTATGTGGTGATTGTGGATACGCAGGCCCCGAACAAGCCAGCCATTACCGAAGTGTTTGATGACCAGGGCGATCGCACCGGTGCGCTGAAATCGGGTGACACCACCGACGACAGCATCCCGACCGTGAAAGGCACTGCGGAAGCCAACAGCCTGGTGAAGATTTACGACAACGGTGAACTGATCGGCAGCGTGCGCGCAGATGCGCAGGGCAACTGGCGCTTTGAGCCGGGCAAACCGCTGGTCAACGGCGCGCACTCACTGACCGTGGAGGCTACCGACGCGGCGGGCAACGTCAGTGAGCCATCAGACAAGTTTGACTTCTCGCTGGCAGCCGGCGGTAAACCAACGGCACCGGCCATCACCGGCGTGACAGATAACGTGGGTGATATTCAGGGTGCAATCCAGAAAGGCGACCTGACCGACGATGCGCGTCCGACCATCAACGGTACCGCCCAGCCGGGCAGCATCGTCACGCTGCTGGTTGATGGCATAGCCGTGGGCAGCACGCTGGCCGATGCCGCCGGTAACTGGTCATTTACGCCAGACAGCGATTTGGCGGACGGCGTGCGTAACATCACCGCCACCGCCACCAACGCAGCCGGCAATATCAGTCCGGAAACCGGTGTCTATCCGATTGAAATCGACACCTCCGCGCCAGAAGCCAGCAAAGGCAATCAGCTGATTGACGACGTAGGCCTGGTGCAGGGCCCGATTAACAGCGGCGACATCACCGACGATGCAACGCCAACCTTCAGCGGCAAAACCGAGCCGGGCGCCACGGTAATCGTGCGCGACAACGGTAATGAACTGGGCAGAGCGGTAGCCGATAAAGACGGTAACTGGAGCTTCACGCCGGATCAGCCGCTGGCGGAGGGCGACCACAGCTTTACCGCTCAGCCGGTGGATAAGGCCGGAAATAAAGGGCCGGAGAGTGATGCCATCGACTTCACCGTCGACACCTCTAAAGTGGTGATTGCCATCACTCAGGTGATTGACGATGCGGGCAGCATTACCGGTAATCTCTCATCCGGTCAGGTCACGGATGACACCACGCCGACCCTGAAAGGCACCGCAACCGGCAATGCGCTGGTGAAAATTTACGACAATGGCCAGCTGATTGGCAGCACGGTGGCAGCCAAAGACGGCAGCTGGAGCTTTACACCAGACGTCGCGCTGAGCGAAGGGCCGCACAGCCTGACGGCCACCGCGACTACGCCAGCACATGGAGAGAGTGAGGCCACCGCCGCCTTCGATATCACCATCGATATCACGGCACCGAACAACGCGGGTATTGAGGATGTCCTTGATGACGTGGGTGCGGAACAGGGCACGGTTGACAACGGCGGCGCGACTGACGACACCACGCCAACGCTGATTGGTGGCGGCAAGCCGGGCGACGTGGTGACCATTATCGATAACGGTGAAACCATCGGCAAGGTAGTTATCGACGACAGCGGTAAGTGGACCTTCACGCCGGAAACCCCGCTTAACGACGGTGAGCACAAATTTGAAACCGTGATCACCGATCCGGCCGGCAACAGCAGCAAACCGTCGGATCCTTATGTGGTGATTGTGGATACGCAGGCACCGAATAAGCCGGCGATCACGGAGGTGTTCGACGATCAGGGCGATCGCCGTGGCCCAATCGCTGCTGGCGACACCACCGATGATGCTACGCCGACGGTACGCGGTACCGCCGAGGCAAACAGCCTGGTAAAAATCTATGACAATGGCGTGCTGATTGGCTCGGCCCGCACCGACAGCAAAGGTAACTGGAGCTTCGAGCCGCTGTTACCGCTGGCCAACGGCGCCCATGCGCTGATAGTGGAAGCGGTAGATGCCGCTGGCAACGTCAGTGAGCCGTCAGACAAATTTGAGTTTGGCCTGATCAGCGGCGGTGTGCCAAATGCGCCGGCCATCACCAGCGTGATGGATAACGTGGGGGACATTCAGGGCGTCGTGCAGAAGGGAAGTGTCACCGACGATGCGCGACCAACCATTAACGGTACCGCTCAGCCGGGCAGCCTCGTCACGCTGTACGCAGACGGTATTAAGCTGGGCTCAATGGTGGCAGACGCCAGCGGTAACTGGAGTTATACGCCAGCCAGCGATCTGCCTGACGGCCTGCATAATATCACCGCGACTTCCACCAATGCGGCCGGCAACGTCAGCCCGGAAACCGGCGTCTATCCGATTGAAGTGGACACCACGGCGCCAGGCAACATCATCGATCCGCTGCTGAACGATGATGTCGGCCAGGTACAGGGTCCGATTCGCAGCGGTGACACCACCGACGACGCCACGCCGACCTTTAGCGGTAAAACCGAGCCGGGTGCGACAGTCATCGTGCGCGACAACGGTAAAGAGCTGGGAAGCGTGGTCGCCGACAACAGCGGTAACTGGACGTTTACTCCAGGCACGCCGCTGACGGATGGCAAGCACAGCTTCACCGCGCAGCCGATCGATACCGCCGGCAACAAAGGTCCGATTGGCGGTGCCATTGACTTTACCGTCGACACTTCTGCGGTAGTGGTGGCGCTGACCCGCGTGGAAGATAACGCTGGCAGTGTCAAAGGCGACCTGAGTTCCGGCCAGGCCACCGATGACACCACGCCAACGCTGTACGGCACCGCGACGCCGAACGCACTGGTGAAAATTTATGACAACGGCAAGCTGATTGGTCAGGTAAGCGCTAACGCGCAGGGCCAGTGGAACTTCACGCCGGGCACGCCGCTCAGCGAAGGTCCGCACGCTCTGACCGTGACGGCGACCACGGAAGCACACGGCGAAAGTGAGCCAACCAGCCAGTTCGATCTGCTGATTGATATTACTGCACCGAATAAAGGCGTAATTGACTCTGTCAGCGATGACGTCGGCACCCTTCAGGGGCCAATTGACAAAGGCGGTTACACCGATGACACCACGCCAACCCTGGCCGGTCGCGGTACGCCGGGTGATAAAGTCACCATCATTGATAACGGTAAGCCAATGGGTGAAGCCATCGTTGGCAGTGACGGGCGCTGGAACTTTACCCCGACCACACCACTCAATGACGGCACACACAACTTCACCGTGGTGATGACCGATCCGGTGGGCAACAGCTCGGCACCGTCTGACGTCTGGCCAGTGATTGTTGATACTCAGGCGCCGAATCCGGTGGTGATCACCAGCATCATCGATAACGTTGGCAGCGTGACCGGTGAGATTAAGCGCGACGGCGTGACCGACGATAAACGGCCAACGCTGAATGGTACTGCTGAGGCCAATAGTCTGGTGACCATATACAATGGTGAGATTGCGGTGGGCTCGGTACATGCTAATGCCAGCGGCAACTGGAGCTTTACGCCGGATAACGATCTGGCCGACGGACGCTATGAGTTTACCGTCACCGCCACCGACGCGGTCGGTAACACCAGCTATCCAACCCAGCCGTGGGCGATCATCGTCGATACCGTGGCGCCTAACCTGCCAGCGATTGTTCGTGTCTACGATGACGCCGGCAGCCTCACCGGTGATGTGCTAAACAACGGCATAACCGATGACAAGCGTCCGACCATCAGCGGCACCGCCGAGGCCAACAGCACCGTTACCGTATACATTGACGGTACGCCTGCCGGTACGGCGCGCACCGATGCCAGCGGCAACTGGAGCTTTACCCCGGACAGCGATCTGGCGGACGGCCTGCACCGCATTACCGCCACCGCCACCGATACCGCCGGTAATACCAGCGGCCAGACCGGGGCGTGGAACATTACCGTGGATACCGTGGCACCAAACGCACCAGTAATTGTCGCCATTGAAGATGATGTCGGCAGCATTAAGGGCAACATCGATAAAAATGGCGTTACCGACGACAAGCGGCCAACCATCAACGGCACCGCCGAGTCCAACAGCCTGGTAACGGTTTACATTGATGGCATCCCCGTGGGCAGCACACGTGCTAATGCCAGCGGCAACTGGAGCTTCGTGCCGCTCAGCGATCTGTCTGACGGACTGCACCACATCAGCGCCAAAGCCAGCGATGCCGCCGGCAACAGCAGCGGTGAGGCGCAGACGTGGGATATTACCGTTGATACGGTGATCAGCACCCCGACTATTGATACGGTGTATGACAACGCCGGCAGCAAAACCGGTAATGTGGGCAAAGGCAGTAGAACTGATGACACCACGCCGACCTTATCCGGTAAGGCCGAAGCAGGCAGCGTGGTGACTATTTACGATGGCAGCACCAAACTAGGCTCAGTGACCGCAGGAATAGATGGTACCTGGACGTTTACTCCATCGCCTGCACTGGCCAACGGTGCTCATAACTTTAATATACAGGCAACAGATAGTGCAGGTAATACAGCCAAATCAGAAAGCTGGAATATTGCAATAGGTCCTGATGTTACTTTAAAGAAAGGTTCCGAAAAATTTATGTATAGTGATAAATACTTTTTATCCGGAACAACGCTTTCGAGTGGTTTGAAAATAACCACTAAAGAGGGAGAATACTTTTTTATACACGATACCTATAACGTTCCTGGTGGGGTTCTTAAATTAGACCGCGATGTTTCAACAACCTTACATTTCGGTGCTACAACCGATATTCATTTTTCGGTTTTGGGATGGGGGTCAACGAATGTAGCCAGTAGTCCTGCATTCATAAAAGTTTATGATATAGAAGGTAATTTAATACATACCCAACAAATCCAAAGTAGTGTTTTTATGGAGTATGTTCAATTCGATTATGTCGCTCCTGAGGGTGTGTATATCAGCCATGCTGAGCTCTCAACTAAGGATTCGGGAGGATTGTGGGTAGATGATGTAAAATGGGGTAATGATATTTCCAAAGTGTCAAATAGTTCTATTGATGTTTTGAATTATGATGAGCTCACGCCAATACACGACGAAAATGTTCTTATAAACTCTATTAATGAAAATGATGATTTATTTGTTAGGAGTGAGGAGTTAGAAAGTTTAAATGATATCAGGCTGGACGAAGTCTTTTCCTCAATAGGCGAGGATGGGCTGGATCATATTAAAAATGAACAGCTCATATTAGAGGCTTCTCAGAAAGAAACGATCACTTTAAATGATTTACTCAAAGACGGCACCGATCTCGGCGACTGGTCTCAGGTTACGGGCACCATTACTCAGGGCGGTCAGGTTTATGATGTTTATCGTCACAGCGGAGTGGAAGGCGAATTGCTGGTGCAGCAGGGGGTAAAAGTCGAACTGGATAACCACTAATCAGTCTTCGTATTTTTAACCTGTTAACCATCAATATTAATCGGGTGCCCTTTTGGGCACCCGTGGAGGAGTTATGAAAACTTTCAGCCTTACCCTGCTGGCCGCACTGCTGGCCGGTTCCGCCACTTTTAGTCATAGCGCGCTGGCAGCAAAACCGTTCGGCGAACTGTATCAGCCGGTGAGCGGCGTGCCGGCATCCCAGACCCAGGTGGTGTACTACCGCACCCTTGCCCAGACGGGCAAAGACGCGGCGCACGTGTATGTCGACGGCGAATTCCAGACCGCGCTGCTGCCGGGTGGCTTCAGTGTTTTTTGCCTCAAACCGGGCAGCCACTCGCTGGATAACTACATGAAAGACGCGCCGCGTTACAGCGGTAAGCGCGCCCAGGCGTGGCGCGACAACTTTGCCGGCGGCACCACCTACTTTGTGCGCCTCGGCAACGTCACCACTGGCCAGCCGCAGGTGGTCAGCCGCCAGCAGGCCGAGCGGGAACTCAACGGGGCGCAGCAGCAGATTCACGCACTGTCGCGTGCATCATCGGTCGTGAAGTGTGACAACCTCGCGCCGCGCAGCTACAAAGACTACGTGCTGGCCGGTGACGTGCTGTTCAATTTTGGTAAATCGTCCATCGGCGATATCTCCGCCGCTGGCCGGCGCGCGGTCGGTGCGCTGATTGCCGAGCTGCAGCGCGATCGCGCCGAGCTGAAAAGCCTTGAAGTGATTGGTCACACCGACCCGATTGGTAACGCCAGCGCCAACCGCCAGCTCGGCCAGCAGCGCGCTGCTACGGTACGCCAGATGCTGATTGACGGCGGCCTGCCGGCCACGGTGATCCGTGCCAGCAGCGCGGGCAGCAGTGAACCGGTGGTGGAGTATTGTGAAGGATCGCGCGCCGCGCAGATTGCCTGTAACGCGCCGAATCGCCGGGTAGTCGTACGGGTGGCGCTGAACCAACAGCCGTAAGCGTCACTCATTTCCCTAAGCCATGTTGGAGTTGTTCTGTTATTGCAGTCTTTTGCCCCTCGGTCCGAGGGGCTTTTTTATCGGTTATTCCTCTTCCTCGTCGCGCAGCGGCACAATCAGCATATCGATATGCACGGTATTGATCAGCTGGCGCGCCGACGACATCAGCTTGCTCCAGAAATCCTGATGATGGCCGCACACCACCAAATCGACATCGTATTTTTTAATCGCGTCCACCAGCACCTGGCCGAGATCGCCGCTGCCGCTCAGGGTTTCGCTAATCGGATAACCGGCATTGGTGGAGAGCTCGCGCAGCGCGGTGTGTGTCTCTTCCGAAATACGCTTCTGCATGTCGCCGAGGTTGACGTCAATCAGCCCGGTGTAGAGATCTGAATAGTTCACATCAACGTGAATCAGCGAGATTTTTGCATCATAAGGACGGGCCAGTGATACCGCTTTATCAACCAGTAACTGGCTTTCCGGGGAAAGGTCTACTGCAATCAGGATGTGTTTATAAGCCATGATAAAACTCCTTTCTCAAGATTCTGGGGCAACCCGAATTTCTGCCGTTCGGCTGGCGTAATCCTTTGCGCGTAACGGCGATGAAGCGCCACCAACCACAATGTCAGCCACGCAGGCGAATAATTGTTATATCCCGAGTATAGCCAGAGTGGGTAGCAAATGCTGCAAACCGAAGCCCGGCTGTGAGTCAGATCATGGGTTATCGCTTTTTTCGCTCGCGCTGAACGAAAATCATCGCTGGAAAAAATTTAAACAGATCTCCTACACTGAAAATGAGGGCCACTCCCGTCCGGGTAGCGCGCTCAGGTCCGCATAACAACAATGCAATTCGATTCATCTGTGGCTGGCTTATTTCCCGTGGGGCGTCTGCAGCTTTTCCCCGCTGCAGGTAACGTCATTGCGGCTCCAGCCGGGAGGGGAACATGATCAGCACTATCGCGCTTTTTTGGGCTCTGTGTGTGGTTTGTCTGGTGAATATGGCGCGTTACTTCTCATCGTTGCGCTCACTGCTGGCGGTGCTGCGCGGGTGCGATCCGTTGCTGTATCAGTATGTTGATGGTGCCGGTTTCTTTACGTCCCACGGTCAGCCGAGCAAGCAGGTGCGGCTGGTGCGCTATATCTGGGAGAAACGCTATCGCGATCATCACGACGATGAATTTATTCGTCGCTGCGAGCGGGTGCGCGGTCAGTTTGTTCTGACCAGCGGGCTGTGTTTTCTGGTGGTGGTGAGCCTGATCGCCTTAGCGATTTGGCACTGAGAGGGGGAGCGGGTTCTGTCGCGGCGCGCTGTGTTGTATTCGCAACGCATCACGACAGAACCGTGCAACGCTGAAGCGTTAAATCAGCTTCAGCGCAATCCAGTACAGCGAGCCAGACAGCAAAATACACACCGGCAGGGTGAATACCCAGGCCATCGCGATATTTTTGATGGTGCGGCTTTGCAGACCGCCGCCATCCACCAGCATGGTACCGGCAACCGACGATGACAGAATGTGCGTGGTCGAAACCGGCATCCCGGTGTAGCTGGCGATACCAATCGACACCGCTGCCGTTACCTGGGCCGACATGCCCTGCGCATACGTCATGCCTTTTTTACCGATCTTCTCGCCGATGGTGGTCGCCACGCGGCGCCAGCCAATCATGGTACCGATGCCGAGCGCCAGCGCGACCGCCACGATAATCCAGACCGGCGCATACTCGATGGTGCCGAGCAGATCGCCTTTCAGCTTATTGAGGAAGCGCTTATCGTCGGCGCTGGTCTCCGGCAGCTTAGCGGCTTTGTCCGCGGTGTCGGAGATGCACAGCAGCAGACGACGCATCTGACCGCGCTGGTCAGGTGTGAGATCGCTGTAGCTCTGCAGATTACCCAGCAGACCCTGCGCACGGTTAATCGCATCGAGCGCACGGGAGCTATCACAATGGAACTCCTGCGGGCCGCCGAGCGACTCTTCCGGCGTCGGCACTGCCGGTGGCGCCATCTGCACGATGTGCGTCAGCGACTGGCCGTGCTGCTGGTAATACTGCTCCAGATGATTCACCGCGTCGCGCGTACGGGTGATGTCATAACCGGAGGCATTCATATTCACCACAAAGCCCGCCGGCGCGACGCCAATCAGCACCAGCATGATCAGGCCGATGCCTTTCTGACCGTCGTTGGCACCGTGCGAATAACTCACGCCAATGGCGGAGACAATCAGCGCGATACGCGTCCAGAACGGCGGCTTTTTCTTGCCGTCGATCTTCTCGCGGTCAGCAGGCGTCATGTGGATGCGAGCCCGTTTTTTGGTGCTGCTCCAGTAGCGACGCAGCAGGAAAATCAGGCCACCCGCAATGATCAGACCAACAATCGGCGACAGAATCAGGGAGAGGAAAATATTGATGACTTTCGGCAGGTTCAGCGCATCCACCACCGACGTGCCGGTCATCAGCGCATTGGTGAGACCAATACCGATGATGGCGCCGATCAGCGTGTGGGAACTGGACGCCGGTAAGCCGAGATACCAGGTACCGAGGTTCCAGATAATCGCCGCCAGCAGCATGGAGAACACCATGGCGAGCCCATGCGCCGAACCGACATTCAACAGCAAATCGGTTGGCAGCATATGCACGATGGCATAGGCCACGCTCAAACCGCCGAGCAGCACACCTAAGAAGTTGAACACACCGGCCATCACAACCGCCAGTTGCGCCCGCATCGCACGGGTGTAAATGACTGTAGCGACCGCGTTGGCAGTGTCGTGAAAGCCGTTGATTGCTTCGTAAAACAACACAAACAGCAGAGCAAGAACCAATAACAGGCCGGTGCTTAGGTCAAGACCAGCAAACAGATGTAGCATAAACGTTACGCCATTTTGGAGGACATGAACGCGGCGCATTATCTGCGACAACGTGCGCTATGGGAAAGAAAAATATAGCTCTTTTTTGTCTTAAATTTGTCATCCGGCAGGTAATTAATGGCAAAAAGACCGCAAAATGAGCAAGTTACAATATGACACATTTACGGCAATTTTTTGTCACTGGCGCGAAAAGCCGCAGATCTCTACAATCAGCGCCTTTCAATCAGGTGGGTTAAGGCAGTGGAAAAGTTTGACGTTATCATCATTGGTGCAGGCGCGGCCGGCATGTTCTGCGCGGCGCAGGCCGGGCAATTGGGCCGTCGCGTGCTGCTGCTGGATAACGGCAAGAAGGCAGGGCGCAAAATCCTGATGTCCGGCGGTGGCCGCTGCAACTTCACTAATCTGTACACCGAACCGGCGGCGTATCTGTCGCATAATCCGCACTTCTGCAAATCGGCGCTGGCGCGTTACACCCAGTGGGATTTCATCGATCTGGTTAATCGTCACGGCATCGCCTGGCACGAGAAAACTCTCGGCCAGCTGTTCTGCGATGATTCGGCGCAGCAGATTGTTGATCTGCTGCTGAAGGAGTGTGAAGCCGGCCAGGTGACGCTGCGACTGCGCAGCGAAGTGCTGAGCGTGGCGCGCGACGACGACGGTTACACGCTGCAACTGAATGGCTCGGCGGTGCAGGCGGAAAAGCTGGTGATCGCCAGCGGTGGTCTGTCAATGCCGGGACTGGGGGCAACGCCGTTCGGATATAAGGTGGCGGAACAGTTTGGCCTGCGCGTCCATCCGACGCGCGCCGCGCTGGTACCGTTTACGCTGCACAAGCCGCTGCTGGAGCAGCTGAACACGCTTTCCGGCGTGGCGCTGCCGACCACCATCACCGCTCAGGACGGCACGCTGTTTAAAGAGGCAATGCTGTTTACCCACCGCGGCCTGTCCGGTCCGGCGGTGCTGCAGATCTCCAGCTACTGGCAGCCGGGCGAGTTTGTCACCGTCAACCTGTCGCCGGAGACCGCGCTGGACGATTTTATCGACGTGCAGCGTGCGGCGCATCCCAACCTCAGCCTGAAAAACAGCCTGGCGAAGATCCTGCCGAAGCGGCTGGTGGAAGTGCTGCAGGAGCTGCAGCAGATTCCGGACGTAACGCTGAAGCAGCTTAACAGCAAGCAGCAGAGCGAGCTGGTGACTACGCTGCACCAGTGGCGCGTGCAGCCAAACGGAACCGAAGGCTATCGTACCGCCGAAGTGACGCTGGGCGGCGTGGATACTTCGCAGCTGTCGTCAAAGACCATGGAAGCGCGCGACGTGCCGGGGCTCTATTTCATTGGCGAAGTGGTGGACGTGACGGGCTGGCTCGGCGGCTACAATTTCCAGTGGGCGTGGAGTTCGGCATGGGCGTGCGCGCAGGCGGTTTAATTTTTTAATAGTCGAGTGGTTTTTCCCTCACCCTAACCCTCTCCCGCAAGCGGGCGAGGGAACTGACCAGTGCCGGTTGGGGAGGGAGCTGGGCGGTGCATACCTTTCACACTTTCCACCCGCTGCGCCTTCCTGGTTAACGAATATTACGCACTGCATTCCCCGCCCGCAGCGGACCGCTCCCTCTCCCGCTTGCGGGAGAGGGAACTGGGCGGTGCATGCCTTTCACATTTCCACCCGCTGCGCCTTCCTGGTTAACTTATGTGATGCACTGCATTCCCCACCCGCAGCGGACCGCTCCCTCTCCCGCTTGCGGGAGAGGGAACTGGGCGGTGCATGCCTTTCACATTTCCACCCGCTGCGCCTTCCTGGTTAACTTATGTGATGCACTGCATTCCCCACCCGCAGCGGACCGCTCCCTCTCCCGCTTGCGGGAGAGGGCCGGGGTGAGGGCAAACCCAAACCCAAACGACTAAGAATCCCCCCATTTGTCAGACTGCACTGACCGGCGCGTAGGCCTGGTCTCATTAACCTTAAACCTGCCAGTCCTTAAAATAGCCTGAGGCCGGCCGGTCAGCACAGGGGAAGCGCAGGGATGAAAGACGCATACATGGATTGGTTCATTCACCACTTTATTCAGCCGCCGCGCCAGGCGCGCGTGCGTTTGCTGGCTTACACCGGCGGGCCGGTGGCCGCGCATCAGCTGGCGAACAGCCTGCCGCGCTGGCTCAATAATGATGTGCTGCACCTGCGACGCGGCATGATGCGCGAGTACCGGGCGCAGATTAACGGCATGGCGCATTTTCCGGCGCTGGTGACGGATTTCAATGACGCGCGCACGCTGGCGCTGGGGGAACTACAGCCGCAAAGGTGTAAGATAAGGCTGGTGATTAGCCCTGCAGCCGGGAAATTTTTCCTGTTTGACCAGACAGGCGATGTATGGATAGGTTGTATCAACGTCTGATTTGCTTTGGACACGGCCATGGCAGGTGAAATTTAAGCCTGAAAGGATGCTGCTACAACAAAATTGTGTCGCGCTGTTAAAGTTAGCATTTAGTTGTTATCGGATTATTCCCTTTGGGTTAAAAACCGAGCGCTGTTAACGCAAAAAAATTTTATTAACTAAAAATGACGTCATTATGATGTTCTTGATGCGCACGCCAGCATGGCATTAAGCGATGAAAAACCGCTTCTAGCCAGGCAGTTAATTTTGCTGCGACTGATTTCACGTGGGTGAAGTCCCATCTCTCGGGCAATCAAAGACGGCTTCACTCCACGTAACAAAGCGCAAATGACGCGTTTTTCACGTATGAGGGCGTTTTTCCCGATTAACTGTTCTTCAATCGATTCAGGGTTAGCTTGCAGCAGATTATGTATTACCTGATGCAGCGTCGTTAATTTTTCTTTTTTCATTACCACATCACTGAAGTCTGCATCCAGGAGTGTACGACGCATCGCCTTAGCTTCTTCATCCAATAAAATCAACGTGCTGCCTTTGAACCATTCAGGAATGAGAAGTAACTCTGCCAGACCTGCCGCATCACGAGGCAGGTCAGTAATCACTAAATCGGCATAACTAAACATGAGCTCATCTGATATTGCTTCTGGCGCACCCTGTATCGTTTGCACTTCACATCCCGGGAGTGAACAGCAAAGCTCGTGTAAACCCGTCAGTGCAAAATTGCAGCTTAACGCAATAATGATTTTTTTTGGTTTATTATCGTCACCAGCGTTGAACAGAATATCCATTCCCATTTTTATGCTCTTATTTTATGGCGGTTTGTGAAATTTTTTACAGGGTGATTAATTGCGACATGAAGATCATACGATTAATGTTCTTACAAAGATATGGGATTGTTCATCGGTGCCGTGTAGGACGTGGCCTACGTTTTGTTATTTGATTATTATTGATTATTTGTTGAATTTATTAGTCTAATAGTTGGATAGAGAAAGTTTATATTTGGCTACTGACAGGAAATGAATCATGGCGAACTTTATCGTCGTCGACGATCATCCCATGGCGCGTATGGCTGTAACTTTTTTACTTGAAAAAGAAGGGCATACTTTAATTGCTGAAACTGATGATGGTCGCGAAGCACTCCAGCTGGTTGATCAGCATTACCCGGAGATTGTGGTGATGGATATTGATATTCACTCGATAAACGGTATTGAAGTCGTAAAAACTCTGCGCGCCAGGAGTTTTCCGGGTATTATTATTATCGTCTCAGGTAAGAATCAGAGTTTCTATGCAATACAGAGTATTCGCTGTGGCGCAAATGGTTTTATCAGTAAAAAAGACAATTTGCCGGAAATCATCACCGCAATTCGGGCGGCACAAAATGGTTATGGCTACTTTCCGTTAGCCGGTATTAATGCCCCACCGGAACAGAGCAGCACTCATCCCGATATCCGGCTGCTGGAATCGCTCTCGCCGCAGGAATTTCAGGTCTTCACTTATCTGTTGAAGGGGCTGGATAACATGCGCATCGCTAACCGCATGAATCTCAGCAATAAAACGGTTTCAACTTACAAAGGCCGTCTGCTGGAGAAATTGCACTGCAAAAGCCTGCGCGATCTCTTTGCCTTCGCCAATCGTAATCACATGGAGTAGCGATGCTGCGCCTGGTCACCCTGCTTCTGCTGCTGTTGAGCCCGCTGCTGGCCGCCCAGCCGCAGCCCGAGATATTTCAGTTGTTCAGCCGTGAAAAGCTGGCACCCCTGCATATTGAGTTGAGCGGTGACGAGTGGCGCTGGCTGCGCATCAAACATGAGCTGCGCATCGCGGTGTGGACGCCGGAGCTGCCGCCTTATCTGATCTATCAGGAGGCTGCGGGCAGCGGTAACAGCGTGGAAGGCATCTATGCCGATTATCTGCAGCTGCTGGCGCGTAATCTTGGCTTACAGGCGGTGATGGTGCGTTATCCCAGCCAGGCGGCGGCGCAGGCGGCGGTGAAAAGCGGCGCGGCGGACGCCTTGTTTAGCTCGCCGGGGCGCGAACTGCACGATGCGGCGGCCTTCAGGGCAACACACAGTTTTCTCATCAACCGTCCGGTGGTGATTGCTACTGAAAAGCAGGCCTCACAGCCAGTGCCCTATGATGCGCCGCTTCGCCTCGCCATGCGTGAAGGCTCACTTACCGATGCTCAAATCAAACA
The DNA here is from genome assembly GCF_011752635.1 of Pantoea sp. Cy-640. Taxonomy (NCBI): domain Bacteria; kingdom Pseudomonadati; phylum Pseudomonadota; class Gammaproteobacteria; order Enterobacterales; family Erwiniaceae; genus Pantoea; species Pantoea sp. Cy-640. Next base: position 135,762 of record NZ_VWXB01000006.1, on the reverse strand, counting down.
GCATTTCCCTGACGCCACCATCGTGCGTTATCCCACCAGCCAGGCGGCGCTGGCGGCGGTGGCCAGTGGCGAAGCGGACTATGCGCTCGGCAGCCTGCAGGCGGCGACGTTTTTGATTGAGCGCAGCTATGTCAATCAGCTGGCGCTGGCCGCGATTTTGCCGGAAGACGCACTATACGGCAGCCGTCTGGTGGTGAAAGCCGATAATCAGCCGCTGTTGCAAGCGCTGAATGCCGCCATCGTGGCCATTCCCGGCGAACAGCATCGGTTGATTTCGCGGCAGTGGACGCAGCGGCCGGACGTCTGGCGACTGCAGGATCCGCTCAGCCTGACGCCGCGCGAGCAGCAGTGGCTGCAGCAGCATACGCAGGTGAAGGTGGCGTTCAATCCGTTCTCTGCACCGCTGGCGCTGCTGGATGAGCAGGGCGAATTTCAGGGGATCAGCGCCGATCTGCTGCATCTGATCCAGCTGCGCACCGGGTTGTTTTTCACCCCGGTGCCGGCGTATTCGTGGCGTGACGGCGTACAGCAGCTGGAGCAGCATCAGGTAGCAATGCTGGCGGCGGTGGCGCAGGATGGCGGCCATCAGGAGGCGGTGCGCTTTACCCGACCTTACCTGAAGGTGCCGCTGGTGCTGCTGGTGCCGGACCAGCCTGATGCGCCGCAGGCGCTCTATCCCGGCATGAAGCTCAGCATCGTCAAAGGCAATCCGGCGCGTCAGGCGCTGCTGGATCGTTTCCCCACGCTGCAGCTGTCTGAAGTGGATAACGCCAGCCTGGCGCTGCAACTGTTGCAGGAGGGCAAGGTTGCCGGGCTGATCGATAACCAGCTGAGCGTGAACACGTTACTGGCGCGCTACGCGCAGCAGCCGCTGAAAATCGTGTCGCGCCTGGCGCTGCCGCCGGTGGAGCTGAGCTTTGCCGTCAGCCGCGATCAGCCGGAGCTGCTGAGCATTATTGATAAGGCGCTGGCCGACATTCAGCCGAGCGAAATCTCGCTGATTGCCAGCCGCTGGCAGGGCACACCACAGACCACGCGCACCACCTGGCAGCTGTACCGCGCGCAGTTTTACGCCATCACTCTGCTGACCGCGCTGCTGCTGATCGCCTGTCTGGCGTGGGTTTACTATCGCGGCAAAGAGGTGAAGCATCGCCGTCGCGCTGAAGCTGACCTGCAGGCTGAACTGCGCTTTCGCGATGCGCTGCTGAATGGCCTGCCAACGCCGGTCTATGTGCTGGATCGCAACTGGAACGTGGTCAGTGCTAACGGCGCGTTTCAGCGCTTTTTTGCCGGCGTTGACGCGCAGCGCCTGAGCTTTTCGCTTTACGATCAGCGCCATCCGCTGTCGCCGCTCATCAGCAAACTCTATCCGCTGATGAGCCCGGAAGCGGTCAACGATCCGGAGCTGGTGGCGCTGGCGCACAACAGTCTGTGGGGCGATACCGCCCAGGATCTGGAAATTGAGATCGAGAACGGCAGCGAAGCGCGCATGGTGCACCACTGGGCGCAGGAGCAGCGCGATGCGCAGGGCAATATCACCGGGCTGATCTGCGGCTGGCAGGATGTCACCGCCTACGAACTGCTGATGCTGGCGCTGCAGGCGGAGAAAAAGGTGGCGGATGAAGCCAACCGCGCTAAGAGTTCGTTCCTTGCCACCATGAGCCACGAGATCCGCACGCCGATCAGCGCCATCATCGGCCTGCTGGAGCTGGAAGGGCGCAAACAGCGCGATAACGAAGCCATTCAGATCGCCTACGAGTCGGCCAATACGCTGCTGGGGCTGATTGGCGATATCCTCGACATGGCCAAGATCGAGAGCGGTCAGCTGGAGCTGATGCCGGAGTGGGTCAGCACCGAGCAGCTGGTGCTGCCGGTAGTGCGGTTGTTTGACGGCATGGCCAGCGGCAAAAATCTGACGCTGCACTACCACAGTGACACGCCGCCGGGGCTGGAAGTGTTTATCGATGCCGCGCGCTTCCGCCAGGTGATCGCCAATTACATCAATAACGCCATCAAATTTACCCACGAAGGCGGCGTGGAAGTACGGGTGATCGGCCATGAGTGGGAAGACGGTTCGCTGGAGCTGGAAATTGAGATCGAAGACAGCGGCGTGGGCATCAGCGCTGCCGACCAGGCCAAACTGTTTCAGCCGTTTGCCCAGACCGAAGAGGGCCGCAAGCAGACCGGCACCGGTCTTGGTCTGGTGATTAGCGCCCAGCTGCTGGAGAAGATGCAGGGCACCATGAACCTCAACAGCCAGCCGGGACGCGGCACGCTGATTCAGCTTAACGTGATGATGCCGGCACGCCGGGCGCGCAAGCTGCTGGAGAAAACCCGCGTGGCGCGCAACCGTGCGCTGCCGCAGCTGAATATTCTGGTGGTCGACGACCATCCGGCCAACCGCCTGCTGCTGCGAAGCCAGCTCAGCGAGCTGGGTCAGCAGATCAGCGAAGCCAGCAGCGGCGAAGAGGCGCTGGCGCTGCTGGCGCATCAGGCGTTCGATCTGATCATTACCGACTGCAATATGCCGGGCATGAGCGGCATCGAACTGACGCAGACCCTGCGCCGCAGCGGCAACGCGGTGAAAATTTTTGGTCTGACGGCGAATGCGCAGTCGGACGTGCGCGTGCGCTGTCTGGAAGCGGGCATGAACGCCTGCCTGTTTAAGCCGCTGAAAATTGACAAGCTGGCCGAGCTGCTGAGCAGCAACGAGCCAGCCGCCGAAGTGCCGGCGCTGGATTCGCTGCTGTCGCTCGAATCGCTGCGCGCCATGGTGTATCACGACGATGCGATGGTGGCGAAGATGCTGGAGAAGGTCGGCGAGGAGAGCCGCAACGATATGCAGCAGTGTTGGCGCCATTTTGATGCGCAGGACTGGCCGGCGCTGGCCTCGTCGCTGCATCGGCTGGGCGGATCGGCGCAGATCATTTACGCTGTCGAGATCGATGATCTGTGCGGGCAGATCGAGCGCGCCTGCCAAAGCGCTGAAGATCAGGAGGTCATCCGCGAAGGGCTTCTCCTGCTGGAAGAGAAGCTGGATACGCTGAACCAGTCGGTAGTGCATTATTTGCAGGCGTCGTGATGGCGCGGTGCGGTAATTGAAATTGCGCGATAAATCGCGCCGCTACGGTTTGTGCGACTGGATCATGCAGAAATCGCATCTGCAATAAATCTATATGGCGCGACTTATCGTGCAGATATCCCTTCCATGTGACGCCGCTGATAACCGCACGGATGGTAGCGGCGCAATTTATTGCGCATTCCGCCGCGGTGCGGTAATTAAAATGCGCGATAAATCGCGCCGCTACGGTTTGTGCGACTGGACAGTGCAGAAATCGCATCCGCAATAAATCATGATTGCGCGACTTATCGTGCAGATATCCCTTCCATGTGATGCCGCTGATAACCGCACGGGTGGTAGCGGCGCAATTTATTGCGCATTCCGCCGCGGTGCGGGAATTGAAATGCGCGATGAATCGCGCCGCTACAACAATCTGCATCCTTTTACTGGTTTAAAACGCCACTTTCACTCCGCTCAGCACATTCCAGTCGCTCACGCCGGGGCGATCCAGCCGCTGCTGCACCTGCAACTGTGTGCCGATCTCGACGTTCTCATGCAACTGCCAGCTGACGTAACCGCCCAGCTGGGCGCTGTGGCGGGCGCGCTCAATCGGTAATCCGCGCATATCACCGGCATCCAGCGTATTCTGCCTGCCGCTGTGCCAGACATAACGCGCCTCCAGCCCCAGCTTCACTGACGACAGCGGCTGATAATCATACTTAATACCGCCAGCCAGGCTGAACTGTGGCGCCAGCTGATAGCTCACCTGTGCCCCCTGTTGCTCCGTGAAATCCGCAATATGCAGCCACTGCACACCGGCTGCGGCCAGCGGCATCAGGCTATGCGCATCCTGCTGCCAGCGCCAGCCGGCTTCTGCGCCGATATTGCCGCTAACGGCGCTGATCCGCGCCACTTCACCCTGGGTTTCATGGCGTAAGGTGCCGCGATAATGCGTCAGCCCCAGCGGTATCTCCAGCTGCCAGCCCTCAGGCGGCTGAATGCCGATCAGCGCATTAATGCCCTGGGTTTGCATACGCAGCTGGCTGCGCCCCGTCGGCGTATCTGAGAGCATAGTCATCGCGCCTTTATGCACGCCCGCACTGAAGGCCAGCGGGCTCAGTTCCGCTTCCGGCGTCCAGCGCGCACCCATCATCCAGCCCTGATAACGGCTGGTGGCATCGCTATCGCCCTGCGCACTGCGATAACGCTCGCCGCCGCTATAGCCATAGACAAACAGGTTGTGATGATCATCCAGACTCATCTGTTGGGCAGCGAAGTGGAAGCGGGTTTGCATGGTGTCGTTGAGGGCATACAACATGTTGGGCAGGGCGAGGTAGGTCGGGATTTGTGGCGCGGGTGTGATCTGTGGCGGTTCCGGCTCGGGAGGCGGCGGTGGAGGTATTATGACAGCTTCGCCACGATCGGGATCGGGTTCCGGCATTATTTCACCCGGGATATCAATAAGATTAGGGATGCCATTGTCTGGCTCACCAGTCACAACCACGTTTTGTAACCGGTAATACCACAGATGATGGCTGTTATTGCCGGCCAGCACGCTGGATCGCACCAGGCCCGAGGTTGCCGGATTGATCTCATCAAACCACGAACCGCGGGCGATGATTTTCCCAAGCTGTTTAATCCCTTCGCCGGTCTGGCGGCTGACCTGCGCAAGCAGCGGCAGCTCAGGGATTTCCTCTGTAGTCTGACCTGACGAAGGCTCTGGCAGAAACGGAATATTCGCAGCGTTAACATTATTATTTTCTGATGCAGGAAGGGTAGGGGTGCGCTCATCAGCGAATGCAGGAAGGCTATAACAGAACGTACTGATCACCAGCGTCAGCGGGGTAAGTTTCATATTCTCTTCCATGGATGAAAATAGCGAGAATCGCAAACCTAAAGCGACCGACTAACGTGGCAATTAAGTTTTGTCTGGTTTTTTTTCAGAAAAGCATAAAAAAGCCCGGTAAGACATGTCCCGGGCTGATGCGTGGTGAGAGCCGTGATTAAAAACTGATTTTCACACCGGCCTGCAGATTCCAGTCGCTGAGGCCTTCCTGCGTCAGGCGCTGCTGGCCCTGAAGCTGGGTGTTGAGCTCCAGATTGTCCAGCACCTGCCAGCCGGCGTAACCGCTGTATTGCAGGCTATTGCCGCCGCGTCCGGTGGCGAAGTGCGCTGCCTGCTGGCCGTCACCAATCGCTACCCGATCGCGCTGGCTGATGCGCTGCACGTAGCGCGTTTCTGCGCCCAGCTTCAGCTTCTGGTTGAGGCGGAAGTCGTATTTTACGCCGCCTGAGAGCTGCCACTGCAGCGGATTACGGTAGCTGACCTGTGCGCCGTCGCTGTCGGTGAAATCATTGATATCGAGCCACTGCGCATTCACGCCGGCCACCGGCGTTAGCGCATGCGCGCCGGACTGCCAGCGCCAGCCGCTGTCGAGCCCGAGGTTCGCGCCGCGCGCTTTCAGCTGCGTTACGTTACCGCGCAGGTCGGTGCTGACGCTGCCGCGATACTGCATCACGCCAGCCGGCACGGCCAGCTGCAGGCCCTGATCGGGCTGCCAGCTCAGTAGCGCACTGGCGCCCAGCGTATCGATGCGGGCGTGACTGTTACCGTCGCGCGCTTCCGGCGTGATGCTCAGGTTGCCCTTATTGACGCCGACGCTCAGCGCCAGCGCGGAATTAAGCGGGAAGCGGCTGCCAATCATCCAGCCCTGATAGCGGCTGTGGAAATCGTAGCCGTAATCCATAAAGCCGCCCGCGCTGTGATAGCGGTCGTCACCGGTGTAGCCGGACACAAACAGATCCGGACGCCCCTCTGCGCCCGCCTGCTGCGCACTGCTGCTGAACAGCGCTTGCAGGTTGTGCGTCACGCTGTGGAAGGCGGCGGGCAGTGAGATATAGGTCGGCACCTGCGGAATCACCGCCGCGCGCACCTTACCTGGCTCTGGTTTTGGCTCTGGCTGCGGCACCTGCGGATTTTCCGGTTCCGGCTGCGGTTCTGGATCGGGTTGCGGCTGTGGTTCGGGCTGCGGTTCCGGCTCCGGCAGATAAGGTTCGCGGTTATCCCCTTCAGCCAGCAGAATGTTTTGCAGACGGTAATCCCAGAACTGATCCCCTTCGCCCGCCACCAGACGCTCATCGCCACTGGCGCGGCCCGGTGCGAAGGCGTACAGACCGTAAGCCCAGGCACCACGCGCCACATAGCTGCCGGCCAGCTGGACGCTGTCGGCGTGCGCCTGGCCGCCGACCTGCACCAGCGACACACCTTCATTGTTATCCGCTGCGCCGTTGTGGTTGCGATCGCTATCGATCCAGCTGGCCTGCGGTTTTACCGTCAGCCACAGCGGCGCATCGTCCGGCTGTTGCAGATCGCCATCGATCAGCAGGCGATCGCTGGCGTCCTGGCGGAACGCGGAGTTCAGTACCAGCGCCATGTCGCGCCCGTGGTGCAGATCGCCAAGGCGCATGGCTGACCAGCTGTCCGGCGCATTGTTCCAGCCCGGTGCCAGCGTGACGTTATCGGCGAGGCTGGCGTGCTTGATGACGCCGCCGCCGGAGAGCAGCGTGCCGGTGGCCATATTCAGCGGCGTGTGCAGCCGGCCGCTCACTTCCAGCTCGCCCTGCTGCACCTCAACGCCCTGCTGGTTGCTGACGTCACCGCTCAGCGTCAGCCGGCCGTCACCGCTTTTAATCACGCGGCCCTGGCCACTGATATTGGCGCTGATGGTGGAAGCCAGCTCGCCCAGCGTGCTGACGTACTGCGCGATATCGGCAATCAGGCTGGAAGCGGTGCCGCTCAGGTTGATGTCGCCGGCCAGCGTGGATCGGCCCAGCACGTTAAGCGTGGCCTCGTCGGCCAGCGTGATATCGCCGGTAACGTGGGCGTGCTCAGCAACGGTTAGCGCGGCGTCCTGCGCCACCTGCAACTGGTTGATGTGATACGTTTTGTCCTGCCAGTCATTGGCAAAGAACACTTTCCCGGCATGCTCAACCTGTTCGCCGCTCAGCGTTAGCACACCGTCGGCCACCGCCAGCTGATTAAGCTGCGCGCCGCCGGCCAGCTGCCAGCGCTGATGGGTGATCACGTTAAGGTTATCGCGTGAGTCCGCTTCGCCCAGCTCGCCGAGGAACAGGCGGTTATCGCCGGTGAGATCGAGATGCGCCAGCGTCTGACTGCGGTTAACGATGCGCGCGCCGCTGTCGTTGTGCAGGATATCGTCGAAGGTCAAATCGTGGCCGTTTACGTCCAGCGTACCGCCGCGGTAGCCGAAGCGGATGTTGTCAGTGCTTAACTGATCGGCGCTGTTGAGCACCACGGTCGGGCGGCCACTGAACAGGGTGACGGTGGAGAACGCCTGTTTACGTCCCTGCGCGTCGGCCTGCTGGTCAAGGATGACCGTGCCGTCGCCGACGTTAAGCGCGCCGGGATTGATGCCACTGGCGTTAATGTGCAGCGTGCCAGCGCCGATTTTGTGCAACGCATCGTCCTGCAGGCCGTTAACCTGCCACAGCACAGTTTTGTCTTTGTCGACCTCAACGCCGCCGCCGACCCAGCTGAAGTTGCCGTCGCCTGCGCCGCGCAGGGTGTAGTCGTTAGAGAAACGCAGCAAGCCCGCGCCGAGGTTGACCGACTGCGCCAGCTCGATGATGCCACCGTCGCCGTTAAAGCGCAGATCTTTGGTGGCCGCCAGGTCTGCCGCACTGCTTTTTTCCGGCGCAATGTCTGCCTGGCTGGCATCAAGACCGTGCCACAGCCAATGGCGCTCACCCTGCGTAATCACATCGTGCTGCCAGCGCAACGGGCCAGCGGCGGCGAGGTCTTCGACATCGGCATCGCGAACGGCAGCCATTGCCGCTTCCATTACTGCGGTATCGATAAATGAGCTGTGTGACATTCTGTTGTAAACACTGCCAGAACTACCGGAAAAATGTGTTCCAGCCGCCATCCATTGTTTATCTACATTATCCCATACCAGCACTGGACTGCCGCTGTCTCCCCCCCTTGGTACAACAACTAAAGGCGAAGAGCGTGGCGAATCTGGAGCATAACTGGACCAACGCAGCATGGTGTCGGCTCGGACTGCTTCAGGTTTAATCATTCCACCCGTTTTGTATCGATGAGCATATGCCAAATAATCCATCTCACCGGTCTCCGGATTTTCCCTATATTGCATGCCCGCACCCGCACGCGAATACATCGTGTAGCGTCCAGGATTCGCCTTGAGCTGATCGCCGGAAACGTAAGGTAAAGGGACGCTCTCGACTACGGCTTTACTTAAACGTGCACTGTCAAAGTCAGCGGCACCGGGATAACGTTGAATGCGGTGATAGGTCGGTGCAAAGCGGGCATTGTGGCCAAAGGTCATTTCATAGCCAGAACCGACGTGCTTTGCTCCAATAATAAAAGTCGGCGAGACGATAGTCTGGTCACCCCGGGTTGAAATGGCTGCCAGGTCAGGCATGGGGGTTTCAAGATAGCCATCCAGTGCTCCGTCCAGACGATGAATTGGAATATTTACCTCACCGGGTTTATATTTGCCGCGGTTTTCGGCGAAATCGCGATATTCCTGCATATCAATATCGTGGCGGATAACGCCCGCATAGGGTGAGCTGCTTATAAAGCAGGCACTAATCAACAGTGCCAGCTGGCTTTTTCTCATGATTTTCTTCCCTGAATAATGAAGCAAATGAAGTGGGCTACTTTATAAGCGCATCGGTGTTATTCACGCTTAAGCCTCGTCTCAATCTGCCGGAGAAAAGCCTGAAAATGGCGTACGGCATGGCGCGGCGAATCTGTTAAGATCGCGGCGTTTTCTTTTTCAGCTGGTCAATAAATCCATGTTAAAAATCAAATTCCTGCTGCCGCTGTTGCTGGTTATCAGTGCGCTGGTCTGGTGGCTGATGCCGCATTACAGCGATGAGGACAAGGCTTACTACATCGCGACTTTTTGTACGCTGACCCATGACGGGCGCGATAACAGCGCGCAGGCGATGCAGCAGATTATTGAAGGCGGTAATTCGGATTACGCGCTGCAGAAGATTCATTTCCAGTCTGGGCTGGCCGAGCATCTGCAAACGGTGTGGCAGGATTTGTCGCCGCAACAGCAGCAGCAGGCGCGACAGGACGCGTTTGTTTGTCGCCAGTTGATGTCAGATAAGCTGCTGCCGGGCCAGCCGGTGCGCTGAGAAATAACAGGGTTTTACCGGCCGGACAGGCACGGTGCAGCGGAACATCAGCGCGATAAGTCGCGCCGCTACAATCTGTGCGGTCGACAGGCACCGAAATGATATTTCGCACGTACCGTAGCGGCGCAATTTATTGCGCGATGCCTGAATGGGCACGGTGCAACTCAACATCAGCGCGATAAATCGCGCCTCTACAATCTGTGCGGTCGACAGGCACCGAAATGATATTTCGCACGTACCGTAGCGGCGCAATTTATTGCGCAATGCCTGAATGGACACGGTGCAACTCAACATCAGCGCGATAAGTCGCGCCGCTACAATCTGTGCGGTCGACAGGCACCGAAATGATATTTCGCACGTACCGTAGCGGCGCAATTTATTGCGCGATGCCTGAATGGACACGGTGCAACTCAACATCAGCGCGATAAATCGCGCCGCTACAATCTGTGCGGTCGACAGGCACTGAAATGACATTTTGCACGTACCGTAGCGGCGCAATTTATTGCGCAATGCCTGAGTGGGCACGGTGCAACTCAACATCAGCGCGATAAGTCGCGCCGCTACAATCTGTGCGGTCGACAGGCACCGAAATGATATTTCGCACGTACCGTAGCGGCGCAATTTATTGCGCACCGCCTGAATGGGCACGGTACAACTGAACATCAGCACAATAAATCGCGCCGCTACAATCTGTGCGGTCGAAAGGCACTGAAATGACATTTTGCACGTACCGTAGCGGCGCAATTTATTGCGCAATGCCTGAGTGGACACGGTGCACCTGAACACCAGCGTAATAAATCGCGCCGCTTCAACCTGTGTGGTTATAAATATTTTCCCGAAATATCAGACGTGATTAACGTACCGCGCAGCTAATACGCGCTGGAAACTTCCCATTATTTTCGCTTACCGGATTAACAACTTGTTTTTCCTGCTCGCTGCGATTAAACCCGACTTTGCGACACAGCGCGCAGGGATCGTCACTGCTGCGCAACAGGGCTTCGGCAGCATCGCTCAGCTGGCGTTTGCGGCAGAATAGCGGCGTGCAGCCCATCACCTGTTTAAACGAGCGGGTAAAGGATTGCTGACTTTCGAAATGGTATTTAACCGCCAGACTGATAATCGGTGTGCGGCTGAATTTCAGCTCATTCACGCAACAAATCAGTTTCTTTTTGCGAATATAACGCGCCAGCGTTTCGTTATGGTAACGGGCAAACAGTTTCTGTAAATACCATTTGGAATAGCCAGATTTCAGTGCAATATCATCAATGCTCAAACGTTGATCCAGGTTGGCCATAATCCATTCGGTCACCGAATCAATCACCCCTTGGTTGTATTTTTGCTGCATCATTATGGTCCTCCAATAACTCGACACAGTGTAATTAAATTAAACTTTTTAAGCACTGGCGTAACGTAAAGTTTTATCAGGAAATGGCTTTTTTATTAATTGTCATCAAGACTGGTCTTGTTTATCGTGAAATTAATCGACGACATGTTGTGATGATGTTGAATAGTTGCCGTAATTACGGCCGTTATTATTAACGCAAATGGGTTATCGCTTTGCGCGGCTTAACAGTCAAAGGTGTTCCGGGCGGCGGCACGGCGCATCAATATCCACCGGCGGTTTTCGTGCCAGACTGAGGGTTTTTCCCCTGTACAGAAGAGGTCACATGACGTTTCGTTTTCGATTAAAACCGTTACTGAGCGTAGCGCTGACGTCAGCGATGCTGTGCGGCACGCTTAGCGCGCAGGCCGCTGAGGCCGTGTATGGCGAGCAGCTGGAGGGGTTTCACTATCCGCATCCGCTGCAGCATTTTGCCTTCTCCTCCCAGCAGCAGTCGCTCAGCATGGGCTATATGGACGTGAAGCCGGCGCAGCAGGCCAATGGTCAGACAGTGGTGCTGATGCACGGTAAAAACTTCTGCGCTGCCACCTGGGAAGACACCATCAACGCGCTGAGCCAGCAGGGCTATCGCGTGATTGCGCCGGATCAGATTGGTTTCTGCACCTCCACCAAACCCGCCCGCTATCAGTACAGCTTCCAGCAGCTGGCGCAAAACACCCATCAGCTGTTAGCGCAGCTCGGCGTTGAGAAAGCGGTGATTGTTGGCCACTCGACCGGCGGTATGCTGGCGACGCGTTACGCACTGATGTATCCGCAGCAGACGCAGAAGCTGGTGCTGGTCAATCCGATTGGCCTTGAGGACTGGAAGGCGAAGGGCGCGCCGTGGCGCTCGGTGGATCAGTGGTATCAGCGCGAGCTGAAGCTCGACGCGGCCGGCATTAAGAAATATGAGCAGCACACCTATTACAGCGGCCAGTGGAAGCCGGAATATGACAAATGGGTGCAGATGCTGGCCGGGCTGAATAAAGGACCGGGGCATGAGAAAGTGGCGTGGAACTCGGCGCTGATCTACGACATGATTTTCACCCAGCCGGTCTATTACGAGTTTAAAGATCTGAAGGTGCCGACCACGCTGATGATCGGCACGGCCGATACCACAGCGATTGGCAGCGATATCGCTTCACCGGCGGTGAAAGCGCAGCTCGGCCATTACAATGTGCTGGGCAAACAGGTGGCACAGCTGATTCCCGGCGCGCGACTGATTGAGTTCCCCGGCATGGGGCACGCGCCGCAGATGGAAGCGCCAGCGAAGTTTAATCAGACGCTGATTGACGACCTGGCGCATTAAGGAGCGGCTATCTGCGCGGCTGCCTTTTCTGGTACTTGGCGGCGTACATGCGTGCGTCGCTGCTTTCCAGCAGCTGCTCCAGCGATTGCGGCTGCTGCGGATCAAATTCCACGATGCCCGATGAAAACTGCAGCGTGTAGCGCCGCTCCAGATCCTGCATCTGTTTATGCAGATAGTGGGCGAAGCGCGCCAGCGTCACTTCCGCCTCATCCTGACGAATGCCATTCAGCAGCACCACAAACTCATCACCGCCGAGCCGGGCAAAGATATCGGCATGGCGAAAACTCACCTTCATGGCATCGGCAAAGTCCATCAGCGCGCGGTCGCCCTCGCGGTGACCATGCCGGTCGTTGATGGCCTTGAAGCCGTCGAGATCGAGAAACGTCAGGCTGGCGGGCAGCTGTTTTAGCTGGCACTCATTCAGCGCCATCTGACCCAGCGTCATAAAGCCGCGCCGGTTGGTGATTTGCGTTAGCTCATCGGACGTCGCGGTCTGAAACGCTACCAGCTCGGCTTCGGCCATGGCCGCCAGATCGCGCAGCGCGTGCAGATCCTCCGCGTTGAACTGGCGCGCATGATTATCGATGATGCACAGCGTACCGACTTTGGCACCAGACGGCGTGCGCAGCGGATAGCCCGCGTAGAAACGCACCGGATTGTCTGCATCGGTAACCAGCGGATTATCGCTGAAGCGCGTGTCGGCCAGCGCGTCCTCAACCACCATCACCTCATCCTGCAGGATGGTGTGGCCGCAAAAAGAGATGTTACGCGCGGTGGTTGGCCGATCAAAACCGTCGCTGGATTTAAACCATTGATAGTCATTCTCCAGCAGACTGACCATCGCGACCGGAACATCAAACAGACGTCGGGCAAGGCGGGTTAAACGGTCAAAACGCTCTTCTGTGGGTGTGTGCAGAATGTTGAGCGCACGTAACTGGGCCAGACGCTGTGATTCGTCCGCAGGCAGTGCAGGTGCTTTCATCGCGTAACTCTTGTTAATGATGGATGTGTTACAGCAAACCGGATGTCGTGCCCGCGCAGGGGCAGAGAGCACTAAACAACCGCGGCAATGCGCGATTGTTTAGCGTAACGAGAGGATCAGAGCACTTTTTGCTCGGCAAGATCAAGGGCGAAATAGCTGAAAATGAGATCTGCACCGGCACGCTTAATGGCACCTAAGCTCTCCAGCACCACATTACGTTCATCAATGGCGCCCGCCTGAGCGGCAAATTTGATCATCGCGTACTCACCGCTCACCTGGTAAGCCGCCAGCGGCAGCGTGGTGCGCTCGCGGATATCACGCAGAATATCGAGGTAAGCGCCTGCCGGTTTGACCATCAGCGAATCTGCACCTTCCGCTTCATCAATCAGCGACTCGCGAATCGCTTCACGGCGGTTCATCGGGTTCATCTGATAGGTTTTGCGGTCGCCTTTCAGCGCGGTGCCCGCTGCTTCACGGAACGGGCCGTAGAACGACGAGGCGAATTTGGTGGAGTAGGACATGATAGCGGTATCGGTAAAACCGGCCGCGTCCAGCGCCTGGCGAATCGCTTTCACCTGGCCATCCATTGCTGCTGACGGCGCGATGAAGTCGGCACCGGCCTGCGCAGCAACCACCGCCTGTTTGCCGAGGTTAATCAGCGTCTGGTCGTTGTCGACGCCGTGATCGCACAGCACGCCGCAGTGGCCGTGGCTGGTGTATTCACAGAAGCAGGTATCGGACATGACAATCATTTCCGGCACCGTGTCTTTGCAGATGCGCGACATGCGCGCCACGAGGCCGTTTTCGTTCCACGCATCGCTGCCGGTGGCATCGGTGTGGTGCGAGATACCGAAGGTCATGACCGAACGGATACCGGCTTTGGCGATGCGTTCGATTTCGTACGCCAGACGTTTTTCCGGAATGCGCATCACGCCCGGCATGGCGTTGATTGGCACGTAATCATCCACGCCTTCTTCAACGAAGATCGGCAGGGCCAGATCGTTCAGGCTGAGGTGGGATTCCTGGAACAGTTCGCGCATCGACGCGCTTTTGCGCAGTCTTCTTGGGCGCTGAATGAGATTGAAATCAGACATGCTCGATTAACTTATGCTGGTGAAAAAAGTGGCGACAGTTTACCCCTTTTCGCCGGGTAGCATGAAGGATTGTGTGCGGTGCAGGCCGGGCGTCGTTGCTGGTCGGCATGAATGCCGCCCCTACAGCGCACCCGGCAACCGCCGAATCCCAACCCGCCGTTACCCGTAGGGTGCGCATTCATGCGCACCAGGCAACCGCAGCATCCTAACCCGCAGCATACCCATAGGGTGCGCATTCATGCGCACCTGGAAACATCACCGCAGTACCCACATTCTCACGCACCCGGCCACCGCAGAAACAAAACTCCCGCCAGGTGGCGGGAGTGAAGGGCAGATTACTCGTTGATGTCCGGGTGCTGCTGCACCAGGTTTTTCCGCTTCGCCTCAAGGCGGGCGATCTCTTCATCAATATCTTCAATCTTCTGCTCGATATTGTCGTGATGCTCCTGCAGGATCTCACGCGCTTCTTCGAGGTCCGATGCCGCCGGTGTCGCGCCGCGCAGCGGTTTGTTGGCGGTCTCTTTCATGTACAGACCGGTCACCAGACCGACCACCGCCACCACCATCAGGTAGTAAGCCGGCATATACAGATTGTTGCTGGCTTCCACCGCCCAGGCGGTCACGGTTGGCGTCAGACCGGCAATCAGAATCGAGATGTTGAAGGCGCTGGCCAGCGCACTGTAGCGAATGTGCGTCGGGAACATCGCCGGCAGTGACGAGGCCATCACGCCGGTGAAGGCGTTGAGGATCACCGCCAGCAGCAGCAGACCGGCAAAAATCAGCCCCAGTACGTTACTGTTGATCAGCATAAAGGCCGGAATCGCACAGAAGAACAGGGCGATACTGCCGACGATCACGAACGGACGACGGCCGAAGCGGTCGCTCAGCATGCCCATCACCGGCTGCACAAACAGCATCCCCATCATGATGGCGATGATAATCAGCACGCCGTGATCTTCCGAGTAGTGCAGGTTATGCGACAGATAGCTCGGCATGTAGGTCAGCAGCATGTAATAGGTCACGTTGGTGGCAAGCACCAGACCGATACAGGCCAGCAGGCTTTTCCAGTGTTTGCTGGCAATCTCTTTAAACGACACTTTCGGGCCGTCGCGCAGACCTTCGCGGTCGCCTTGCTCCAGCTTCTCAACATGCTGCTGGAACGCTGGGGTCTCTTCCAGTGCGTGACGCAGATACAGGCCGATGATGCCCAGCGGCAGCGCGAGGAAGAACGGAATACGCCAGCCCCAGTCGAGGAATTTCTGCTCGCCAATCACCGTTGAGATCAGCACCACTACGCCCGCGCCCAGCACGAAGCCGGCAATCGAACCGAAGTCCAGCCAGCTTCCCATGAAGCCGCGCTTACGGTCCGGCGAATATTCGGCGACGAAGATTGACGCACCGGTATATTCCCCGCCTACCGAGAAGCCCTGCGCCATTTTCGCCAGCAGCAGCAGTATCGGTGCCCAGATGCCAATCGAGGCGTAAGAAGGAATCAGGCCGATACAGAAGGTACTGATCGACATGATGACAATGGTGATCGACAGGATTTTCTGGCGACCGTATTTATCGCCCAGCATGCCGAAGAACAGGCCGCCCAGCGGACGGATCAGGAACGGCACCGAGAAGGTCCCGAGCGCGGCAATCATCTGCACGCCAGGCGAGGCGTCCGGGAAGAACACTTTACCCAGCGCGTAGGCCACAAAGCCATAAACACCGAAATCGAACCATTCCATCGCGTTACCGAGTGACGCGGCGGTAATGGCCTTACGTAAACGAGCGTCATCGATAATCGTGACGTCATCCAGCCCAATAGGTTTTACACGCTTCCTACGTAATTTCATGAGGTTACCCTGTATTGGAATTCAAAAAGTCCTCAACGCTGCGGACTCGGTGGAGCGTTCAGTCCGCGGCGTTGAGAAAATTAAAGCATAGCCGTGAAAGTGGTTTTTTCCCTGGCCTGCCAAAGCAATTATTACTCAGGTAATTATTGCATCCCGCGACAGAGTATACCGTTTAAATGTGATATTTGTCATGTTTCCGCCAATAACTGGCTATTTTTTGGCTAAAACTATGGCCGTTTTGGTCCGCAATCGCGGCAAAAAAATTGTCTGAATCGCGACGCAGGCCGCAGCGTAGATGCGCGGGCGAGCGAAAATATCTATACTTGCGCCAGTTTCTCTGCCGGAGATCGGGCGCCGCATGGCACGCTTTGTTTTATTTGCAAAAAGTCTCTGTTTTGACGTTGACCAGCAGGTCCTCTTTCCGGTGCAGTCGCCCGCGCACCGCGTGGCACTGACGCCGCTGCAAACCGCCATTCTGCGGCGCGTGATTGATGCGGATGGCAAACTGGTGCGCAACCAGACCCTGCATGCGCTGTTCCAGCGCGTCCCCAGCGACACACCGTTCGCCGAACGCCTGACGGCCACCATTGCCGCCATCAATCAGCAGGCGCAGCTGGCACACGCGCCGGGGCCGCTGGTGCATCAGGTGCCGCTGATTGGCTGCGTGCTGGCCGATCAGGTCGATGTGGCGCCGCTGAGCGATGAGCCGGTGGCTGCGCCAGCGGCAGCGGTGGTCAGTCCGCAACCTGCGCCCGCGCCGGCCAGCGTAAAGAAGAAGCGGCCTGTGCTGCGCTGGGTAATCGTTGCGCTGCTGCTGGTGAATGTCGCGCTGGCGCTGCTGGCACGCCAGATGTTCGCGCCGGTGCAGCACGATGCGCTGGATTTCCGGCCGCTGCTGCGCATCCAGAACAGCCAGGTGTTTATCCCCAGCCACCTGAAAGCCGATTCGTGGGTGGTGCAGGACGCGCTGCGGCGCTATCGGCAGTGGCAGCCGCGCCTGCCGGATGGCTCAGCGCCGCCGATGGTGTACATCAACCCGGTGCGCACCCGACTCTTTTCCAGCACCTTCCTGTGCGCCAAACCGATCGCGCAGAAGGACAACGAATGTATTTCATGGATGGTGTCAGCGCAGGAGATACCCGATGCGTAAAGCGATAATCACCACGGCGGTGGTGCTGGCCTTTGTGCTGCCGTGGGCGCTGGCGCTGCTGCTGCGGCCGGCAGAACCGGTGCCGGAGTGGTGTGAGGTACCGTATCGTATTGATCATGAAGGCGCGCCGGCTGGCGCGATTGATGCCACCATTCGCACGCGCTTTAAGGCGGACGGCAGCGGCAGCTCAACGCTGACCGGAACCGTCACGGTACGCGATCGCCACTATCGCCTGCATCGCGTATCCGATACCACCTGGCGCCGCCAGGGCGATTTCATGCTCAGCACCACGCGCAACGTACGTATCCTGGCAGACGACACCGTACCGCCCGCACTGGCGGCGCAGATCGTGTTTTCGCCAGCGCGCGAGGGCAATAACGATTATTACCAGATGTACCAGCTGCCCAATGGCGACCAGATGATTAATTATGCCGGGCTGCCGCGGCTGTACTGCCACAGCTAACCCTGGTGCTGTCGACGCGCCGGGGGCTTAAAGCAGCGAGCGCAGCGGCGCGCCGTGCAGCCAGCCAGCAATATCTTCCACCGCCTCGCTGAAGTAGGTGCGGTAATTGGTATCGGCAACATAGCCCAGATGCGGCGTTGCCAGCACGTTCGGCAACTGACGCAGCGGATGATCGGCCGGTAGCGGCTCCTGTTCAAAGACATCCAGCCCGGCACCCGCCAGCTGGCCAGACTGCAGCGCGCTGATCATCGCCTGCTGATCGACAATCCCGGCGCGCGAGGTGTTAATCAGCAGCGCACCCGGCTTCATGTGCGCCAGCGCCGCGCCGTCCAGCAGATGACGGGTGCGCTCACTCAGCACCAGATGAATCGATACCACATCGCTCGCCCTGAGCAGCGCCGGCAGCGAAGCCATCTTCTCTGCGCCGCACGCCGCTGCGCGTGCTTCGCTCAGGTTCTGGCTCCAGGCGCACACGCGCATGCCAAAGGCGCGCGCCACGTTAGCCATCTCACCGCCAATCTTGCCCAGCCCAAGCAGGCCGAGGGTTTTGCCGTGCAGCGCCATGCCCAGCGTATGCTGCCACGCACCGTTGCTGCGCAGCGCCTGGCTCTCCGCCGGGATATGGCGTGCCAGACCGAGCAGCAGCCCCCAGCTCAGTTCCAGCGGCGCCGCGCTGCTACTGGCGGTGCCGCACACCGCAATCAGCCGTTCGGCACAGGCGTGCAGATCAATTGAGGCATTGCGCATACCGGAGGTGACAATCAGTTTCAGATTGGGCAGGCGGCCTATCAGCCGGGCGCTGAGTGGCGTGCGTTCGCGCATCACCACCAGAATGTCGGCGTGCGCGATGTGAGCGACCAGTTCATCTTCGTCGGCGTAGTGGCGGTGCAGTGCGGTAGTTTTTACCTGCGGTTGCAGCGATGCCCAGTCGGCCAGCGACAGGGCAACATTTTGATAATCATCAAGAATGATGCAGTTCAGGCTCATGGTGGTCCTCAACGGGAAGCGGTTGGCGCCCCTGCTGATTAAGCCAGGCGCGAAGCTGGTTATTGTCCATCGGACGGGCGTAATAATAGCCCTGAATAAACACCACGCCACGCTGCTGCAGATACTGAAATTGCAACGCGGTTTCTACCCCTTCACCCAGTACCTCGAGCTGCAGCTTGTGGCACAGATTGATGATGGCATCCAGCACCGGGGTTTCGATCTCCAGTCCTTCAATGGCGTTGATAAAGCCGCGGTCAATCTTCAGGTAATCGAGCGGGAAGGTCATCAGATAGGAGAGCGCGCAGTGGCCGGTGCCGAAGTCGTCAATCGCCACCTTCATGCCGTGTGACTGCAGATAGCGCAGCTTGCGCGACACCGCGTCGCCGTCCTCGATCAGGCTGCGCTCGGTAAGCTCCAGCGTGATCAGCATCTGTTTGTCACGGATGTTGCGGGCAAAACGCATCATGTCCTGCACAAAATCGGGGTGCTGCAGATGCTCAGCCGCGAGGTTAAAGCCAATATGGAAGCCTGGTTCAACCTGCCAGCTCTGGATATCTTCCGCCATCATCGCCAGCAAATGCTGGGTCAGCGGCACGATCATGCCTTCCGCTTCGGCATGGCTGATGAAGATATCCGGGCGGATCATTTCGCCGTTGGGCCGCTGCCAGCGCATCAACGCTTCCGCACCAGTGCAGCGCTGAATCCCGGTGCTGTACACCGGCTGGTAGTGCACCGTGAACTCACGGTTGCGTATCGCCCGGCGAATTTCATCCGCCCATGAGAGGCGGCGGCGCAGCCAGTTGGCGGTCAGCACCATCAGCAATATCGAAAAGATGGCGGCCATCGGCAGAAAAATAAGCAGCGCCTGACGCCAGGCTTTGATCAGCTCGGCGGCGGGTACCGTCACGCTGACGCTGATTGGATAGCGGCTGGACTCCGCCTGATAGTTGGCGCTGCTGAGGTACAGCAGCTCTGGCTGATCGTCCGGACCGCTGGCGATGGGGCTGCCGCCGTTGAAGCGCAGGCTCATCTGATAACGGTTCGACTCGCCGATGGCGCGCATAAAGTCCATCAGATACTGGCCATCAATCACCGCCCAGAAACCGCTGCTGTCCGGCAGGTGACGTACGAAAATCACCGCCGGGCGATCCGGTACGCCGGAGGTGCCGCGAATCGACAGGCTCCACCAGGCTTTGCCGGTCACCGGCGGCGACTGCATCATCATCCCGGCCAGCGTGTCGTGCTGCAGCCCGTAAGCCGACGAGCAGGTGATTTCGCTGCCCTTCAGGGTACCAATCGAGCGGAAGTAGGCGTTAAGGGTGCCGGCGCGCTGCAAATCTTCATCAATATCGGCGCAGCGACGATTCTGGTACTGACGCAGGCGGGTCACCATGTCCCAGGCGCTGTCGCTCATCTTTTCTGCCTGCGTCAGCAGGGCATTGGCGGTGGCAATTTGCTGCTGGCTGACCGTATGGCGCGCCTCAATGGCTGTGCAAAATATGCCCAGCACCAGCGGTAATAACCCGGCACAGACAATCAACAGCCAGCCAAAATCGCGTTGTCGTTTTTGCAGAGGCACCAGACTTTCCTCGGTCGGTTTAAGCAGCATTCAGGGAGCGCGTCACGGCGTCAGCAGCATAACACTTTCCCGCGGCCGTGCATGTTAGCGTTTTGATTTTCCACCAATCTGATACAAGTCAATTATGGTTCGCGCTTTGCGTTTATTGACAATGTTTTGCCGTTACTGGCATTTCCCGGCAGGAAAATACCTGTGGCACGAGATGAGTAAGAGTGTTGCGCCAGAATCATCAGGCATGGCGATGCGCATTGATGCCATACGGCGGCAGCGTCACTGCGCAGGGAAGTTGCCAGACGATCGGCAAATATGGATCGTCTGGCATCGTGGCGTGGTAAGACGTTACGGGCGCGGCGCGGGCCAGTTAGCTTTGACGCGCAGGCGCGGTTTGGGGCGGCCATTACCCAGCATTATCGCCAGCCGGCTGCCGCCCGGCGTGGTTTCCATCAGGATTTTGGTGACGCTGGTCAGCGGCACTGACAGCAGCATCCCGACCGGACCGAGCAGCCAGCCCCAGAAAATCAGCGACAGAAATACCACCAATGTTGACAGCCCCAGCCCACGTCCCATCAGGCGCGGTTCCAGCATATTGCCAAACACCATGTGAATGGCACTGAACAGCGCCGCCACCAGCACGGCGTCATATACATCATTCAGCACCAGCGCCTGAATAAACGGCGGCACACCGGCGATAATCGGGCCGATATTGGGGATAAAATTGAGGATAAAGGCGACAACGCCCCAGAACAGCGCAAATTTGACGTCCAGCAGCATCAGCACCAGCCACACCGCCAGCCCGGTAATCAGGCTGACCAGCGTTTTCAGTGCCAGATAGTGCGTGACGCCCTTCAGTGCCTTGTGCAATCCGGCGATGCGGATCTGCGGATTCATCATCGCATTGCGCAATTTGTACGGCAGATGGTGCACCTCAAACAGCATGAACACCACGGTCAGAATCAACAGCACCACATTGGTCATGGCACCGGAGAACTGCGCCAGCAGCGTGGTGGCCATATTCATAATCACATTGGGATCGAGCCGTGCCGCCAGTGCGCTGGTGGAGATATTGATATGAAACTGCGCGGCGAAATGCTGCAGCACCGTCAGCTTCTGTTCCAGCAGGCTGCGGATTTGCGGATAGGTATCGCTGAACTCGCTTACCGAACTGGCCAGCACCCCGACCAGCAGCAGCATCACAATGAAGATCACCGTGATCACCAGCGAGATCGCCACGCCGCGCCGCAGACCCCGGCGCATCAGCAGGGTCACCAGCGGATTAAGCACAATCGCCAGGAAGCTGGCGAGTAAGAAGGGCACCAGAATATCCGACGCGGCACGAATGCCCGCCAGAATAATCACTAACATCGCCAGCTTGACCAGGATGTTCTGGCCAATTTTCTCCTGTGGCTTTTCGTTCATTCCCTCTCCTGAATGGTGGTTCGCTGTGGAAAGTGTAGTTGAACGCCAGTAAGTAATTGTTTGTTTAGGAGTAAGCGAAGCGAACCCGATAAGCACCGCCAGAGATACCGCCGCTAATCGACGGTGCGCACGGCGAGAAAAGGCGTATAGTGAAGCTTCAGCTATAAAAATTCCGTCAAACACGAGCGCAATCACTCATGCCTGACCAGCCCGCCGCGGCCGAATACAGCCGCTTTCGTCTGAATTTACAGATTCTCTCTATCGTGAAGTTCAACTTCGCCACCTATCTCACCATTGGCCTGCCGCTGGCGGTGCTGCCGGGCTTTGTCCATGACGGCCTGGGCTACAGCGCTTTCTGGGCCGGCGTGGTGATCAGCCTGCAATATGTCGCCACGCTGCTAAGCCGTCCGCATGCCGGTCGCTATGCCGACAGCTGGGGACCCAAAAAGGTGGTAGTGCTTGGGCTGTTTGGTAGCCTGGTGAGCGGGCTGTGTATTTTGCTGTCGGCGCTGGTGGAGGAGCAGGAGGTGCTCAGCCTCGCGCTGTTGTGCCTCGGGCGCGTGCTGCTCGGCGTCGGGCAGAGTTTCTGCGGTACCGGCACCTCGCTGTGGGGCGTGGCGAAAGTCGGCTCGCTGCATATTGGTCGGGTGATCTCCTGGAACGGCATTGTCACCTATGGCGCAATGGCGATTGGCGCACCGCTTGGGGTGATGATCTTTCGCAGCGGCGGCCTGCTGCTGCTCTCCAGCGTGATTATCGCCATCAGCGTGCTGGCGATAGTGCTGGCGCTGCCCCGTGCGCCGGTGAAAGGCAGCAAGGCCAAACCGCTGCCGTTCCGCGCGGTGCTCGGTAAGGTGTACGGTTTTGGCCTGCTGCTGGCGATGGGCTCGGCGGGCTTTGGCGTGATCGCCACCTTTATCACCCTGTTTTATCAGGAGCAGGGCTGGGACGGTGCCGCCTTCGCGCTGACGCTGTTCAGCGCTGCGTTCGTCGGCATGCGCCTGCTGTTTCCCAACGCCATTAATAAGCTCGGCGGGCTGCGCGTCGCCAGCCTGTGTTTTGCCGTCGAGGCGATTGGCCTGCTGCTGGTGGCGGGCGCGTTCGATCCGTGGATGGCGAAGTTCGGCGCTTTTCTCACCGGCGCCGGTTTCTCGCTGGTGTTTCCGGCGATTGGCGTGGTCGCAGTCAAAGTGGTGCCGCAGCAGAACCAGGGCAGCGCGCTGGCCACTTACACCGCGTTTATGGATCTGTCGCTCGGCATCACCGGTCCGATCGCGGGCTTTATCATGAGCTTCGCCGGCGTACAGCTGGTCTACCTGCTGACTGCGCTGCTGGTGGGATTTGCGCTGCTTTGTACCCTGCGGATGATCAAGCGTCAGGCTGGGATGCCAGCCGAAGACGCGGCGTCCAGGTCGCCATAAATGGCGCCCCTACAGCATGACAGAGCACGCAATGATGCGCACCGGGTAATCACGCATCGGATGGGGAAACAGGTGAAAAAAAGGCCTCCGACCGAGGCCAACACTAACAAAAGCGTGTCGCTAAGACACAGATAAGGGTTCGTTTCACATCACATTGTCTGCAGATGCTGCAAAGAAAACATTTATTTCGTTTTAATTGAATTATGAAATAACGGATATTGGATCTGCCTCGCAAAAATTTCATATTTCGTTTCATCCAGCCGCGCTCCGGCGCTGACACTCTCGCTGACTGCTCGTCCTGCTAATCTCCCTGCTGCTGATTACGGGCGCAGGCAGCATCAGCATTGTCATCAGGCCCGCACTTTGCGCCAGTCCGCTAACGCTGGCGGAAAAATGCGATCCAGGCCGCTAAAAGTAAATTTTCCAAAAAGAACTATTTGAAAAATTTATTTCACTGTAATAGCTTCATAGCACGCTTTCCGTATTGCCTGATCGGGCGCGACCCAGACTGACCCGCGGCCTGCAGGGACCTTACACATCAAAGAGGCAACGACATGACTATCGTAGGAAACTTTATCGGCGGCAAAATCACGCACAGCGCCAGCAACGAAACCATTCCGGTCTACGATCCGGCGACCGGCAAAGTGATCCGCGAACTGACGCAAAGCACGGCGGCAGAAGTGGCGCAGGCCATTGAGGTCGCCCATGCGGCGTTTCCGGAATGGTCGAAAACGGCGCCGCTGCGTCGTGCCCGCGTCATGTTCAACTTCAAAGCGCTGATGGAAAAACATCGCGATGAACTGGCGGCGCTGATTGTTTCTGAGCACGGTAAAGTCTGGTCCGATGCGCTGGGTGAGCTGACGCGCGGCATCGAAGTGATCGAATTTGCCTGCGGCATTCCGCACCTGATCAAAGGGGAAAACTCACCGAACGTCGGTTCCGGCGTCGACAGCTATTCACTGATGCAGCCGGTGGGTGTGGTTGCGGGCATTACGCCGTTCAACTTCCCGGCGATGGTGCCGCTGTGGATGTTCCCTATCGCGCTGGCGTGCGGTAATACCTTTGTGCTGAAGCCGCCGGCGCTCGATCCCTCTGCCTCGGTACGCATGGCTGAGCTGCTGAAAGAAGCGGGGCTGCCGGATGGCGTGTTCAACGTGGTGCACTCCTCAAACGAAGACGCCGAGCAGCTGTATAAAGATCCGCGCATCGCGGCGGTCAGCTTCGTTGGCTCGTCCGGCGTGGCCGAGCACATCTACAAAACCGCCAGCGCGCATGGCAAACGCGTGCAGGCCTTCGGCGCCGCGAAAAACCACGCCATCGTGATGCCGGATGCCGATCTGGATGCCACCGTGAACGCCATCATGGGCGGTGCTTTCGGTTCTGCCGGGGAACGCTGCATGGCGCTGCCGGTGGTGGTGGCGGTTGGCAATGATACGGCCGACAAACTGATTTCGCGCCTGACGCCGCTGATCAAAGCGCTGCGCGTGGGGCCGGGCATGCAGCAGGGTGCCGAAGAGAATGAAATGGGGCCGGTGGTATCCGCTGCGCACCAGAAGAAAGTGCTGGGCTACATCGACAAAGGTGAGCAGGAAGGCGCGACGCTGGTGGTTGACGGACGCGGCGTGAAAGTCGCGGGCCATGAAGAGGGCTACTACGTTGGCGGTACGCTGTTCGATAACGTCACGCCGGAGATGGTGATTTGGCGCGAAGAAATTTTCGGACCGGTGCTGAGCATCATGCGTGCCAGCGACTTCGACAGCGCGCTGCAGCTGGTGAATAGCCACGAATTTGGTAACGGCAGCGCCATTTTCACCAGCAACGGCCACACCGCCCGTGAATTTGTGCACAACGTGGAAGCGGGCATGGTGGGCGTCAATGTGCCGGTGCCCGTGCCGATGGCGTTCCACAGCTTTGGCGGCTGGAAGCGTTCGGTGTTTGGTGCGCTCAACGTGCACGGTCCGGACGGGGTGCGTTTCTACACCCGCATGAAAACGGCAACCGTGCGCTGGCCAAGCGGTCAGCAGACCGTTTCTGAATTCAGCATGCCAACGCTGGGTTAATGTCGCGCAACAGGAGAAACAGGATGTCACTGATTTCAAAAGTGCAGCAGCCGGACAGCCACGGGCGTATCCAGCACGTGACGCCCGAGAGCGCCGGCTGGGAATACGTGGGCTTTGACGCTTATCTGCTGAAAAAGGGCCAGACGCTGCGGTTAAGCAGCGGCGAGAGGGAGCTGTGCCTGGTGCTGGTGGCCGGTCTGGCGTCGGTGAAAACCCGCGACGCAGAATTCCCTGGCATCGGTAAGCGCCTGTCGCCGTTTGAGCGCACGCCGCCTTACTCGGTTTACGTGCCGCATCATGATGAGGTTGAAGTCACTGCCGACAGCGATCTGGAACTGGCGGTATGCAGTGCGCCGGGCAGTGGCAATCTGCCGGCACGGCTGATTGCACCGCAGGATGTTGGCGTGGAGCACCGTGGCAAAGGGCGCAACCAGCGCCTGGTGCATAATATTCTGCCGGATAATCAACCGGCCGACAGCCTGCTGGTGGTCGAGGTGTATACCGACGAGGGCGCGACCAGTTCGTATCCCAGCCACAAGCATGATGAGAAGAACAGCCCGGACGAAACCTATCTGGAAGAGACCTATTATCACCGTTTCGATCCTGAGCCCGGTTTCGCCATGCAGCGCGTCTACACCGACGACCGTTCGCTCGACGAGTGTATGGCCCCGTATAACCGCGATGTGGTGACGGTGCCGCGCGGGTATCATCCGGTGGCGACTTTGGCAGGTTACGATAATTATTATCTGAACGTGATGGCCGGGCCGGTACGGCTGTGGAAATTTACCTGGGAGAAGGATCACGCCTGGGTGAACAGCGAACAGTATCCGCGCCGTTAATCGGGTCTCCGCGCGGTCGCCGGAAATGCGCACCAGGTTAAACGGCGCACGCAATCACTGATGCGCACAGATAAAAAAGGCAGCCAGATGGCTGCCTTTGTTCCATTCGGTACCCGGGGTTTATTCGCTGCTGCTGTTATTCAGCGCCAGCGACACCGCCAGGGTTTGCGCCAGGCACAGCGAGGCCACCTGCGAGCGGAAGCCATCTACCTGCGCTTCGCGCACCACAAAACAGACATCGCTGAACGCCGCCAGCGGGCTGACCTGGCTGTCGGTGATGGCGATTTGATGCGCGCCACGTTTAGCACCCAGCTCCACCAGTTCCACCGCTTCACGCGCATACGGCGAGTAGCTGATGGCGATGACCACGTCTTTCGGATTCACCATGCTGAGCTGTTCAGTGAACATGCCGCCCAGGCCATCAATCAGAAAAGCGCGACGCTCCAGATGGCGCAGCGCATACACCAGATACGAGGCCACGCTGAACGAGCGGCGCAGACCGATGATGTAGATGTTCTCCGCCTCGTTGAGCATCTTCACCGCTTTGTTCAGCTGGTCGGGATTCACCTGCATCGCCAGCTGCTGCAGCGCCTGGCTGTTGACCATGGTAAAGACGTTGAGGATCTCCACCGGGCTCTCCGGTGAGCTGGCGCTGTCGTCGGTGGCCGTCTGGCGGAACAGGCGCGCCCGTTCGGTATAGTTCACGGTCTCTTCCATCAGGTGCTGACGAAAGACCTGTTTCATTTCGTTGAAGCCGCTAAAGCCGAACGCGTTGGCGAAGCGGATCAGCGTGGAGGGCGGAACATCCGCCTGCTGGGCGATAGAGGCGACGGTATCAAACGCGATGCTGTTGCTGTTATCAAGGATATAACGAGCCACCTGCTTCAGGCGTTTACTCAGCGTCTCGTAGCGACGACGGATATCGTCCTGTAACAAGGTTAATTGCGTTGGGTTATTGGTCATTACTTCGGCCCGTCAGAAAAGGAAATATGGCTGGATAATGAGCGCTATAGTACCAGATGGATGGAAAATTTCATTTGTTTGACGCTATCGTGAAGGCTATTTCATCGGTTTATGAATTGCCTCACAAAACTCAGGGGGTTGAAGGCTTTCCCTCACCCTAACCCTCTCCCGCACGCGGGAGAGGGAACAGTCCGGAGCGGCCTGATCGGTCTGCCAGGCCTGGTACAATGCTTAACGACCTGCCTGAACGGCTCCCTCACCCTAACCCTCTCCCGCAGGCGGGAGAGGGAACAGTCCGGAGCGGTTTATGAGACAGGTCGCAAGGTTTTGCTTCTTCATTCAGTGAGAGAGGGGACAGTCCGGAGCGGTCTGCCAGGCCTGGCACAATGCTTAACGACCTGCCTGAACGGCTCCCTCTCCCGGTGGGAGAGGGCTGGGGTGAGGGCATCCGCGCGCAACACACTAAAAAGCGGCCCGTCAGGCCGCTTCTCAGTACATCCTCTTCAAATCCGTCAGCCGCGCGCGGCGCGCCAGTAGCCAATCAGGCGCAGATAATTGCCTTTCACGGTCTCAATCAGCGCCTTATCATCCAGCTCACCGTTCAGCCACTGGCGTGACGGCTGGCCAAAAATGGTGCGACCCACGGCAAAACCTTTCACCCACGTCGCCTGAGCAGCGGCGGCGAAGCCGGCTTTCAGCTTCTCTTCCGGCGCATCAAGGCCGAGTAACAGAATGCCGCGACAGTGCGGATCCTGCTGCTCAATCAGCTCGCCGATCGCCTGCCAGCTCTCCGCCGTCAGCGGTGGTAGCTTCCACCAGTCCGGCTGCACGCCCAGACTATAGAAGTGGCTCAGCATGTCGTAATAGTAGGACTCGTTACGGTCCGGGTTGCTCTCCGGCAGAATCACTTCCAGCAGCAGCTCGTGCCCGCTCTTATTACAGCTGCGCCACACGTCAAGAACCAGCTCGTCCTGCTCTTTACGCAGTTCAGCACTGTCATGGGGATGGTAAAACACCAGGCACTTGACGACGTGCTCGGCCGGCCAGTCCACCAGCTGAGAGCCAATATTGCCGTGCTCAAGACGCAGCGGGCGTGAGCTCGGCAGCTCGATGGGCCGCCCAATCCACCAGTGCTTGCCGGTGATGGCGTTGAGCGCTTTCTGGCCGTATGTGGTATCCGCCAGGATGCCACTCTTCTCATTGAGACCGGCTTCGTTAGCCGCCTCCTGTGCCGCCTGCAACAGCAGCAGTTTCAGCTGCGGAATGCGCTCCTCACTGACACCCGCTTCGCGCGCCATATCGGCCAGCTGTTTACGGTGGTCAAAGGCGAACACATTCAGCTCGGGCCACTGCTGCCTACGCGTGGTAACGCGATGCAGATGATTGAGGCGCGCGTCCAGATCCGGGCGTTTCACCGCGTTATCGCGGCTGAGGAAATCGTCCAGTTCCTCTTTGGTTGGCATCGCCGGCGCACAGCCGTGACGGGATACCACCAGCGCGCCACAGGCGTTGGCGTAGCGGCACGCCTGCTCCCAGCTCTCATCGTTGAGCCAGCCGCGCAGCAGGCCCGACATAAACGCATCGCCGGCGCCCAGCACGTTGAGCACCTCAACGCGCACGCCGCTGTGCAGGCGCGTCTGTTCCCAGCTATCAGGAATCTCGCCCTCAAACACCACACAACCCAGCGGCCCGCGTTTGCAGACCAGCGTGGCACTGCTGGCCTTACGCACATTTTTCAGCGCGGTCAGCGTATCGGTACTGCCACCGGCGATATGGAACTCTTCTTCCGTTCCAACAATCAGATCGAAATAGTGCACCACTTCCTGTAGCTGCTGCGTCACCTGGCCGGATTCAATGAAACGTGTTTCACCGTCACCCAGTGAGGTCAGACCCCATAGCACCGGGCGATAATCGATATCCAGCGCGGTGCGCAGACCGTTGCGCCGGGCGATATCCAGCGCTTTCAGCACCGCCGCCCGCGTGTCCGGATGCGACAGGTGGGTGCCGGTTACCGCCACGGCGCGGGACGAGGTAATGAACTCTTCGCGAATGTCCTCGGGAACCAGCCCCATATCCGCACAGTTGTCGCGATAGAAAATCAGCGGAAAGGTCTCTTCGTCTTTGATGCCGAGAATCACCAGCCCGGTCAGGCGCTGCTTATCGGTGATCAGCCCGTCAGTATTGCAGCCCACGCGCTGCAGCTCTTCACGCAGGAAGCGGCCATTATGTTCGTCACCGACGCGCGCCAGCATCGCCGACTTCAGCCCCTGAATCGCGGTGCCATAGGCTACGTTGCCGGAAGAGCCGCCGAGGTATTTGTTAAAGCTGGTCATATCTTCCAGGCGCGAGCCAATTTGCTGGCCGTAAAGATCGACGGCGATGCGTCCAATACAAATCACATCAAGCCGCTTCTGTTGTGTACTCATACTGATGGTTTCCTTCTGTGATAAGCAGACACGGCGGGCGCTGCCGCCCACTATCAAGCGCAATGCTTCCGGGGTCTCAGGGTGCCTGACTGGCTATGTGGGCAGTATGAGGAATAAAAATTCCAAATACAATATGAAATGAAACATCCATCGCGATTTTGTGAGCCAGGTAAAACTCTGGTGCCGCTACCTTTCCCGCCCTTTACGGCTTGCGCGTTTCGCGGGTGCTCTGGCTTGTGAGCCAGCTCGCAGGAAATGATGACGGATGAGAGGAAGCTGCTGACGTGAAATGAAATTTCGTTATGATGGCTGAGGCACAGCAGGCTGTTTCACTTTGCTGTTATCCCGTCCCGTCATCGCCCGCGTTTCAGCGCCGAATTTGATCTTCATCGCAAAATGAAATGTTTCTTCTGTAATCAGGTTTAATGGAAAAAACATTTGTTTATAATCGCCACACGTTTCACTTAGCGTCGGGCGCGTTTTCACCGCCGACCCGAACCGCGTCGTACCCCCTGAGCGGGTACCACATGTAAAGGAAGAAGCATATGGGCACTATCAGACTGACTACCGCACAGGCGCTGGTGAAATTTCTGGATAACCAGTACCTGAACGTTGACGGCGTTGAAACCAAATTCGTGCACGGCATCTTTGCTATTTTCGGCCACGGCAATGTGCTCGGCCTCGGCCAGGCGCTGGAGCAGGACAGCGGCGATTTACAGGTGTATCAGGGCCGTAACGAGCAGGGTATGGCGCACGCTGCCATCGGTTTTGCCCGGCAGTCGCTGCGCCGTCAAATCATTGCCTGTACCTCTTCCGTCGGACCGGGTGCCGCCAACATGATTACCGCGGCAGCCACGGCAACAGCCAACCGGATTCCACTGCTGCTGCTGCCGGGCGATGTGTTCGCCACGCGCCAGCCGGACCCGGTGCTGCAGCAAATCGAGCAGAGTCACGATCTCAGCATCAGCACCAACGATGCCTTCCGCGCAGTGAGTAAATACTGGGACCGCGTGAGCCGTCCGGAACAGCTGATGACCGCCTGTATCAATGCGCTGCGCGTGCTGACCGATCCGGCGGAAACCGGGGCGGTAACGCTGGCGCTGCCGCAGGATGTGCAGGGCGAAGCCTGGGATTTCCCGGAATACTTCTTCCAGAAACGCGTGCATTTGCTTGACCGGCGTCTGCCGACGGCGGCCCAGCTGGACGCGGCGCTGGCATTGATTGCGCGTAAGCACAAGCCGCTGATTGTAGTGGGTGGCGGCGTGAAATACTCCGATGCCGGTCAGGCGCTGCTGAGCTTTGCCGAGCGTTTCAATATTCCGTTTGCCGAAACGCAGGCCGGCAAAGGCACCATCGTTTCCGACCATCCGCTGAACGTGGGCGGCGTGGGTGAAACCGGCTGTCTGGCGGCGAACCTGCTGGCTAAAGAGGCCGATCTGGTGATCGGTATTGGTACGCGCTATACCGATTTCACCACGGCTTCAAAATGGATTTTCCAGCATCCGGAAATCAGCTACCTCAATATTAACGTCAACAACTTCGACAGCTACAAGCTGGATGGCGTGCAGCTGCTGGCGGATGCACGCGAGGGATTAACCGCGCTGGAAGGCGGACTGAACGGCTTTGAGAATCACTGGGGTGGTCAGATTGAACAGGCGCAGAGCAAGCTGCTGAAAGAGACGCAGCGCGTGTACGCCGCCACTTTCAACACCGACGACTTTATTCCGGAAATCGCTGACCACATCGATCGCACCGCGCTGTTCGCCGAGTTTGAGCGTTTGACAAAGTCGGTGCTGACGCAGAGCAGCGTGCTGGGCACCTTAAACGAACAGCTGCCAAAGGATGCGGTGATTGTCGCCGCCGCCGGCAGTCTGCCGGGTGACCTGCAGCGCGTATGGCGCACCAAAGATTACAACGCGTATCACGTTGAGTACGGCTATTCGTGCATGGGTTACGAAGTGAATGCCGCGCTGGGCGTGAAGCTGGCACAGCCGCAGCGCGAAGTCTACGCCATGGTGGGTGACGGCTCGTTCATGATGCTGCACTCCGAGCTGGTCACTTCGATTCAGGAAGGGGCGAAAATCAACGTCATCCTGCTGGATAACATGACCAATGGCTGCATCAACAACCTGCAGATGGAACACGGCATGGACAGTTTCAACACCGAGTTCCGCTTCCGTAATCCGCAGGGCGGCAAGCTGGATGGCGGATTCGTGCCAGTTGATTTCGCGGCGATAGCCGCCGGCTACGGCTGTAAAACCTACCGTGTCACCACGCTGGAGCAGCTGAAAGCGGCGCTGGAAGATGCGCAGCAGCAGACGGTTTCGACCCTGATTGACATCAAAGTGCTGCCGAAAACCATGGTGCACAAATACTTCAGCTGGTGGCACGTCGGCGTGGCGCAGGCTTCCACCTCAGAGCGGACGCAGCAGGTGGCCGACAAGCTCAATCAGCATATTCAACAGGCGCGTAAGTACTAACCCTTTTCAGGCCGGCGCTGCCCGGCCCGTTTTACCCTACTTATCCGACTCTACAGGTGTAATTATGACGCTCAAACTCGGTGTAATCGGTACCGGCGCAATTGGTCAGGAACATATTCGTCGCTGCAACAACGTGCTGCAGGGCGCAAAAGTGGTGGCGGTTTCAGACATCAATGTGGAAGGGGCGCGCGCGGCGCTGCAGCGGCTGAATATCCAGGCCGAAGTGTATCAGGATGGTCATCAGGTGATTAACTCGCCGGAAGTGGATGCCGTGCTGGTGACCTCGTGGGACCCGACGCATGAAGAGTTCACGCTGGCCGCGATTGCCGCCGGGAAACCGGTGTTCTGCGAGAAGCCGCTGGCACTGAGCGCGGAGGGCTGCCGTCGCATTGTCGACGCCGAGATCGCGCACGGCAAACGTCTGGTGCAGGTGGGCTTTATGCGCCCGTATGATGCCGGCTATCGCGCGCTGAAAAAGGTGATCACCGATGGTGACATCGGCGAGCCGCTGATGCTGCACTGCGCGCACCGTAATCAGAGCGTCGGCGAGAATTACACCACCGACATGGCCATCACCAACACCCTGATTCACGAGCTGGATGTCCTGCGCTGGCTTACCGAGGACGATTACAAAAGCGTGCAGGTGGTGTTCCCGCGCACGACCTCAAAGTCACACGCGAAGCTGAAAGATCCGCAAATCGTGCTGTTTGAAACGCAGAAGGGCATCCGCATCGATGTGGAGATCTTTGTGAACTGCGCGTACGGCTATGACATTCAGTGTGAAGTGGTGGGCGAAGAGGGCATCGCCAGACTGCCGGAGCCGTCGGCGATTCAGATGCGCAAAGATGCCCGCCTTGGCAACGCGCTGCTGACCGACTGGAAAGATCGCTTTATCGACGCCTACGACGTTGAGCTGCAGGCGTTTATCAATGATGTGAAAGCGGGCCAGCTGAGCGGGCCTTCCGCCTGGGATGGCTTTGCCGCGTCGGTGGCGGCCGATGCCTGCCTGAAGGCGCAAACCAGCGGCGCGATTGAGCCCGTTGCCATGCCGCCGCGTCCGGCGTTTTACCTGAAATAATCAGGCGCGTGCGCTAAACCTATCCACGGCAGCGGATTACCGCTGCCTCTCTGTGTCAGGGAGCTGAAAATGAACCAAGAGAACGTCAAACTGGCGATTGCGCCGATTGGCTGGACCAACGACGACATGCCGGAACTCGGCAGCGAAAATACTTTCCAGCAAACGGTCAGCGAGATGGCGCTGGCGGGTTTCACCGGTAGCGAAGTGGGCAGCAAGTATCCGCGCGATCCGGCGGTGCTGAAGCCGATGCTGGATATCCGCGGTATGCAGATTTGTAACGCCTGGTTTAGTACCTTTTTTGCCAACGGTGACAAAGCGAAAACCATCGATCAGTTCATCAACCACATGAATTTCCTGCACGCCATGGGCGCGCGCGTGATTGGCTGCTCGGAACAGAGCAAAAGCATTCAGGGCACGTCGCTGCCGGTGCTGGAGCAGAAGCCGGTTTTCACTGACGAAGAGTGGCGCCTGACGGCAGAAGGTTACAACGAACTGGCGGCGATCGCGGCGCAGAAAGGGATGCGCGTGACGCTGCATCATCACATGGGCACCGGCATTCAGACGCCAGCCGAGATCGACCGTTTTATGGCAATGACCAACGATAACGTCGGTCTGCTGTACGACACCGGCCACATTTACTACTCCGAAGGATCACAGCAGGTGATGCTGGATGTGCTGACCCAACATCTGCCGCGTATTTTCCACGTGCATCTGAAGGATGTGCGTGACAGCGTGGTGGCAGAGGTGCGCGCAAACTCGCTGTCGTTTCTCGACGGAGTGAAAAAAGGCACCTTCACCGTACCAGGCGATGGCGTGATCGATTTCAAACCGGTATTCAAAATCCTCGATGATTACGGCTATAAAGGCTGGATGGTCGTCGAAGCGGAGCAGGATCCGGCCATCGCTAACCCATTCGAATATGCAGTGAAAGCCCGTAAATATATTCGTGACAATGCCGGGCTGTAAGTTTGCGTGTTAATTAGCGCAATGAATTGCGCCGCTACGGTAAATCCGGCAGTGACTTTCGTCATTATCTACCGCACACACTGTAGCGGCGCGATTTATCGCGCTATGTATCAATTGCTCTTCTGCAATCGACTCATTTCATTGTCTTTATTGACTGTCTAAGGTTGAAGCGGAACAGGATCCGGCCATCGCTAATCCCTCCGAATATGCGGTGAAAGCCCGTAAATATATTCGTGACAATGCCGGGTTGTAAGATTGACGGTCAGTTAGCGCAATGAATTGCGCCGCTACGGTAAATGCGGCAGTGACTTTTTTCTTATCAACCGTACACACTGTAGCGGCGCGATTTATCGCGCTATGTATCAATTACGCTTCTGCAATTGACTCATTTCTTTGTCTTTATTCACTGTGTAATTAACTGTATCCAGTGAGAACATCACGCCCCCATCCTGCGCCCGCTGAATTTTCATCAGTAAATTTTTATCCAGGCAATTAGCAGGGGGTTGCATTTGCTTGAAACAAATACGGCCCTCTTTTTCTAATCGCTGATATCCATTACCTAATGCATAAAAATAGTAGGTGATGGGTCCATTTTTATTAAAGGCTCTAAAAGAAAAAACAAAAACCCCGCGCGGTGGCGGGGTTGAGGACAATGCTTAAGGCGATTAGGAAGCCAGCGACAGCGCCGGTTTCTGGCCGTTTTCCGCCAGCCAGTCGCGGATGCGCGCCTGTTCGGCTTCGCTCAGCCACATACCTTGCTTGGTACGGCGCCAGATGGCGTCGTCCAGTTCGCGCACCCACTCGTGTTTCACCAGGTAACGCAGTTCGGCTTCATAGAATTCGTGGCCAAAGTTTTCACCCAGATCTTCACGGCTCTTCGCGCCTTCCAGCAGCACTTCAGTACGGCTGCCGTAGGTGCGGGCGAAGTGA
This sequence comes from Pantoea sp. Cy-640, assembly GCF_011752635.1. Lineage (NCBI taxonomy): Bacteria > Pseudomonadati > Pseudomonadota > Gammaproteobacteria > Enterobacterales > Erwiniaceae > Pantoea > Pantoea sp. Cy-640. Next base: position 101,150 of record NZ_VWXB01000006.1, on the reverse strand, counting down.
CGCGCCATGCCTTCGCTGATGAACGGATAGCGACGGCGCAGGCTGGCAGCGTAATCTTCACGCGTACCGGAGAAATCACCGCCTGGCAGCACGGCGTTTTTGGTCCACGCCGGACCGGCATCGGGGTAGTATTTCGCCAGTTTCTCCAGCGCATGCTCCGCCAGCTTGCGATAGGTGGTCAGCTTGCCGCCGAACACAGACAGCAGTGGTGCCTGGCCGTTGTCGTCGTGCACGTCCAGCGTGTAATCACGGGTGATCGCCTGCGGTGAATCAGATTCATCATCGCACAGCGGACGCACGCCGGAGTAGGTCCAGACGATATCGTCACTGGTCAGCTGCTTTTTAAAGTGCGCGTTATACACCTTCAGCAGGTAGCTGATTTCATTGTCATCGATTTTGACATTTTTCGGATCGCCTTTGTATTCGACGTCGGTGGTACCGATGATCGAAAACTCATCCATCCACGGAATCACAAACACGATACGGTTATCTTCGTTTTGCAGAATGTAAGCCTGCTTCTCGGTGTGCACGCGCGGCACCACGATATGGCTGCCTTTGATCAGGCGAATACCGTACGGCGATTTCAGCTTCAGGCCATCGTCAAAGAACTGCTTCACCCAGGGACCAGCGGCGTTAACCAGCCCTTTGGCGCGCCAGGTGTAGGTTTTGCCGGTATCGACGTCTTCCGCTTCCACCATCCACAGGCCGGCTTCACGCCAGGCGCGGGTTACGCGGGTGCGGGTGCGCACTTCGCCGCCCTGTTTCACCACTTCCTGCGCGTTAAGCACCACCATGCGCGCATCGTCTACCCAGCAGTCGGAATATTCGAAACCGCGCGTAATTTCAGGCTTCAGGGCCGATTCCGCGCCAAAACGCAGACCTTTACTGCCTGGCAGCGTAGTGCGCTTACCGAGGCGATCGTACATAAACAGGCCCATGCGGATCATCCACGCCGGACGCAGATGCGGGCGGTGTGGCAGACGGAAACGCATCGGGAAGGCGATGTGCGGCGCCATTTTCAGCAGCACTTCACGTTCGGCCAGCGCTTCGCCCACCAGACGGAATTCGTAATGTTCCAGATAGCGCAGGCCACCGTGAATCAGCTTGGAACTGGCAGAGGAGGTTGCACAGGCCAAATCCCGCGCCTCCAGCATTAGCACTGACAGGCCGCGTCCTGCAGCATCCACTGCAATGCCGGCACCGTTGATGCCGCCGCCGATCACGATCAGGTCTTTGGTTTCCACGTCATCTCCTCCGATGTTCGGAATAGTTCTAAAATGTTCGTTTTCGAGCGTAATAATAATCGGAAACCAACATTGACGCCAGCGCTTAACTCAATAAAAACATTCTTGCGTGATATAGCTAACATTTCGGCAGGAAAAAAATCACATATCCACAGGATTTGTCAGGTTATAGCGGCGGCTTATCAGGGTAAACTAACGCCAATTGATGACGAGGTAATGAGAGACCCATGGAAACCTTCGAGTGTATTAATGTCCTGCAGGCTAACGAGCATCTGGCACAGGGAGCGCAACTGGTAGACATCCGCGATCCGCAAAGCTTCGCCATGGGCCACGCCACCGGTGCGCAACATCTGACCAATGACAACCTGGCGACGTTTATCGCCGGCGCCCGGCACGACCAGCCGGTGCTGGTGATGTGCTATCACGGTAACAGCAGTAAAGGCGCGGCGCAGTTCCTGTTAAGCCAGGGCTTTAGCGACGTCTACAGCATCGACGGCGGTTTTGATGCCTGGCGCGCGGCGTTTCCGACGCAGGTCGCCACCGGCAGCCTCTGATTGACCGATTAAAGGAAGGAGAGCACCGCATGATGCGCATCACCCAGTTTAACCAGCCGCGTATGGCGCAGGCGTTTGTGGATTACATGGCGACGCGTGGCGTCACGCTGCGCATTGAGCGCGAAAGTCACTGTGTCATTGTGCTGGATGACGACAGCAAGCTGGAGATGGTCGAAAACGAACTCGCGCAGTTCGTGCGCGATCCCAACCATCCACGCTATCAGGCGGCGAGCTGGCACAGCGGTACCACCGACAGCGGTCTGCGTTATGAGCGTGGCAATATCTGGGCAAACATTCGCGAACGCGCGGGCCCGCTCACGCTGACCATCATGATCGCCTGCGTGGCAGTGTTTATCCTGATGCAGATTGTCGGCGACGATGTGGTACTCAGCTGGCTGGCCTGGCCGGCGGATTCCTCCCAGTATTTTCAGGTGTGGCGCTGGTTCAGCCACGCGCTGCTGCACTTCTCGCTGCTGCACATTCTGTTCAACCTGATGTGGTGGTGGTATCTCGGCGGTGCGGTAGAGAAGCGCCTCGGCAGCGGCAAACTGTTCGTTATCATGCTGATTTCAGCGCTGCTGAGCGGCTGGATGCAGGCGAAATTCAGCGGTGTGCTGTTTGGCGGGCTGTCCGGCGTGGTCTATGCGCTGATGGGCTACTGCTGGCTGCGCGGCGAGCGCGATCCCGAAAGTGGCATTTATCTCGAGCGCGGCCTGATTGGCTTCGCTATTGTATGGCTGGTGATTGGCTGGTACGGCGCCTTTGGCCTGTCGATCGCGAACGCTGCGCACGTCACCGGTTTGCTGGTGGGGCTGGCAATGGCGTTCGTTGATACGCGCAAACGCGCACGTCGCTAGTAGCAGGATAAAAAGAACACGGCCTTGAGCCGAGGAGAGAGATGTGAAGCAGACGCAACGTCATGACGCCATTATCGATCTGGTCCGGCGTCAGGGGTATGTCAGTACGGAAGAGCTGGTGGATCACTTTGAGGTCAGCCCGCAGACTATCCGGCGCGATCTGAACGATCTGGCCGATCAAAACAAAATTCAGCGTCATCACGGCGGCGCAGCGCTGCCTTCCAGCTCGGAAAACACCGCGTGGCAGGATCGCAAAATGATGTGGTCGGCGGAAAAGGCACGCATCGCCGAGCGCGTGGCGAGCCAGATCCCGGACGGCGCCACGCTGTTTATTGATATCGGCACCACGCCGGAAGCGGTGGCGCATGCGCTGCTCAACCACAACAATCTGCGTATCGTCACCAACAACCTCAACGTGGCGATTTTGCTGATGGCCAAGCCGGATTTCCGCGTGATCATCGCCGGCGGTGAAGTGCGCACGCGCGACGGCGGTATCATGGGGGAAGCCACGCTCGATTTTATCTCTCAGTTCCGGCTCGATTACGGCATTCTCGGCATCAGCGGTATTGATATGGACGGTTCGCTGCTGGAGTTCGACTATCACGAAGTGCGCACCAAACGCGCCATTATCGAGAACTCGCGCTGCGTGATGCTGGTGGTGGATCACTCGAAGTTTGGCCGTAACGCCATGGTTAACCTTGGCAACATGAGCTTGATTGATTACCTGTATACCGATCAAACCCCGCCGTTAAGCGTACTGAAGGTGATTGAACAGCACGAAGTCCATCTGGAGCTGTGCTGATTTCCCAGGTGCGCATCAATGCGCACCCTGTGAGGCACCAGGTCATCGCGCTTATTGTAGGGTCGCCATTGATGGCGACCAGGCCGCAGCGGCACGCCTTTTTTCACTGCATCTTCATTTCCCAGTCGCTTTTTTCAGCGTCCCCGGCTTAACTTACTCTTTCAGATTTGCGCTTGCCCGTGTTTACCGTTTCGGATGCAAAGGGATGCACTATGTCGCCGCTAAAATTCAATAAAACCCGCTTTGACGCCGCGCTGACCCGCCAGTGGCAGCAGCTCGGACTGACTTCCGCCCGGCAGATGACGCCGCATCAGTGGTGGCAGGCGCTCAGCCGGGCGCTGATGGAACTGCTCGCCGCACAGCCGCCCGTGCCGCCGAAAAGCGCTCAGCGCCACGTTAATTATCTCTCGATGGAGTTTCTGCCCGGCCGGTTGACCGGTAACAACCTGCTCAATCTCGGCTGGTATAACGAGGTGGCCGCCGCGCTGGCAGAGCACCAGGTTGAGCTGAATGAACTGCTGGAGGAGGAGGTCGATCCGGCGCTGGGCAACGGCGGTCTGGGACGGCTCGCGGCCTGCTACATGGATGCGATGGCGACGGTCGGCCAGCCGGCGATGGGGCACGGCCTCAACTATCAGTACGGCCTGTTTCGTCAGTCGTTTGTGGCCGGACAGCAGCACGAAGCGCCGGATGACTGGCAGCGCGATCGCTATCCGTGGTTCCGCCACAACGCGGCGCTGGACGTGCCGGTGGGGCTGGGCGGTAAGGTCAAAAAGCGCGACGACGGCAGCGTCGAATGGCGTCCGGCACAGCAGCTGATCGGCCAGGCCTGGGATCTGCCGGTAATCGGCTATCGCAACGGCATCACGCTGCCGCTGCGCCTGTGGCAAGCCACCAGCGCGCAGCCTTTTGACCTGACGCTGTTTAACGCCGGGAAGTTCCTGCAGGCGGAGCAGCCGGGCATTGAAGCCGACAAGCTGACCAAAGTGCTCTATCCCAATGACAACCATGCGGCAGGTAAACGTCTGCGGCTGATGCAGCAGTATTTCCAGTGCGCCTGCGCGGTGAGCGACATACTGCGTCGTCACCGGCTGGCGGGCCGTGCGCTGCATACGCTGCCGGATTTCGAAGTGATTCAGCTCAACGATACCCATCCCACCATCGCTATTCCGGAGTTGCTGCGCCTGCTGCTGGATGAGCGTGGCCTGAGCTGGGACGACGCCTGGCACATTACCAGCCGCACCTTTGCCTATACCAACCATACGCTGATGCCGGAGGCGCTGGAGCGCTGGCCGGCGAGCCTGCTGCGCGAACTGCTGCCGCGCCATCTGCAAATCATCAAACAGATCAATCGCCAGCTGAAGCAGCAGGTCAAACAGCGCTGGCCGAATGATAGCGCCCTCTGGCACAAGCTGGCGGTGGTGAGCGACGGCGAAGTGCGCATGGCCAATCTGTGCGTGGTGAGCTGTTTCGCCGTCAACGGTGTGGCAGCGCTGCACTCGCAGCTGGTGGTTAACGATCTGTTCCCGGAATATCACCAGCTGTGGCCGTACAAGTTTCATAACGTCACCAACGGCATTACGCCGCGCCGCTGGCTGAAGCAGTGCAACCCCCTGCTGTCCGCGCTGATTGACGACAGCCTGCAGGTGGAGTGGGCCAACGATCTCGACGCGCTGGAATGGCTGGCGCCGCTGGCGAAGAAGAAAAGCTTTCGCCAGCAGTTCCGCACCATCAAGCAGCAAAACAAACTGCGGCTGACGGTGTACATCAAACGCGTGACTGGCATCGATATCAATCCTGACGCGCTGTTTGATGTGCAGATCAAGCGCCTGCACGAATACAAACGCCAGCATCTCAGTCTGCTGCACATCCTGCACTGCTATCGCCAGCTGCGCGATAACCCGGACAATCCCGACTTCGTGCCGCGCGTCTTTCTGTTTGGTGCCAAGGCGGCGCCCGGCTATTTGCTGGCAAAAAACATCATCTGTGCCATCAATAAAGTCGCGGAGGTGATCAACAACGACCCGCTGGTGGGCGATCGCCTGAAAGTCGTGTTTGTGCCGGATTACCGGATTACCGCCGCCGAGCTGATGATTCCGGCAGCCGATCTCTCGGAGCAGATCTCCACGGCCGGCTACGAAGCCTCCGGTACCGGCAACATGAAGCTGGCGCTCAACGGCGCGCTGACGATTGGCACGCTGGACGGGGCTAACGTGGAGATTGCCGAGGCGGTCGGTGAGAAAAATATCTTTATCTTTGGCAACACGGTGGATGAGGTAAAAGCACTGAAGGCCGACGGTTACAGTCCGAAGAAACTGCGTAAGCACGATCGCTATCTCGACGGTTTGCTGAAGGAGCTGGAAAAGGGCAAATTCAGCGACGGCGACCGGCAGGTATTTGCGCCGCTGCTGGAGAGCCTGAGCAAACAGGGCGATCCGTGGCTGGTGCTGGCCGATTTCGCCGCTTACATCGCGGCGCAGCAGCGCGTCGAAGCGCTGTGGCGCGACCCGGAAGCGTGGACCAAAGCGGCGATTCTCAACACGGCGCATACCGGCCGCTTCAGTGCCGATCGTTCGATTCGCGATTATCAACAGCGTATCTGGCAGGCGGCGCGCTGAGCCGCCGGAAAATGACGCTGCATGCGTAATGTGCGCACGGCAACGAAGGAGACGACATGGCCATGAAGAAACTGGATCAGGCTGCACGGGATGCCGGTATCGCACTGAGTTTTATCAACAATAAAGGTGAGTCACAGACCATCAGCGACGACACCAAACGCGCGCTGCTGGCGCTGATGGACGCCCCGACGGGCAACGCGCCACCGCTGCCGCCGGTACTGGTGTTCACGCCGCCCGGGCTGCCTGAACTGACGCCGCAGGGTAGCGACGACTACCGCTGGCAGCTGGTGAGCGAGCAGGGGCAGCACTATGACGGCACGCTGAGCGCGGGAGAAAGCCTGGCGCTGCCGGCAGAACTGCCCGAGGGCTACCATCAGCTCACGCTGAGCACTTCACGCCAGCAGTGGCAGACGCGCATTATCATCGCACCGGCGCGCTGTTATCTGCCGCCAGCGCTGGCGCAGGGGGAGAAGCGCTGGGGCGCGCTGGTGCAGCTCTATACGCTGCGCTCGGCGCGTAACTGGGGCATCGGCGACTTTGGCGATCTGATGCAGATGCTGGAGCAGGTCGCCGCTCACGGCGGCGATTTTATCGGTCTCAACCCGCTGCATGCGCTCTATCCGGCGCAGCCGGATCACGTCAGCCCGTACAGCCCGAGCTCGCGCCGCTGGCTCAACGTGCTGTACATCGACATCAATCAAATCGACGAATTCACCCACAGTGAAGCCGCCCAGCGCTGGTGGCACAGCGCGCCAACGCGCAAAGCGCTAAAACAGGCGCGCAGCGCAGCGTTTGTTGATTACCGCGCGGTGACGACGCTCAAGCTGACTGCGCTGCGTTTTGCCTGGCAGCACGCACAGCCGCAGCTGACCCGACAGCCGGCGTTTCAGCAGTTTCTGGCTGAAGGCGGCGATGCGCTGCGCTATCAGGCGGCGTTTGACGCCATCGTAGCGGCGCGCAGCCAGCAGCATCCCGATGAGTGGGGCTGGGAAAAGTGGCCGTCAGGCTGGCAGCAGGCGCAGCAGCCGGAGGTGCAGCAATGGTGCGCGCAGCATGAGGACGACATTCTGTTCTGGAGCTGGCTGCAGTGGCTGGCGCAGCAGCAGTTCGCCGCCTGCTGGCAGCGTAGCCAGCAGCTGGGGATGGCGGTCGGGTTATATCGCGATTTGGCGGTTGGCGTGGCACAGCACAGCGCGGAAACCTGGCAGGATCCGCAGCTGTATAAGCTGGGCGCATCGGTGGGTGCGCCGCCGGATCCGCTTGGCCCGCTCGGGCAGAACTGGGCGCTGCCGCCGCTCGATCCACATGTGCTGCGCGCGCGGGGCTATCAGCCGTTTATCGATCTGCTGCGCGCCAATATGCGCGACTGCGGGGCGCTGCGCATCGATCACGTTATGGCGCTACTGCGTTTGTGGTGGATTCCCTATGGCGAAGGTGCCGACAAAGGCGCGTATGTCGCCTATCCGGTGCACGACCTGCTGGCGATCCTTGCGCTGGAGAGTCAGCGTCAGCGCTGTATGGTGATCGGTGAAGATCTCGGCACCGTGCCGCAGGAGATCGTCAGCCTGCTGCGCGACCGCGGCATTTTTTCGTGGAAAGTGCTGATGTTCGAGTGCGGGGAGGAGGGGCAGTTCCGGCCACCGGCAGCCTATCCGCGCCAGTCGATTGCCAGTGCCAGTACCCATGATTTACCGACGCTGAGCGGATTCTGGCATGCCGCCGATCTGCAATTGCGCAATCAGCTGGGATTGCTCGCCAGACGCAGCATGCTGAACGCGGCCATCGCCGAACGCGATGGGCAGAGAAAAGCGCTACTGAAGGCGATGAGCGAGGCGCAGGCGATTCACGCACGCAGCAAAAACAGTGCGGGTCAGCGGCTGACGCCCGCGCTGAATCAGGGCGTGCACCTCTTTCTGGCATTTACCGACAGCGCCCTGCTGGGGCTGCAGCCGGAGGACTGGCTGGGAATGGAGACGCCGGTCAACGTGCCGGGCACGGTAGCCGAATACCCCAACTGGCGGCGCAAACTGCGCGTACCATTGGAGAAGTTGTTTAGTTACCGGAAAGTGCAGCGGCTGCTGGCGATCGTCAATGAAGGGCGTAAGAAGCAGTAAAACACGCGGCAGCCGGGGTGGCTGCCGCAGCTTCTATCAGTAGTAGGAGTGCTCGCCGCGCTGATGCTCGGTGAGATCGCGCACGCCTTTCAGTTCCGGGAAGGCGGCCAGCAGCTCTTTCTCGATGCCGTCTTTCAGCGTCACGTCAATCATCGAGCAACCGTTACAGCCGCCGCCGAACTGCAGAATGGCATAGCCCTCGTCGGTGATTTCCATCAGCGAGACGCGCCCGCCGTGGCTGGCCAGCTGCGGGTTGATCTGCGCCTGCAGCAGATACTCCACGCGCTCAACCATCGGTGCATCGTCCGACACTTTACGCATCTTGGCGTTCGGCGCTTTCAGCGTCAGCTGTGAACCGAGGTTATCGGTCACGAAGTCGATCTCCGCATCTTCGAGGTACGGCGCGCTCAGCTCATCGACATACGCAGACAGCTTGTCGAACTTCAGTTCGGTATCGGTGGCTTCGACCGCATCCGGCGGGCAGTAGGAGACGCCGCACTCGGCGGTTGGCGTACCCGGGTTAATAACGAATACGCGAATCTGGGTGCCATCTTCCTGTTTTGACAGCAGTTTTGCGAAGTGCTCTTGCGCAGTATCAGTAATACGGATCATGGCGATTGCTCAATAGTTGACTAAAATACCTGGTTATAATACGCCCAACGCCGACGCTCTACAAGGTACGGCACAGGCATCCTATGTGTACGCTGGCCGCGCCCTGCGCCAGTAATAAGCGGCTGATTTCCCCCACCGTGCTGCCGGTGGTCACCACATCATCGATAAGCAGGATGTGGCGTCCGCGCACCGCCATTTCAAGGCGAAACGCTCCACGCAGATTGCTTTTCCGGGCGCGGGCGCTGAGCGCATGCTGCACCGCGCCGTGACGCACCCGGCGCAGCCCTTCGCGGTATTCACAGCCAAGCCAGCGCGCCAGCGGTTTAGCCAGCAGCGCGGCCTGATTATAACCACGCTGCCACGCGCGGCGGTGATGCAGCGGCACGCTCAGCACCAGATCGATACGCGGCAACGGCTGCTGGCGGCGCTTTGTTAATAATTTTAACAAAAGCAGCCGCGCCAGCATCACCCTGAGTGCGGTTGCGCGCGAGAATTTGAGCTGCTGCACCCATTCGCTCAGCGGCGGCACATAATCACTCACACAAGTAAGCGCCTGCCACGGCGGCGGCCGGCGCAGGCAGCGTCCGCACGGCTGATCGCCGCTGGCCGGCAGTCCGCAGCAGGGGCAGAGCGCCGGCAGCGCCGGTAGCTGACGCAGACATACGCTGCACAGGCCGTGCCGGGCGATACGCAGCGGCAGACGGCATAGCCAACACAGGGCCGGGATTGCTAGCATAGCGACCTCCTTTTCACTTTTCGGGAGTGTAACCGATGAGTTCGCTTTACTGGCACACCACAGGCACAGGCGATCGCGATCTTGTGCTGCTGCACGGCTGGGGACTGAACGCCGAAGTGTGGCAACACATTGTTCCGCGACTCAGCCCGCATTTTCGTCTGCACCTGGTGGACCTGCCGGGATTTGGTCGCAGCCAGGGATTTGGGCCGCTGAGCCTGGCGCAGATGGCGCAGCAGCTATTACCGCAGTTGCCAGCGCGCGCCGTGCTGCTCGGCTGGTCGCTGGGCGGTTTAGTGGCCAGCCAGCTGGCGCTGAGCCAGCCCGATCGCGTGGCGGCATTGATTAGCGTGGCGTCGTCGCCGTGCTTTACCGCCCGGGATGAATGGCCCGGCATCCAGCCTGAGACGCTGGCGACGTTCCAGCAGCAGCTGAGCAGCGATTTCCAGCGCACCGTGGAGCGTTTTCTCGCGCTGCAAACTATGGGGACGGAAAATGCGCGTCAGGATGCGCGCCAGCTGAAAGAGGTAGTGCTGTCGCAGCCGATGCCGTCAGTGGCGGTACTGGAAGGGGGATTGAACATTCTGCGCCACGATGATTTGCGCAGCGCACTGGATGGGCTGACGCTGCCGTTCCTGCGTATCTATGGCGCGCTTGATGGCCTGGTGCCGCGCCGCATTGCGCCGCAGCTGGATGCGCGCTGGCCGCATTCGCAGTCGGTTGTCATCGCGAAGGCCGCGCACGCGCCGTTTATTTCGCACCCGGAGGCGTTCTGCCAGCAGGTGCAGCAGTTCATCCACGCAGCCACATAAACTGCCAGGCGGCCAGCACCAGCGGCTGGCTGCCATCCACGCGCTGCCCGCTGATCACATCCTGAAAAGGGCGCGCCTGCGGCAGCGCTGTGCTGATCTCGCGGCTGCTGAGATTGAACACACACAGTAACCCTTCGTCGCTGTCCGCGGCGTGACGGCGCAGCAGCAGCACCGCGTTGTCGCTCTCCAGCAGCGTCATTGGATTGTCCGGATGGAACGCCGGCTGCCGGGTGCGCAGCTGAATCAGCGCGCTAAGCCGCTCAAACACCTGCTGACGCAGCGGGTTGCCGCCGCTGATTTGCTGTTCGATATCGCGCAGGCTGTACTTCTCACGGTTGATGGCGCGGTTGTGCCCGGCAGCGCGCACGCCCTCGTTGTCATTGCGCGAGCCGAGAATACTTTGAATATAGATGGCGGGCACGCCGGGAAAGGCCAGCAGAATCGCGTGCGCCAGCAGGAAGCGACGCAGGCGCGTGTCGTCATCGTCGGTCTGGTGATTGAGCGCATCCAGATACGTTACGTTGATTTCATACGGGCTGGTGCTGCCGTCCGGGTTGTTTTTATAGGAGACCAGCGCGCCCTCCAGCGCCAGTTCACGCACCAGCGCCACAATCTCGACTTCCGACAAAATGCCGCGTGCCGGATTGAGGCCAATGCCGTCGTGCGAGGCGAGAAAATTGAAGAAGGTGGTGCCGCCATCACCGGGCTCAAGCGTGCTGGCCCACTGGCGCAGCGCGCGCGCCGAGCCGGAGTGAATGGCGTGCAGCACCAGCGGTGGCAGCGAAAACTGGTAAACCATCTGCGCTTCGTCGTGGCCGTTGCCGAAATAGCTGATGTTATCCTGATGCGGCACGTTGGTTTCGGTCACGATCACCGTACCTGGCGCGACTTCGTTGGCGATGGCGCGAAACAGCTTCACCAGCTGATGGGTTTTGGTCAGATGGATACAGCGTGTGCCCGGCGTTTTCCACATGTAGCCCACCGCGTCCAGCCGCACGTAATCCGCGCCTTTGTTGAGATAATCCAGCAGCACGCCCACCATGCGGATCAGCACCTGCGGATTGGCGAAGTTGAGATCGATTTGGTCGGCGCTGAAGGTGGTCCAGATAAAGTGCGTGTCGCCGTTAGCGAGGGTAAACGGCGTCAGCAGCGGTGAGGTGCGCGGGCGCGTCACGGCGCTAAGATCGGTGGCAGGCGGCATGCTGATAAAGAAGTCGTCCCAGCCGGCATCCTGCGCCAGAAAGTGGCGAAACCATGCGCTGTGCGCCGACATGTGGTTACAGACGAAATCGAACATCAGCCGGGTTTCGCTGTGCAGCGCCGTGATGTGCCGCCAGTCACCGCAGATCGGATTTACCTGGTGATAATCGATAACCGAGAAGCCATCGTCGGATGAATAGGGGAAAAATGGCAGCAGATGCACCAGGCTGAAGGTGGACTGCAGATGCTGCTGATAAAAGCGCGTAAAGCTGGCGAGCGTGGGCTGCTCGGGTTCGCGGAACTGGTCGGCGTAACTGATCAGCACCACATCTTTTTCATCCCAGTGCGCTTTACGCGGCAGTTTTACCGTGTCGCGCGCCGCGCGGATGTGCGAAAGCAGGCGCTCGCGCGCCGCGACGGGGAAGCTACCTTCATAAATCTCATCGAGCAGGAAGTTGATAATGTCCATCGGATCGCCGGGTTACGCGGAAGGTCATTTTTTCACACGGTTTTTTCAGCGTAGTCCGCCAGGACAATTTATCAACCTCCTGTACTCGCGCGCCGCTTAGCGTTTCTTCCCAAACGCGGCCGCCAGCGCATCGCCCATCGCACTGTTACCGACGCTGCTGCTGGCAGGTTTGCCGCGGCCTTTGGCACCGGCGGCCGGCCGCGCGGCCTCTTTGCCTGCGCCGCGGTTGCCGCCGCTGCGCGCGTTGCTTTCACCCGGCTGCTCATCCAGACGCATGGTCAATGCGATACGCTTACGCTGCAGATCGACTTCCATCACCTTCACTTTGACGATATCGCCGGCTTTCACCACCTGATGCGGATCGTCTACGAATTTGTCCGACAGCGAAGAGATGTGCACCAGGCCGTCCTGATGCACGCCGATATCGACGAACGCGCCGAAGTTGGTCACGTTGGTCACCGCACCTTCCAGCACCATGCCCGGCAGCAGGTCGTTGAGCGTCTCCACGCCTTCGGCAAACTGCGCGGTTTTGAACTCCGGACGCGGATCGCGGCCCGGTTTCTCCAGCTCTTTGATGATATCGGTGACGGTCGGCAGCCCGAAACGCTCATCGGTGAAGTCGCGCGCATTCAGGTCGCGCAGGCTACCCGGATTGCCCATCAGTTCATTCAGCGCCTGTTCCGTGGCGGCGAGAATGCGCTCCACCAGCGGGTAGGCCTCCGGATGCACCGTTGAGGCATCCAGCGGATTATCGCCGTGGTTGATGCGCAGGAAGCCGGCGCACTGTTCAAAGGCTTTCGGCCCAAGGCGGCTCACCTTCAGCAGCTGCTGGCGGTTCTGGAAACGGCCGTTTTCGTCACGCCAGCTGACAATGTTCTGCGCCATCATGCGCGTCAGGCCGGCGACGCGCGTCAGCAGCGCCACCGAAGCGGTATTCAGATCGACGCCCACGGCGTTCACACAATCTTCCACCACCGCATCGAGTTTTTTCGCCAGCTGGCTCTGGCTGACATCGTGCTGATACTGGCCAACGCCAATCGATTTCGGGTCAATTTTGACCAGCTCTGCCAGCGGATCCTGCAGACGACGGGCGATAGACACCGCACCGCGCAGCGAAACGTCGAGATCGGGGAACTCCTGCGCCGCCAGTTCGGAAGCGGAATAGACCGATGCTCCGGCCTCACTGACAATCACTTTTTGCGCTTTGATTTGCGGGAACTGCTTCTGTACGTCGAGGAAGAAACGCTCGGTTTCACGTGAAGCGGTGCCGTTGCCGATCGCCACCAGTTCAACCTGATGTTTCGCGCACAGTGCCGCCACCGAGGTTGCGGCTTTGGCCGCCTGGCCGGTATGCGGATAGATGGTATCGGTCGCGACCAGCTTGCCGGTGGCATCGACCACCGCCACTTTGACCCCGGTGCGCAGGCCAGGATCGAGACCCATGGTGGCGCGCATGCCGGCGGGAGCCGCCATCAGCAGATCGTGCAGATTACGGGCAAACACGTTGATCGCTTCGTCTTCCGCCCGTTCGCGGATGGTGCCCATCAGTTCGGTTTCGAGGTGCAGCAGGACCTTGATGCGCCAGGTCCAGCTGACCACGGCTTTGCGCCAGCTGTCGGCCGGTGCGTTGTTCAGGCGCAGGCCAAGGTGGTCGGCGATCAGCGTTTCACCGTAGCTTTCGCGCGGCGCTTCATCAAACTGCGGATCGGCGTTGAGCGACAGCTGTAAAATGCCTTCGTTACGGCCACGGAACATGGCCAGCGCGCGGTGCGACGGCACGCTGCTCAGCGCTTCGTGATGATCGAAGTAGTCGCGGAATTTAGCGCCTTCTTCCTCTTTGCCTTCCACCACGCGCGCAACCAGATGGGCGTTCTTCCACAGGTATTCACGCACTTTCGCCAGCAGCGTGGCGTCTTCGGCGAAGCGCTCCATCAGGATATAGCGTGCGCCATCCAGTGCGGCACGCACATCGGCGACGCCTTTGTCCGCGTCGACATAACGCGCTGCCAGCTGCTCGGGATCCTGAGATGCATCGTTCCACAGCGTCTCAGCCAGCGGTTCCAGCCCGGCTTCGATAGCGATCTGCCCGCGCGTGCGGCGCTTCTGCTTATAAGGCAGATAGAGATCTTCCAGCTCGGTTTTGTTCAGCGTGCCGTTGATGGCAGTGGCTAATTCCGGCGTCAGTTTGCCCTGGTCATCAATGGATTTCAGAATCGACTGGCGGCGTTCCTCCAGCTCACGCAGATAGCCGAGACGGCTCTCCAGCGTACGCAGCTGGGTATCATCCAGCCCGCCGGTCACTTCCTTACGGTAACGTGCGATAAACGGCACGGTGTTCCCTTCATCCAGCAAGCGAATGGCGGCGTCAACCTGGTCGGCGCGTGCCTTCAGCTCACCTGCGATAATCTGGCTCAGCGAATCTTTCATCATCAGTAACGGTCTTGCTTACACAGGGTTAGAAATAGGGGACAGTTATACGGACTGAGGCCGCAAATTGCCAGCCGCTGACCGGTGAATCCGTCTTTTTCTGAATGCAGCGCGCAACTCAGAGAAACTTAGCCACCTATGTGTTAAACCCCAGCGCAATGGCGTGCCGGTTGCTGCCAGGCTCGCCCCGCCTCTGCCCTATAATCCGCGGCAAACCACGGAAGGAGGGTGAAGCAATGATCAAATTACTGCTGCTGCTGGCCGGACGCGAGCTGCTGGTGCGTTATCGTCTGCTGATTTATGGCCTGGCGCTGTGCGGCGTCCTGCTGGCAGGCATGATCGTGGCGGACGTGCTGGTCGATGGGCATATCAATCTGTCGCTACAGGTGCTGGCGCTCTTACTGTCGCTGTCGCTGCTGTTTAACCTGCTGAGCGGCGAGGTGTCGCTGCAGCGCTGGCTCAATTTGCTGTTTTCCCTGATTTTTGTCGGTACGCTGCTGGCCGGCGCGCTGTGGCACGGTGACGAAAGGCAGCTGAAGAAACTGCTGCTGACGGTGATGGAAATCTGCCTGTTGTTTAACGGCCTGTTTCGCTGCCTGAGCGCGGCGCTGATTCAGCGCCAGCGCTGGGTGCGACATTTTATGCTGGGCTGCGGCGAGATGGTGCTGAGCGTGGTGCTGTTTTTCAATGACAACCTGCATACCTGCCTGTTGCTGGGCAGCTGGCTGGTACTGTTGCTGCTGTCGTTCAGCCTGACGGTATGGCGCGTCTGGCGCCAGTGGCAGCGCCTGCCGGCGGGTCAGTCCGTTACGCTGCTGCCGTGGTTTTGTCGCGGCCATCATCATATCGCGCGGCTCCGGCCGTGGCAGCAGGCCCGCTTTCCGCCGGTCGCCGCGGCATTTCCTCTCTGTGTCCACGTCTGGCAGGCGCAGTCTGAAGCCAGTCAACAGCCGAAGCGCTATGTGATTGACCGTTACATCGGCGTGATTAACGGTGAAGGGCACTTTTGTACCGGCCACGCGGCACTGAGCTTTGGCGAGCGCGGCTACATCAGCCTTTATCCGCAGCAGGAGATCGATCCGCAACCGCACGAGCTGCCGCGTCTGCTGCTGGCCGGACAGATTAACGATCGCCCCGGCCGTTTTCTCCCCTCGCTGGCGGCAGAGATTGCCGACTGGCGCAGCCCGGATTTAACCTTCAGTTTTCAGCACTACAATGGGCAGGCGCTCGCCAGCTACTGGCAGGCCAACCGTGGTGACAGCCTGTATAATCTGACGGCAAAAAACTGTTCGACCACCGTGGTGGATGCGCTGGACGTGGCGTTTGAAGGCTATTACGGTCAGCGGCTGCAGCAGGTGTTTGCGCTGCTGCTGCAGCCGGCATTCTGGGGCGCCTGCGTGCTGCGCGAACGGGCAGAAATCATGACCTGGACGCCCGGCCTGGTCGCCGATTATGTGCGCCTGATGAAAAAGACGCTGGGTGCCTGTCCGGGCAGGTAAGGCTTTGTGATAGCCTCTGTGCAGTGAACAGGGCTGTAACCACGAGTGAAGCGATGAAAACCCAACTGATTACCCGCGAAGGCTATAACAAGCTGCGTGCTGAGCACGACCATCTGTGGAATGAGAAGCGGCCGGAAATCACCCGCATTGTCTCCTGGGCTGCCAGCCTGGGGGATCGCTCTGAAAACGCCGATTACACCTATAACAAGCGCCTGCTGCGCCAGATCGATCGGCGCGTGCGCTATCTGCGTAAATGCCTCGCCGAGCTGAAAATTGTTGATTATGCGCCGCAGCAGGAGGGCAAAGTGTTCTTCGGTGCCTGGGTGGAAGTAGAGAATGAGCAGGGCGACGTGAAGCGTTTTCGCATCGTCGGACCGGACGAGATCTATGGCGATACGGTGAAAGAGTACATCTCCATCGACTCGCCGATGGCGCGCGCGCTGATCAAAAAAGAGGTGGATGACGAGGTGACGGTAAACACGCCGGAAGGACAGAAGGTATGGTTTGTGAACCGCATTGAGTACGTCACGGAAAGTGAGGAAAAAAGAGGCGGAGAGTAATGGCCTGGTGAAACAAGCCGGGGCGCAACTTATTCTCCGCTGGCGAAAGGGCTGGCAGTATAAGAGGGGGAAGCGCCGCAGCCTTGCCGCGCCAGATAAGCGTTATTTGCCCGGCGTGGTCGCCGTGGTCGTTGAGGTGCTGCTGCCGCCGTGATCGCCGCCGCCCATGGTGGCCAGCGCGACGCCGAGCAGGGCACCCACCGCACCGATGCCGATAGCATCGGAATTACCTTTGGCCGTGGTCGACGCCTGCGCGCCGGCGGCTTCGCCCGCTGGCGTAGCGGCCTGAACCTGTGTGAGGCTGGTGAGTACCAGAGCGCTCAGCAGAACAACGGTTTTTTTCATCTTTCTTCTCCACATGAACTCAGTAAGCAGGTACCGATGCAGTTTCGGAGATCATTTGCGCAGAGGAAAGGGGAGTTTACTGACTGATTTAAATCACTTTATTTAACACTGGCCTTATTTTGCGCGCGCACTAGCACTGTTCCGAGCGCGGAGACGCAGTCAGCGGCGAAAACGCGATATTTTATGCTGCTGAGCGCGGCCGCTGGCTTATCAAGCAGGCGAAACTTAAGCCAAATGGCGCGCCCCGCCTGATGGCGGAAGCGGGACGGCCCGGCTGGACCACTCGCCGGCAGAAAACGCCGCTGATTTTCAGACAAGCGCTAAACGGCGTCAAAATCAGTCAGAAAAGCGCGAGCGGAGCCGCAGTTCGCGGTTAAAATTAAAGATAAGCTGCTGTTTAATATGCTTTGTAACAATTTCGGCTAGAATATAAACCATTAATGACTGTCACAGACAGGCATCTTTTTTACACAATATCGGCTCAGGCAATGGCGCCTTTGGGAGTTGAACATGCAAGAGAACTACAAAATTCTGGTCGTCGATGATGATATGCGTCTGCGCGCACTGCTCGAACGCTATCTCACCGAACAGGGCTTTCAGGTGCGCAGCGTCGCCAACGCCGAGCAGATGGATCGTCTGCTGACCCGCGAATCATTCCATTTAATGGTGCTCGATTTAATGCTGCCGGGCGAAGATGGCCTGTCAATTTGCCGTCGTCTGCGTAGCCAGAGTAACCCGATGCCGATCATTATGGTCACCGCGAAAGGTGAAGAGGTCGATCGTATCGTGGGGCTGGAAATCGGCGCCGATGACTACATTCCAAAACCGTTCAACCCGCGTGAGCTGCTGGCGCGAATTCGTGCCGTGCTGCGTCGTCAGGCCAATGAGCTGCCGGGCGCGCCGTCGCAGGAAGAAGCGGTCATCGCCTTCGGTAAGTTCAAACTGAACCTCGGCACGCGCGAAATGTTCCGTGAAGATGAGCCGATGCCGCTGACCAGCGGAGAGTTTGCCGTGCTGAAAGCGCTGGTGAGCCATCCGCGTGAGCCGCTGTCGCGCGATAAGCTGATGAACCTGGCGCGCGGGCGTGAGTACAGTGCGATGGAGCGTTCTATCGACGTGCAGATCTCTCGTCTGCGCCGCATGGTCGAAGAAGATCCGGCGCATCCGCGCTACATCCAGACCGTCTGGGGCCTTGGCTACGTGTTCGTTCCGGACGGCAGTAAAGCATGAGGCGATTGCGCTTCTCACCCCGCAGTTCGTTTGCCCGCACCTTGTTGTTGATCGTTACCTTGCTGTTCGTCAGCCTGGTAACGACCTACCTGGTGGTGCTCAATTTCGCCATTCTTCCCAGCCTGCAGCAGTTCAACAAAGTCCTCGCCTACGAAGTGCGTATGCTGATGACCGATCGGCTGCAGCTGGAGGATGGTACGCAGCTGGAAGTGCCGCCGGCCTTCCGGCGCGAAATTTATCGTGAGCTGGGCATCTCGTTGTACACCAACGCGGCGGCGGAAGAGAGCGGGCTGCGCTGGGCGCAGCATTATGAATTCCTCAGTGAACAGATGGCGCAGCAGCTGGGCGGGCCGACCGACGTGCGGGTTGAGGTTAACAAAAACTCGCCGGTGGTCTGGCTGAAAACCTGGCTGTCGCCGGATATCTGGGTGCGCGTACCGCTGACCGAAATCCATCAGGGCGACTTCTCGCCGCTGTTCCGCTATACCCTGGCGATTATGCTGCTGGCGATTGGCGGCGCCTGGCTGTTTATCCGTATACAAAACCGACCCTTAGTCGATCTCGAACACGCTGCGTTGCAGGTGGGGAAAGGCATTATTCCGCCACCGCTGCGCGAATACGGTGCTTCGGAAGTGCGTTCGGTGACGCGCGCCTTCAACCAGATGGCGGCGGGCGTGAAGCAGCTGGCCGATGACCGTACGCTGCTGATGGCCGGCGTCAGCCATGATCTACGCACGCCACTGACGCGCATCCGTCTCGCCACCGAGATGATGAGCGAGGAAGATGGCTACCTGGCCGAGTCGATCAACAAAGATATCGAAGAGTGCAACGCCATCATCGAGCAGTTCATCGATTACCTGCGCACCGGGCAGGAGATGCAAACCGAGCGCGCCGATCTGAATAGCGTGCTGGGCGAAGTGGTGGCGGCGGAGAGCGGCTACGAGCGCGAGATTGAGAATGCGGTGATGGACGCGGAGCTGATGCTGGATATTAACCCGCTGTCGATTAAACGCGCGGTGGCGAATCTGGTGGTTAACGCGGCGCGCTACGGGAACGGCTGGATCAAGGTCAGCAGCGGTCAGGAATTGAATCGCGCGTGGTTCCAGGTGGAGGATGATGGTCCGGGCATTAAGCCGGATCAGTTACAGCATCTGTTCCAGCCGTTTGTGCGTGGCGACAGCGCGCGCAGCACCAGCGGCACCGGTCTGGGCCTGGCGATTGTGCAGCGTATTATCGATGCGCATGACGGATCGCTGGAGATTGGCGACAGTGAACGCGGCGGATTACGTATCCGTGCGTGGTTACCGATTCCGGAAAATAGCGCCACGACGGCAGTTAGCAGTAACGTTAGTTAAATTTCCGCACCAACCGTCGCGGCGCAATCTATTGCGCATCCATCAGCGATATTGCCGCTGCAGGCATGCGCAATAGATTGCGCCGCGACGAAATGTGCCTTAGCTAAGCCGCCGTTGTGGCGGCTGGGCTACTTCACAGCTGCGGGCCGGCCTGCACCAGCGCTTTGCCGGCATCGTTGTCGGTGTACTTCTCGAAATTGGTGATAAAGCGCTGCGCCAGCGCTTCGGCAGCCTGCTGCCAGGCGGCGGCGTCAGACCAGCTGCGGCGCGGATCGAGAATGGCATCGTCCACCTGTGCCAGCGTGGTGGGCACCTGCAGATTAAACACCGGCAGCGTCACGGTCTCCGCTTCATCCAGCTCACCGGCCAGAATCGCGTTGATGATAGCGCGTGTGTCTTTCAGCGAAATGCGCTTGCCGCTGCCATTCCAGCCGGTATTCACCAGATAGGCCTGCGCGCCGGACGCCTGCATACGTTTCACCAGCACATCCGAGTACTGCGTTGGATGCAGCGTCAGGAACGCCGCGCCAAAACAGGCGGAGAAGGTTGGAGTGGGCTGCGTCACACCGCGCTCGGTGCCGGCCAGCTTGGCGGTAAAGCCGGACAGGAAGTGGTACTGGGTTTGCTCCGGCGTCAGACGCGAAACCGGTGGCAGTACGCCAAAGGCATCGGCGGTCAGGAAGATGACCTTCTTCGCGTGGCCGGCTTTCGACACCGGCTGCACGATGTTTTCGATGTGCTCGATCGGGTAAGACACGCGGGTGTTTTCCGTCTTGCTGGCGTCGGCGTAATCGACCGTGCCGTCGGCGCGCACCATCACGTTCTCCAGCAGCGCATCGCGGCGAATCGCGCGGTAAATCTCCGGCTCGGCCTGCTCTGACAGATTGATGGTTTTGGCGTAGCAGCCGCCTTCGAAGTTAAAGACGCCGTCGTCGTCCCAGCCGTGCTCATCGTCGCCGATCAGCTGACGATCCGGATCGGTAGAGAGCGTGGTTTTACCGGTACCGGACAGGCCAAAGAACACCGCCACGTCGCCCGCTTTGCCGACGTTGGCCGAGCAGTGCATCGAGGCGATACCCTTCAGCGGCAGCAGATAGTTCATGATAGCGAACAGGCCTTTTTTCATCTCGCCGCCGTACCAGGTGCCGCCGATCAGCTGCATGCGTTCGGTCAGGTTAAAGGCGACAAAATTCTCTGAATGCAGCCCCTGCGCCTGCCAGTCCGGATTGGTGCACTGCGCCGCGTTCATCACCACGAAATCCGGCGTAAACTCAGCCAGTTCGGCTTCAGTCGGACGGATAAACATGTTTTTGACGAAATGCGCCTGCCACGCCACTTCCATCACGAAACGTACGCTGAGGCGGGTGTCCGGGTTGGCGCCGCAGAAGGCGTCAATCACAAACAGACGCTTGCCGGAAAGCTGTTGCGTGCAGCGATCTTTCAGCGCCTGCCAGGTTTCCTGTGACAGCGGCTGGTTGTCGTTCTTGCCGTTGCCAACGTCGTTCCACCACAGCGTGTCACGCGTGGTGTCATCCCGCACGATGTATTTATCTTTCGGCGAACGTCCGGTGAAGATGCCGGTATCCACGGCAATGGCACCGCTCTGCGTCAGGGTGCCGCGCGCGTAACCTTCCAGCTCCGGGCGGGTTTCTTCCTGAAATAACGTGGCGTAATCAGGGTTGTACACCACCTCGGTGGTGCCGCTAATTCCGAGCGTTTCGAGGTCTTGCGATGTCAGGCCGTTAACGCGCATGTGACTGCTCCTTAAATCGGTACTTCATGGCATTTTTTATGAGGGTTTCTGCGTCCTGCTGCGCATAGCCGCACAGGGCAGATCGCGCGCAGTGTACACGTCTGAGCGAGGTGGAAAAGTGAAGAGAGTTAAAAATGCGAGCTGGAACGTGACAAGTAGAGAAATCTGCCACTTATGAAACTAAAGTTAGCGTAAATTAGTTAATTTCCGTGAAAAATCATAGCGCTACGCCGGCGAAAAATACGGGCGGCGTCACCGCCCGTTTGCTGATTAATGCAGTTGATCGCTATTGCCGGAGGGAGCGTTACGAATAGCAGCAATATCCACTGCATCGTACACATAGTGCGTGCCGCAATAGTCGCAGTGCATATCAATTTTGCCGTCTTCGACCAGAATCTCATCCACTTCCTCTGGCGGCAGCGTTTTCAGCACTTCACCGCAGCGTTCGCGCGAGCAGGTGCATTTGAAACTGACCGGCGCCGGATCGTAAACCGTGGCTTCTTCCTGATGATAGAGACGCCACAGTACGTCAGTAGCGGGCAGCTCAATCAGCTCTTCGCTCTTCACGGTTTCGGTTAACGTGGCCAGATGGTTGAAGTCATCCAGGTTGGGCTCCTGCGCGGGCAGCACCTGCAGCAGAATACCGGCTGCGCCTTTCTCGCTGGTGCGAATGAACAGGCGGGTTGGCAGCTGCTCGGAACGCATGAAGTAATCTTCCAGACAGCCCGCCAGCGTATCGGCTTCCAGGCCGACCACGCCCTGATAGCGCTCGCCTTTCTCAGGCGAAATGGTGATCACCAGATAGCCGTTACCCACCATCTGCTTCAGGCTGCTGCCGGCGGCAATCTCCGCATCCTCTTTCAGCCGCGCCACGCCGCGCAGCTCCTGGCGGTTATTTCCGTTGATCACCGCCATGCTCAGCGGGCCATCGCCCTGCAGCTGCACGGTGATGTCGCCGTCAAATTTCAGCGTAGCGGTGAGCAGGCTGGTGGCAACCAGCAGTTCGCCCAGCAGCGTTTTGACCGGCTCGGCGTAGTCGTGGTTCTGCACGATGTCGCGCCAGGTTTGAGATGCGTTGACCAGCTCGCCGCGCACGGCGACGTTTTCAAACAGGTAGCGATGCAGTTGATCTTGAACAGACATAAGGTTTCTCTCGTGGGGGCGCGAGTTATTCATCGCCCGACAATTTAAATTTCAGCAGATCGCGGCGCTCTTTTTTATCCGGGCGGCGATCGGGATGCGGCATGGTCAGGGCATTCATTTTGCGCGCCAGCGCGTTCTTTTCGCGCTTTTCGATGCTGGCGGCCGTCTCCGCGTACATCTGCTGCGCTTCGCTGGCCGGACGCCGCTGGTCGCCGATGGCGGTGATAATCACCGTGCGCTCATCGTTGCCCTGACGCAGCGTCAGCTCGGCCTGCAGTTCGACCACTTTGCCCGGTTTGCTGCGCTGGCCGTTGTAATGCACTTTGCCGCCTTCAATCATGTCGCGAGCCAGCGCGCGGGTTTTATAGAAGCGCGCGGCCCACAGCCATTTATCAAGGCGGACGCCTTCACTGGTTTTCTCTTTCATTGCGGCTCCTGCTGTTACGCTGCGTCGCGCCGTGTGGCGATCGGTCGCACACGGTCGCATGACGCCGGAAAAATGGATCGGGCCGGTGCCGGATACCCAAAGGTATGGGTACAACGTGATAAATCAAGGGCGAGGTGCCGTTGCGGGCTGCCGATCCATCGCCAATCCCTTAAGCGTAATCGGCATTTTGTTTTCCGCCCTGAAAAACAGGGCGACAGGGTAGCACAGAAGGCGGAGGGTCAGAACAGCGAGCGCACGCTCTGCATAGTGCTGAGGTTGTGGTTAAAGCACTTGTCGTAATACTGCTGAATCTGCGCCATACGCAGGCGGTTGCGGTGGATGCGGCGCAGCGCCAGCAGGCCGTTGCTGACGGCGCTGACAATCAGCACCAGCATTAGCAGCGCGGTGCCCAGATAGCGCCACTGCGCCATGGCGTCGGGCTCGTTGTGCAGGGCGATGTGGCGCGTGCCGTTGGCATCGGTGGTAATGCTGGTAATGATACCGCTGGCGGCAAACGGTGTGTGCAGCAGCATGCCGGACAGGCGCTGCAGTTCGTGCCATTGTGAAGGGGCGTCGAGATCGAACAGCGCTACCGACGGCTGCGGCTGGTTCACCATCTGCCGGCCTTCATCGCTAATGATCAGGAATCCGCCCGGCGGCGGGCTGTTCAGGGTTTCCGCCGCGCGACGCGTCTCCCGCGAGAAGAAGGTCGAGGTGGCGGTGTTCACCAGATTCTCCAGCGCTTCGGCGCTAACCGGGCGCAGCAGCACGTTCATGCCGTTGAGCTTGCCGGAATCCGCACGGTGAATCAGCGTATCCCAGTCTTTGGCGTTACCGAGGTTAACCAGCGCATTTTTCAGGCGCACGCAGTCCTGCTGCTGGCTGCACAGCTGCTGGGTTTTCAACACCAGATCGGAGAAATCATCCAGCAGGATCATGCCTGATTTCTGAATCGCCGACGCCAGCTGCGGGTTAAGTTTCGGGTCGGTGTTGGTTTCCGGATGCAGCTGCTGCGTGGTGGTCTCCAGCAGCGCGGCGGCTTTGTCGATGATGTCGGACTGCGGCAGCGGCAGCGGCGCAGCGTTGTTCCAGTAAATCGCCGAGCAGTCGAACGGCATGTAGCCGTAGCTGCGGTTGCTCTGGTAATTGCCCGGAACCGAGCACATGCCGGTGCCGCTCACTTTCAGGCTATCGCCAATGTGCAGCGGCAGGGCAGTGAGTTTATCGACGCTGTTCACTTCCACACTTTCGGTGCCTTTCAGCCAGGCGAGGCTGAGTTTGATCGGCATGCTGAGCGGAATCCAGCTCACCAGCATCACCAGCACCAGCAGCGAACCGCACGCCAGCACCAGGTTTTTACGCCAGCGCTGTACCGGGAAGTTGCGGACTTCATCCTGCAGCGACAGGAAGCGCCCCTGGCGTACCACCTGACGATTCAGGTAGATGTCCACATCCGTCACCTGGCCCAGGTCGTGCGCCACATAAGGCTGCCAGTGTGCCGGATAGATTAAGTCGATGATACCGAGCGAAATGTTGCTCTGCTCCTGATTGGATTCGCCAAACAGGCCCCAGCGCTTCGGTGCGCCGCGCAGACAGTGCACATCGCGCAGCCCTTTTTCTCCGGGGAATCGGTACATAAACCACAGGCTGACAGCGACGATCGCGCCAGCGGGCAGCGCAATCCACAGCATCAGGCTGCCGGGCAGCACCAGGCTGAGGAAAAACAGCAGGAAGGCGCAGCAAATGGCGCTTGCTTCACGTGTGCCGTCGGCGCGCGACAGCTGATACTCTTCCGGCGACTCTTTGCGCACCTGCAGCAGCTCGACGTTTTCGCTCTCCTCTTTACGAATCGAAGCGTTGGTCGACATCGGCCGCACCAGCGGCGGCAGCGCCGGTTGTTCCACCGCATAGTTCACCAGCGAGTGGCCGTTGAGCGAGATCACCAGCGGCAGGGTCTGGGTGCGGATCAGCTCGACGTAGTTTTCTTCAGCGATGTACTGCTCCCACAGCGGCGGCAGATGCACCTCGACTTCATCCAGGTAGTAGCGCCATTTGTGGGGATCGTCAGTGGAGAGGCCGTAACGGGTGATGGAGCGGGTAACGGGATAAACATTATTGCTCTGTGCGGTCAGCGCCAGCGCTTCGGGTTCCCGTGACGATCGGGTCGATCGCCCGCTGCTGTGCTGACGCGCTTTACCCAGCGACGCAATATACTTCTCAACGGCAGCGCGTTCTTCATCGGTGAGTTTACGGCAGGGCGGACTGATAAACGGCAGTGGTTTCGCCAACGGCGGACGATGCCGCATAGCGTACCAGTAGCCGATTCCGGCCACTAACGAACAGGCCAGCATGACAGCCAGAATGACGATAAGAGTGCTCATGCTTTGCTCAATCCAGCCAAAAAACTGCCGTCACGTTTACGATGTGCTCCCGGTAAAACCTGCAATACGAGTCAATTTTGGCGAGCAGAAGTCATTCTGACAAGAGGCAAATGAAACAAAATACCGCGCAAAATCATTGTATTATAAATTTGTTAGATTATTCCTTAACGGGATGGTACTCACAAGCCCCTCAATTAAACATCGGTATTATCCGAATTTGCTGCTACCCCGTTGACTTATTGTGAAAATCTTACTGTGCAGATAACAAGAAGTTGTTAGCGGCAGCGGACAAATGTATGTCACCATGATTGACCCGCGCTGCGTGTCGCACAATGCCGCGGGCTTCGGTATGCTGACGTCATCGCGTTTCACAAGGCTGTGCTAAGTTTGAGGCTGATATGACCACTCCCCTGAAAAAACCTGACATCCTCAACGTGGAAGCGGTGGCCCGCTCCCGCCTGTTTACCATCGAAGCGGTTGATCTCGCCTTCAGCAACGGTGCGCGTCGCGTCTATGAGCGCATGAAGCCCTCCGATCGTGAAGCGGTGATGATTGTGCCGATCATTGGCGATGACGTGATCCTGATCCAGGAGTACGCCGTCGGACTGGAAACCTATGAGCTGGGCTTCCCGAAAGGTTTAATCGATCCTGGTGAAAGCGTTTTTGAAGCCGCCAACCGTGAGCTGAAAGAAGAAGTGGGCTTTGGCGCGCATCAGCTGGAAGCGCTGGGCAAACTCACCATGGCGCCGTCCTATTTCTCCAGCAAGATGAATATCGTGGTAGCTGAAGGGTTGTACGAAGAGAAGCTGGAAGGGGATGAGCCGGAGCCGCTGATTGTACGCCGCTGGCCGCTCAGCAATCTGCTGGCGCTGCTGGAAGAGCCGGATTTTCGCGAGGCGCGTAACGTCAGCGCGCTGTTCATGGTGCGTGAGTGGCTGGTGAAGCAGGGGCGGTTGAGTTATTGAGGACACCTGGCGGCGCAATAAAAGGCGCGGACAGTCGCACGGGGTAAAAACAAAAAGCCGGGGATTTTCCCGGCTTTTTTGATCAAAACAGTTCGTGGCTTTCACCGTTGTCCATGATGGTGGTGCCCACATCATGCACCGAATACTCGGTCGGCTGGGTGCCGTTGATGAAGTACTCCTGACGGGTGTTGCCGCCACCGTTGGCCAGCTTGCCGGTGCTGCGGTCAATGGTCACCGTCACCACGCCGTCCGGCGGTGTCAGCGGCTGCACCGGCACACCATCCAGCGACACTTTCATGTAATCATCCCATGCCGGCTGCGCACTCTTCGCGCCGCCTTCGTAGCCGGAGATCTGATCCGGAATTGCACCCGATACCGTGGTGCGACCCAGCGCGCGCGAATCATCAAAGCCAATCCACACCGACGTCACCACGCCCGGACCATAACCGGAGAACCAGGCGTCTTTGGAACTGTTAGTGGTACCGGTTTTGCCGCCGATATCGTTGCGCTTCAGATCGCGACCGGCACGCCAGCCGGTTCCCATCCAGCCCGGTTCACCGAAGATGTTAGAGTTCAGCGCGCTCTTGATCAGGAACGCCAGCGGCGTGTTGATCACGTGCGGCGCATACTGCTGATCGCCGGCCGGCTGCGGCTGAGCCGGTACCTGTTCGAGCTCGGGCTGCGGCACGGTCTGATTCTGCTGCTGATTCGAGGTGGCGACGTTTTCCACGCTCTCTTCATTCAGCGCCACCGACTTTTTGGTGTCGCCATAGATCACCGGCAGATTGCACTGCGGGCAGGCGATCTTCGGCTGCGCCTGGAAAATCACGCCGCCCTGTTCGTTCTCAATCTTGGCGATGAAGTAAGGATCGACCAGGAAGCCGCCGTTGGCCATCACCGCATAGCCGCGCGCCACCTGCATTGGCGTGAAGGATGCGGCGCCCAGTGCCAGCGACTCGGTATGGATAATGTTCTGCGCCGGGAAGCCAAAGCGCTGCAGATACTCAGCGGCGTAATCAACGCCCATGGCACGCATCGCGCGCACCATCACCACGTTTTTCGACTCACCCAGCCCCTGGCGTAAACGAATCGGACCCGCATAAGTCGGCGGCGAGTTCTTTGGTCGCCAGTCTGCGCCGGCACCGGCATCCCAGCGTGAAATCGGCACGTCGTTGAGGATGGAGGCCAGCGTCAGGCCGCGGTCCATGGCGGCGGTATACAGGAACGGCTTGATGTTCGAGCCGACCTGACGCAGCGCCTGGGTGGCGCGGTTGAACATACTCTGGTTGAAGTCAAAACCGCCCACCAGCGCGCGTACCGCACCGTCTTCCGGATTAAG
The DNA here is from genome assembly GCF_011752635.1 of Pantoea sp. Cy-640. NCBI lineage: Bacteria > Pseudomonadati > Pseudomonadota > Gammaproteobacteria > Enterobacterales > Erwiniaceae > Pantoea > Pantoea sp. Cy-640. Next base: position 73,711 of record NZ_VWXB01000006.1, on the reverse strand, counting down.
CGACACCAGCGCCGAGTTCACCAGCGGCACCTGTCCCAGCCACCATGCATCCCCGACTTTACGTACCCAAATCTGCTGGCCAGCCTGCAGCACCTGAGTGACGCTGCGCGGCGTCGGGCCCTGCAGGGTGTCGGATTTATACGGACGCGCCCAGCGCACGCCGGCTAAGGTCAGCGAAACGCTGCTGCCATCTTTCAGCATGGCGGTGGCTTCGTCGGCGCTGGCGCTGGTGACCACGGCGGCGTTCAGCGGACCGTAGACCGGCAGATCTTTCAGCGCGTTGACGATGCGGGTGTGATCCCAGCTGGCTTCGCCCACTTTCCACAGCACGTTGGTCGGGCCGCGGTAGCCGTGACGCATATCGTAGGCCATCACGTTGTTGCGCACCGCCTGCTGTGCGGCTTCCTGCAGATGACGGGTCACGGTGGTATACACTTTGTAGCCATCATCGTAGGCGCTGTCGCCGTAGCGTTTCACCATCTCCTGACGCACCAGCTCGGTGAGATACGGTGCAGAGAAGGCAATTTCCGGGCCGTGATAGCTGGCGGTTAGCGGCGTGTTGCGCGCGTCGTTATACTGCTGCTGCGTGATGTAGTTCTGATCCAGCATGCGAGCCAGCACCACATTACGGCGCGCCAGCGCACGGGCATGTGAATAGAGCGGGTTAAAGGTCGACGGCGCTTTCGGCAGGCCGGCGATCATCGCCATCTCACTCAGCGACAGCTGATCGACCGGTTTACCGAAGTAAACCTGCGCCGCCGCACCGACGCCGTAAGCGCGATAGCCGAGATAGATTTTATTCAGATACAGCTCAAGGATTTCATCCTTACTCAGCAACTGCTCGATGCGAATCGCCAGGAAGGCTTCCTTGATTTTACGCATCAGCGTGCGTTCAGGGCTGAGGAAGAAGTTACGCGCCAGCTGCTGCGTAATGGTACTGGCGCCCTGCGAGGCGTGGCCGGAGACCAGCGCGATGCTGGCGGCGCGGAAAATCCCCACCGGATCGACGCCGTGATGCTCATAAAAGCGGCTGTCTTCGGTGGCGATAAACGCTTTGATTAGCTCAGGCGGCATCTGTTGCAGGGTGAGCGGGATACGGCGCTTTTCACCGTACTGGGCGATCAGCTCGCCATCCGCGCTGTAAACCTGCATCGGGGTTTGCAGGCGCACATCTTTCAATGTGTTCACATCAGGCAGCTGCGGCTCTATGTATTTGTACAAACCATAAACCGTGCCGGCTCCCAGCAAAATGCAACACACTGCAAGGATCAATAAATACTTTACGAACTTCACCTGAGAATTCCCATCTGTTGGCGTTTGGGCAGTTTATAAACAATCGCGCGGTAGTATAAAGGCAAGCCTGACGCTTTGATATACCCGTCATTCTTCATGCAATGCGGGTAATCATCCTTTTTCCTGTAACGATAAGGAGATCGCGCGCATGGCTTTTCAGCGCTGGCAAATTGGACTGGACATCCAGAACGGGCAACTCTGCGCCCTTGGCATTGAACGACGCCGTCACGGATGGCAGCTGCGACACTGGCAGCAGCAGCCGCTGCCGCACGATACGTTACGCAACGGCGTGTTGCAAACCTCGCCAGTGTTACAGGAGATGTTGGTGCGCTGGCAGCGTCATTTACCCAGGCGCTACTCACTGCGCGTTGGCCTGCCGCCGCAGCTGGTGCTGCAGCGTACGCTGCCGTTGCCAGAGACCTCATTACGCGAGCCGGCGCTCAGCCGCTACGTTAACGCGTCTGCATCACGCCTGTTCCCGGTCGAAGCCGCCTCGCTGTCGCTGGATTACCGGCTGGGCGGCAGCGCCAGCCAGCTGCACGTCACCGCCGCGCGCCGCGATGTCATCGCCCAGTGGCTGGCGCCGCTGCAGCAGGCCGGACTGCGCCCCGACGTGTTTGAGCTGAGCAGTCTGGCACTGACGCAGATCGCCATGCGCGTTCCGCTGCGCCCGCATCAGCTGCTGATCCATCCGCTCTGCGACCACTGGCTGTGGACGCTGGCCGGCGAAAATAGCGCCTGCGGCGCGGGGACCGAACCCCTGACGCTCGCCCATCTGCGTGACACCTTTCCCCAGGCACAAACGGTGTTCTGCACCTCACCGCAGGCGTTGCCGGAGGCGGAAGTGCAGCGCTGCAAGCCGCTGGCGCTGCTGCACTATCTGCAACCGCCACTACCGGCAGAGGCGGGCGCGCTGGCGATTGCGCTAGGCCTGGCGCTGCGTCCGGAGGATTACTGATGCTGGCGGTCAATTTGCTCCCGTGGCGGGCACAGCAGTTGCTGCTACGCCGCCAGCACAGTGTGGCGTTGCTGGTTGTCGTGCTGCTGGTAACGCTGTTACTCACGCTGCTGCTGTGGTGGCGCGCTGAACAGCGGCTCCAGCAGGCAGCCCGGCAGCAGGCCGCTATGACCATTCAGCTCCAGCAGATACAGCAGCGGCTGGCGCAACAGCAAACGCTGATGGCGCAGCGGGATGATCTGTTACGCAGGCAGCAGGCGCAGCAACAGCGGCTGCTGCAGCATCAACGCTGGCAGCAGTTCTGGCAGCAACTGCCCGCGCTGATGCCGGAGACGCTGTGGCTGAGTCGTGTGGAGCGGCGACAGGGGCGACTGGTGCTGGACGGTCTGGCGCAGAGCCTGGCTGATGTCAGCGCGTTCCGCCAGCAACTGCAGACGCAGCCGCTGTTTGCGGCGGTGAAGCAGGGCAGCGTACAGCGTCAGGCGCAGGGAGATTACCGCTTCGCGCTGCGTGCCCGGCTGCAGGAGGCGACCGATGAATGAACTCATCCAGCGCTGGTTGCAGTTGGCACTGACGTGGCGAATAGCCAGCCTGCAACTTCTGACGCTGCTGCTACTCGGGCTGGCGTGGCTACTGCTGCTGCGTCCGCAACAGCAGCAATTCAGCACGCTGCAACAGCAGCTGTCACAACTGGCGCAGCAGCACCAGCAACGTCAGCAGCAGCTGGACGCGCGACCGGCCATCGAACAGCTTCAGGCGGAGATCGCAACGTTGCAGCCAGCGGCAACGGCAGCATCCGTATCGTTAGAGCAACTGGTGGCAGCGCGCGGCAATCAGCTCGAGGCCTGGCATCCGGACAGTCAGCCACAGCAGCTGGCGCTGCGCCTGAGCTGGCCGCAGTTTCTGCCGCTGTTCAGCGGGCTGGCTGCGACGGCGTTAGCGGTGCCACAGCGTTTTCAGCTGCAGGCGGATCAGGGCGTGTTACACAGCGAGTTCTGGCTGGAGAGTGACGATGCGGAGTAGCGCACTGGTGTTACTGCTGTGCAGCAGCTGGGCGCTGGCGCGCGATCCGTTCCAGCCGCAGGCTGCCAGCCAGTGTCAGGCGCCCGCTGCCGTACCGCAGGGCTGGCGATTACAGGGCATCATTGGTCGCGCGCCGCACTTTGTGGCCTGGCTGGTTTCACCGCAGGGCAAACGTCAGCGGCTGAGCGCACCGGCTGCTTTTCCGCTGGCACCGTGGCAGGTGACCCAGCTCAGCGCACATACGCTGGTACTGAGCGCCACGCAGAGCTGTCCGCCGCAGCACATCACATGGGTAATAAAAGGAGGATTTTATGAAAAGGATGACGCTGCTGCTGTGGCTGGCGCTGAGCAGTCCGCTGCACGCCGCTGATCAGCCCCTGAGCCTGGTATTTGATGATGCGCCGGTCGAGCGTATTCTGCAGGCGCTGGCTGACTATCAGCAAACTAATCTGCTGATCGCGCCGGGCGTGGAGGGGCGGCTGTCGCTGCGACTCGATGACGTCGGCTGGGAGCGCGCACTGGCGCTGGTCACGCGGCTGGCGAAACTCACCGTGATCCAGGAGGAGGGCGTGCTGCTGGTCTATCCGGAGAGCTGGCAGCAGCGACAGGCACAGCAGGCACAGGCGGAGCGTGAAGATAAGCAGCTGCAGGCGCCGCTTGAGCAGCGCACCGTCACGCTGCACTACGCCAGCGCCAGCGATGTTTACCGCAGCCTGCAGGCGGAACGCTCGCTGATGACGCCGCGCGGCAGCGTGACGGTGGATAGCCGTACCAACAGCCTGTTGCTGCGGGACAGCGCGCAGGCGCTGCGCGACACCGAGCGCTGGCTGCAGGCGCTGGATCTGCCGCTGGAGCAGGTGGAGCTGTCAGCGCACATTGTTACCATCAATGAAGAGCATCTGCGCGAGCTCGGCGTCAGCTGGAGCACCGCACCCGGTGATGTGGTCACCGGGGCGCTGCGCAATCCGCAGCTGCTGGTGCCGCTGGCGGTGAGCAATCCGGCGATACGCGCCGGCGTCACGCTCGGACCGATGAGCGGCGAACTGCTTAACCTGGAGCTGAGCGCGCTGGAGCAGGAGAACCAGATTGAAATCATCGCCAGCCCGCGGCTGTTTACCTCGCACCAGCAGACCGCCACCATTAAGCAGGGCACCGAAATTCCCTATGAGGTGAAATCCGGTAACAGCGGCGCGACGGCGATTGAGTTCAAAGAGGCGGTGCTGGGCATGGAGGTGACGCCAGTAGTATTGGGCAACGGGCGTATTCAGCTCACGCTGCGGCTGAGCCAGAACATGCCGGGTCGCAGCCTGACGATGGGGGAAAGCCAGGTGCTGAGCATCGATAAGCAGGAAATCGCCACTCAGGTGACGCTGCGCGACGGTGAAACGCTGGCGCTGGGCGGTATTTTCCAGCAGCAGCGCACCCAGGGCGAAAAGCGCGTGCCGTGGCTGGGCGAGGTGCCGCTGCTCGGCAGTCTGTTTCGTCAGCAGACCGACGAGCGCAAAAAACGTGAGCTGGTGATCTTCATCACGCCGCGACTGGTCAGGGAAGCAGCGCTTACCGCCGGATAAAGCGGAAAATTCGCTCCATATGACCAACTGCGTTGACGCAGGGCAGGAATTAGCATACAAGGTTTAGCGATTTTAAAACGGTGTAACGGAACGCGGCAGGATAACCTTCCGGCGGGTGTCAGTGACAAGCGATACTGACATCGAAAGAAATATGCCCGAATTTTGGGTGGTACAGGACGTCAGCAACGGCACCTATTCCACAGTTTACGCAGGTAAGCTGTCGGGAGCGACAGGCCCAGCCAGCGCACCTGTAGCGCGCACAAGGATGGCAAAAAAGGAAGAGCGTTACCGTCTCGCGAACCACAGACCGGTCCTGTTTGAAGGTCGCCGGGGGCAATTTATTCGGTTGCCAAACGGCCATGAGTGTTGAGATAATTTTCCGTCTGACTCTTGCTAACGCTCATGAGGTCTCAGTTCCTGTCCCGCCAGCAATGTGCTGAACGCGGGGTATCATCAACGAATTCTTAGTAATACCGACAAAATGGCAGAGAAACGCAATATCTTTCTGGTTGGGCCGATGGGTGCCGGCAAAAGCACTATTGGTCGTCAGTTAGCTCAGCAACTCAATATGGAATTTTTCGATTCCGATCAGGAAATTGAGCGACGTACCGGAGCGGATGTAGGCTGGGTATTTGATGTGGAAGGCGAAGCCGGTTTTCGCGATCGTGAAGAGAAAATCATCAACGAGCTGACCGAGAAACAGGGCATTGTCCTGGCGACCGGTGGCGGCTCCGTCAAATCCCGTGAAACCCGTAATCGTCTCTCCGCCCGCGGTGTGGTCGTCTACCTCGAAACCACCATCGAAAAGCAGCTTGCCCGCACTCAGCGTGATAAAAAGCGTCCGCTGCTGCAGGTTGACGAACCGCCGCGCGAAGTACTGGAAGCGCTGGCTGGCGAACGTAATCCGCTTTATGAAGAGATCGCTGACGTCACCATTCGCACTGACGATCAAAGTGCAAAAGTTGTCGCCAATCAGATCATCAACATGCTGGAAAAAAATTAATCCAGCACCCTGAGGGCTCAGCAATAGGTATCGGTCATCATGGAGAAGATCACTGTCTCACTGGGGGATCGCAGTTACCCCATCACCATCGCTGCCGGACTGTTTAACGATCCGGCTTCTTTTTGGCCGCTGAAAGCCGGCGACAATGCCATGCTGGTGACGAATCAGACGCTGGCACCGATCTATCTGGACAAACTCGCGACGCTGCTGAGCAACGCCGGGGTGAAAGTGGATCAGGTGATTCTGCCCGACGGTGAGCAGTACAAAACGCTGGCGGTGATGGACGAGGTTTTCACCGCGCTACTGCAGAAGCCGCACGGCCGTGACACCACGCTGATTGCGCTGGGCGGTGGCGTGATTGGCGATCTGACCGGTTTTGCGGCCGCCAGCTACCAGCGCGGCGTACGCTTTATTCAGGTGCCGACCACCTTGCTGTCGCAGGTTGACTCCTCGGTCGGGGGCAAAACTGCGGTGAACCATCCCCTCGGTAAAAACATGATCGGTGCTTTCTACCAGCCGGCTTCGGTGGTGGTCGATACCGACTGCCTCACTACGCTGCCGCCGCGCGAGCTGGCCTCCGGTCTGGCGGAAGTGATCAAATACGGCATCATTCTCGACGGTGAATTTTTCCAGTGGCTGGAGCAGAATCTTGATGCGCTGCTGGCGCTGGATAACACCGCCATGGCTTACTGCATTCGCCGCTGCTGCGAGCTGAAAGCCGACGTGGTGGCGGCCGATGAGCGTGAAACCGGCCTGCGAGCGCTGCTCAATCTCGGTCATACCTTTGGTCATGCGATTGAAGCGCATATGGGTTACGGCAACTGGTTGCACGGTGAAGCGGTTGCGGCGGGCATGGTGATGGCGGCGCGCACCGCTGAGCGTCTGGGTCAGTTCAGCGCTGCCGATACTGACCGCATTATTGCGCTGCTGCAGCGTGCTGGCCTGCCGGTTAACGGCCCGGCCAGCATGACGGCAGAAGCCTATCTGCCGCACATGATGCGCGATAAAAAAGTGCTCGGCGGCGAGCTGCGTCTGGTGCTGCCTCTCGCTATTGGCCGCTCCGAAGTGCGTGGCGGCGTGGCGCATGATATGGTGCTGGCTGCGATTAACGATTGCAAAGTATCTTGATTATCCCCGGACTACGTCGGGCTGCTGTCCGGCGGGGGAACAGTGAGCAGTGATGCGGCACGTGGGAAGCGTGCCGTTTTACGGAGGAGGCTAAATGGATGAGTTCAAACCGGAAGACGAGTTAAAACCTGACGCCAGTGACCGCCGTCCCACGCGGCCTCGCAAATCGTCTTCTGCGCCGAAAGCGAAAGTACCGGTTTCCCGTCAGCATATGATGATGGGTATCGGCATTCTGGTGCTGCTGATTCTGGTGCTGGGCATTGGCTCCGCGCTGACCGGCCCGGACGAGAAAAAACCGGCCAGCAACAGCGCCAGCACCGGTAGCGCGGCACCAGCTGGCGGCGGCAGTGAAAAGAATATCGACCTGTCAGGTTCAACCGCCATGAGCGGCCAGCAGAATGCCACGCCGTCGGCTGAGGGCAGTGCGCCGCAGAATACCGCCGGTAACGCCGCACCTGCCGGCAGTGACGGTCAGTCAATCTCCATGCCGTCTGTCTCCTCCACGCCGACTCAGGCAGCACCGGTTGACACACCGGCCAACCAGCAGCGCGTAACGCTGCCGGGCGATCTCAATACCGCGCTGAATAATCAGCAGGGTTCCGTTGATGCCGCGGCGCAGGGCGCACAGGGCAACAGTTCGCTGCCTACCGCACCGGCAACGGTCAGCGGCAGCGCCGGCAAAGCGGTCACGCCGCCGGCGGTACGCGCTGAGACGCCACCGCGCAGCCTCGGTGCCAGCAGCGGCAGCAGCCACAAAACCCCGGCTGCCAGCAAACCGGCCGCAGTAAAAGAGAACAAAACGCACACCACCACCGCGCACAACAGCGCACCGGCCAGCAGTGGCGGTGCCAGCAAGTCGCTGCCATCGGGCGGCAACTACACGCTGCAGCTGAGCGGGGCGTCGAAAGAAGCGAGCCTGAACGCCTGGGCGAAGAAACAGAATCTGAGCGGTTATCACGTGTATAAAACCACGCGTAACGGCCAGCCGTGGTACGTGCTGGTGAGCGGCGCTTATGCCACACCGGCCGAAGCCAAACGTGCAGTAGCTTCACTGCCGGCGGAAGTGCGTGCGGCGAACCCGTGGGTTAAACCGCTCAGCCAGGTGAAGAAAGAGAGCCAGTAAGTGATGTGGGGCCGCGTTGCTGCGGCCCCGTTCTAAGCGCAGATCTGCTGTCGGTTTCGCCACAGCCAATAATTAAGATGTAATAGCCACGACAGCATGAAGAAAAATCGCGCTTTCCTGAAATGGGCCGGAGGGAAATACCCGCTGCTTGACGATATCCGTCGTCATCTGCCACAAGGTGATTGTTTAATCGAACCTTTTGTCGGCGCCGGTTCCGTATTCCTCAACACCGATTATGACCGTTATCACCTGGCGGACATCAACGGTGATCTGATCAATCTCTACAATATCGTTAAAACGCGCACCGCCTCGTTTATTGAAGACGCGCGCCAGCTGTTCAGCGCCAGCGGCAATACGGCGGAAACCTATTACGCCCAGCGTACGGCGTTCAACGCCAGCACGGATACCTATCAGCGCGCCGTGCTGTTTCTTTATCTCAACCGCCACGGTTACAACGGCCTGTGCCGTTACAATCTGCGCGGTGAATTTAATGTGCCCTTTGGTCGCTATCGTAAGCCGTACTTTCCGGAAGCCGAACTGTTATGGTTCGCCGAGCGTGCGCAAAAAGCCACCTTTGTCTGTGAATCGTACGATGTTACTCTGGGCAACGCCCCTGCAGGCTCAGTGGTTTATTGCGATCCGCCGTACGCGCCGCTGTCGGCGACGGCTAATTTTACCGCTTACCACACCAACAGCTTTAGCCTGCGCGAGCAGCAGCATCTGGCGGAACTGGCCAGTAAGCTGGCGCAGGAGAGCCGCATCCCGGTACTGATTTCAAACCACGATACCCTGCTGACGCGCGAGTGGTATCAGCATGCGGATTTACATGTAGTTAAAGCCCGGCGTTCCATCAGCCGAAGCATAAGTGGTCGCACTCAGGTTGACGAACTGCTGGCGCTTTTCCGCTAGCCTGTTTCGTCCGCGACCAACGCATCACGCCAGCTCCGGCTGGCGCACAAAATTGGGAGATTCGGATGAAACAATTTTTACTGGCCCCATCAATCCTTGCCGCTGATTTTGCCCGCCTGGGCGAAGATACCGCTAAAGCGCTGGAAGCCGGTGGCGACGTGGTGCATTTCGATGTGATGGACAACCACTATGTTCCCAATCTGACCATGGGGCCAATGGTGCTGAAAGCGCTGCGCGATTACGGCATCACCGCGCCCATTGATGTGCATCTGATGGTCAAACCGGTCGATGCGCTGATCCCGGAATTCGCCAAAGCGGGTGCCAGCTTCATTACTTTCCATCCCGAAGCCAGCGAGCACGTTGACCGTACGCTGCAGCTGATCAAAGAGCACGGCTGTAAGGCCGGTCTGGTGTTCAATCCGGCAACGCCGCTCAGCTATCTCGATTACGTGATGGATAAGCTCGACATCATTCTGCTGATGTCGGTGAATCCCGGCTTCGGCGGCCAGTCCTTTATTCCGGGCACGCTGGATAAACTGCGCGAAGCGCGTCGTCGCATTGACCAGAGCGGTTACCAAATCCGTCTGGAAGTGGATGGCGGCGTGAAAATCGATAACATCGGTCAGATCGCGGCGGCCGGGGCTGATATGTTTGTTGCCGGCTCGGCGATCTTCGGTCATCCGGATTACAAGAAGGTGATCGATGAGATGCGCAGCGAACTGGAGAAAGTTAATGGCTCATTTCACTGATATCCGCGCGCTGGCGTTCGATCTCGATGGCACGCTGGTGCACAGCGCGCCAGGCCTGGCACAGGCGATCGATCTGGCGCTGGCCGATTTGCAGCTGCCGCCCGCGGGCGTTGAGCGCGTCTCGACCTGGATTGGCAACGGTGCGGACATCATGATGGCGCGGGCGCTCAGCTGGGCGCTGGGCCGTGAGCCGCAGGCCGACGAGCAGCGCGACGCGCGTGCGCTGTTCGACAAACATTACGCCGCGACGGTGGAAGCCGGCAGTACGCTGTTTCCACAGGTGCAGGAGACGCTGGCTGCGCTGCACGCCAGCGGTCTGCCGCTGGCCATCGTCACCAACAAACCTACACCGTTTGTTGCTCCGCTGCTGCAGTCGCTCGGCATTGCCGACTATTTTTCTCTGATCATCGGCGGCGACGATGTGGTGGTGAAAAAACCACATCCGGCGGCGATTTTCCTCGTTCTCGGCCGTTTCGGCGTGCTTCCAGGACAATTGCTGTTTGTCGGTGATTCGCGCAATGATATTCTCGCTGCCCAGGCGGCGGGCGTGCCAAACGTTGCGATGACCTTCGGCTACAACTACGGTGAGCCGATTGCCACCAGCCAGCCCGATTTAACTCTCGATACTTTTAGCGAACTTTTGCCCGTTCTCGGGCTGTGATTATCAGGACATAACATGAGCAAACCCATCGTTTTCAGCGGCGCCCAGCCTTCCGGTGAACTGACCATTGGCAACTACATGGGTGCGCTGCGTCAGTGGGTGCAGATGCAGGATGATTTCCACTGCATTTACTGCATCGTCGATCTGCACGCCATCACCGTTCGTCAGGACCCGGCCGCGCTGCGCAAAGCCACGCTGGATACGCTGGCGCTGTACCTTGCCTGCGGTATCGATCCGGAAAAAAGCACCATCTTCGTGCAGTCGCACGTACCGGAGCACGCCCAGCTAAGCTGGGTACTGAACTGCTACACCTACTTCGGCGAGCTGAGCCGCATGACGCAGTTCAAGGATAAATCGGCACGTTACGAAGAGAACATCAACGCCGGTCTGTTCGATTATCCGGTGCTGATGGCGGCCGATATTCTGCTGTATCAGACTAACCAGGTGCCGGTCGGCGAAGACCAGAAGCAGCACCTTGAGCTGAGCCGCGATATCGCCGCGCGCTTCAATGCGCTGTACGGCGACGTGTTTAAAATTCCTGAGCCGTTTATTCCGAAGTCCGGTGCGCGCGTGATGTCACTGCTGGAGCCGACGAAGAAGATGTCGAAGTCTGATGACAACCGCAACAACGTGATTGGTCTGCTGGAAGACACCAAATCGGTGGTGAAGAAGATTAAGCGCGCAGTGACCGACTCGGAAGAGCCGCCGGTGGTGCGCTACGACATCAAAGAGAAAGCGGGCGTGTCTAACCTGCTGGATATCCTGTCAGGCGTGACCGGTAAGTCGATTGCGCAGCTGGAGCAGGAGTTCGAAGGCAAAATGTATGGTCACCTGAAAGGCGCGGTGGCAGATGCTGTGTCTGAGATGCTGACTGAGCTGCAGGAGCGTTATCATCGTTTCCGCAATGACGAAGCGTTCCTCAACCAGGTAATGCGCGATGGCGCAGCGAAAGCCCGTGCGCATGCCCAGGAAACGCTGAAGAAAGTGTATGACGCCGTAGGCTTCGTGGCGCAGCCATAAGCCGGTTTGCCGGGGCGCAGCACAACGCGCCCCGCAGGCTTTACTTCACCCGATGCAGCGTCAGCTCTGCGCCATCCCAGAATAGCCGCGCATTGCCGTCGGCCAGCACGCTCAGTACCGCGCCCGGTGCCGGTCCCCACGCCTGATTGCTACAGTGCACGTTGAAGCCATAGCGAAAGCTGAAATCACGATCCTGTCCGGCCCCGCTGGCGGCGCTCAGGCGCGGTTTGCCCTGGCAATTGTCGGTCGCCGGATTGATGCCACGTTCGGCAGTACCGCGCGTCCAGCTAATCGCATTGGGTTTAAACGCCACGCGCGCGCCCATAAACTGCGGATCGTTTTTGATGTAAATCTGGCCGTTCTCCTTTTTCGGCGTCACGGCAACCACCTGCCATTCGCCCGTGACCGTTGACCACGTCACCGGGGCGGCACTCACCGCCACGCTCAGCGGCATCAGCAGCGCCGCGGCCAGAGAAATAATGCGCATGGAAACTCCTTGTGATTGATTTGGCTGCTCAGTCTGGCGGCAAAGCGCAGCGCTGTACAGTGTTTTACCGCATCAGAACCAGCGCAGCTGCGTGCGCAGGCTGACCACGCGGCCCACAATGATCAGCGCCGGACTGGAAAACTGCCGGGCCAGCGTCGCCAGCTCCTGCAGCGTGGCGCAGGCGACGCGCTGCTGCGGCGTGGTGCCGTGCTGCACGATAGCCACCGGCATCGCTGCGTCCATCCCGTGCCGTAACAGCTGCTGCTGAATGTCGGCCGCCTGGCTGAGGCCCATATAAAACACCAGCGTCTGCTGCTCCGCCGCCAGTTTGCCCCACTCCATTTCGCCGTGCTGCTGCAGATGGCCGGTGACGAAGCGCACGCTCTGGGCATGGTCGCGGTGGGTGAGGGGAATACCGCTGTAGGCGGCACAGCCGGAGGCGGCGGTGATGCCCGGCACCACGCTGAACGGGATGTTATGCTGCGCCAGCACCTCCAGCTCTTCGCCGCCGCGGCCAAAAATAAAGGGATCGCCGCCTTTGAGACGCACTACACGCCTGCCGCGCTGCGCCTGCTCCAGCAGCAGCTGGTTGATTTGTTCCTGCGGCACGCAGTGATGGCCCGCCTGTTTACCCACGAAGAGGCGTTCGGCATCGCGCCGCACCAGATTAAGAATCGGCTCCGATACCAGCCGGTCATACACCACCACATCAGCCTGCTGGATAGCCTGCAACCCTTTCAGCGTCAGCAGACCGGCATCGCCCGGCCCGGCGCCGACCAGCACGACTTCGCCCTGCTGCGTCAGCGGCGCCGCAAACAAGGCATCGACCTGCGCGGCAGCGCGTGCCCGATCGCCGTTGGCCAGCGTCTGGGCCAGCCGATCGCTGGCAAAGAAGCGCTCCCAGAAGGCGCGGCGTGGCGCCATGGCGCTAAAATGCTGCTTCACGCGCTCGCGCAGTGAGCCCGCCAGCGCAGCCAGTTCGCCGAGATGCTGGGGCAGCATCGCCTCCAGCTTCTCGCGCAGCAGACGCGCCAGCACCGGCGCGCGGCCACCGGAAGAGACGGCGATCATCAGCGGCGAGCGGTCGACGATCGACGGCATAATGGCGCTGGCCTGCTGCGGCGCATCCACCAGGTTACAGAAGAGGCGGCGCTGTTCGGCGGCGTCAGCCACCTGCTGATTGACGGCATCATCGTTGGTGGCCGCAATCGCCAGCCAGCATTCATCCAGCCAGTCATCGGCAAAGGCGCCGTGCAGTAACGTCACTTTTCCCTGTTGAGCCCACAGCTGAAATGCCGGGGAAAAATCCCGCGCGCCAACGTACAGCTCTGCGCCGGCCTCCAGCAGCAAACGCGCTTTGCGTTCAGCCACGTCGCCTGCGCCAACCAGTAAACAACGCTTGCCTTGCAGCCGACAAAACAGCGGAAAGTAATCCATAGCGAATCCTGAAAAAAAGCCCGCACGGTGCGGGCTGTGGAAGGGATTATACCGATTTCAGCGGCGAAGCCTGGGCTTGCGTCTGCGGGCGCTGCGCCTGCGGCGTGGCATACCAGTAGCCGAGGCCCATCAGCACCATGCCGGAGAACATATTGCCGAGCGTTACCCACAGCAGGTTGTGGCCGATGCCGCTCAGCGTCAGGTCGGCGCTGTGCTGGCCAAACCACGACAGCGCAAATACCGTCATGTTGGCGATGGAGTGCTCGTAGCCGGAGGCGATAAACGCCAGCAGACACCACCAGATAGCGATGAACTTCGCGGCCCCTTCGCTGCGCACCGCCATCCAGATCGCCAGACACACCAGCCAGTTGCACAGCGCGCCTTTAAAGAACAGCGCCATCGCCGTCTGCGTGGTTTTCGCCAGCGCCACGCTGTGGATCAGCGAACCGGCGTTCGGCAGCAGCGCACCAGCGGCGTAGTAGTAGAGCAGGGCGACAAACACCGAGCCGATCAGGTTACCCAGCCAGGTTTGCGGCAGCACACACCACATCTGACCGTGGCTGATGGTGCCGGCTTTGACGCCCACGGTGAGGAACATGGTGTGGCCGGTAAACAGCTCGGAACCGGCGATGATCACCAGCGTCAGGGCAATACCGAAGGTGGCGCCCATCAGCAGTGGACGATACGCCGGGTCCGCCAGGTTGCCGAGGGTGAAGATCAGGATGATCGCCAGGCCAACGTAAGCGCCGGCCATCGCCGATCCAATCCAGAAGGCCAGCGGGCTGTGCTGCGCAGTGCGTACAATGCGCGCCGCATTGGCGGCGCAGGTGTTCAGGGTGTCAGAAAACATAGTGACGTCTCATAAAGTGAAGGAATTCTGTCAGGCGCAGACTTCGACCTGGCCGTTGCTGACGCGCACCGCATAGCTCGCCACCGAGCGGCTTTCATCTTCCAGACAAACGCCATCGCTCAGGCGAAAACGCTGTTTTTTCAGCGGGCTGGCGACCCACAGCGTATGCTGATGTTCGGCGATCAGGCCGCGCGACAACACGCTGGCTTCAGCAAACGGATCGATGTTGCTCAGAGCGTACAGCTGCGCATCGTCGCGCGGGCGAAAGATGGCGATCTGCTGGCCGTTAACCAGTGCACACACGCCGGTAGCGGGCAGGATTTGTGTGAGTTCACACACGGTGTACCACTGGCTCATGCGTCAGCCTCCTCGATCAGGGTAATAGCGATGCGCTCCGCCGGACGCGCCGGGCGATGCTGCTCGCGTTCACTGACGTGCTGCACCAGCGGGTCGCGCTGCGGGCTGTTAATAAACGTGGCGAAGTGCGCCTGCTGCTGCGGGTCGTTAACCGTGGTGGTCCATTCACAGCGGACGTCAGCGCGCAGACGCGTCAGCTCCTGCTCCAGCTGCGCGTTAAGGCCGAGCCGGTCGTCGATAATCACGCTGCGCAGATAGTCGATGCCGCCGTCCATGCTCTCCAGCCACAGCGAAGTGCGCTGCAGGCGGTCGCCGGTGCGGATGTAAAACATCATGAAGCGGTCGAGATATTGCAGCAGGGTGTCGCGGTCGAGGTCAGCCGCCAGCAGATCGGCGTGGCGCGGTTTCATGCCGCCGTTGCCGCACACGTACAGGTTCCAGCCTTTTTCGGTGGCGATGACGCCGACATCTTTGCCCTGCGCTTCGGCGCATTCACGGGTACAGCCAGAGACGCCAAACTTCATCTTGTGTGGCGTGCGGATGCCTTTGTAGCGGTTTTCCAGCTCAATGCCGAAGCCGAGGCTGTCGCCAACGCCATAGCGGCACCAGCTGCTGCCGACGCAGGTTTTCGCCATGCGCAGCGCTTTGGCATAAGCCTGTCCGGTTTCAAAGCCGGCGGCAATAAGTTGTGACCAGATGGCCGGCAGGTCGTCGCGCTGCGCCCCAAACAGGCCGATGCGCTGTGAGCCGGTGATTTTGGTGTAAAGGTTGTACTGCCGCGCCACTTCGCCCAGCGTCATTAGCCCCTGCGGCGTGATTTCACCGCCGGCGGTGCGCGGAATCACCGAGTAGGTGCCATCTTTCTGGATGTTGCCGAGATAGAGATCGTTGCTGTCCTGCAGCGGCGTGTGCTGCGGCTTGAGGATGTATTCGTTCCAGCAGGAGGCCAGCAGCGATCCGACGGTCGGTTTACACACTTCACAGCCGTAACCCTGGCCATACTTCGCCAGCAGCGCGTCAAACGACTTGATCTCCTCCACGCGGATCAGGTGATACAGCTCCTGGCGCGAATAGGCGAAATGCTCGCACAGGTGATGATTGACTTCGATGCCCTGACGGCTCAGCTCAGCGTTCAGCACCTGCGTAATCAACGGAATACAGCCGCCGCAGCCGGTACCGGCGCGGGTTTCGGCTTTCAGCGCCGCCACGGTGTGGCAGCCCGCCTGCACCGCGTTAACGATATCGCCTTTGCTGACGTCAAAGCAGGAGCAGATTTGCGCGCTGTCCGGCAGCGAATCGACGCCCAGCGCCGGTTTTTCGCCGCTGCCTGCCGGCAGAATCAGCAGCGCCGGGTTTTCCGGTAAGGCGATGTGATTGAGTGCCAGCTGCAGCAGATTGCCGTAGTCGCTGGTGTCGCCCACCAGCACCGCGCCGAGCAGAGTTTTGTTGTCTTCGCTGACGATCAGGCGCTTATATACGTGCTGCTGTTCATCGAGCCAGATGTAACTGCGCGCGCCCGGCGTGCGGCCATGCGCATCGCCAATGCCACCGACGTCCACGCCCAGCAGCTTGAGTTTGGCGCTCATATCGGCACCGGCAAAGACGCTGTCACGCCCAACCAGCGCATCGCTGGCGACCTGCGCCATTTTGTAGCCCGGCGCCACCAGACCGTAAATCCGATCCTGCCAGGCGGCGCATTCCCCAATCGCGTAGATCGCCGCATCGCTGGTCTGGCAACGATCGTTGATGGCAACGCCACCGCGCTGACCGAGCGCCAGGCCGCACTGTTGCGCCAGCTTGTCCTGCGGACGAATGCCGGTGGAGAACACGATGAAGTCGACGTCCAGCGCGCTGCCATCGGCGAACTCCAGCGTTTTACCGCCCTTAGCGTGATGCACAATCTGCCGGGTATTTTTGCCGGTATGGACCTGCACGCCCATCTGTTCGATCTTACGCCGCAGCTGTTCGCCGCCCTGTGTATCCAGCTGTTCCGCCATCAGCACCGGCGCAAACTCAATCACGTGCGTTTCAATGCCGAGATTTTTCAGCGCGCCCGCCGCTTCCAGTCCGAGCAGACCGCCGCCAATCACCGCACCGCGTTTGCTGCGGCGCGCGCAGGCTTCTATCGCGTTGAGATCTTCGATGGTGCGATAGACAAAGCAGTCGCTGCCCTCCGCGCCGGCGATCGGCGGGATCCACGGATAAGAACCGGTGGCCAGGATCAGCGTGTCGTAATGCACCGCACGACCGGTGTTGGAGTGAATCAGCTTTTCCTCACGGTTGAGGGTAATGGCGCGCTCGCCGAGCAGCAGATTGACCTGATGCTTTTCGTAGTAGCCTTCGCGCACCAGTGAGAGTTCTTCGGCGGTGTGGTGGGAAAAATAGGCGGAGAGATGGACGCGGTCATAGGCGACGCGGGGCTCTTCACAGAAAACGGTTATCGCGAACTGCTCAGGGGCGGCTTTGTCGATCAGTTCTTCGATAAAGCGGTGGCCAACCATGCCGTTGCCAATAATAACGACACTGTGCTTGCTCATGCTTGCCTCAAAATTTGCGGGATCTGCGCCTACCTTAGCGCGCTGTTTCTGGCGCTTATTGACGTACATCAACTGCGGCTTTATATACCCATTTAGAGGTATGTTGCTGATTTTACGCGTTTTTATCTAAGTCTTTTATTTGGTTGAAAATTACCCAATGGCGGCAGAAAAGTTGCCAGCGGCGCGGCCGTTTTTCGTGCTAGCTTAAGATGTTGCATTTTCAGCGGAGAAGGATATGACCCAGCAAGCGTTTAAGTGGATAAACAACCTGCGCCTGGCAGGCCAACCGGGTTTATGGCAGATCGAAATTCGCCACGGCAACATCAGCGCCATCATTCCGCAGCCGCCGCACGCGGCCGCCCAGCCGGATGCGCTGGATGCCGCCGGTGGCCTGGCGAGCGCGCCGTTTATCGAGCCGCATATTCATCTCGACACTACGCAAACCGCTGGCGAACCGGCGTGGAATCAGTCCGGCACGCTGTTTGAAGGCATTGAGCGCTGGGCTGAACGCAAGGCGCTGCTCAGCCATGAGGATGTGAAGCAGCGCGCGCGGCAGACGCTGAAGTGGCAAATTGCCAACGGCATTCAGCACGTGCGCACCCACGTGGATGTGTCCGATCCCACGCTGACCGCCTTAACCGCGATGCTGGAGGTGAAAGCGGAGATGGCACCGTGGATCGATATCCAGATCGTGGCCTTTCCACAGGAAGGTATTCTCTCTTATCCCAACGGCGGAGCGCTGCTGGAAGAGGCGCTGCGCCTCGGTGCTGACGTGGTGGGCGCGATCCCGCATTATGAATTTACCCGCGAATACGGCGTCGAATCGCTGCACAAAGCGTTTGCGCTGGCGCAGCGCTATGACCGGCTGGTGGACGTGCACTGTGACGAGATTGATGATGAGCAGTCACGCTTTGTCGAGACCGTGGCGGCGCTGGCGCACCGCGAGGGCATGGGCGCCCGCGTCACCGCCAGCCACACCACGGCGATGCATTCGTACAATAACGCGTATACCTCGCGGCTGTTCCGCCTGCTGAAGCTTTCGCAGATTAACTTTGTCGCCAACCCGCTGGTGAATATTCATCTGCAGGGACGCTTTGACAGCTACCCGAAACGGCGCGGCGTGACGCGGGTGAAAGAGCTGCTGGAGGCGGGTATCAACGTCTGCTTCGGCCATGATGATGTGTTCGATCCCTGGTATCCGCTCGGCACCGCCAGCATGCTGCAGGTGCTACATATGGGGCTGCACGTTTGTCAGCTGATGGGCTATGAGCAGATCGACAGCGGTCTGCAACTCATCACGCACAACAGTGCCAAAACCATGCAGCTGGCGGATTATGGCGTGCAGGTGGGCAACGCGGCCAGCCTGATTATTTTGCCTGCTGATAACGGGTTCGATGCGCTGCGCCGTCAGGTGCCGGTGCGCTATTCGCTGCGTAAGGGCGTGCTGGTGGCGGCCACAAAGCCGGCAAGCAGTGAAATTTATCTCGGTGCTAGCGAAGCGGTGACGTTCCGGCGTTAAGGGAGCGGGAAGGGGAATAGCGGCGCGAGGCTTCGCGCCGCTCGGGGATCAGGCAGTCTGGTGAGCGTGCTGGCGATGTTTAGTGACAAAGCCGAGCAGCACACACATCACGAACACCACCGCGTACAGCGCGTTCGCGGTGGACAGCGCCGCGTGCGCACCGCCTTTGGCCACGATCGGGCCGGTGACCACAAAGGTCAGCATGGTGCCGACGGTGCCGCAGGTGAGGATAAAGTTCACCAGCTTCGGCGATGACGCTTTGGTCTGCAGCGAGCCCAGCGTGATGATGGTGGTGTAAATGGCGCTGGAGAAGAAGCCAAGCGACATAATGATCCAGTGCAGCATGCTGGCATCGGTGGTTTTCACGAACCAGAACATCAGGCCGGTGGCCAGCAGCGCCAGCACCACCAGAATGCGTTGCAGGTCGAAGAAGCGCAGCAGGAAGCTGAACGCCCACATGCCGACCATGTAGGCGGTCCAGAAGTTACCGACCAGCTGACCGGCGGCGGCGATATCCATGCCCATTGATTTGGTGGCGTATTCCGGTACCCAGGAGATGAAGCCGAGCTGGCCGAGGATGTAGCACAGTGCCGCGATCGACAGGAACAGCACGCCGATGCCCCACTTCTCTTTTTCGCCGCCCTGCACCGCGGCTTCGCTCTTCAGCACCGGGAACTCGACCATCAGCGTCAGGATGAAGATCGCCACGTAGATCACGCCAATGCAGGCGTAAACCCAGTACCACGGCAGCGCGCGCGCCAGCAGAATGCCCGCGATAATCGGGAAGATGGTGCCGGCCATGCTAAAGAACGAGTCGGTAAACAGCAGACGGGAACCGCGCTGGCGACCATCGTACAGATGGGTAATCAGGAAGGTGCCGATCGACATGGTGATACCGCTGACCACGCCGAGCACGAACATGCACAGCGAGAACACCGTGAGGTTATGGCTGGTCATCAGCCCGGCCACGGCGAGGATCATCAGCACAAAGCCAAAGATCAGCTGGCGCTTGAGTGGCACAATCACCATCAGCCAGGCGTTCAGGAACACCGCCGCCAGAATACCGGCGTTAAGGAAAGTGAAGGTGTTGCTCATCTCGGAGATGGGCAGCTGGAAATACTGGGCAATATTATCCAGCACCATACCGGTAACGATCACCAGTGCGCCGGTGAGCGCATAGGAGAAAAAGCTGATCCAGGTAAGGCCAATGCGATTACGGTTTGTCATGTTCTGAACCTGTGATGCGCCGACGTGGCAAAAAGTGTCATGAATTGTAAATGGATCTGTGATCGTAATAAACAAGCAGTGAAACGTGCGAGAAATATTTCATTAATAGTGTGATTTTCGTCACGCAAATGATTGCGCGACGGGAAAAGTATGACGATAGCAACATCAGCGTAAATATAGGTAAAACGCTGGCTCTTGTATTACATGCTCTTTACAATCAATCTCGTTTTTGAGCTTGCTCTCCAAGGTAAGGAATCTTTCATGCTTAAACGTACTTTGACAGCGGCGGTTGCCCTGTTAGCGCTCTCTTCTGTATCTGCTTCGGCTCTGGCGGCGAAAGGGGATACGCACGTGCTGCTCACCACCTCTGCGGGCAATATCGAACTTGAACTGGATAATCAGAAAGCCCCGGTTTCAGTAAAAAACTTTGTGGATTACGTGAATAACGGCTTCTACAACAACACCATTTTCCATCGTGTGATCCCGGGTTTCATGATTCAGGGCGGCGGCTTCACGGCGGATATGCAGCAGAAGCAGACCAACGCGCCGATCAAAAACGAAGCGGATAACGGCCTGCGCAACCTGCGTGGCACCATTTCCATGGCGCGTACCGCTGAGAAAGACAGTGCCACCAGCCAGTTCTTCCTGAACGTGGCGGACAACGCTTTTCTTGACCATGGCCAGCGCGACTTCGGCTATGCGGTGTTTGGTAAAGTAGTGAAAGGCATGGATGTGATCGACAAGATCGCTCAGGTGCCGACCAAAGATGTCGGGCCATACCAGAATGTGCCGTCAAAACCGATTGTTATCACTTCCGCGAAAGTCCTGCCGTAATCCCTCTGCGCGCCACCCCTGGGTGGCGCCGTCTGCCGCGCTCCGGCAAAGCTGAAATTTGCTCTTATACTTAGGGCACATCCTGCTTGCCGGAGGCGCTATGAGCAGCAAACTCACCGAAAAACAGAAAATCACGTTGTGGCAGCAAACCCGTGCGGCCAATTATCAGGCCAGCTGCAAACTGGCCGGTTATACGCTGAATGAACCTGCCGTCGAGAGCGCCCAGGCGGACGATCGTCTGGCATCGCTGAGGAGGCAATATGGCGGATAACAGCCTGGCGGTGCGCGATCCCTATTTGTGGCACAACGATGACGTGCTGAAAAACCTGCTGGAAATTCACGACGTGGCGCAGCTGCGTAAAGCCGAGCTGGCATTCAGCGCGGCGCGGCTGGCCACGCTGGCGCTCGGACCGGCCACGCCTGGCCTGCCGCACCTGCGCCACATTCACCGCACGCTGTTTCAGGATATCTACAGCTGGGCCGGTGAACTGCGTACCATCGACATCTGGCGCGACGACACGCCCTATTGCCACTGCGAGTACATCGAGAATGAGGGCAATGCGCTGATGAGCGCACTGGAGGAGGAAGAGGGCCTGTGCGACCTCGACCCGCAGACCTTCGTGGCACGCATCGCGCACTACTACTGTGAAATCTATGTCCTGCATCCGTTCCGGGCCGGAAACGGGCGGGCACAGCGCATCTTTTTCGAACAGCTGGCGCTGCACGCGGGCTATCTGCTGAACTGGGATACGCTGGAGCCTGAAAGCTGGCACCAGGCCATCATCGCCGGCGTCAGCGGCGATCTCGCGCCGCTCAACGCGCAGTTTGCGAAAGTGGTGAGTCCGGCGCGTTAAAATGCGTAGAATAGCGGCGGTTTTACTGGCCTGAGGGCATTATGCTGCTGCTAATTGATAACTACGACTCCTTTACCTGGAATCTCTACCAGTACTTTTGTGAACTGGGCGCGCAGGTGCGCGTGGTGCGCAACGATGCGATGACGCTGGAAGAGATGACAGCGCTGCCGCTGAGTCATCTGGTGATCTCGCCGGGCCCCTGTACGCCGGATCAATCCGGCATTTCGCTCGAAGCCATTCGCCACTTTGCCGGACGGCTGCCGGTTCTCGGGGTATGCCTGGGCCATCAGGCCATCGCCCAGGCCTACGGCGCGCAGGTGGTGCGTGCGCGCCAGGTGATGCACGGCAAAACCTCTGCGGTGCAGCACACCGGCCAGGGCGTGTTCCGCAACCTGAATAATCCGCTGACCGTCACGCGCTATCACTCGCTGATTGTGGCGCGCGACACGCTGCCGCCGGAGTTTGAAGTCACCGCCTGGAGTCTGCGCGATGGCGTTGCCGATGAGATCATGGGCTTCCGCCATCGTACGCTGCCACTGGAGGGCGTGCAGTTCCATCCGGAGAGCATTCTCAGCGAGCAGGGGCATCAGCTGCTGGCGAATTTCCTCAATACGTAACTTCCGTTTGCCATTGCATGATTTTTTATGCATATTTTGTGATTATAATTTCACATCAACTCAACAAATAACCCGATGAGGTCATCAATGGCAGCGGAAAATCTAGCGGTAAGCCGGGAAACGTTCGATAACGTTATTTTGCCTGTTTATGCACCTGCGCAGTTTGTGCCGGTCAAAGGCAAAGGCAGCCGCGTGTGGGATCAGCAGGGCAAAGAGTATATCGACTTCTCCGGTGGTATCGCGGTCACCGCGCTGGGCCATTGTCATCCGGCGCTGGTGGAAACGCTGAAAAGCCAGGGCGAAACCCTGTGGCACACCAGTAACGTGTTCACCAATGAGCCGGCGCTGCGCCTCGCCAGTAAACTGATCGCGGCGACCTTCGCCGAGCGGGTATTCTTCGGCAACTCCGGTGCCGAAGCGAACGAAGCGGCGTTCAAACTGGCGCGCTACTACGCCTGCAAAAAGCACAGCCCGTTCAAAAGCAAAATTATCGCTTTCCACAACGCCTTCCACGGCCGCACGCTGTTCACCGTCTCGGTGGGCGGCCAGCCGAAATACTCCGATGGCTTCGGCCCGAAGCCGGCGGATATCGTCCATGTGCCGTTTAACGATCTGGCCGCGGTGAAAGCGGTAATTGACGACCACACCTGCGCGATTGTGGTGGAGCCGATTCAGGGGGAAGGCGGCGTGATGCCGGCAACGCAGGAATTCATGCAGGGATTGCGTGAACTGTGCGATCAGCATAACGCGCTGCTGGTGCTGGATGAAGTGCAGAGCGGCATGGGCCGCAGCGGTAAGCTGTTTGCCTACGAACACTATGGTATCAAGCCAGATATCATCACCACCGCTAAAGCGCTGGGCGGCGGTTTCCCGGTGAGCGCGATGCTGACCACTCATGAAATCGCCTCGGTGATGGCGCCAGGCGTGCACGGCACCACCTACGGCGGCAACCCGCTGGCCTGTGCGATTGCCGAAACCGCGCTGGATATCATCAATACGCCCGAGGTACTGAATGGTGTTGACGCGCGTCGTGAGCAGTTTGTCTCGGCGCTGCAGAAGATCAATGAGCAGTTCGATATCTTCAGTGAAATTCGGGGCAAAGGCCTGCTGCTGGGTGCCGTACTCAACGCGCAGCACGCCAGCAAAGCGCGCGATATCCTCAACGCTTCCGCCGCTGAAGGCCTGATGGTACTGACCGCCGGCAGCGATGTGATTCGCTTTGTGCCGTCGCTGGTGATTGAGCCAACCGATATCGCAGAAGGCATGGCGCGCTTCGCCCGGGCGATCGCGAAAGTCCTGAACTAACCTTTCGGCTTCAGCACGCTGAGCCAGCGGCCGTGATGCGGGCGCTGGCTCCACGCCAGTGAAGAAATGGTGTGCATCACATTGAGGTGCTGCAGAATGCGCTTCACATGCTGTTCGACAATCGTCACCGGCCCCTCATTCAGATTCTCCGGCGCTTCCAGAATATTGCTGTCGTTGCCCGGCCCGTCGTAAGCCAGCCGCTGCTGACAGCGCTGCAGCGCGATTTCACAGGACTGCAAATAGCGCTCCGCCAGTTTTGGCGTCAGCATGGTGTGCTCGCGCGCCAGAATGGTCATGGCGTTGATGTGCTCGACGATAAACTGGCTGTGAGTCACCCACAGTCGCATATCTTTCAGATACTGGAAGTTAAAGCCCGGTTCGGTGGACGCCTGGTTGAGCGAGTTAAACAGCGCGTTGTGCGCCTGGTTAACCTTGACGCGCTGATACGCCAGCTTCTCCGGCGCCTGCTCCGGACCGAGCAGCAGGCGCAGCGCCTCCTGATACGCCTCCAGCGCATCGTGCGCGTTATTGCGCAGCAGCCCGCTCTGCCATTGCGGCCATAGCCAGATCATGCCGGCGAAGGCAATCAGGCAGCCCATCAGCGTATCCATCATGCGCGGCAGCAGGAACTGCGCGCCATTCAGTGACAGCAGCTGCAGCGAATACACCGCCGTCACCGTAAAGCCAATCATCGACCAGCCATAATATTTACGCGTGATCAGATAGCTGGCGAGCGTGATGACCAGCATGGTCAGCAGGGCAATCGACTCCGGAACAGCAAAGCGCAGCGACGCCGCGGCGATCAGCAAGCCGGCGAAGGTGCCGAGCGCCCGGTGCTGAATGCGCACGCGCGTGGCGCTGTAGCCGTTCTGGCTGACAAACATGATGGTCATCAGAATCCAGTAAGGCTTGGGAATATTGAAGAACAGCGCCAGCGCGCTGCCGAACATCAGCATCACCGCGAAGCGCGCCGCCGTCCGCAGCGCGGCAGATTTCAGCGACAGGTAGCTGCGCAGCGCCGGCAACAGCGGCAGGCGGCGCTGGCGATCGGCCATCAGGTCGCGGGTGTACAGTGGCTTCTGCGTGCGCAGCACGCGGGCGATGCGGCTGAAATGGTAGAGGCAGAAATTACCGACCGGATTATCCGGGTGCTGCCGGGCAATTTTCTCCAGCGCGCCGAGCGGCTTCTCCATGTGAAAGCGTTCCGGCAGCTGGTGATAGAGAATGGCATCGGCCAGCACGCGCAGCCGTGCCGAAATGATTTTCGCGTTCCAGCGGATCACCGCCTCGGCGTGGCTCTGCTCCACCAGCTTTTGCACCTCTTCCGGCTGGTGCAGGCTGACCGAGATGTGCTCCTGCAGATCGAGCGCAACCTGGAAAGCGCGCGTCAGGCGTTTATGGCTGTTATCACGGCTGGCGGACAGCATATGCATCTGCTGGTAGCAGGTGGTGATCAGATCGACCGCTTTCTGCTGACGCGCCAGTAGCGGCGGCAGCGCTTTTTCCGGATCGGTCAGCTGCGTCAGCAGGGTGTATTTGGCGTCGCAGTAATCGGCCAGCTCGCGGTACAGCAGGCTGAGGGTCTCGCGCATCGGCTGCTCTTTCCACAGCCAGAACCAGAACCAGTTAAACAGCCCGTACCACAACGTCCCGCCGATATACAGCAGCGGCGGGACCCACATCGGCATACGGCCGACGAGGCTTAAGGTAAAGATGGCGGCGATCAGCGTGCCGGGCAGCAAACGACCATGCAGCGGGCTGATTTCACCGGTCACGCCCACCAGCAGCGGTAACATCAGCAGAATCAGCGGCAGCGGCACAGCGTAAGCCGTGAGGTACTGAATCAGAAAACTGCCGCTGGCGAACAGTGCGCCGCCGACAATCAGCCGTTTGAAGAACCGCTTGTGTGGCGTATCCAGACCGGCGATGTTGCAGCAGGCCGGCACCAGGGAGAACAGCAGCCCTTTTTGCAGATCGCCAAACAGCCAGCCGAGCGCCACAGGCAGGCACAGCACCAGCGTTTGCCGCAGCGCATAGTTAACTTCCGGATGATAGATGATTCGACGCCACATCAGCTCATCGTAAACAGAAACGGCGCGATGTTGCCATCACGCCGTGGGTGAGAAGAAATCAGCGGGTGCCGTAAACGACGATGGTTTTGCCGTGTGCGGAGATCAGATTCTGATCTTCCAGCATTTTCAGGATACGACCCACGGTTTCGCGTGAGCAGCCCACGATCTGACCAATCTCCTGACGGGTGATTTTAATCTGCATACCGTCCGGGTGCGTCATGGCATCAGGCTGTTTCGCCAGGTTGAGCAGCGTCTGCGCGATACGGCCGGTCACATCGAGGAAGGCAAGGTTGCCGACTTTTTCAGATGTTACCTGCAGGCGACGCGCCATCTGCGCCGACAGGCGCATTAAAATATCCGGATTGACCTGAATCAGCTGACGGAATTTTTTGTAGGAAATTTCAGCCACTTCGCAGGCGGTTTTCGCACGTACCCAGGCGCTACGCTCCTGGCCCTCTTCAAACAGGCCGAGCTCACCGATGAAATCCCCCTGATTGAGGTAGGAGAGAATCATCTCTTTGCCTTCTTCATCTTTAATCAGTACCGCGACGGAACCTTTCACGATGTAGTACAGCGTTTCCGCTTTCTCACCCTGATGGATGAGGGTGCTTTTGGATGGATATTTGTGAATATGGCAATGGGACAGGAACCATTCGAGTGTAGGGTCTGTTTGCGGTTTGCCGAGAACCATTCGCTATTATCCTCTGTTGTAATCGTGCCCAAAATACAGGGGGCAGTTTTCCCTGTCAGGCGGTGAAATCGTCCAGCGTTTCCCGTGAGGGACAGTTATTCGGGGGTGGATTCGTAAGCGATGCTTTTGATTCGTCCCGCTTTCGTCTTTCGTGACGAAAATATTTTCAGCACTGTTTGTAGCATAGCTTTTGCAACCTGTCTCCTGTTGTCTCGCTTCAGCAGGTGGGGGATGCGTCTGCATTGCTGTTTGTCAGGTGAAAGCGTACTCTGGCGGCAAAACCGCCGCTTCAGGAGAAAGAATAATGCAGGCACGAGTGAAATGGGTGGAAGGGCTGACCTTTCTCGGAGAATCCTCATCCGGTCATCAGGTATTAATGGACGGCAATTCCGGTGATAAAGCGCCCAGCCCGATGGAGATGGTGTTGATGGCTGCGGGCGGCTGCAGCGCGATTGACGTGGTGTCGATTCTGCAAAAGGGGCGCAACGATGTCGCCGATTGTGAAGTCAAACTGACCTCGGAACGCCGCGAAGAAGCGCCACGCATTTTTACGCATATCAATCTGCATTTTATTGTCAGCGGCAAAGCGCTGAGCGATAAAGCGGTGGCGCGCGCGGTGGATCTGTCCGCGGAGAAGTACTGCTCGGTGGCGATCATGCTGGGCAAGGGCGTCGAGATAACGCACAGCTACGAAGTGGTGGAGCTGTAATCCAGCCGGGAGCGCGGCCCTGCGCTCCCGATCTCAGCTCCTCCCGGCGAAACTGGCGCGTTAGCCTGCGCTATTCAATGCGTTTTCCCTCAATCAACCGCTGCACCAGCGGCGTCATGATCAACTCCATCGCCAGTCCCATCTTGCCGCCCGGCACCACCAGCGTATTCATGTGGGAAATAAACGAGCCCTGGATCATCGCCAGTAAATAAGGAAAAGCGATGCCCTCCAGGCCGCGAAAATGGATCACCACAAAGCTCTCATCCAGCGACGGGATTTCACGCGCGGCAAACGGGTTCGAGGTATCCACGGTCGGCACACGCTGGAAGTTGAGGTGCGTGCGGGAAAACTGCGGCGTGATGTAGTTGATGTAGTCTTCCATCGAACGCACCACCGAATCCATCACCGCTTCGCGCGAATGGCCGCGCTCGCTGGTGTCGCGCACCAGTTTCTGAATCCACTCCAGATTAACAATCGGTACCACGCCAACCAGCAGATCGACATGTTCCGCCACGTTATGTTGCTGCGTCACCACGCCGCCGTGCAGGCCTTCATAGAACAGTACATCGGTGTTTTCCGGCAGCGGCTGCCATGGCGTAAAGGTGCCCGGCACCTGATTCCACGGCACCGCTTCATCGTAGGTGTGCAGATATTTGCGCGACTGGCCGAGTCCGCTCTGGCCATAGTCGCGGAAAGTCTGCTCCAGCAGGCCGAAGTCGTTGGCTTCCGGGCCAAAGTAGCTGATGTGACGCCCGAGGTCGCGCGCCTTACGAATCGCCATGTCCATTTCCGGACGGGTATAGCGATGGAAACTGTCGCCTTCTACTTCCGCCGCGTGCAGATCCAGCTGCTGGAAAATTTTACGGAAGGCGAGACTGGTGGTGGTGGTTCCGGCGCCGCTGGAACCGGTAACGGCTATGACTGGATGCCTGGCTGACATAACAGCGCTCCCTGTGAAGTCCGGCGATGAGCATTGTTACCACGAATTGCCGCCTGACGCATCAGCCGCGAAATTCACGCCGCGGCATAATATTGACCGATTCATGCAATTCTGACCACACCAGTACCACTTCGCCCTGCTCAAGCTGGCGGCGCACGTCGGCCACTTTCTGCGTCAGGCTGCGCTCCTGCTCGCCATAATCGGTGCCTTCACGCAGCACAAAACTTTCTATCAGGTTTTCCAGCGTTGTCGGGTCGAGTTCTTGCCAGGGAATAATCACAGTTACATATCCAGATAAGTTGAGAGCCAGTCCGGCACGCGCTGCTCCAGCCACATTTTGGGTCGCAGCAGGCTGCCGCCCACGAAGCCGACGTGACCGCCTTGCTGCGTCAGCTGATACTCAATTGTGGCAGACAACTGCTGCGGCTGCGGGATCACCGCATCGGTCATGAAGGGATCGTCTTTAGCATGGATGATCAGCAGCGGCTTGCGCACGCCGGTCAGCAATGGCATGGCGCTGGCGCGCTGATAATAGTCGCGCGCATCAATAAACCCGTGGGCGCGGGCGGTAATCGCATCATCAAACTCACGCAGCCGGCGGAAGGCGCGCAGCTGCGTCAGATCGACCGGCAGCGTGCCCGGCCAGGCGCGCAGTTTGCGCGTGGCGTTTTTCTTCAGCTGGGTCAGCAGGTAGTGCTGATAAAAGCGTGAAAAGCCCACGTCCAGCTTCTGGCTGCACGGCTCCAGCGCCAGCGGCGCGGAGATGGCGACCGCGGCATCCAGCGGGGCCGACGTGCCCTGCAGCCCCAGCAGACAGGCCAGCATATTGCCGCCAAGCGAAACGCCGACCGCCGCCGTCGGCACCGTGCCCCATTCGCGCTGCAGCCAGTGCAGAAAATAGGTGGCATCTTCAGTTTCACCGGAGTGATAGATGCGCTGCAGACGGTTAGGCTCGCCGCTGCAGCCGCGGAAGTGCATGATCACCGCCAGCCAGCCGCGCGCCTGACACGCCTGCATCAGCCCATGGGCATAGGGGCTGCGGAAACTGCCTTCCAGCCCGTGGAACAGCACCATGCGCGGCTTGTGACGTGCCTGTGCCGGATCTTCGCTCCACGCCAGATCGACGAAGTCGCCGTCCGGCAGATCGAGGCGCTGCCAGTGCGGGCGCAGCGTGACGCGCCGGCGCAGCAGGCGCGGCAGCAGCGTTTGCAGATGCGCATTGCCGAAGCCGCGCAGCGGGGTAAAGCGCTCGCCGCTCGGGCGATCAAAATAGCCTGGGATAGTACTTGTCTGATGCATAACTCGCTGATAGCTTCGATGGGTTGTTCGCTTTTCTGGGTGAGGAGCACCCGAATATACATGGAACTGAGTCTTTTTTTATCAATGCTGGGCTTTCTCTGGGTCGCGGCCATCACGCCAGGGCCCAATAATATGTTACTTACCGCCTCAGGTGCTAATTTTGGCTTCCTGCGCACCTTTCCACTGCTGATTGGTATCATGATTGGCATGCAGGTGATGTTGCTGATGGTGGCGTTTGGCATCGGCAGCCTGATTCTGCTCTATCCCTCACTGCATCTGGTACTGAAAGTGGCCGGTAGCCTCTATCTGCTGTGGCTGGCGTGGAAAATTGCCACCGCCGAATACGAAACGCTGGAGACCGACGATGCCAGCGTGAAGCAGATGCCTTTCTGGCAGGGCGGGTTACTGCAACTGATCAACCCGAAAGCATGGCTGATGGCGCTGGGCGCGGTCGCCAGCTTCAGCCTTGCCGGCAGCGCCTATCTGCATTCCGTGGTGGCGATCAGCCTCGGCATGGCGCTGGTGAACGTGGTTTCCGGCGTGATCTGGATGGGTTTTGGCTCGCTGATTGGCCGCCTGCTGCGCAGCCCGCGCGCGTGGAAAATCTTCAACCTCGCCATGGGTGCGCTGACCGCAGCCTGCGTGCTGTTGATCTGGCACTGAGTCAGCTGGAGGCGCGCTCAATGCGCGTCCACGGCAGCACTTCATGCACCACGGCCGCCTGACGCTGGCGGATGCGCGCCAGCAGCAGCTGCACGCTGCGGGCACCCATCTGGTTCATCGGCTGGGCAATGGTAGTCAGCGGAGGGTTGATGCTGCTGGTAAACGGAATGCCGTCAAAGCCGACCACCGCCAAATCCTCCGGCACGCGTAGTCCGGCCTCCAGAGCAGCGTGAATCACGCCAACCGCCAGCACGTCTGACACCGCAAACACCGCATCCGGCCGCTCTGGCTGCGTTAGCAGTTCGCGCAGCGCCGCGCTGCCCGCTTCGCAGGAGATGTCGCTGGCGTAAGCGACGCCGTGCCAGTCAAGCCCCAGCTGCGTGATGGCGTCGCGATAGCCGCTTTCGCGCTGGTGCGAATAGAGATAGCGCATATCACAGTTGACCAGCGCAATGCGCTGACGCCCTTTGCCGGCCAGATAATGCACCGTGTCATAGGCTGCCTGACGGTTATCAATGGTGACGCTGGAGGCGTTCACCGAGGGATCGTACTCCGCACACTGCACCCACGGCGCATCACCAATCAACTCTTTCAGTCCCTGCAGGCAGGCCGCGGCGTCCATGGTGATCACCCCATCCACCACTTTGCCGGCCAGCAGTGCCAGATAGGCGGTTTCGCGCCGCAGCTGTGACGCGGAATTACATAACAGGATGTGATAGCCGTGCGCTTCGGCCTCCGCCTCAATGCCCTGCACCACCCGTGAACAGAACGGATTGGTGATATCGGAAATCAGCACCAGCAACATGTTGCTTTGCGCGGTACGCAGCTGGCGCGCCAGCAGGTTGGGCTGGTATTCGCACACATTAATGGCGGCCAGCACCCGTTTACGCGTATCTGGCCGGACGCCAGGATGCTGGTTTAACACCCGTGAAACCGTGGCTTTCGACACGCCCGCGAGGCGCGCAACTTTCTCAATCGACATGGAGGCCAGTACCGCTGTAAAGGGGGAAAAAATCAAGACGAGATCAATACCACAGTCGGCATGTGAGCGCCTGACATATTTGTTCCGCACCAGCGGTTTTGTATTTGCACTTTTTGCATAGCGTTACCCGATGTTGATCTAAGAACCGATTTTTATTAGGGATAATTTTTAATTCCTTTATGAAATCATTGCTGCTGGCGACACTGCCGTCACGACTCAACATTGGGGTGCATGATGATGGCAGTAACCAAAACAATAAGCGCGGTAGCAGCTGCGTTAGCGCTGATGACCTTTCAGGCGCAGGCGGTCAATGTGACCGTGGCTTATCAGACGTCGGCGGAACCGGCCAAAGTGGCGCAGGCTGACAATACCTTTGCCAAAGAGAGCGGTGCCACGGTTGACTGGCGCAAATTCGACAGCGGCGCCAGCGTCCTGCGTGCGTTAGCCTCGGGCGATGTGCAAATTGGCAACATTGGTTCCAGCCCGCTGGCGGTGGCCGCCACGCAGCAGCTGCCGATTGAAGCTTTCCTGCTGGCTTCACAGCTGGGCAATTCTGAAGCGCTGGTGGTGAAAAAAGGCATCAGCTCACCCAAAGATTTGATCGGCAAACGCATTGCCGTTCCCTTCATCTCCACCACCCATTACAGCCTGCTGGCCGCGCTGAAACACTGGGGCATCAAACCCACCCAGGTGCAACTGGTTAATCTGCAGCCGCCGGCGATCATTGCTGCCTGGCAGCGTGGTGATATCGACGGCGCTTACGTCTGGGCACCCGCCGTTAATGAACTGGAGAAAGACGGCAAGGTGCTGACCGACTCGTCGCAGGTCGGGCAGTGGGGCTCACCGACCCTCGACGTCTGGGTGGTGCGCAAGGATTTTGCCCGGCAGCATCCTGAAGTGGTCACCGCTTTCGCCCGTAGCGCGATTGCCGCGCAGCAGGCCTATATCGCCAACCCGGAACAGTGGCTGCAGCAGCCGGATAACCTCAGCAAGCTGTCGCGCCTGAGCGGCGTGCCGGAAAGTGACGTCCCCGGACTGGTGAAAGGCAATACCTACCTGACGGCGCAGCAGCAGGTGGAACAGCTGGGCAAACCGGTCAACAAGGCGATTGTCGACACCGCACAGTTTCTGAAAGAGCAGGGCAAAGTACCGGATGCCGCCAGTGACTACAGCAGCTTTGTCACCACGCGCTTTGTTGCCCCCTTAGCCAAATAACGGAGGCCTTATGCTCAGCATCACCCATCTCAACGCACGTTACGCCGGGCAACCGGCGCTGCAGGATATCAATCTGCAGCTGGCCAGCCGCGAATTACTGGTGGTGCTGGGGCCGTCCGGCTGTGGCAAAACCACGCTGCTGAACTTGATCGCCGGCTTTCTGCCGCTGGAGTCCGGCAGTATCACGCTGGATGGCAAGCCGGTACGCGGACCGGGCGCAGAGCGCGGCGTGGTCTTTCAGAACGAAGGGCTACTGCCGTGGCGTAACGTCATCGATAACGTGGCGTTTGGCCTGCAGCTGGCGGGTATGGCAAAAGCTGAACGGCACGCGATCGCCCGCCGTCTGATCCGTAAGGTCGGGCTCGAGGGCGCAGAAAAGCGTTTTATCTGGCAGCTCTCTGGGGGTCAGCGTCAGCGCGTGGGGATTGCCCGTGCGCTGGCCGCTGATCCGCAGCTGCTGCTGTTAGATGAGCCGTTCGGTGCGCTGGATGCTTTCACGCGCGAACAGATGCAGACGCTGCTGCTGACGTTATGGCGCGATACCGGCAAGCAGATTCTGCTGATCACCCATGACATCGAAGAAGCCGTCTTTCTCGCCAGCGAACTGGTGCTGCTGTCGCCGGGTCCGGGTCGTGTGGTGGAGCGGCTGAAGCTCGACTTTGGCCAGCGCTTCGCCGCAGGCGAGCCGTGCCGCAGCATCAAATCCGATCCGGCATTTATCGAACGACGTGAGTATGTCCTGAACCAGGTGTTCGCGCAGCGGGAGGCGTTTGTATGAGTGCCGTTATTGATGACAAGCGCCGGACGTCCCGCGTTCGTCGCCTGCGCTGGCCCTTTTCCCGCCAGCTGTCGCTGAGCCTGCTGAGCGTAGCCGTGCTGCTGCTGCTGTGGTGGGGCGTGACCGCGCTGGGGCTGATTGCGCCCTTGTTCCTGCCGCCACCACAGCAGGTGCTGCATAAGCTGCTGGTTATTGCCGGTCCGCAGGGCTTTATGGATGCCACGCTATGGCAGCACCTTGGTGCCAGCCTGACGCGCATGCTGGTGGCGCTGTTCTTTGCCGCACTGATCGGCATTCCGGTGGGCATTGCCATGGGGCTTAGCCCGGCGGTGCGCGGGCTGCTCGATCCGCTGATTGAACTCTATCGACCGGTACCGCCGCTGGCCTATTTGCCGCTGATGGTGATTTGGTTTGGCATTGGCGAAACCTCAAAGATTTTACTGATTTATCTGGCAATTTTCGCGCCGGTGACTTTATCCACCCTGGCCGGTGTGAAGAATACGCAGCAGGTGCGGATCCGTGCCGCTCAGGCGCTGGGGGCGACGCGCGGGCAGCTGCTGCGTTTTGTCATTCTGCCCGGAGCGTTGCCGGAGATTCTCACGGGTCTGCGCATCGGTCTTGGCGTGGGCTGGTCCACGCTGGTGGCGGCCGAACTGATTGCCGCGACGCGCGGGCTGGGCTTTATGGTGCAGTCGGCTGGGGAGTTTCTCGCCACCGATGTGGTGCTGGCGGGCATCGCGGTGATCGCCCTGATTGCCTTTAGTTTAGAACTGGGTTTACGTGCGCTACAGCGCCGACTGACGCCCTGGAATGGAGAACAGCAATGAACGAACGAGTGAATTTTACCGCGCTGGGTCCGCATATCGGGGCGCAGGTCAGCGATGTCGACCTCAGCCGTCCGCTGAGTGACGCGCAGTTTGAGCAGCTTTATCACGGTCTGTTGCGTCACCAGGTGCTGTTTCTGCGCGATCAGCGCATTACGCCGGAGCAGCAGCGCGCGCTGGCGATCCGCTTCGGCGATCTGCACATTCATCCGGTTTATCCGCATGCCGAAGGCGTGGAAGAGATTATCGTGCTGGATACGCATCAGGACAATCCGCCGGACAACGATAACTGGCATACCGACGTCACCTTTATTCAGACGCCGCCGGCGATCGCCATTCTGGCCTCAAAGCTGCTGCCGGAGAGCGGTGGCGATACGCTGTGGAGCAGCGGAATTGCCGCTTACGAGGCGCTGTCAGAGCCGTTCAAACAGCTGCTGAGTGGCCTGCAGGCGGAGCACGACTTTAAGAAATCGTTCCAGGAGTATAAGTACCGTAAGACGGAAGAGGAGCATCAGCGCTGGCAGCAGGCCGTGGCGAAGCATCCGCCGGTGCAGCATCCGGTGATCCGCACCCATCCGGTGAGCGGACGCAAGGCGCTGTTTGTTAATGAAGGTTTTACCACCAGGCTGCTGGGTGTAAGCGAGAAGGAGAGCGAGGCGCTGCTAGGCTATCTGTTTGCGCACGCCACCAAACCGGAGTTTCAGGTGCGCTGGCGCTGGCAGCCGAACGATGTGGCAATCTGGGATAACCGCGTGACGCAGCATTATGCCAACGCGGATTATTATCCGGCGCGGCGCGTGATGCATCGCGCGACGGTGTTAGGGGATGTGCCGGTGTGATTTCGGAGCGTTGATTGCCCTCACCCCAACCCTCTCCCGCCAGCGGGAGAGGGGGCCGACCGTGCGTAGCAGGTAAGGCGGATTAAGGTTTGTTCCCTCTCCCGCCAGCGGGAGAGGGGGCCGACGGTGCGTAGCAGGTAAGACGGATTAAGGTTTGTTCCCTCTCCTGTGGGAGGAGGTTGTTCCAGCGTGGGAGTAAGGTTTATTCCCTCTCCCTATGGGAGAGGGTCAGGGTGAGGGCATCATCGCGCACCTTTACCCCGCGAGCATCTGCTCCAGCTGCTCCTGCGCCTCCAGCCACGCCATTTCGACCTCTTCCAGCGCCGATTTGCTCTCCGCCTGGCGCTGCAGGGCGGCGGTTAAATCGGCCTTACGGTTTTGCTCGTAAATGGCGCTGTCGGCCAGCTGTGCTTCGGCTTCGCTGAGCTGCGTCTGCCATTTGGCCATCTGCTTCTCCAGCTTTTCGATCTCTTTGCGCAGCGGCTGCGTCTGCGCGCGCAGCTCGGCGTCGCGGCGCTTCTGATCTTTGCGGGACTGCGCGCTGTTGGCGTTGTCCTGCTTCGGCGCGGCATCCTGCTG
The DNA here is from genome assembly GCF_011752635.1 of Pantoea sp. Cy-640. NCBI lineage: Bacteria > Pseudomonadati > Pseudomonadota > Gammaproteobacteria > Enterobacterales > Erwiniaceae > Pantoea > Pantoea sp. Cy-640. The sequence goes on along the minus strand of NZ_VWXB01000006.1, from coordinate 38,658 downwards.
CGTTTCCTGCTTCTGCAGGTCGCTCAGCCACTGCTGATAATCATCCAGATCGCCCTCGAACACATCCACTTTGTGGTCGTGCACCAGGTAAAGATCGTCGGTGGTCGAACGCAGAAGGTGACGATCGTGCGACACCACCACCAGTGCGCCTTCAAAGTCGATCAGCGCTTCGGTCAGCGCCTGGCGCATATCCAAATCAAGGTGGTTGGTCGGTTCGTCGAGCAGCAGCAGATTCGGCCGCTGCCAGACGATCAGCGCCAGCACCAGCCGCGCTTTCTCGCCGCCGGAGAAACGCTCGGTGGCTTCGCTGACTTTATCGCCCTGGAAACCAAAGCCGCCCAGGTAGTCACGCAGCTGCTGCTCCAGCGTTTTCGGGGCGATGCGCGCCAGATGCCGCAGCGGCGACTCATCGGCGCGCAGATACTCAAGCTGATGCTGCGCGAAGTAACCCAGCTTGATCCCTTTCGCCAGACCCACTTTGCCCGCCAGCGGCTCCAGCTCGCCCGCCAGCAGTTTGATCAGCGTGGATTTACCGGCGCCGTTACGCCCCAGCAGGCCGATGCGCGAACCCGGCACCAGGTTGAGTTTGATGGCATCCAGAATCACCCGCTCACCGTACCCCGCCGAAACCTGCTCCATTTTCAGAATCGGGTTAGGCAGGCTTTCTGGCTCGCGGAAGCTGAAGCTGAACGGGTTATCGACGTGCGCCGGGGCAATCAGCTCCATGCGCTCCAGCATCTTGATGCGGCTCTGCGCCTGTTTGGCTTTGGTGGCCTGCGCGCGGAAGCGATCGATGTACTTTTGCAGGTGGGTGACTTTTTCCTGCTGGCTCTGGTACAGCGCCTGCTGCTGCGCCAGTTTGGCTACGCGCTGACGCTCGAACGAGCTGTAGTTGCCGGTGTATTCGAACATCGTCTGCTGTTCGATATGGATGATTTTGTCCACCACCGGGTCGAGGAAGTCGCGGTCGTGCGAGATCAGGATCAGCGTGCCGGTATAACTCTTCAGCCAGCGCTCCAGCCAGATCACCGCGTCGAGATCGAGGTGGTTGGTCGGTTCATCGAGCAGCAGCAGGTCGGAACGGCATACCAGCGCCTGAGCAAGGTTGAGACGCATACGCCAGCCGCCGGAGAAATCGCTCACCGGCCGCATTAATTGTTCCTGGCTGAAGCCCAATCCGTGCAGCAGACTGGCGGCGCGTGCGTGTATGCTCCACGCCTGGATAGCGTCCAGCTTGCCGTGCAGCAGCGCAATGGCGTTGCCATCGTCGCGCGCATTGGCTGCCGCTAATTCGGATTCGAGCTGACGATATTCGCGGTCGCCGTCGATAACATATTCCAGCGCGGCTTTACTCAGCGCCGGGGTTTCCTGATTCACCCACGCCAGCGCCCAGTTGCCGGGAAAGGTGACGTTGCCGGCATCGCTGCTGATTTCACCCTTCAGCAGTGACAGCAGCGTGGATTTACCGCAGCCGTTTTTACCCACCAGGCCGACTTTTTGCCCCGGGTTAATGGTGGCCGTTGCGTTATCCAGCAGCACATTAGTGCCGCGACGGATTTGTAATGCGGAAAAGACAATCATAAGCGCCGTATCGTCAGAATATGTTAATTTATCGGCAACATAATTCGATAATGTTTGTTGCGTCGAGCATGGTAGCGGAATTCCGCCGCGGTGACGACGCTTTGGAGGGGAACGATGTCGCAGCCGCCCAAAATATTGCTGCTTTACGCCCATCCGGAATCACAGGATTCGATTGCTAATCGGGTTTTGCTGCAGTCGGCTATGGAACTGGACCACGTCACGGTGCACGATTTATACGCCCACTATCCGGATTTCTTTATTGATATTCATTACGAGCAGCAACTGCTGCGCGACCATCAAATCGTGGTGTTTCAGCATCCACTTTATACCTATAGCTGTCCGGCACTGCTGAAAGAGTGGCTGGATCGCGTGCTGTCGCGCGGCTTTGCCAGCGGCCAGGACGGTAATGCGCTGGAAGGTAAATACTGGCGCAGCGTGGTAACCACCGGTGAGCCGGAGACGGCGTATCACCACAGCGGCCTCAATCGCTACCCGATGAGCGACATTATGCGACCGTTTGAGCTGACGGCGCAGATGTGTCGCATGCACTGGCTGACGCCGATGGTGATTTACTGGGCGCGTCGTCAGACACCCGAGGTGCTGCGCAATTTTGCGCGCGCCTATGGCGACTGGCTGGCGTCACCGCTGCCGAACGGAGGAGTGTGATGCAAGGCGAAACGTTACTCACCGCCGGCGTGATTTATCTGGTGGCGGCGGTGCTGGTGGTGCCGGTTGCCGCCCGGCTCGGCATTGGTGCGGTGCTGGGCTATCTGCTGGCCGGTATCGCCATCGGCCCGTGGGGGCTGGGCTTCATCAGCGATGTGGACGAGATTCTGCACTTCTCGGAGCTTGGCGTGGTGTTCCTGATGTTCATCATCGGGCTGGAGCTGAACCCGGCCAAGCTGTGGGCGCTGCGGCGCTCTATTTTTGGCGTCGGTGCCGCGCAGGTGCTGGTTTCGGCAGCGATCCTCGGCGTGCTGCTGTGGCTGACCGACTTCAGCTGGCAGGCCGCGGTGATTGGCGGTATCGGCCTGGCGATGTCCTCGACCGCCATGGCGCTGCAGCTGATGCGCGACAAAGGCATGAACCGCAGCGAAGCGGGCCAGCTGGGCTTCTCGGTGCTGCTGTTCCAGGACCTGACGGTGATCCCTGCGCTGGCGCTGGTGCCGCTGCTGGCCGGCAGCGACAGTGGCCACGTCGACTGGCTCAAGGTGGGCATGAAGGTGCTGGCATTCGCCGGTATGCTGGTGGGCGGACGCTATTTGCTGCGGCCGATTTTCCGTTTCATCGCCGCGTCCGGCGTGCGGGAAGTGTTTACCGCCGCCTCGCTGCTGCTGGTGCTCGGTTCCGCGCTGTTTATGGATGCGCTGGGCCTGTCGATGGCGCTGGGGACGTTCATCGCCGGTATTCTGCTGGCAGAGAGTGAGTATCGCCACGAACTGGAAGTCGCCATTGAACCGTTTAAAGGGCTGCTGCTCGGGCTGTTCTTTATTTCGGTGGGCATGGCGCTCAACCTCGGCGTGCTTTATACCCACATCCTTGAAATTCTGATCGGCGTGGTGCTGCTGGTGGCGGTGAAAACGCTGGTGCTCTACGTGCTGGCGCGGATTTATGGTCTGCGCAGTTCGGAGCGTCTGCAGTTTGCCGGCGTGCTGAGTCAGGGCGGTGAATTCGCCTTCGTGCTGTTTTCGGCGGCGTCGTCGGCAAAACTGTTCAGCGGCGATCAGCTGCCGCTGCTGCTGGTCACGGTGACGCTGTCGATGATGACCACGCCGCTGCTGATGCAGGGCGTGGATAAGATTCTGGCGCGCCGCTTCAACGAACCGGAAGAGGACGGCGAAAAGCCGTTTGTCGAGGACGATCAGCCCCAGGTGATTGTGGTGGGCTTTGGCCGTTTTGGTCAGGTGGTCGGGCGTTTGCTGATGGCCAACAACAAGCGCATCACCGTGCTGGAGCGCGATATCTCGGCGGTCAGCCTGATGCGCAAATATGGCTACAAGGTTTACTATGGCGATGCCACCGAGCTCGAGCTGCTGCGTGCCGCCGGGGCGGAGAATGCGCAGTCGATCGTCATCACCTGTAACGATCCGGAAGATTCGATGACTATCGTGCACTTGTGCCAGCAGCACTTCCCGCAACTGGAGATCCTGGCGCGGGCGCGCGGTCGTGTCGAGGCGCATGAGCTGCTGCAGGCGGGCGTCACGCTGTTCTCGCGTGAAACCTTCTCCAGCGCGCTGGAGTTAGGCCGCAAAGCGCTGATATCGCTGGGCATGCATCCGCATCAGGCGCAGCGCGCGCAGCAGCACTTCCGCCGGCTGGATATGCGCATGCTGCGTGAACTGGTGCCGAGCCACGACGACAGCGTGCAGGTTTCACGCGTGCGTGAGGCGCGACGCGAGCTGGAGGACATTTTCCAGCGTGAAATGCAGCATGAAAAACGGCAGTTTGACGGCTGGGATGATGAGTAAGGCTACACTTAACGTATCCGTTCTGATAACGGGCAGGAAAGACTATGCGTAAACGTTTTATTGCCGGTGCGGTCTGTCCGCACTGTCAGGAGAAAGACACGCTGGCGATGTGGCGTGAAAACAATGTCGATGTGGTGGAGTGCGTGAAGTGCGGCCACCAGATGCGTGAGGCGGACAAGCAGGCGCGCGATCAGGTTCGCAGCACTGAGCAAGTGATTGGCATTTTTCATCCGGAGTAGCGCGATGGCGCAGCTTTTTTTAAGCTTAGCCTTACAGCGGTATTGAATTCCGCTACAATCGGCGCCATTAACGCTGAGCAGTATGGTCCAACAGCACTGTTGGCATCCTCAGTACTGAACCTTTCTGGTTGGTTATTGCACGCGAGAATAGACCAATGAGACGGGATTCTTTGTTCTCAACGGTTAGGAGATATCATGAAAGTAGCAAAAGACCTGGTGGTGAGCCTGGCGTATCAGGTTCGTACCGAAGACGGTGTGTTGGTTGACGAGTCACCGGTGAGTGCGCCGTTGGATTATCTGCACGGTCATGGTTCCCTGATTTCTGGTCTGGAAAAAGCGCTGGAAAATCACGCGGTCGGCGACAAGTTTGACGTGCATATCCCGGCAAACGATGCGTACGGCCAGTACGATGACAACCTGGTGCAGCGTGTACCGAAAGACGTGTTCATGGGCGTTGACGAGCTGCAGGTTGGCATGCGCTTCCTGGCAGAAACCGACCAGGGCCCGGTGCCGGTCGAGATCACCGAAGTGGAAGATGAGCACGTGGTGGTTGACGGTAACCACATGCTGGCGGGTCAGAACCTGAACTTCAATGTGGAAGTGGTTGCTATCCGTGAAGCCACGGAAGAAGAGATCGCTCACGGCCACGTTCATGGCGCTGACGGCCATCATCACGATCATGACCACGACCATGGTCACGATCATGAGCACGGTCACGGCGGCTGCGGCGGCCACGGTGGTTGCGGCTGCAACCACTAAGCGTAAAAAGGCCACCTGCGGGTGGCCTTTTTATTGGGCAGCAAAGCGCGCGATATTAATAGTGCGGCGGCGGGGTCTCTTCCGCTTGCGAAGCGACCATGGACGGGGCGGCGGCCTTCACTTTATCCACCAGCAGACGCACCTGCTCACGCAGTTTACTCATTTCCAGCTCGTGCTGAACCACCGTCTGATTGAGCTGCTCAATGGTATGTTCCTGGAAAGCCAGCTTGCTCTCCAGCGCCTCAAGGCGTTGATCCCATTCTGGTTGTTGCATCATCACTCCTCCTGTCACGGTGCTGCGCGTTGATCTTGTCGGGCGTGATTCTACGGTCTTTCGTGTCAGAATCACCTGATATTTCACCTTCGGTCTGGCGTATGCATTGAATTCCCGCGTTGCGCCTATATCTCTGATGAAACTTCCTGAAGCAAAAAAGGTCGGAGGTTGACCGGGTAATTACACTGTGGGAGTGTTCGCCACTGCCACGTAAAGTTATAGTGTGGGCCACTGTCCGCAATGATTCCCGAGGTTTGAAGCTTCGGTTTTGGAGAAAGGATGAAATCACTGTTTAAAGTCACATTGTTAGCTACCACCATGGCCGTCGCGCTGAATGCACCGCTGGCAATGGCAGCAGAAACCACTGCGGCACCGGCTGACGCAGCGCAGGCTGCGCCACAGGCGCCGAAAAATGCTGCCTTCAAAAACGAAGACCAGCAGTCAGCCTATGCGCTGGGCGCTTCCCTGGGTCGCTACATGGACAACTCTCTGAAGGAGCAGGAGAAACTGGGTATCAAACTGGACAAAGACCAGCTGATTGCCGGTGTTCAGGATGCGTTTGGTGGCAAGAGCAAGCTGTCTGACGAAGAGATCGAGCAGACGCTGCAGGCGTTTGAAGGCCGCGTGAAAGGGGCCGCTCAGGCGAAGATGGAAAAAGACGCGAAAGAGAATGCCGACAAAGGCACCGCTTACGCGGACAAGTTCGCCAAAGAGAAGGGCGTGAAGAAAACCGAATCTGGCCTGCTGTATCAGGTAGAGAAAGAGGGCAGCGGTGAGACCCCGAAAGACAGCGATACCGTAGTGGTTAACTACAAAGGCACGCTGATTGACGGCACTGAGTTCGACAACTCTTACACGCGCGGCGAGCCGCTGTCGTTCCGTCTGGACGGCGTAATCCCGGGCTGGACCGAAGGTCTGAAGCACGTGAAGAAAGGCGGTAAGATCAAGCTGGTGATCCCACCGAACCTGGCTTACGGCAAAAACGGCGTACCGGGTATTCCGGCCAACTCAACGCTGGTGTTCGATGTTGAGCTGCTCGACATCAAGCCGGCGCCGAAAGCCGATGAGAAAGCGCAGGCTCCGGCCGCTGCTGACAAGAAAGCGCAGTAAGCTGACTTGCACCGCCGCCTTCGGGCGGCGGTTTTGTTTTCGCTCATCCTGAATTTGCGGCGCGATGAGTAAAGCTCTGGCTAAAAACGGCGACATTTGCCAGACTAGCGCCTGCACAATGATCATAAGATGAGTCTGCCCCAATGCTGTCGAGACAGGCTCCAGCCATTTAGGGTAATGTCTTCGATGTCTAATCCATTCAATCCCGGCGAACTGACTGACTTCGATTTACTGGAGCAGCGTCCGTTCGAACAAGCAGACTACGATATTCTTAAATCCTACGAAGCGGTGGTCGACGGTCTGGCGATGCTGATTGGCTCGCACTGCGAAATCGTGCTGCACTCTCTGGAAGATCTTAAATGCTCCGCCGTGCGTATCGCCAACGGCGAACATACCGGCCGCAAAGTGGGTTCCCCGATTACCGATCTGGCGCTGCGCATGCTGCATGATATGCACGGCGCGGAGAGCAATGTGTCGCGCGCCTACTTCACGCGGGCCAAAAGTGGCGTGCTGATGAAGTCGGTAACCATTGCGATTCGTAACCGGCAGCAGCGGGTGATTGGCCTGCTGTGCATCAATATGAACCTGGACGTACCGTTTTCGCAGATTATGTCGACTTTCATGCCGCCGGAGACGCAGCAGGTGGATTCCAACGTCAACTTTGCCAGCTCGGTAGAGGATCTGGTCACCCAGACGCTGGAGTTCACTATTGAAGAGGTGAGCGCCGACCGCAACGTGTCGAATAACGTCAAGAATCGCCAGATCGTCCTCAATCTGTACGAGAAGGGCATTTTCGATATCAAGGACGCCATTAACCAGGTGGCCGATCGCCTCAATATTTCTAAGCACACCGTGTATCTGTATATCCGCCAGTTTAAGAGTGGCGATCTGCAGGGGCAGGATCGCTAATGCGCTACACGCTGCTGGTGACCGGGCCGGCTTACGGCACACAGCACGCCAGTAGCGCGCTGCTGTTTGCCCGTGCGCTGCTGGCACAGGGACATCAGCTGGGAAGCGTGTTCTTTTACCGCGAGGGAGTGCTGAATGCTAACCAGCTCAGCGCGCCGGCCAGCGATGAAGTGGATATGGTGCGCGCCTGGCAGCAGCTGCGCGACGACAGTGGCGCGGCGCTGAATATCTGTGTGGCAGCCGCGTTGCGGCGCGGCGTGACCGATGCGCAGGAGGCGGCGCGCCTGCAGCTGGCGGGCAGCAATCTGCAGCCCGGATTTACCCTTAGCGGCTTGGGCGCGCTGGCGGAAGCCGCGCTGAGCTGCGATCGCCTGGTGCAGTTCTGATGAACCGCGTGGCGTTTCTGTTTACGCAGGCTCCGCACGGCAGCAGTGCTGGCCGGGAAGGGCTGGATGCCGTGCTGGCGACCGGCGCGCTGAGCGAGGATATCGGCCTGTTCTTTATTGGCGACGGCGTGCTGCAGCTCAACCGCGATCAGCAGCCGGCGCAGATTCTGGCGCGTGACTATATTGCGACCTTTGGCGTGCTGGCGCTATACGACATCGATCGCTGCTATATCTGTCAGGCGTCTCTGCTGGCACGTGGCCAGAGTCTCACGGCAGCGCGCGTGCTGGATGCGCAGCTGCTGGAACCTGCCGCGCTGCGCCAGACGCTGGCAACTTATGACCGTATCCTCCGTTTCTGAGAACTGACCATGCTCTACACCCTGCTGCACTCTCCCTGGCAATGCGATTTCGATAGCCTGCTGCTGCTGTTACAGGAGGGCGATGATGTGCTGCTGTTACAGGATGGTGTGACGGCCGCGCTGGCAGGCAGTGAGAAGCTGCAGCAGCTGCTGGCGTCGCCCGCCACGCTGTGGGTATTAGAAGAAGACGTGATGGCGCGCGGGCTGACTGCGCAAATTTCGACCAATGTGTCGCGTCTGAACTATACTGGTTTCGTTACGCTGACGACGAAGCATCCACAACAAGTGGCCTGGTGAAGGGTAAAACCTGGTTATTTCTTGACACCCTATGGGCACAGCCCTAAAATTCTGCCTCCTCGTAGTAATACGAGGCGATTTATTACGTGTTTACGAAGCAAAAGCTAAATCCAGGAGCTATTTAATGGCAACAGTTAACCAGCTGGTTCGCAAACCACGCGTTCGTCAGGTTGCTAAAAGCAACGTGCCGGCGCTGGAAGCTTGCCCGCAAAAACGTGGTGTTTGTACTCGTGTTTACACCACTACCCCGAAAAAACCAAACTCCGCACTGCGTAAAGTCTGCCGTGTGCGTTTGACTAACGGTTTTGAAGTCACCTCCTACATCGGCGGTGAAGGTCATAACCTGCAGGAGCACTCCGTGATCCTGATCCGTGGCGGTCGTGTAAAAGACCTGCCAGGTGTGCGTTACCACACCGTTCGTGGCGCGCTGGACTGCTCAGGTGTTAAAGACCGTAAGCAGGCTCGCTCCAAGTACGGCGTGAAGAAGCCAAAGGCTTAATGGTTCTCCGTTAAGTAAGGCCAAACGTTTTAACTTTAATGTCAAAATAAACTCGTAGAGTTTTGGACAATCCTGAATTAACAACGGAGTATTTCCATGCCACGTCGTCGCGTCATTGGTCAGCGTAAAATTCTGCCGGATCCTAAGTTCGGATCAGAACTGCTGGCTAAATTTGTAAATATCCTGATGGTAGATGGTAAAAAATCTACTGCTGAATCAATCGTCTATACCGCACTTGATACCCTGGCTCAACGTGCTGGTAAAGATGGTCTGGAAGCTTTCGAAGTTGCACTCGAAAACGTACGTCCGACTGTCGAAGTTAAGTCACGTCGCGTTGGTGGTTCAACCTACCAGGTTCCAGTTGAAGTCCGTCCGGTTCGTCGTAATGCCCTGGCAATGCGTTGGATCGTAGAAGCTGCTCGTAAACGCGGTGATAAATCGATGGCTCTCCGCCTGGCGAACGAACTTTCTGACGCTGCAGAAAACAAAGGTACTGCAGTGAAGAAACGTGAAGACGTTCACCGTATGGCTGAAGCCAACAAGGCGTTCGCACACTACCGCTGGTAATCGCCACGTAGTTGTTGTTAAACCAGCGGGCGCTCATTCAGCCAACCCGCTGGGGTCGACTTACATTGAACGTCCGAGAATCAGAGGAATCAAATGGCTCGTACAACACCCATTGCGCGCTACCGTAACATCGGTATCAGCGCACACATTGACGCCGGTAAAACCACTACCACCGAGCGTATCCTGTTCTACACCGGTGTTAACCACAAAATCGGTGAAGTGCACGATGGCGCTGCAACCATGGACTGGATGGCGCAGGAGCAGGAGCGTGGTATTACCATCACCTCTGCAGCGACCACTGCGTTCTGGTCAGGTATGGCGAAGCAGTTTGAGCCGCACCGCATCAACATCATCGACACCCCGGGACACGTTGACTTCACCATCGAAGTAGAACGTTCTATGCGTGTGCTCGACGGCGCAGTAATGGTTTACTGTGCAGTAGGTGGCGTGCAGCCGCAGTCTGAAACCGTATGGCGTCAGGCAAACAAATATAAAGTTCCACGTATCGCGTTCGTTAACAAAATGGACCGTATGGGTGCGAACTTCCTGAAAGTTGTTGGTCAGATCGAATCACGTCTGGGCGCAACTCCGGTTCCACTGCAGCTGGCTATCGGCGCAGAAGAGAACTTCACCGGTGTTGTTGACCTGATCAAGATGAAAGAGATCAACTGGAACGACGCCGATCAGGGTACTACCTTCGTTTACGAAGATATCCGTGCTGAGTTGCAGGAACTGGCTGAAGAGTGGCGTGGCAAGCTGATTGAAGCAGCTGCTGAAGCTTCTGAAGAGCTGATGGAGAAATTCTTTAGCGGTGAAGAACTGTCTGAAGAAGAGATCAAATCTGCTCTGCGTAAGCGCGTACTGAACAACGAGATCATCCTCGTGACCTGTGGTTCTGCATTTAAGAACAAAGGTGTTCAGGCGATGCTGGATGCGGTGGTTGAATATCTGCCAGCACCAACTGACGTTCCGGCGATCAACGGTATCCTGGACGACGGTAAAGATACCCCGGCTGAGCGTCACGCAACTGACGACGAGCCGTTCTCTGCGCTGGCGTTCAAAATTGCCAACGACCCGTTCGTAGGTAACCTGACCTTCTTCCGCGTTTACTCGGGTGTGGTTAACTCGGGCGATACCGTACTGAACTCCGTGAAATCTGCACGTGAGCGTTTCGGTCGTATCGTTCAGATGCACGCCAACAAACGTGAAGAGATCAGCGAAGTTCGCGCAGGCGACATCGCTGCAGCAATCGGTCTGAAAGACGTGATCACCGGTGATACCCTGTGTGATCCATCTAACCCGATCATTCTGGAGCGTATGGAATTCCCTGAGCCGGTAATTTCTATCGCCGTTGAGCCGAAAACCAAAGCTGACCAGGAAAAAATGGGTCTGGCTCTGGGTCGTCTGGCGAAAGAAGACCCGTCATTCCGCGTATGGACTGACGAAGAGTCTAACCAGACCATCATCGCTGGTATGGGTGAGCTGCACCTCGACATCATCGTTGACCGCATGAAGCGTGAATTCAACGTTGAAGCGAACGTCGGTAAACCTCAGGTTGCTTACCGCGAAGCGATTCGCTCTAAAGTTACCGATATCGAAGGTAAACACGCCAAGCAGTCTGGTGGTCGTGGTCAGTACGGTCATGTTGTTATCGACATGTACCCACTGGAGCCGGGTTCGAATCCGAAAGGCTACGAATTTGTCAACGATATCAAAGGTGGTGTGATTCCTGGTGAATACATCCCTGCGGTTGATAAAGGTATCCAGGAGCAGCTGAAGTCTGGTCCACTGGCCGGTTACCCGGTAGTTGACCTGGGCGTGCGCCTGCACTTCGGTTCTTACCATGACGTTGACTCCTCTGAGCTGGCGTTTAAACTGGCCGCTTCTATCGCCTTCAAAGATGGCTTTAAGAAAGCACAGCCGGTTCTGCTTGAGCCAATCATGAAGGTTGAAGTAGAAACCCCAGAAGAGAACACCGGTGACGTTATCGGTGACCTGAGCCGCCGTCGTGGTATGCTGAAAGGTCAGGAATCTAACGCGACTGGCGTTCAGATTCACGCTGAAGTTCCGCTGTCTGAAATGTTCGGATACGCGACTCAGTTGCGTTCTCTGACCAAAGGCCGTGCTTCTTACTCCATGGAGTTCCTGAAGTACGATGATGCGCCGAACAACGTCGCTCAGGCCGTTATTGAAGCTCGTAGCAAATAAGGCTACGGTTTAAAAATTGTGAACTGATGCCTTCATCACTGATGAAGGCATAACGTAAGGATTATCGCCATGGCGAAAGAGCAATTTCAACGTAACAAACTGCACGTAAACGTGGGCACCATCGGTCACGTCGACCACGGTAAAACCACCCTGACTGCAGCCATCACCACCGTTCTGGCTAAAACCTACGGCGGCCAGGCTCGTGCATTCGATCAGATCGATAACGCGCCAGAAGAGAAGGCTCGTGGTATCACCATCAACACCTCTCACGTTGAATATGAAACCCCGGCCCGTCACTACGCACACGTTGACTGCCCAGGCCACGCCGACTATGTGAAAAACATGATCACCGGTGCTGCGCAGATGGACGGCGCGATCCTGGTTGTTGCTGCGACTGATGGCCCAATGCCTCAGACCCGTGAGCACATCCTGCTGGGTCGTCAGGTTGGCGTTCCTTACATCATCGTGTTCCTGAACAAGTGCGACATGGTTGATGACGAAGAGCTGCTGGAACTGGTTGAGATGGAAGTTCGCGATCTGCTGTCTCAGTACGACTTCCCAGGCGACGATACCCCAATCGTACGCGGTTCTGCGCTGAAAGCGCTGGAAGGCGACGCTGAGTGGGAAGCGAAAGTCGTTGAGCTGGCTGGTCACCTGGATACTTACATTCCAGATCCAGTACGTGCTATCGATCTGCCGTTCCTGCTGCCAATCGAAGACGTATTCTCAATCTCTGGCCGTGGTACCGTTGTTACCGGTCGTGTTGAGCGCGGCATCGTGAAAGTGGGCGACGAAGTAGAAATCGTTGGTATCAAAGCGACTGCCAAGTCTACCTGTACCGGTGTTGAAATGTTCCGCAAACTGCTGGACCAGGGTCAGGCAGGCGAGAACTGTGGTGTTCTGCTGCGCGGTATCAAGCGTGAAGAGATCCAGCGTGGTCAGGTTCTGGCTAAGCCAGGCACCATCAAGCCACACACCAAGTTCGTATCAGAAGTGTACGTACTGTCTAAAGAAGAAGGCGGCCGTCATACTCCGTTCTTCAAAGGCTACCGTCCACAGTTCTACTTCCGTACTACTGATGTGACCGGCAACATCGAACTGCCAGAAGGCGTTGAGATGGTAATGCCAGGCGACAACATCAAAATGACCGTTGAGCTGATCCACCCAATCGCGATGGACCAGGGTCTGCGTTTCGCAATCCGCGAAGGCGGCCGTACCGTTGGCGCGGGCGTTGTTGCTGAAGTTATCGCTTAAGTGCGTTAATAACGGTGGTAACTCCGGTTGCCACCGCAGCATGAAAAAGAGCACTTCGGTGCTCTTTTTTTGCTTTGCATTGACCGGCACGCCTAATCCACACAAAAGCTACGTTGAAATAAAAACCATTCTCATTTACACTTTGATCAGAAATTGTACTGGAGTGGGCTGTAAATGTACGTCTGTCTGTGTAATGCCGTAAGTGACCGAACCCTGCGTGAAGTTGTCCGCCGTTATCAACCCAAATCGATTCAGCAACTGCGTCAGCTGGTGCCTATCGGCAAGCAGTGCGGCAAGTGTATTCGCGTGGCGCGCGAGATTATGGATGATGAAATGCAAAACGTGCCGCTTTACAAAGAGATAGCGTAACTACGCATCCGCTTCCCCTGAATAACCCCAAAAACTGTCGCGTTTTTTTGACTTCTTTTTATCCGCATCTACGCTCTATTTATCTGCAAGCGGAGGAAGCACAATGAAGGGCGACGGCAAAATCATTACTCACCTCAATAAATTGCTGGGAAATGAACTGGTTGCAATCAACCAGTACTTTCTACATGCGCGCATGTTTAAAAACTGGGGCCTGATACGCCTCAACGATGTCGAATACCATGAATCCATTGATGAAATGAAACATGCGGATAAGTACATCGAACGCATTTTGTTTCTCGAAGGCATTCCTAATCTGCAAGATCTCGGCCGGCTGCGCATTGGTGAAGACGTACCGGAAATGCTGCAATCGGACCTGACGCTCGAACTGGAAGGGGCGAAAGACTTACGCGAGGCGATTGCGTACGCCGATAAAGTTCATGATTACGTCAGCCGCGACATGATGATCGAGATTCTGGCGGATGAAGAGCACCATATCGACTGGCTGGAAACTGAGCTCGACCTGATTCAGAAACTGGGTCTGCAAAACTATCTGCAGGCCCAGCTGAAAGAAGAGGGCGATAAGTAGCGTTTGCCGTGCCGTTCCACCTGTTGATTGCAGCCCGCCCCGTGCGGGCTTTTTTACCGGCGCGCGCTTTTGCGGTTAAAAACGCAGCATGGGTTGCTTCCTGAACAGATTTGCGTATAATGCGCGGGCCTGCCGATATTGGTGTGGCGCGATTCGAGCAGAATCGCAGGCGATAGCGATTAGTGTATCGCCTGACAATACTCCCGATTGGGGAGTTATATGCTGAACGATTACACTCCCCCATCAATCGTAATGGGTGCGGGTAGTAATTTTTTTCGTTTATAAAATGTTTGGAGCCTTGGTCTCATGTCGAACCAAAGAATCCGTATCCGTCTTAAAGCGTTTGATCATCGCCTGATCGATCAATCAACCGCGGAAATCGTCGAGACTGCCAAGCGCACTGGTGCGCAGGTACGTGGTCCGATCCCGCTGCCGACTCGCAAAGAGCGCTTCACCGTTCTGATCTCTCCGCACGTTAACAAAGATGCGCGTGATCAGTACGAAATCCGCACTCACAAGCGTCTGGTAGACATCGTTGAGCCAACTGAAAAAACCGTTGATGCTCTGATGCGTCTGGATCTGGCTGCCGGTGTTGACGTGCAGATCAGCCTGGGTTAATCAGGTCATCGAGCGATTGAGAGGTTGATACAATGATTGGTTTAGTCGGTAAAAAAGTGGGCATGACGCGCATCTTCACTGAAGAAGGCGTTTCAATCCCAGTAACCGTAATCGAAGTTGAAGCAAACCGCGTTACCCAGGTCAAAGGTCTGGAAAACGATGGTTACCAGGCGATCCAGGTTACCACCGGTGCGAAAAAAGCAAACCGTGTTGGTAAGCCGGAAGCAGGTCATTTTGCTAAAGCTGGCGTTGAAGCTGGCCGTGGTCTGTGGGAATTCCGCACCGAAGGTGAAGAATACTCTGTTGGCCAGAGCATCAGTGTTGAAATTTTCGCTGACGTTAAAAAAGTAGACGTTACCGGTACCTCTAAAGGTAAAGGTTTCGCAGGTACCGTTAAGCGCTGGAACTTCCGTACCCAGGACGCTACACACGGTAACTCCTTGTCTCACCGCGTTCCGGGTTCTATCGGTCAGAACCAGACTCCGGGCAAAGTGTTCAAAGGCAAGAAAATGGCTGGTCAGCTGGGTAATGAGCGCGTAACCGTTCAGAGCCTGGAAGTAGTACGTGTTGACGCTGAGCGCAACCTGCTGCTGGTCAAAGGTGCTGTCCCGGGTGCAACCGGCAGCGACCTGATTGTTAAACCAGCTGTGAAGGCGTAAGGGGATAGCAATGGAATTAGTACTGAAAGACGCGCAGAGCGCGCTGACTGTTTCCGAAACTACCTTCGGTCGTGATTTCAACGAAGCGCTGGTTCACCAGGTTGTTGTTGCTTACGCTGCAGGTGCTCGTCAGGGTACTCGCGCGCAGAAAACTCGTGCTGAAGTAACTGGTTCAGGCAAAAAGCCATGGCGTCAGAAAGGCACCGGCCGTGCGCGTTCAGGTTCTATCAAGAGCCCGATCTGGCGTTCAGGTGGCGTGACCTTCGCTGCGCGTCCACAGGACCACAGTCAAAAAGTTAACAAAAAGATGTACCGCGGCGCGCTGAAAAGCATCCTGTCCGAGCTGGTACGTCAGGACCGTCTGATCGTTGTCGAGTCGTTCTCTGTTGAAGCGCCTAAAACTAAGCTGCTGGTACAGAAACTGAAAGACATGGCGCTGGAAGACGTGCTGATCATCACCGGTGAACTGGATGAGAATCTGTTCCTGGCTGCGCGTAACCTGTACAAGGTTGACGTGCGTGATGCAGCGGGTATCGACCCAGTTAGCCTGATCGCCTTCGACAAAGTCGTTATGACTGCAGAAGCAGTTAAGCAAGTTGAGGAGATGCTGGCATGATCCGTGAAGAACGTCTGCTGAAAGTACTGCGCGCGCCGCACGTATCTGAAAAAGCATCAACCGCGATGGAAAAAACCAATACCATCGTTCTCAAAGTTGCCAAAGACGCGACCAAAGCAGAGATCGTTGCTGCTGTTGAGAAACTGTTCGAAGTAGAAGTGAAAGACGTAAACACCCTGGTTGTTAAGGGTAAAGTTAAGCGTCACGGACAGCGTATCGGTCGTCGTAGCGACTGGAAAAAAGCTTACGTCACCCTGAAAGAAGGCCAGAACCTGGACTTCGTCGGCGGCGCTGAGTAAGTCGGAGGAGAAAGACAATGGCAGTTGTTAAATGTAAACCGACATCTCCGGGTCGTCGTCACGTTGTTAAAGTGGTGAACCCTGAGCTGCACAAAGGCAAGCCTTTTGCCGCGCTGGTTGAAAAAAACAGCAAATCCGGTGGTCGTAACAACAATGGTCGTATCACTACCCGTCATATCGGTGGTGGTCACAAGCAGGCTTACCGTATTGTTGACTTCAAACGCAACAAAGATGGTATCCCGGCAGTTGTTGAGCGTCTTGAGTACGATCCGAACCGTTCTGCGAACATCGCACTGGTTCTGTACAAAGATGGCGAGCGCCGTTACATCCTGGCCCCTAAAGGCCTGAAAGCTGGCGACCAGATTCAGTCTGGCGTTGATGCTGCGATCAAAGCAGGTAACACCCTGCCGATGCGTAACATCCCGGTTGGTTCAACCGTGCACAACGTAGAAATGAAACCAGGTAAAGGCGGTCAGATTGCCCGTTCTGCTGGTGCTTACGTGCAGATCGTTGCGCGTGAAGGTTCCTACGTTACCCTGCGTCTGCGTTCAGGCGAAATGCGTAAAGTCGAAGCTGACTGCCGCGCAACCCTGGGCGAAGTCGGTAACGCTGAGCACATGCTGCGCGTTCTGGGTAAAGCCGGTGCAACCCGTTGGCGTGGTGTTCGTCCTACCGTTCGCGGTACTGCGATGAACCCAGTCGATCACCCGCACGGTGGTGGTGAAGGTCGTAACTTTGGTAAGCACCCGGTAACTCCGTGGGGCGTTCAGACCAAAGGTAAGAAGACCCGTAGCAACAAGCGTACTGATAAATTTATCGTACGTCGCCGTAGCAAATAATTTTAGAGGATAAGCCATGCCACGTTCTCTCAAGAAAGGTCCTTTTATTGACCTGCACTTGCTGAAGAAGGTAGAGAAAGCGGTGGAAAGCGGTGACAAGAAGCCCCTGCGCACTTGGTCCCGTCGTTCAACGATCTTCCCTAACATGATCGGTTTGACCATCGCTGTCCATAATGGTCGTCAGCACGTTCCTGTCTTTGTTTCCGACGAAATGGTCGGCCACAAGCTGGGTGAATTTGCACCGACACGTACTTATCGCGGCCACGCTGCTGATAAGAAAGCCAAGAAGAAATAAGTAGGAGGAAGAGATGGAAACTATTGCTCAACATCGCCATGCTCGTTCTTCTGCTCAGAAGGTTCGCCTTGTTGCTGACCTGATTCGCGGTAAGAAAGTGTCGCAGGCTCTGGATATTCTGACTTACACCAATAAGAAAGCGGCTGTACTGGTTAAGAAAGTCCTGGAATCTGCCATTGCTAACGCCGAACACAACGATGGCGCTGATATCGACGATCTGAAAGTTGCGAAAATTTTCGTAGATGAAGGCCCTAGCATGAAGCGCATTATGCCGCGTGCTAAAGGTCGTGCAGATCGCATCCTGAAGCGCACCAGCCACATTACTGTGGTTGTGTCCGATCGCTGAGACTCTGGAGACTAGCAATGGGTCAGAAAGTACATCCTAATGGTATTCGCCTGGGTATTGTAAAACCATGGAACTCTACCTGGTTTGCGAACACCAAAGAATTCGCTGACAACCTGGACAGCGACTTTAAAGTACGTCAGTTCCTGAACAAAGAACTGGCAAAAGCGTCTGTATCTCGCATCGTTATCGAGCGTCCGGCTAAGAGCATCCGTGTGACCATTCACACCGCTCGCCCGGGTATCGTTATCGGTAAAAAAGGTGAAGACGTTGAAAAACTGCGCACGGTCGTAGCGAACATCGCTGGCGTTCCTGCACAGATCAATATCGCCGAAGTCCGTAAACCGGAACTGGACGCAAAACTGGTTGCTGACAGCATCACTTCACAGCTGGAGCGTCGTGTGATGTTCCGTCGTGCGATGAAGCGTGCTGTACAGAACGCAATGCGTCTGGGCGCTAAAGGTATCAAAGTTGAAGTTAGCGGCCGTCTGGGCGGTGCTGAGATCGCACGTACCGAATGGTACCGTGAAGGTCGTGTACCGCTGCACACTCTGCGTGCTGACATTGACTACAACACCTCTGAAGCGCACACCACTTATGGTGTAATCGGCGTTAAGGTATGGATCTTCAAAGGTGAGATCCTGGGTGGTATGGCTGCTGTTGAACAACCGGAACCGGCTGCTCAACCTAAAAAGCAGCAGCGTAAAGGCCGTAAGTAAGGAGAGTCGCTGATGTTACAACCAAAGCGTACGAAATTCCGTAAAGTGCACAAAGGCCGTAACCGCGGTCTGGCGCAGGGTACGGATGTTAGCTTCGGTACTTTCGGTCTGAAAGCTGTTGGCCGTGGTCGTCTGACTGCTCGTCAGATCGAAGCAGCACGTCGTGCTATGACCCGTGCAGTTAAGCGTCAAGGTAAGATTTGGATCCGTGTATTCCCGGACAAACCAATCACCGAGAAGCCGCTGGAAGTGCGTATGGGTAAAGGTAAGGGTAACGTGGAGTATTGGGTTGCCCTGATCCAGCCTGGTAAAGTCCTGTATGAAATGGACGGTGTACCGGAAGAGCTGGCCCGTGAAGCATTCAAGCTGGCAGCAGCAAAACTGCCTATCAAAACCACCTTTGTAACTAAGACGGTGATGTAATGAAAGCAACTGAGCTGCGTGAAAAAAGCGTTGAAGAGCTGAACACTGAGCTGCTTAACCTCCTGCGCGAGCAGTTTAACCTGCGCATGCAGGCAGCATCTGGCCAGCTGCAGCAGACCCATCTGCTGAAGCAAGTTCGCCGTGATGTTGCACGCGTTAAGACTTTACTGACTGAGAAGGCGGCGTAATGACCGATAAAATCCGTACTCTGCAGGGTCGTGTTGTTAGTGACAAAATGCAGAAATCTGCTGTTGTTGCTATCGAGCGTTTCGTGAAGCACCCGATCTACGGTAAATTCATTAAGCGTACGACTAAGCTGCACATCCATGACGAGAACAACGAGTGTGGAATTGGTGACGTGGTTGAAATCCGCGAAACCCGTCCACTGTCCAAGACTAAGTCCTGGACTCTGGTTCGCGTTGTAGAGAAAGCGATTCTGTAATAGAATCCGCTTCCTCTAAAAACAAAATGAACGGCTCTATGGAGCCGTTCATTTTTTCTACCCATCTGCGAGAACCGGTGTTATAATGCCGCGCCCTCAATTATGGGGCTTTTTAACGACCTGAGGTTTGGGTCCCGAAGTAGTAGTTGACATTAGCGGAGCACTAAAATGATCCAAGAACAGACTATGCTGAACGTCGCCGACAACTCCGGTGCACGTCGCGTAATGTGTATCAAGGTTCTGGGTGGCTCGCACCGTCGCTACGCAGGCGTCGGCGATATCATCAAAGTGACCATCAAGGAAGCAATTCCGCGTGGCAAGGTGAAAAAAGGTGATGTCCTGAAAGCGGTAGTGGTGCGCACCAGGAAGGGTGTTCGTCGCCCGGACGGTTCTGTCATTCGCTTCGATGGTAATGCATGCGTTATTCTGAACAATAACAGCGAGCAGCCTATCGGAACGCGTATTTTTGGGCCGGTAACTCGTGAACTTCGTACTGAAAAGTTCATGAAAATTATCTCTCTGGCACCAGAAGTACTCTAAGGAGCGAACAATGGCAGCGAAAATCCGTCGTAACGACGAAGTTATCGTGCTTACCGGTAAAGACAAAGGTAAACGCGGTAAAGTAAAGAATGTCCTGACTTCTGGTAAGGTCATCGTTGAAGGTATCAACCTGGTTAAGAAACACCAGAAGCCGGTTCCGGCTCTGAACCAACCAGGCGGCATCGTTGAAAAAGAAGCTGCTATTCAGGTTTCTAACGTTGCAATCTTCAATGCGGCAACCGGCAAGGCTGACCGTGTAGGCTTTAGATTCGAAGACGGTAAAAAAGTCCGTTTCTTCAAGTCTAACAGCGAAACTATCAAGTAATTTGGAGTAGTACGATGGCGAAACTGCATGATTACTACAAAGACGAAGTAGTCCAGAAACTCATGACAGAGTTTGGCTACAATTCTGTCATGCAAGTCCCTCGGGTCGAGAAGATCACCCTGAACATGGGTGTTGGTGAAGCGATCGCTGACAAGAAACTGCTGGATAACGCAGCAGCTGACCTGGCAGCAATCTCCGGTCAAAAACCGCTGATCACCAAAGCACGCAAATCAGTTGCAGGCTTCAAAATCCGTCAGGGCTATCCGATCGGCTGTAAAGTAACTCTGCGTGGCGAGCGCATGTGGGAGTTCTTTGAGCGTCTGATCACTATTGCTGTACCGCGTATCCGTGACTTCCGTGGTCTGTCCGCGAAGTCTTTCGACGGTCGTGGTAACTACAGCATGGGCGTTCGTGAGCAGATCATCTTCCCAGAAATCGACTACGACAAAGTCGATCGCGTTCGTGGTTTGGATATCACCATTACCACTACTGCGAAATCTGATGATGAAGGCCGTGCTCTGCTGGCTGCCTTTGACTTCCCGTTCCGCAAGTAAGGTAGGGTTACTTAATGGCTAAGCAATCTATGAAAGCACGCGAAGTTAAGCGTGTGAAATTAGCAGACAAGTTCTTCGCAAAACGCGCTGAACTGAAAGCGATCATTTCTGATGTGAACGCATCCGACGAAGACCGTTGGAACGCCGTTCTCAAGCTGCAGAGTCTGCCGCGTGATTCCAGCCCTTCACGTCAGCGTAACCGCTGCCGTCAGACAGGTCGTCCGCACGGTTTCCTGCGGAAGTTTGGGTTGAGCCGTATCAAGGTCCGTGAAGCCGCAATGCGCGGTGAAATCCCGGGTCTGAAAAAGGCTAGCTGGTAATTGTCACCATTTGAATCACGGGAGTAACACAGATGAGCATGCAAGATCCGATCGCGGATATGCTGACCCGTATCCGTAACGGTCAGGCCGCGAACAAAGTTGCGGTCTCTATGCCTTCCTCCAAGCTGAAAGTGGCAATTGCCAACGTGCTGAAGGAAGAAGGCTATATTCAAGATTTTAAAATCGAAGGCGACATCAAGCCGGAACTGGAACTGACTCTTAAGTACTTCCAGGGTAAAGCTGTTGTAGAAAGCATTCAGCGTGTTAGCCGTCCAGGTCTGCGCATCTATAAGAAAAAAGATGAGCTGCCAAAAGTTATGGCCGGTCTGGGCATTGCTGTAATTTCTACCTCTAAAGGTGTCATGACTGATCGTGCAGCGCGCCAGGCTGGTCTTGGTGGCGAAATTATCTGCTACGTAGCGTAATCGGAGGATAAAATGTCTCGTGTTGCAAAAGCACCTGTCGTTGTTCCTGCCGGCGTAGAGGTAAAACTCAACGGTCAGGAAGTTTCGATCAAAGGCAAAAACGGCGAGCTGACTCGTACTATCAACAGTGCTGTAGAAGTTAAGCATGCAGACAACGCCCTGACTTTCGCTCCACGCGAAGGTTATGCGGATGGTTGGGCACAGGCAGGTACTGCCCGTGCGCTGCTGAACGGCATGGTTATCGGTGTTACCGAAGGCTTCACCAAGAAGCTGCAACTGGTTGGTGTTGGTTATCGTGCAGCTGTTAAAGGCAACTCTGTGAGTCTGGCCCTGGGCTTCTCTCACCCGGTTGACCATGCACTGCCGGCCGGCATCACTGCTGAATGTCCAACTCAGACTGAGATCGTGCTGAAAGGCGCTGATAAACAGCTGATTGGTCAGGTTGCAGCTGATCTGCGCGCCTACCGTCGTCCTGAGCCTTACAAAGGCAAGGGTGTTCGTTACGCCGACGAAGTCGTGCGTACCAAAGAGGCTAAGAAGAAGTAAGGTAACACTATGGATAAGAAATCTGCTCGTATCCGTCGTGCGACCCGTGCACGTCGCAAGCTCAAAGAGCTGGGTGCTACTCGCCTGGTGGTACATCGTACCCCGCGTCACATTTACGCACAGGTAATCGCCCCGAACGGTTCCGAAGTTCTGGTTGCTGCTTCTACTGTAGAAAAAGCTATCGCTGAACAACTGAAGTATACCGGTAACAAAGACGCCGCTGCAGCTGTAGGTAAAGCTCTGGCTGAGCGCGCTATCGAAAAAGGCATCAAAGATGTTTCTTTCGACCGTTCCGGTTTCCAATATCATGGTCGCGTCCAGGCACTTGCAGATGCTGCTCGTGAAGCTGGCCTTCAGTTCTAAGGTAGAGGTCTAAGATGGCACACATCGAGAAACAAGCTGGCGACCTGCAGGAAAAACTGATCGCGGTAAACCGTGTCTCTAAAACTGTGAAAGGTGGTCGTATTTTCTCCTTCACCGCTCTGACTGTAGTGGGTGATGGTAACGGCCGCGTTGGTTTTGGTTACGGTAAAGCGCGTGAAGTTCCAGCAGCGATCCAGAAAGCGATGGAAAAAGCTCGTCGCAATATGGTTAATGTCGCGCTGACTCACGGCACCCTGCAGCACCCGGTTAAAGGTGCGCACACGGGTTCTCGTGTGTTCATGCAGCCGGCTTCTGAAGGTACCGGTATCATCGCCGGCGGTGCAATGCGCGCCGTTCTGGAAGTCGCTGGAGTTCATAACGTTCTGGCTAAAGCCTATGGTTCCACCAACCCGATCAACGTGGTTCGTGCAACTATCGACGGCCTGGGCAATATGAAGTCTCCGGATATGGTTGCTGCCAAGCGTGGTAAATCCGTTGAAGAAATTCTGGGGTAATCACGATGGCTAAGACAATCAAAATTACACAAACCCGTAGCTCAATCGGCCGCCTGCCTAAGCACAAAGCCACTCTGGTTGGTCTGGGTCTGCGTCGTATTGGTCACACCGTTGAGCGTGAAGACACGCCAGCTGTACGCGGTATGATCAACGCGATTTCTTACATGCTGAAAGTGGAGGAGTAAGAGATGCGTTTAAACACTCTGTCTCCGGCCGAAGGGTCTAAACACGCTTCCAAGCGTCTGGGCCGTGGTATCGGTTCTGGCCTCGGTAAAACCGGCGGTCGTGGTCACAAAGGTCAGAAGTCTCGTTCTGGCGGTGGCGTACGTCGTGGTTTCGAGGGTGGTCAGATGCCTCTGTACCGTCGTCTGCCGAAGTTCGGCTTCACCTCGCGCAAATCATTCGTGACTGCAGAAGTGCGTCTGTCTGATCTGGCGAAAGTGGAAGGCGGTATCGTCGACCTGAACACGCTGAAAGCAGCTAACATCATCGGTGTACAGATTGAGTTCGCGAAAGTGATCCTGTCTGGTGAAGTATCTGCACCTGTTACGATTCGTGGTCTGCGTGTCACCAAAGGTGCTCGTGCTGCAATCGAAGCTGCTGGCGGTAAAATCGAGGAATAAGTAGCAGATGGCAAAGCAACCGGGATTAGATTTTCAAAGTGCCAAAGGTGGCTTTGGTGAACTGAAGCGCAGACTGTTGTTTGTAATCGGTGCACTGATTGTCTTCCGTATTGGCTCTTTTATTCCAATCCCCGGTATCGATGCCACTGTACTTGCCAAACTGCTTGAGCAACAGCGTGGCACCATCATTGAAATGTTTAACATGTTCTCTGGTGGTGCTCTCAGTCGTGCCTCAATCTTCGCGCTGGGTATTATGCCGTATATTTCGGCCTCTATTATTATCCAGCTGCTGACGGTGGTTCATCCCGCGTTGGCCGAGATTAAGAAAGAGGGTGAAGCTGGTCGTCGTAAGATCAGCCAGTACACTCGCTACGGCACACTGGTTCTGGCTATATTCCAGTCGATCGGTATTGCTACCGGTCTGCCGAATATGCCTGGAATGCAGGGCCTGGTATTAAATCCAGGCTTTGCTTTCTACTTTACCGCTGTTGTAAGTCTGGTTACCGGAACCATGTTCCTGATGTGGCTGGGCGAACAGATTACTGAACGAGGTATCGGTAACGGTATTTCGATCATTATCTTCGCGGGTATTGTTGCGGGTTTACCGCCGGCCATTGGCCATACCATCGAGCAAGCGCGGCAAGGCGACCTGCACTTCCTTCTGTTGCTGTTGGTTGCAGTTCTTGTATTTGCAGTGACGTTCTTTGTTATTTTCGTTGAGCGTGGCCAGCGCCGCATTGTGGTCAACTACGCTAAACGTCAGCAAGGTCGTCGTGTATATGCTGCACAGAGCACACATTTACCGTTGAAAGTGAACATGGCGGGCGTAATCCCAGCCATCTTTGCTTCCAGCATTATCCTGTTCCCGGCGACGATAGCATCCTGGTTCGGGGGCGGTACCGGTTGGAACTGGCTGACAACAATTTCGCTGTATTTGCAGCCAGGACAGCCGCTTTATGTGCTACTCTATGCGACTGCAATCATCTTCTTCTGTTTCTTCTACACGGCGTTGGTTTTCAACCCGCGTGAAACAGCAGATAACCTGAAGAAGTCTGGTGCATTCGTACCGGGAATTCGTCCGGGAGAGCAAACGGCGAAGTACATCGATAAAGTAATGACACGTCTGACCTTAATCGGCGCACTGTATATTACTTTTATCTGCCTGATCCCGGAGTTCATGCGTGATGCCATGAAGGTTCCCTTCTACTTTGGCGGCACCTCGCTGCTGATTGTAGTGGTTGTCATCATGGACTTTATGGCTCAAGTGCAAACTCTGATGATGTCCAGTCAGTACGAGTCTGCATTGAAGAAAGCTAACCTGAAAGGCTATGGCCGTTAATTCAGTAGCTTGAGAAGTTACGGAGAGTAAAAATGAAAGTTCGTGCTTCCGTCAAGAAATTATGTCGTAACTGCAAAATCATTCGTCGCGACGGTGTCGTACGTGTGATCTGCAGCTCCGAGCCTAAGCATAAACAGCGCCAGGGCTGATTAAGTCACATATTTTTCTTGCAAAGTCGGGTTGAGCTGGCTAGATTAGCCAGCCAATCTTTTGTATGTCGATGCGTTTCCATTTGAGTATCCTGAAAACGGGCTTTTCAGCATGGTACGCATTTATTTAATTATAGGAGTGCATAGTGGCCCGTATAGCAGGCATTAACATTCCTGATCAAAAACATACCGTTATCGCATTAACTTCGATCTTCGGTATCGGCAAAACCCGTTCTAAAGCCATCTGTGCTGAAACGGGCATCGCTGAAAATGTTAAGATCAGTGAGCTGTCTGAAGAACAAATTGATCAGCTGCGTGAAGCAGTTGGTAAATTCGTTGTTGAAGGTGATCTGCGCCGTGAAATCACCCTGAGCATCAAGCGTCTGATGGACCTTGGTTGCTACCGTGGTTTACGCCATCGTCGTGGTCTGCCGGTGCGCGGTCAGCGTACTAAGACCAACGCACGTACCCGTAAGGGTCCGCGTAAACCGATCAAGAAATAATCGGGGTGAGTAAATAATGGCAAAGGCACCAGTTCGTGCACGTAAGCGTGTAAGAAAACAAGTCTCAGATGGCGTGGCTCATGTCCATGCGTCTTTTAACAACACCATCGTTACTATTACTGATCGTCAGGGTAACGCACTGGGTTGGGCAACCGCCGGTGGTTCCGGTTTCCGCGGTTCACGTAAGTCTACTCCGTTTGCTGCTCAGGTCGCTGCAGAGCGCTGTGCAGAAGCCGTGAAAGATTACGGTATTAAGAACCTGGAAGTTATGGTTAAGGGTCCGGGTCCAGGCCGCGAATCTACTATTCGTGCTCTGAACGCCGCTGGTTTCCGCATCACTAATATTACTGATGTGACTCCGATCCCTCACAACGGTTGTCGTCCGCCGAAAAAACGTCGCGTTTAACGTTCCGTTTTTTAGGTTAGTTGGAGAAAGAAAATGGCAAGATATTTGGGTCCTAAGCTCAAGCTGAGCCGTCGTGAGGGCACCGACTTATTCCTTAAGTCTGGCGTTCGCGCGATTGATTCCAAGTGCAAAATTGAACAAGCCCCTGGTCAGCATGGTGCGCGTAAACCGCGTCTGTCTGATTACGGCGGCCAGTTACGTGAAAAGCAAAAAGTTCGTCGTATCTACGGCGTGCTGGAGCGTCAGTTCCGTAACTACTATAAAGAAGCAGCGCGTCTGAAAGGCAACACCGGTGAAAACCTGTTAGCTCTGCTGGAAGGTCGTCTGGATAACGTAGTTTATCGTATGGGCTTTGGTGCCACTCGTGCAGAAGCACGTCAGCTGGTTAGCCACAAATCTGTAATGGTAAACGGTCGCGTTGTTAACATCGCTTCTTATCAGGTATCTCCGAATGATGTCGTAAGCATCCGTGAGAAAGCCAAAAAGCAATCTCGCGTGAAGGCCGCTCTGGAGCTGGCTGAGCAGCGTGAAAAGCCAACCTGGCTGGAAGTTGATGCGACTAAGATGGAAGGTGTGTTCAAGCGTATTCCTGAGCGTACCGATCTGTCTGCGGACATTAACGAACACCTGATCGTCGAGCTTTACTCTAAGTAAAGCTTAGTACCAAAGAGAGGACACAATGCAGGGTTCTGTGACAGAGTTTCTAAAACCGCGCCTGGTAGATATCGAGCAAGTGAGTTCGACGCACGCCAAGGTGACCCTTGAGCCGTTAGAGCGTGGCTTTGGCCATACTCTTGGTAACGCACTGCGCCGTATTCTGCTTTCTTCCATGCCGGGTTGCGCGGTGACCGAGGTTGAGATTGATGGCGTGCTGCACGAGTACTCCACCAAAGAGGGCGTACAGGAAGATATCCTGGAAATCCTGCTCAATCTGAAAGGGCTGGCGGTAAGAGTTCAGGGTAAAGATGAAGTCATCCTTACGCTGAATAAATCTGGCATTGGCCCTGTGACTGCAGCCGACATTACCCACGACGGTGATGTCGAAATCGTCAAGCCGCAGCATGTGATCTGCCATCTGACCGATGAAAACGCGTCTATTAGCATGCGTATCAAAGTTCAGCGTGGTCGTGGTTATGTGCCGGCTTCTGCCCGAATTCATTCGGAAGAAGATGAGCGCCCAATCGGCCGTCTGTTGGTTGACGCTTGCTACAGCCCTGTAGACCGTATCGCCTACAATGTTGAAGCAGCGCGTGTAGAACAGCGCACCGACCTGGACAAGCTGGTCATCGAAATGGAAACCAACGGCACAATCGATCCTGAAGAGGCGATTCGTCGTGCGGCAACCATCCTGGCAGAACAACTGGAAGCTTTCGTTGACTTACGTGATGTACGTCAGCCGGAAGTCAAAGAAGAGAAACCAGAATTCGATCCGATCCTGCTGCGCCCTGTTGACGATCTGGAATTGACTGTCCGCTCTGCTAACTGCCTCAAGGCAGAAGCTATCCACTACATCGGTGATCTGGTACAGCGTACCGAGGTTGAGCTGCTTAAAACGCCTAACCTGGGTAAAAAATCTCTTACCGAGATTAAAGACGTGCTCGCATCACGTGGTCTGTCTCTGGGCATGCGCCTGGAAAACTGGCCACCGGCAAGCATTGCTGATGAATAACCGGATCGCAGGTTAAGGTTTCACTGAGAAGGATAAGGTCATGCGCCATCGTAAGAGTGGTCGTCAACTGAACCGCAACAGCAGCCATCGTCAGGCTATGTTCCGCAACATGGCTGGTTCTCTGGTTCGTCATGAGATCATTAAGACGACTCTGCCGAAAGCCAAAGAGCTGCGTCGCGTAGTTGAGCCGCTGATTACTCTTGCCAAGACCGACAGCGTAGCTAATCGTCGTCTGGCATTCGCCCGTACTCGTGATAACGAGATCGTGGCAAAACTGTTTAACGAGCTGGGCCCGCGTTTCGCGAGCCGTGCCGGTGGTTACACTCGCATTCTGAAGTGTGGCTTCCGTGCTGGTGACAACGCTCCGATGGCATACATCGAGCTGGTTGATCGTCCAGAAGCTCAAGCAGAAGCTGCTGCAGAGTAATTTGCAGTAACGTAAAAAACCCGCTTCGGCGGGTTTTTTATTGCCTGTCATTTCTTCCCATTTCCCCTCCATTCGCTATGCTGTTGGCAGACATGCCTGCAGGAGGTTTCTATGTGGCTTATCGATCAGCTGGCTGAGCAACACATCCGCGCCGCTCAGGAAAAGGGCGAGCTGAGCAATCTGCCTGGTGAAGGTGCGCCGCTCACGCTGGACGATGACAGTGGTGTGCCGGCGGAATTGCGCAGTGCCTGGCGACTGCTGAAAAACGCCGGTTATCTCCCACCGGAACTGGAGATGCGCCGCGACGCACTGGCACTGAGCGATCTGCTTCGCGAACTCGATCCTGATGACAGCGAGGCGCGTGAACTGGCCAAACGGCTGACATTGCTGGAAATGAAGCTGCAGCAGGCCGGCATGAGCACCGATTTTCTGCGTGGCGAATACCGTCCGGCGATCGGTCAGCGGCTACGGCAGGAGAAATAGTATGTATCGCATTGGCCAGCTGGCAAAACTGGCGGACGTGACGCCGGACACCATCCGCTTTTATGAAAAGCAGCAGATGATGGATCATGAGGTACGCACCGAGGGCGGCTTCCGCCTGTACAGCGATCACGATCTGCAGCGCCTGCGTTTTATCCGTTACGGCCGGCAGCTTGGTTTCAGCCTGGAATCGATCCGCGACCTGCTGTCGATCCGCATCGATCCAGAGCATCACACCTGTGAAGAGTCAAAAGCGATCGTGGCGAAACGGCTGGATGAGGTGAACAGTATGATTGGCGAACTGCAAACCATTCAGCGCTCACTGCAACGGCTGGCGGAAACCTGTTGTGGCGACCGCCACAGTAGCGCCTGCTGTTCGATCCTCGAGGCACTTGAAACCGGTGAAGATCCGCATCCTGAAATTTGTTGTAGCAAGGATTGAATTCTGGCGCGCAGGGACTATAGTTGCGCCATCACTAACCGGAGGACGATATGAGTCACTATCAGCATCGAAAAGGCAAAATTAACGATAACGCCCTGGAAGCCCTGTTACACGATCCGCTGTATCGCCAGCGAGTTGAGCGCAATCAGAAGGGGAAAGGCAGCTACCGGCGTAAAGATAAACACGCGAAAGGAGCGAATCAGGAGGCCAGCGGTAAGCAACAGTGTTTACCTCTGGCCTTCTGCTTTAGTGACAAAAAAGCCGCCTGAACAGGCGGCTTTTATTCATCACACTTTATTATTTTGTTGCTTAAGCAGGTCGCGAATCTCGGTCAGCAGCACTTCTTCATTAGTCGGTTTAGGCGCTGGTTTTTCCACTTCTTTCTTTTTATACAGTTTATTCATTACTTTGATGGCAATGAAGATAGCAAACGCCACGATGATGAAATCAAATACCGTCTGAATAAAGTTACCGTATTCCATCACCACCGCGGGGATATCGCCTTCTGCTGGCTTGAGTACCCATTTAAACTGCTTAAAGTCGACGCCGCCAATCAGTAAACCGAGCGGTGGCATAATGATGTTCGCAACCAGTGACGATACGATCTTACCGAACGCAGCACCGATGATCACACCGACCGCCAGGTCCACTACGTTGCCGCGCATCGCGAAATCACGAAACTCTTTGAATAAACTCATTGTTATCTCCTTGCCTTGGCCAATGGCTAAAGTCTAACAAACCTTCGTGTAATTGCCATTATAACAATGGATTAAACACCACTCTCACTGCAGCCCAATCACAACCCGTTACAGGAAGAACGGGCTCGGCTGGAACAGACGCTCCACGTCCGGCACAAACTTTTTGTCGGTGAGGAACATGATCACGTGGTCGCCTTGCTCAATACGCACATTATCATTGGCGATGATCACGTCGTCACCACGCACCACTGCGCCGATAATGGTGCCCGGCGGCAGTTTAATATCTTCAATCAGGCGGCCGACCACGCGCGAAGTGGTTTCATCACCGTGGGCGATGGCCTCGATGGCTTCTGCAATACCGCGGCGCAGTGAAGAGACGCCGACAATATCGGCTTTGCGCACGTGGCCAAGCAGCGCAGAAATCGTGGCCTGCTGCGGTGAGATCGCAATATCGATCACGCTGCCCTGCACCAGATCGACATAGGCGCGACGCTGGATCAGCACCATCACCTTTTTCGCGCCCATCTTTTTGGCCAGCATCGCTGACATGATATTGGCTTCATCGTCGTTAGTGACGGCGATAAACAGATCGACCTGATCGACATGCTCTTCTGCCAGCAGTTCCTGATCCGAGGCATCGCCATAGAACACGATGGTATCCTGCAGATGTTCAGCCAGTTCAGCCGCGCGCTGCTGATTACGTTCAATCAGCTTAACGCTGTACTGCTTCTCCAGCCGTTGCGCCAGGCCAAAGCCGATATTACCGCCGCCGACCAGCATAATGCGTTTATAGGGCTTTTCGAGGCGCTGCATCTCGCTCATCACCGCACGAATATGCTGACTGGCGGCAATAAAAAATACTTCATCGCCAGCTTCGACGATCGTCGATCCCTGCGGGCGGATCGGGCGATCCTGACGGAAAATCGCGGCCACGCGGGTATCGATATGCGGCATGTGTTCACGCAGGATCGACAGCGGATTGCCCACCAGTGGTCCGCCGTAATAGGCTTTGACCACTGCCAGGCTGACTTTGCCCTCGGCAAAATTCACCACCTGTAACGCGCCAGGGTACTGAATCAGCCGATAGATGTTGTCGATCACCAGCTGCTCGGGCGAGATCAAATGGTCGATGGGCACCGCTTCCGGCACAAACAGCTTTTCCGCATCGCGCAGATAATCGGCGGCGCGGATACGGGCAATGCGATTTGGCGTGTTAAACAGCGAGTAAGCAATCTGACAGGCAATCATGTTGGTTTCGTCAGAGCTGGTGACCGCCACCAGCATATCCGCATCTTCGGCGCCGGCTTCACGCAACACGCGCGGGTGCGAACCATGGCCCTGCACCACGCGCAGGTCAAACTTATCCTGCAGCACGCGTAAGCGTGAGGGATCGCTATCAACCACGGTGATGTCATTGTTTTCGCCCACCAGGTTTTCGGCGAGCGTGCCGCCCACCTGGCCGGCGCCGAGGATAATAATTTTCATGGATACGTTGCTCTTGTCACTGTGCGCTGCACTATTTTTTCATCAGCTTAGCGTAGAAGAAACCGTCGCCGCCATCGATGGCAGGGAAAACCTGCCAGCCGTTAAGTTGCCCCTGTGGCAGTGCCTGCGGCACCGCATCGTCATGCGTCGCGAGGAAAGCCTCGATCTGCTGCTGGTTCTCCTGCGGCAGCACTGAGCAGGTGGCATAAAGCAGCGTACCGCCCGATTTCAGGCGTGGCCAGATGGCCGCCAGAATCTCACGCTGTAGCGCGGCGAGTTCGTCGATATCGCGATCGCGGCGT
Source organism: Pantoea sp. Cy-640 (assembly GCF_011752635.1). Taxonomy (NCBI): domain Bacteria; kingdom Pseudomonadati; phylum Pseudomonadota; class Gammaproteobacteria; order Enterobacterales; family Erwiniaceae; genus Pantoea; species Pantoea sp. Cy-640. Next base: position 7,429 of record NZ_VWXB01000006.1, on the reverse strand, counting down.
AGCCATTTGATATCCGGATGGCGTCGAATAACGCCGGTGGCCGAGCAGGGCGCATCCAGCAGGATGCGGTCAAATTGCTGCTCGCCGCACCAGGCTGCTGGCGTGCGGCCATCGCCCTGACGCACGTCAGCCTGCATCCCCAGACGCTGCAGGTTTTCCGTCACGCGCGACAGGCGCTGCGCATCGATATCCACCGCCATTACGCGGGCCTGCGGCGCAATTTCGAGAATATGGGTGGTTTTGCCGCCGGGCGCAGCGCACAGGTCGAGAATGGTTTCGCCGTTTTCCGGCGCCAGCAGCAGGGCACAACGCTGAGCAGAGAGATCCTGCACCGTCACCCAGCCCTGCTCAAAGCCTGGCAGCTGACTGACCGGAGCCGGTGCTTCAAGACGCAGCGCATCCGGCGCGTCAGCACTAAACGCATTTTGATTCTGCTGGGTTAATAACGCCAGCCAGGCGTCACGGCTGTGATGCTGACGATTCACGCGCAGCCACATTGGCGGTCGCTGATTGTTTGCTTCCACAATCTGCTGCCACTGCTCCGGCCACGCGGTCTGCAACCGTTTCAGCAGCCAGCCCGGATGCCAGTAGCGCTGCGGGCCCTGATTGACCTCTGCCAGCAGTGCGTCCTGCTGACGCTGGAACTGACGCAGCACGCCGTTAAGCAAGCCTTTCAGATTTGCCCGCTTCAGTGCTTCAGCCCCGGCCACGGTTTCGGCCAGCGCGGCATGCGGCGGAACGCGGGTATACAGCAGCTGATACAGGCCCACCATGATCAGATAGTGCAGCACGCGCTGTTTGCCGGTTAACGGCCGCGCCATCAGCTTATTAATCAACGCTTCCAGCTGCGGCAGCGTGCGCGTCACGCCAAAACACAACTCCTGCAGCAGCGCGCCATCGTTGTTTGCCAGCGTTTTTTGCGCAGCGGGCAGAATCGCGCTCAGCGATTCCCCTTTATCCACCACGCGTTCAATCAGTTGCGCGGCAAGGCTGCGCAGGTTGGTCGCTTTTTTCATATTCATTCATCAAACAAAAAGCCCGGCTGAGACCGGGCTGGAGAATCAGGCCAGAACGGTGCCAGGTGTAAACCATTCACGACGCGAATTGAGCAGATCCTGCGCCGCCATGGCTTTTTTGCCGGCAGGCTGCAGTGAGAGCAGATTCAGCACGCCGTCAGCAGTCGCGATCTGGATGCCGTGTTTGTCAGCCTGCAGAATTTCTCCCGGCTGGGCGCTGCGGTGCGGTAATACGCTGGCCTGCCAGACTTTGACCGGCTGATCGTCGATGAGGAAATAACTCACCGGCCATGGATTGAAGGCGCGAATGCACCGTTCCAGCTGAACAGCAGAGAGCGACCAGTCAAGACGTGCCTCTTCTTTGCTGAGCTTTTCCGCGTAAGTTACCAGGGCCTCATCCTGCACTTCGGGCTGCGCGCTGCCGGCGGCCAGCAGACTGAGCGTGGTCAGCATCCCCTGCGGGCCCAGCTGCGCCAGCTTGTCGTACAGCGATGCGCTGGTATCGTCGGCATTAATCGGGCAGGTTATTTTGTGCAGCATATCGCCGGTATCCAGACCCACGTCCATCTGCATGATGGTCACACCGGTTTCGTTATCGCCGGCCCACAGTGAGCGCTGAATCGGTGCCGCACCGCGCCAGCGCGGCAGCAGCGAGCCGTGTACGTTGATGCAGCCAAGGCGCGGCATTGTCAGCACCGCCTGAGGCAGGATCAGACCATAAGCGACGACCACCATCACATCGGCCTGTAGCCCGGCAACCAGCTGCTGATTCTCTTCCGGCTTCAGGGACTTTGGCTGAAACACGGGAATATCATGCGCCTGAGCCAGCACTTTTACCGGGCCCGGCGTGAGTTTGTTGCCACGTCCGGCTGGGCGGTCGGGCTGAGTAAAGACGCCAACTACCTGATGCTCAGAAGCAAGCAGCGCGTCGAGATGACGCGCTGCGAAGTCAGGAGTACCGGCAAAAATGATTTTTAACGGTGCAGACACAGTTCAACCTTCTGTTCGCTCTCAGGATGCTCGCGCATTCTGGCGGGCCAGTTTTTCCAGTTTCTGTTTAATACGCTGACGCTTCAGCGGCGACAGATAATCAATAAACAGTTTACCGTCGAGATGGTCGATCTCATGCTGGATGCAGATCGCCAGCAGACCGTCGGTTTCCAGCTCGAAACTGTTACCGTCGCGATCCAGCGCGCGCACTTTGACCCGCTCGGCACGCGGCACAAACGCCCGCTGTTCCGGGATCGACAGGCAACCCTCTTCGATACCGGTTTCGCCGCTTTTTTCCAGCAGCTCCGGGTTAATCAGCACCAGGCGCTCTTCGCGGCTTTCAGAAACATCAATCACGATGATGCGCTGGTGAATATCCACCTGCGTCGCCGCCAGACCAATGCCTTCTTCGGCGTACATGGTCTCAAACATATCGTCGACAATACGCTGAACGTCAGCATTCACAGCCGCAACGGGTGCAGCAATTTTGCGAAGGCGATCGTCAGGGAAATGTAATACCTGCAAAACTGACATAAATATCCAGATCTGTATGCGTTAAAGAAAAGATTACTGCCTCATATTGTAGACTTTTTAGGGCCTGATTGACAGCATTGTGCCGCATCGGAGCACGGCTGACAGGGAGCGCAGCATGGAACGCAGTGAAAGGATTATCAGGCTGACTTACGTCTGGGGTTTAAGCGGTGAGCGCGCCCGTCAGTTCATCATGGCGCTTCTGGCCGCCAGCCACGTTGACGACGCATGGCTGCAGCAGCACGGGCTGGACGACACGCAGCGGCAGCAGTTTCTCGCCCTCTGTCCACGCCAGCTGGAAAAAACGCAGCGCTGGCTGCAACAGGCGCAACATCATCTGATTACCTGCACCGATGCACAATATCCCGCCCGGCTGCGGGAAATCAGCCGCTATCCGGCTGCCCTTTATATAGCGGGCGACCTCACTGCACTCGCGACACCGCAACTGGCGGTGGTCGGCAGTCGTCACTGTTCGCCGTATGGCAGAGAATGGGGCAGCTGGTTTACCCAGCAGCTGGCGCTAAGCGGTTTGACCATCACCAGCGGGCTGGCGCGCGGTATTGATGGCGTGGCGCATCGTGCCGCGCTGGAAGTGCAGGGCAAAACTCTGGCCGTGCTGGGCAGCGGGCTGAATCATCTCTATCCGAAAAGCCATCAGCCGCTGGCACAGGAGATCATCGCCAGCGGCGGCGCGCTGGTTTCAGAACTGCCGCTGTCGATGGCGCCCCATGCGGTAAATTTCCCGCGGCGTAATCGTATTATCAGCGGCCTGAGCCATGGCGTGCTGGTGGTTGAAGCGTCACTGAAGAGTGGCTCGCTGGTAACGGCGCGGTATGCGCTGGAACAAAACCGTAACGTGTATGCGCTGCCTGGCGCACTGGGTAACCCTGGCTGTGAAGGCACGCACTGGCTGATTCAGCAGGGGGCGCTGCTGGTGGCGCATCCCAACAATATCCTTGAGGATTTGCATTCTGCCCTGCAATGGTTGCCGGCCAGCATCTCTGAAACAATATATTCACAACTCAGTGATGATGTGCCATTGCCATTTCCCAGCGTGTTGGCTAACGTAGGTGATGAGGTTACACCTGTTGACGTCGTCGCTGAACGTGCCGGCCAACCTGTGCCAGTCATCGCAGCGCAATTGCTGGAGCTGGAGTTAGCAGGATGGATCGCAGCTGTACCCGGCGGCTATGTCCGATTGAGGAGGGCATGCCATGTTCGACGTACTTATGTACTTGTTTGAGACGTATATCCACAACGAGGCTGAAATGCGCGTTGACCAGGATAAATTGACCGATGACTTAACCGATGCCGGTTTTCATCGCGAAGATATCTACAATGCGTTGAATTGGCTTGAGCGGTTAGCGGATTATCAGGATGGTCTGGTTGCGCCAGTGTTGCTGGCTAACGATCCGCTCTCCATGCGAATCTACACGGAAGAAGAGAGCCAGCGTTTAGATGCCGAGTGTCGTGGTTTTATTCTGTTCCTGGAGCAAATCCAGGTGCTGAATATGGAAACGCGCGAAATGGTCATCGAACGGGTTATGGCGCTTGATACGCTGGAATTCGATCTGGAAGATCTCAAATGGGTGGTGCTGATGGTGCTGTTTAACATCCCCGGGTGTGAAAATGCCTATCAGCAGATGGAAGAACTGTTATTCGACGTCAATGAAGGTATGCTGCATTAATTTGCGATTAATGCATTCGGTAATATGAGTAAACCAGCACTATTTACCGTGCGTAAACACGATCCCTGCCCCGCCTGCGGGGCAGAATTAGTGATACGTGCCGGCAAACACGGGCCTTTTCTCGGCTGTGTTAATTATCCAACCTGCGACTATATCCGCCCGCTGAAAAGTCAGGGTGATGGCCATATTGTCAAAGTGCTGGAAGGCCATGCCTGCCCGCAGTGTGGTGCGGACAAAGTGCTGCGCCAGGGGCGATTCGGCATGTTTGTCGGCTGTAGCCACTATCCGGAGTGTGATTACACGGAAACCATCGATAAGCCGGACGAAACCGCAATTGCCTGCCCGCAGTGCGCCAGCGGCAAGCTGGTGCAGCGCCGTTCACGCTATGGCAAAACCTTCCACGCTTGCGATCGTTATCCTGACTGCCAGTTCGCGATCAACGCCACGCCGCTGGAAGGTGTCTGCCCCCATTGCCAGTTCCCGTTATTAATAGAAAAGAAAACCGCACAGGGCATGAAGCGCTTCTGCGCCAGCAAACGCTGCGGCAAGCCCATCGCCCAGGATGAAGAGTGATCATGAACCAGAGCCAGCATGCACCCGGAAGCCTCGACTTCTGCATCGAACAACTTCAGCAACAGCAAGTGATTGCTTACCCTACCGAAGCCGTATTCGGCCTTGGCTGCGATCCGGACAGCGAAAGCGCGGTGATGGCCCTGCTGGCACTGAAACAGCGCCCGGTAGAAAAGGGTCTGATTCTGATCGCCGCTGATTATACGCAGCTTGAGCCTTATATTGCCGATCGCGAACTCACCGTGCTGCAGCGCGAACGTATGTTTGCCAGCTGGCCGGGTCCGGTCACCTATGTGGTGCCTGCTTCGCCGCATACGCCGCGCTGGTTAACCGGCCGCTTTGATTCGCTGGCGATTCGCGTCAGCGATCATCCGCAGGTTCAGGCGCTGTGTCGCGGGTTTGGCAAGCCGCTGGTCTCAACCAGCGCGAATTTAACCGGTCAGCCGCCGTGCCGCAGCGCCGCCGAAGTGGCAGAGCAGTTTGGCTCGCAGTTCCCGGTGTTGCAGGCGGCCACCGGCGGTCGCCTGAATCCTTCTGAAATCCGCGATGCCATCAGCGGTGAACTCATTCGTCAGGGCTGATTATGGAAAAGTTTGCCGTTTTTGGTCATCCCATCGCCCACAGCAAATCTCCGTTTATTCACGCCGCTTTTGCTGAGCAGACCGGTATTGAACATCCTTACGGACGCATCTGCGCACCGCTGGAAGGGTTCCCGCAGGCGATAGAGGCGTTTTTTGCGGCTGGTGGCAAAGGCGCCAATGTTACGCTGCCGTTTAAACAGCAGGCATGGGAATTCGCGGATGAGCTCAGCGAACGCGCGGCATTATCCGGCGCGGTAAATACCTTAAAGAAGCGAGCCGATGGTTCGATTCTGGGTGATAACACGGACGGCATCGGCCTGCTGAGCGATCTGCAACGGCTGCAGCTGATCCGGCCGGGCGATCGCATTCTGCTGGTGGGTGCGGGCGGCGCGGCGCGTGGGGTGATCCTGCCGCTGCTCTCGACGGGCTGCGCGCTGGTGGTGGTTAACCGCACGGCAGAACGCGCGCAACAGCTGGCTGAGCTTTTCCAGCACAGTGGGGCGATCCAGGCGATGAGTTTTGATCAACTGGCCGGCGAACGTTTTGATCTGATCATCAATGCCACCTCCAGCGGCGTAGCGGGCGACGTGCCGCCGCTGCCGGTTACGCTGATTGATGCGCAGGTGCGCTGTTACGACATGTTTTATCAGCAGGGGCTGACGCCATTTCTGGCGTGGTGCCAGCAGCACGGCACACAGCAGCTGGCGGATGGACTCGGCATGCTGGTGGGCCAGGCGGCGCATGCGTTTCAGCTGTGGCATGGTGTTATGCCGGAGATCGCGCCGGTCATCGATCAACTTAAACAGGCGATGCAGGCATGAATCAGGCTATCCAGTTTCCCGATCGGGAAAGCTGGGACGCAGTCCGGCAGGCGGTGCTGTTCCCGGTCTTAGTTAATGGTATGGGACTGACCTGCGCAATATCGCTGCCGGCGCTGCAGCAACGTTTTGGTGCCGGAGAGGCGATGGCGCTGTTTAGCGCGCATCGCTGGGATCTGGAGGAAGAGGCCGAGCAGTTGCTCCGGGCGGAACAGGCCGACGATCAGGGCTGGCTGTGGCTGCCCTGAGCCAGATATTCATCTTTCCAGCCGACATAATTGCTGGCCGAATAAAGCAGTCCGGCTATTTCCGCTTCGCTTAGCGGTCGGATCTGCTTCACCGGGCTGCCTAAATAGAGATAGCCGCTTTGCAGGCGTTTACCGGGTGGCACCAGGCTGCCGGCGCCAATCATCACCTCATCTTCGACGATCGCGCCATCCAGCAGGATCGAGCCCATACCCACCAGTACGCGGTTGCCAATGGTGCAGCCGTGCAGCATTGCTTTGTGTCCTACTGTTACGTCTTCACCGATGATCAATGGAAAGCCATCGGGATTACTGCTGGATTTATGCGTAACGTGCAGCACGCTGCCATCCTGGATATTGCTGCGTTTACCAATCACCACTTTATTCACGTCACCGCGAATTGCTACCAGTGGCCAGATGCTGACATCATCAGCCAGCTCGACTTCGCCAACGACCACGCTGCTGCTATCCACCATCACGCGCTCGCCGGTGTGGGGAATATGTTGCTTATAAGGGCGCAGGGCTACAGACATTCTATTTCTCCTTTTCTGATGTTTCCCGCTAGCCTGCGGCTTCCGGTGCGGGTAAACAAGCTGATTTTTGCGCGGATCGCTCGCGATCGCAGCGAAAAGAGTGAAAACTCGCCAGTCGATAAAAAAGATCGAAAAAAGGGGTTGTGCAAAAAATCCGGATCCCTATAATGCGCCACCACTGAGACGGCAAAGCGGCAACGCAGGCGGCTCAGCAGGGCGTGAAGTGATTCACCCCGCCGGAGAAAAGCGCTGAAAAAAGTGTTTGACTCTGAAGGAGGAAAGCGTAATATACGCCACCTCGCGACAGCAGGCCGAGCGCCGCGTCGCACCGCTCTTTAACAATTTATCAGACAATCTGTGTGGGCACTCGCAGGATTGATATCAGCGTCTCCGGACGTAAAAAATATCAAGTCTTTGCTGAGTGAACACGTAATTCATTACGAAGTTTAATTCACAG
>NZ_VWXB01000005.1:0-428084 GCF_011752635.1 Pantoea sp. Cy-640 | reverse complement strand
CACAGCTCGCGGATGTTCGCCCCGTCTTGCGAGGCGAGCAGAACAAACTCAGTACGTAATGACATGGTATCTCTCGCATCCCAGGGCATAAGCGACTCCATAAACGGGTTCTTATGCCTTAGTTGTAGGTGTCTACCATGTCCCCGAACAAGTGTTCACGATGTCCCCGGACTGTACACTCCCACGGGGAGAGGGAGACGCAGCCTGCGGACAAGGGAGAGGCAGCCTGCGGGCAAGGGAGAGGCAGCCCGCGGACAAGGGAGAGGCGGCGTCCGGTAACAGCAACCAGAACGCTTACGTCAGCCGCTTATACATCACCGTGGTAGCATCCAGCTCGCCGGCTGTGGATTCGGCATAGTACGGAATCGAACCCGCCACCTGCCAGCCGAGCGACAGATAGAGCGCGCTGGCAACATCGCCGCTGCGCGTATCCAGCACCAGCAGTGTTTTCCCCTGCTGCTGCGCCAGCTGTTCGGCACGTAACATCAGACGGCGCGCAATGCCCTGACGTCGCGCACGCGGATGCACCAGCAGCTTGCTGATCTCCGCGCGATGGCGGCCGTTGGGCATACTGCTTAAGCCCAGCATCACCGTGGCCACTATCTCGCCCGCTTGCCAGGCCACCAGCAGCTGGTTATCGCCGCTCGCCAGGCTGTGAATTTTGTCCTGCCAGAAACGCGCCATCACTGCGCGATCGTCCGCGTCAATGAAGCCGACGCTGGCACCGTCTGCCACGCAGCCGTGCAGCACTTCACACAATGACGCCAGCAGCGGCTGCGCCTGGGTAGCGCTGAGAGAGTCGATTTCAATCATGGTTTGCACACCACCAGAATGTAGCGCGCGCCGCCTTCGGCATGCGCCTGAAAAGAGGAACGTCCGCTGAGGTGGAAGCGCAGGCAATCGCCGGCCTGTAGCGTCCAGCTCTGCGTCTCCATGGTGATGGTCAGCTCGCCCGACTGCAGCCAGATGTGCTGTTCCAGCCCCTGTACCGGCGGCGCATCATAATCAATGCGCGCGCCCGGACGCAGCACGCCCTCCACCAGCTCCGCTTTAAACTGACTGGCCGGCGGCGAGACGTTGCGCCGCTGGAAGCCGCTGAGCGTATCCTGCCAGACCGGCTGCTGCTCCGCTTTCAGCAGCAGCGCCGCTTCTTCTTCTACTTCGCTGAGCAGTCGCGACATGGTTAAACCGTAGGCCACGCACAAGCGATTAAGCAAAGCGGCGGTAGGGCTGGTCTCGGCGCGCTCAATGCGCGACAATGATGCCCGGCTAATGCCGGTTGCCAGAGCCAGTTCATCCAGCGACCAGCCGCGCTGCAGGCGTAATTCCGCCAGACGTGCCGCAAGCCGATCTTCCGTATTTAGAGCAGACATCTTTAACCTCTCATTTTCGGGAAATAAATCTCATATAAGAGATAAAGCCCGAAATCGTGCAGTGGGTCAAGTTGTACAATAAAATAATCATTGTACAAGCTCACTCTGGCGGTTAAGGTGTTGTTATGCAGGTCAGAATTTTAGAGGATGCCATGGCCTTATACAGTATCGGTGATGTTGCCGAGCGCTGTGGAATTAACCCGGTAACCCTGCGCGCCTGGCAGCGTCGTTATGGATTGTTAAAGCCGCAGCGCACTGAGGGTGGTCATCGACAATTTGATGATGAAGATGTTCAGCGGATCGAAGAGATCAAACGCTGGATAGAAAGCGGTGTGCCTGTTGGCAAAGTCAAAGCCCTGCTTGAAGGAGAGACCTTCAACGTGCATGACGGCTGGACGGCGCTGCAGGAAGAGCTGATGAGCGTGCTGCGCCACGTGCGCGCCTCCAAACTGCGCACCAAAATCGCCACCATTGGCCGTGAACACCCGGTCGATGCGCTGATTGACCACGTTTTTGTACCGGTACGCCAGCGTCTCGGGCTGGATCAAAATACCGCCCGCACCATGTGCAGTCTGCTGGACGGCGCGCTGATTGATTATGTCGCGTTCTGTCTGGCAGGCGCGCGTAAAAAAGCCGGCAAAGATGCCTTAATGATTGGCTGGGGCGTAGAAGATCGCACCCGCATCTGGCTGGAAGCCTGGCGCTTAGCGCAGCAGGGCTGGCGCATTGATGTGCTGGCGGAACCGCTGGATATGCCGCGTCCGGAGCTGTTTCCCGGCCAGCATCTGTTTATCTGGACCGGTAAAAAGCCGACGCGCCGCCAGCTGGAGCAGTTCGAACACTGGCAGGCTCAGGGCTTCTCGATTCACGTCCACGAGCCCACCTGAAAAATCGCACATGCGGCCTTTGCCTTACCGCATGTGCGCGTTATCATGCCGCACTTCATGACTTTTCTCAGGTTTACCTATGAACTGGAATAAAATTCTCATTGGCACCCTGTTTGCCATCATGGCGATTGGCGGCATGGGCGGCATGATGCTGGTTGGCTACAGCCTTATTCTGCATACCCACTGAGTGCGTGCTGCAACCGCTCCAGCAGCCGGTCGCAGATCAGCGCCAGTAGCGCCACCAGCAGCGCGCCCTGAATCACATAGGCGGTATTGAAGCCGCTCAGACCGATAATCACCGGCGAACCCAGACTCTCCGCCCCGACGGTTGAGGCGATGGTCGCGGTGCCGATGTTGATCATCACAGAGGTGCGCACGCCTGCCATGATCACCGGTGCCGCCAGCGCCAGCTCTATCTGCCACAGACGCCGCCACGGTCCCATTCCCAGACCGACGGCGATCTCACGGCTGCTGGCCGGAACGCTGTCCAGTCCCGCCAGCGTGCCCTGCAGAATCGGCAACAGCCCGTACAGAAATAGCGCCATCACCGCCGGCGCAGCGCCAAAGCCCATGACCGGCACGGCAATCGCCAGCACCGCCACCGGCGGAAAGGTCTGACCGGCAGCCGCCAGCGTCTCCAGCAGCGGGCGGAACGCCCTGCCGCCGTGACGGGTAGCGAAGACCGCACAGCCAACGCCCACCACTATTGCCAGCGCGCTGCCGCTGATCACCAGCAACAGATGGGCCAGCGCCAGCTGCCAGAAACTCTCCTGCTGGTACAGCGGACGCTCCAGCTGTGGAAACCAGTGCGCAAACAGCGGCGCACTGTGCGGTAACCCCCACAGCAACAGCAGAAATATCCCCAGCAGCCAGTAGAGTGGATCGCGCAGCACTCGCATCAGCCCGCCTCCTGCTGTCGCAGCAAATCGCTAAAGTGCAGCACGCCCAGCGGCTGCTGATGCTGATCGACAACCGGTAATTTGTCGGTGCGGCGCGCAATAAACTGCGACAGCGCCTCGCGCAGCGTCAACCCGGCGGCGATCGGCTCCGCCTCCAGCCACTCACCGCGCCGTGCCGCACTGCCGGCCCGCCCCAGCGCCAGCAGACGCACGCCCAGCTCGCTGCGGCCAAAGAACTGGCGCGCGAAATCACTGGCAGGCTGCGTCAGCAGGTCAATCGGCCGTCCCTGCTGCACAATCTCTCCGCCGTCCATCAGCACCAGCTGATCGGCGAGGGTTAACGCTTCGTCGATATCGTGCGTCACCAGCACCACAGTGCGCCCCGACAGCTGCTGAATGCGCAGCATCTCCTGCTGCAACGCCTGCCGGTTGACCGGATCGAGCGCGCCGAACGGTTCATCCATCAGCAGCAGTTCCGGATCGGCCGCCAGCGCGCGCGCCACGCCAACACGCTGCTGCTGGCCGCCGGAGAGCTGGTGCGGATAGCGCGACGCCAGCTGACTGTCGAGATTGAGCAGCGCCAGCAGCTCCTCAACCCGTGCGGCAATTTTTTCCCGCGGCCAGCCGAGCAGCGACGGCACGGTGGCGATATTTTTGGCCACATTCCAGTGTGGAAACAGGCCGATGGACTGGATGGCATAGCCAATGCGCCGCCGCAGCGCGCGCGCATCCATCTGCTCGATCGGCTCACCGGCAAAACGGATTTCGCCGCTGTCATGCTCAACCAGCCGGTTAATCATCTTCAGCGTGGTGGATTTACCCGAGCCTGACGTGCCGATCAGCACGGTAAAACTGCCCTTCTCAATCTTTAGCGACAGGTTGCGAATCGCCTCTTTACCGGCGAACGCTTTGCTCACCTGATGAAATTCAATCATGTCCTCTCTCCAGCAGCGCCGACAGCAATCGCAGCAGCGCATCGAATATCACCGCCAGCGCCACCACCGGAATCACGCCCAGCAGCACCAGATCCAGCGCGCTGCTCAGCAGTCCCTGAAACACAATGGCGCCGAAGCCGCCGGCCCCAATCAGTGCGGCGACCACCGCCAGCCCGACGGTTTGCACCACCACCACGCGCAGTCCGGAGAGCCACACCGGCAGCGCCAGCGGCAGCTCGGCGTGCCAGAACTGCTGCCAGCCGCTCATGCCCATGCCGCGCGCGGTTTCACGCACCTCCTGCGGCACCTGCTGCAGCCCCGCGACCACGCTGCGCACCAGCGGCAGCAGTGCATACAGCACCAGCGCAATCAGCGCCGGCGCGACGCCAATCCCGCTGATACCGAGGCGCGCCAGCTGCGGAAAATGCGCCGCCAGTCCGGCCAGCGGTGCAATCAGCAGGCCAAACAGCGCCACGGACGGCACGGTCTGGATCAGATTCAGCACGCTGAAGGCGGCATGTTGCCAGCGGGTGCGACGCGCGATGGCGAGTCCCAGCGGCAGACCAATCAGTAAGGTGGGCAGCAGCGTGCCGCCCAGCAGCAGCAGATGCTGGCTGAACGCGGCGTTAAAGACAGCGGTGCGATTGCTGTACTCTTTCAGCAGCGACAGCGCGTCCAGCTGACCACTCAGCAGCAGTATCAGCGGCGGCAGCCACACTTGCAGATTGAGCAGAATACGCAGCGGCGTCTGCTGGCTAAGCTGGCGAATCGCTTCGGCGGCCAGCAGCAGCGCTAATCCTGCCGCACACCAGAGGCCGCTGCCCAGCGCGGTGCGCGCCAGCGGGCTGCCGCTGCGGGCCAGCTCACTGGCGGCGTGGCCGCCGATGCCAATCAGCAGGGCGAACAGTAGCTCCGCGCCCAGCAGCTGCGCCAGTGCCGCACCGCGTCCCGGCGGCCACCATAATCCCAGCCATAGCCATAACAGCGGCAGCAACAGCAGCCAGCCCGCCGTTACCTGCCAAAGCATCAGCGGCTGTCCGGAGACCAGCCGGTTGGCCGCATAGCTCAGCAGCGGTAGCGCTCCCAGCGCCAGCGTGATCAGCAGCGTCAGCACCAGCAGCACCGGCTGCTGGCGCGGTCGGTTTATCCGTGACAGCACCGCTTACAGCAACTTATTCTGCTGCAGCCACTGCTGCGCCACCTGGCTGGCGTCCTGACCGTCAACGGCGATTTGCGCGTTGAGCTGCTGCAGGGTTTTCTCATCCAGCTTGCTGAATACCGGCTGCAGCCAGTCGGCAATCTGCGGGTACTGTTGCAGCACGCTGGCGCGGATCACCGGCGCGGGCGCGTAAATCGGCTGTACGCCCTTCGGGTCGCTCAGGGTTTGCAGGCCGAGCGCCGCGACCGGGCCGTCGGTACCGTAAGCCATCGCCGCATTGACGCCGGACGTTTGCTGGGCGGCCGCTTTGATGGTAACAGCGGTGTCCCCGCCGGCCAGCGACAGCAGCTGTGACTGGCCCAGCTTGAAGTTGTAGGCTTTCTCAAACGCCGGCAGCGCATCGCTGCGCTCGATGAACTCCGCCGACGCCGCCAGCTTAAAGATGCCGCCTTTTTTCAGGTAAGCGCTGAGATCGTCGAGTGATTGCAGGTTATTCTGCTGCGCGACATCGCCGCGCACCGCAATGGTCCAGGTGTTGTTAGCCGGTGCTGGCGTCAGCCACACCAGATGATTTTTCTCTGCATCGAGCTTTTTCACCTTCTCATAGCCCTGCTGCGCGTTTTTCCACGCCGCGTCCTTCTCATCATTGAAGAAGAACGCCCCGTTGCCGGTATATTCCGGATAGATATCCAGCTCACCGGCGGTGATTGCGCCGCGCACCACCTGTGTGGTACCGAGCTGGATTTTATTCACGGTTTTTACCCCATGCTGGTTCAGCACCTGCAGAATGATGTTGCCGAGCAGCGAACCTTCAGTATCGATCTTGGAACCTACCTTGACCGGGTCCGCTGCCTGCACGGCCCCGACACTCATCGCGAATGCGATCATCCCCAATAAACCCTGCTTAATCATGGCGCTTTCCTCAGCATTATTTTCTTTCAGTGATTATCAAGCGTAGCCTGGCGAAACGGGATGGGTGCGGTCAAGCGGCGCAATTCGTTCTTTTTCTGCTATCCGTTGCCGGTTTTATAGAACGCTTTGGTTGCACTTATAACCAAATAGAATTTTTCACATCCGTGGCGCGGCTTATGCTCATAGCCCCACTCTTTACAATAAATCACACAACATCATGTCTGACTTAACTTCTTCGGCGCACGTGGCGCTGGCAGGGAATACGCCGCAGGGCGAGACGCAGTGGATTCGCAGCGCGGCCGACGTGACGCGGCTGGTCAACAACAGTAACGCCTCGCGCAGCAATGCGCGCATCGTCATCGCCATTGCGCTGGGCGGGGTTTTTCTCGATGCCTACGATCTCGGTGCGCTGGCCTTCGGTATTAAAGATGTCACGCGCGAATTCAATCTGACGCCCGCCGGCACCGGCATGGTGGCGTCGGCTATCACCTTTGGCGCGATTGTTGGCGCGCTGATCGGTGGCTATCTCACCGATAAAATTGGCCGCTATCGGGTCTTCATGGCCGATATGTTCTTCTTCGTGGTGGCGGCACTGGCCTGTGCCTTTGCGCCGAACGAGTACGTGCTGGCGGCGGCGCGCTTTGTGATGGGGCTCGGCGTCGGCATCGATCTGCCGGTGGCGATGGCGTTTCTGGCGGAGTTTTCCCGACTGCGCGGTCAGGGCAATAAGGCCGCCAGTGTCGCGATGTGGTGTCCCACCTGGTACGCGGCGATCAGCATCTCCTATTTGCTGGTGCTGCTGCTGTATGCGGTGCTGCCAGAGAGCCATACTGACTGGCTGTGGCGGCTGATCCTCGGCTTTGGCGCGGTACCGGCGCTGTTGATCATCGCCATCCGCAGTCGTTACATGAGCGAATCACCGATCTGGGCAGCAAATCAGGGCAACCTGCAGGGTGCAGCGGCAATCCTGCGGCGGTCATATAACATCAACGCGGAGGTCGCGCAGGATGCCGATCTCACTGCCGCACAGCCAGTACGTAAAGCCAGCTGGCGCAACTATGGCGCGCTGCTGCAGGGCGTTTACCGCCGCCGTACGCTGCTGGCAACGATAACCTCGATTGCCTCGTCGTTCGCCTATAACGCCGTGGCCTTTGGCCTGCCGGTGATCATCTCCAGCTTCCTCGCGCAGTCGATGCTGACCACCATTCTGGTCTCGCTGGCGCTTAACCTGCTGTTTGCGTTTGTTGGCGGGCTGCTGGCGGTGCGACTGGTGCCGCGGCTGGGCGCATGGAAGATGTCGGTGGCCGGTTACGCCTGCCAGTGTGCGGCGCTGCTGGGTCTGGCGCTGATTGGTCGCCCGGCCGGCGGCGAGGAAGCGGCCCTGGCGATTGCCATGCTGGCGCTGTTCCTGTTCGGCCAGGGGTTTGGTCCGGGTTCGCACACCATGACCTTTGCCTCGCTGAGCTATCCGGCTTCGCTGCGTGGCGTGGGCGTCGGCTTTAACCAGACGCTGATGCGCGCCAGTTCGACGGTATCCCTGTTTGTGTTTCCGCTGCTGGTCGCGGCGTTCGGCACCGGCGTGTTCTGGGTGATCCTGCTCGCACCGCTGGCCGGATTACTGGCGCTGCTGGCGATTCGCTGGGAACCGTCAGGCTATGACGTCGATGCGGAAGATTTTCAGTAAGTGGATAACGCCTCAGCGATGAGGCGTTGGCTCAGGCGGTGAGGCGGAAATCGCCCAGCGTATTGGGGATGCGCGGAAAAGTGTGCAGGAACCACGGCGTGAATTTTGCCGGATTATCGCGCATCTCCTGCTGAATCTGTTCGACTGAGCGGTAACACCAGTCGTCAGCCTCATCAAGGTTGAGCACCGGCACTTCGTCACTGATGGCGAAAAACACGTGACCGTACTCATGTTCGATCAGACCGTTGCTGAGCGGCAGGTTATAGCTCAGTTCAAACACCGGCGTTAACGCCAGATCCAGTCCCATCTCTTCACGCAGGCGGCGCTCAGCCGCATCGCGCGTCGGCTCCTGCGGGTAAGGATGGCTGCAGCAGGTATTGCTCCACAAACCGCCGCAGTGATACTTGCTTTGCGCCCGGCGCTGCAGCAACAGTTCATGGCGCGAATTGAACACGTAAACCGTTACCGCACGATGCAGCAATCCTTTCTCATGCACTTCCAGCTTTTCCATCTTGCCGGTGGGACGATCGAGGTGGTCAACGAGGATAACTTCAATGGCGGGCATGACAACTCCTTCGGAAAAATCCCCACTATTGTACACAATAGCGGAAGCGGCAGCGGAGAAAATCGCGCACATTCCGTGCGCTGGCGCGATAAGCAGTAAGCTTAGCAGCCAGCAGATAATTCAGCAGAAAAAGGCGGGGAAAAGCGTGACAGCGGCGCAAAAAACGCGCCGCTGTGCTCTCTGACGGGATGAATTACAGTTTGAAGCCGTGCACCACCTGCTCAAGCTGCACGCTCTGCTCCTCCATGGCGCGCGCCGCTGCCGAGACCTGCTCCACCAGCGCCGCGTTCTGCTGGGTGCTGCCGTCGAGCTGGGTAATCGCCACGTTCACCTGTTCGATCCCCATGCTCTGCTCGCGGCTGGCGGACATGATTTCGCTCATCAGCGTTGTGACGCTGCTGACGCCCTGCATCAGCTCGTCCATGGTTTGTCCAGCCTGCTCCACCAGCTGGCTGCCGGTGTCGATATTGGCTACCGACTCTTCAATCAGCTTCTTGATTTCGCGCGCGGAGTTGGCAGAACGCTGCGCCAGATTACGTACCTCCGAAGCCACCACGGCAAACCCGCGACCCTGTTCACCAGCGCGCGCCGCTTCTACCGCCGCGTTGAGCGCCAGGATGTTGGTCTGGAAGGCGATGCTGTCGATGACACTGATGATATCCACCACCTTACGCGAGGAGTGATGGATTTCGCCCATGGTGCTGACCACCTGACGCACCACTTCACTGCCGCGCGCCGCGACCTGGGACGCGCCATCTGCCAGCTGGTTGGCGTGCGTGGCGTTGTCGGCGTTCTGACGCACCGTGCCGGTCAGCTCTTCCATCGAC
Source organism: Pantoea sp. Cy-640 (assembly GCF_011752635.1). Classification (NCBI taxonomy): domain Bacteria; kingdom Pseudomonadati; phylum Pseudomonadota; class Gammaproteobacteria; order Enterobacterales; family Erwiniaceae; genus Pantoea; species Pantoea sp. Cy-640. The sequence continues at coordinate 418,843 of NZ_VWXB01000005.1, read as the reverse complement.
GCGGCGGTTTGCACAATGGAACTCGCCTGCGATTCCGTCCGCGCCGAGAGATCGGCGTTGCCGCTGGCGATTTCGCGTGAAGCCGCGGTAATCGCCAGTGCGCTGTCGCCCACCTGGCGCATCAGCCCCTGCAAATGGGCGATGAACTGGTTGAAGCTTTGCGCCACGGCGTTGAATTCCGGGCTATTGCTGGCTGGCAGACGCTGCGTCAGATCCGCACCACCAGTCGACAGCGCTTCGATGTTTTGATGCAGCAGATTCAGGCGTTTCATCATCGCGCGTACAAAGCCAAGCAGCACCAGCAGCAGCAGAATCGCCAGCGGGATCTGGACCAGGCCGAGACGGGTCAGCATGCTGTGCGTCTGCGCATCCAGCAGCGCGGACGGCACGTCGCTGGCCAGATACCACGGGCTGCCGGGAATGGCCTGCAGGAACAGCGTGTGCTCGCCATCTTCTCCGCTGAAGGTGGTTTGCGACGGCTGAGAACCGGCCTGTGCCAGCAGCCCTTTCAGCGCCGCCGCCATTGGCAGCTGGGTATCAGCCAGATTTTCCAGCTTCGGCGTCCCCTCCAGCAACGCGGCATTGCCGACCACTTTGCCGTCCGCTTCGACAATCAGTACGCGGCCATGAATCGCCTCACCCATCTGCTGCGCCAGCTGGTTGAAAAAGCCGAGCGTGACGTCAATGGTTGAGACGCCCCAGACAGTGCCGTTACGGTAAATCGCCATGGCGCAGTTGGTGCGCGGCTGCGGGCTGGCGGCATCCTGATAAGCCTTCGCCCACGCGCACTGGCCTTTTTCTGCGGCCATGCCATCTTTGTACCACGGCTGCTCCCAGTATTTGTCGGCAGCATCGGAGTTCCAGTAGGTGTTGACCTGCAGCTGGTTGCTGGCGTTACGCGCAAAGAACGAGCTGTCTTTCTCCTTCGCCGGATCGCGCCGGTTGGGTAACGGCCAGATACCGCCGCCGAACACGTTGCTGTCCTGATACTGGTTAACCAGCGCCGGCAGCAGCGTGTCAATGGCGGCGCTGTCCATCACGCCCGCCGCTTCGGTAATGGCACGCTGCTGCGCCTGCACGCGGTTCATCTGCTCGACGATACGTCCGGCGAGACCATCCACCTCATAGCGCACCAGCCGGCTTTCGTTCTGGCTAAGCTGCGGCGCGATGAACTGGTTGATCACCAGGACGGTGACCAGCATAAGAACAACGAAGAATGCGACTAAAGTCGCGGTAAAACGGGATTGTGTGGTTTTTAACATCGGTGTGCCCTTACCCTGGTGTGGCGAGTTGCCTGATCGAGGTTAACGGCTTGTTACAGAGGAACTTGAGGTGCGCAAGATCACAAAATGGTTAACTGATTGAATAGCGTGATCATAAGAGCGCTTATTGTCACCGGCCTTACCCTGCTGTTCCTCAGCAATCAAGAGACTGCAAAGAATGAAACGTAACGCCAGGGTGCTCCTGACCAGGCATTAACGATTAATCCTGCGCCGGAAATAAACAGAATGACGTCTATCAGTACGGCAAATTGTGTGACCGACAGTCTCTGGACTATCACCTTCGTGCTCAGGGTGCCCAGCATAATGCCACTGCCCACTAACACACCGGTGAGCACAACCTGCATTGAGAGCGCCTGCTGGAAGGCGAACGTACTGACCTTGCTGAAATATAACAGCAAGGCACTCGATGCTTCCGTGCCAATAAATGCGCCACGACTCAATCCATAGGCGGTAAAAATCAGCACGCTCACCGGTCCGGTGGAGAGAACCAGTCCGGTCAGAAAACCCACCACGCCACCACAAAGCCCTAACTGCTTTATCGAGAGTGTCCAGTGACTGTTTTTCAGGTTGCGTCTGACCAAAATCATCACCCAGAAAAACAGACCCAGCGCGCCATCAATGATCCAGGCGGGTAAAGAGAGCAGCACATGCGCGCCTAACGACGCAGCTGGCACGCCGGGCAGGCTATAGGCCAGAGTGGCGCGCCAGTCGATTTCACGCCACCAGACCGCGATGCGCGAGAGATTTCCCAGGATTGCGGCGATAGCCATGACTGGCATCGCCACTCTGGGGCCGAAATTGCTGACCATCAGCGGCAGCAGCAGTAACGAAGAACCGGTGCCGATGATGCCACTCAGCGCTCCAGAGAGGATCGCGATCAGCGTCACAAAGAGATAATCACCCACTGAGTTTCCTCATTTTCAACGGCAAAGCACGCATCTTAATCAGGGCGATTCGATCATAATATCGATAAATATTGCCCACTTCTGATACTAAAAGTCACAGATGAAAAAACGTAACCTGTCGCCGTTGAATGCATTGCGGCTGTTCGAAACGGCCGCGCACGCCAACAGCCTGAGTGACGCGGCTGAGGAATTAGGGATGACTCACGGTGCCGTTAGCCGCCAGATCAAAGTGCTTGAAGAGTGGCTGGGGCAACCGTTATTTGAACGCCAGGGACAGCGCAGCGTGGCGGCGGAACATGCCCGGGCTTTTGCCGCAGAGATCAGCACCGCTTTTGACATCATCAGCGATGCTGCGGTGCGCTTTGGCAAAACACCCAACACCCGCACGATACGCGTCAATGCGCAAACCACCTTTGCGATGCACTGGTTGATCCCGCGCCTGCCGGCATTCCACAGCCAATATCCCGACATTGAAATCTCGGTATCCACCTCAAACAGTTCGGAGGTGAAAGGGCTATATGGCTTTGACGTATTGATTCGCCGGGATGCGCTGAACAAACCTGAATGGCGTTACTTTGAGAAGAAAGCGTTATTTGAGGAAAAACTCACCCTGATTGCCGCGCCGAAACTGTTAGCCAGAAAAGCGCTGAACACCCCTGCAGACCTGGCAACCCACGTTGTCGTGTTATCCAGTACGCGGTCAGGCGAGTGGGAACGGTGGATGAAGCAGGCTGGCGTCGGCGAGGTGCGTCCGGAACGTTTTCAGCGATTCGAACACAATTATATTAGCCTGCAGGCGATTATTGATGGCGTCGGTGTGGGTATCGGTGGAATACAAATGCTGGGACATGACCTGCTGGGCAACCGGCTTGTCACCCCGTAGCTATTGAGGCGAAGGGAAGCCGCTACGTGGCGTTAATTGCGCCTGACGTGGATAAATCATCGTCGCTAAACCGCTTTGTCGCATGGCTGGAACGGGAAGCATCCGCTTAATACCCGCCTGGTCGCTGCCAGAGGGGTATGTCGGGGCATTTTTTTCGGCAGGCACTACGGTGCGGACTCCACCACTTCCTGGCGCGGACGGAACACATGATCGCTGCCCTGCGCCAGCAAACGCTGCAGCAGCTGCTGGCCGCCGCGATCGTCCGCCTGGGCAAACAGCCGCTCGGCTTCGGTGATCGGCGTCGCCCACAGCAGATTTGGCCGATCGCCGTCGCGCTTCGGCAGCCGCAGTTGCGCGTTTTCGCCCGCCAGCCCGTTGGCCAGCAGGAAGCTTTCAAAGCCGACCGGCGCAACTTCCGACGCCAGCGTGTGCCCTTCGCCAATCCACGTCAGCCGCGCCCACGGCAGATGAGCAAACTCCGCCAGCGCGCTGGCCATCTGTACCGCGTTGGCCTCTGTCATCACTTCGCCATCCACCGCCATCGCCAGCTCTACACGCCGGTACTGCGGTGCCAGCTCATCAAACAGGTAATCCACCTGCGGCATCGGCCGGATACTCATGCCGAGCGTGAAGAAATACCACACGCCGTTATGCCAGTGCTGCGAAATCGCCATCGGCGGCCAGTTGCCCTGATCGATGGCGTAATATTTTACCGACTCACCAAACTGCGCCTGGTAACGTTGCAGCAGCTCGCTCTGCACGCGATCCCACTGCTGGCCATCGTGCCAGTCACGCCAGAAATGACGCTGCTGTTCGGCGCGCGCGTAGTAATCGTTGGTGGAGGCTGAACCGAGCGGCGCGGTGAGACGGTTCTCTTTGATGCAGCCCGCCGAGAAGCTGACCTGCTTGTCCTGATACAGGCTCCAGCCGGGGATCACCGCCAGCAGCTGGCCGTAATACCACAGCGCGGCACCGTCGTCGCTGGGCTCCCACAGAATCTGCAGGCCGGCCGGATCGAGCATCGGCTCCGCTTCCAGCGTGCGGCAATAGCTGGCGCTGAGCAGCGGCGCAATACCCTGCTCCATCGCTTCGCGATCTTCCTGCGCCGGTGCCGGCAGCAGATTGCGCAACCAGCAGCCGCGCACGGCGTACTGACTGCGGAACAGGTCGTTCGGCCAGATATAAAAATAGGCGGTACGCGCATCCTGTTCGACGATGGCGGTTAAAGTGTGTTGCTGATTCGGCACCTCAGCAATCAGAGGTTGGTGTGTCATAACGCCTCGACAATGCCTGGAGGGATCCATTTTCCCCGAGAATAGAGCAGGATCGGCACTCGCGCCATGTGACACAAGGGTAAAACTCTCAAAGTGCGCCAGGCCATCGTTCAGCCCGGCTTAAGAATGGCGGGGGCAGCGGCGGCGAAGCTTCAGATTTTTTTGCGATTCTTTTACCGCTTCGCATGCTATTGTCAGCGCACTCTTCTGTTGCGGAGCTGTCGTCATGGTGCTGCAAACCCTCGATCTCAATCTGCGCGAAATCGTGATTCTCGCCCTGCTGCTGTGGCTGTTTGTCCGCTATACGTGGGTGATGGCAGCCCTGATGCTGATCGTCGCTGCCATCGCGCTGCTGGTGCTGCTGCCGCTGGATATCTACTACACGCTGGTGCCGCTGGCGCTACTGGGCGTTGGCCTGGGCATGCTGCTGCATCACTATCAGCAGCGCCAGCTCCTGCTGAAACGCGAGGCGCGCACGCCGCGTAGCTACACCAGCAAGCAGGATGAATTTCACCTGTAACGCGGATCGCGCCCCATGCGCTGCATGGCACGCGCCCAGGCACCACGCTTGATTGACCAGCGCAACAGGGCGGCAATCAACGCGATTTGCTTATCAATCCGCCATTGCGTCACTGGGCCGATCGGCTGTTGCATCAGCTGTTGCGCCCAGTCGGGCAGCAGACCACAGCCAGCCCGCAGCATGACGCGCATTGCCGGTTTCGCCTGCCAGCTGGGTGCCGGCGCGTTAAGCAGCAGCTGCATCACTTCGTGAGTGCGCGCATCGTAAACCAGCTCTGCCCGCATCGCCTGTAAATAGGCCTCAACCGCCTCTACGCTTTTCGGCACCTGCTGCGCACCAAGCGCTTCCGCCACCCGCGCCGCTTCGGCGTAATAACGATCGCGATCGGCGAGGCTGAGCTGCGGATTTTTGTAGCGCAGATGCGCGGCCAGGAAGCGGCTGGTTTCTGCAACGTGCACCCAGGTGAGCAGATGCGGATCGCTGGCGGCATAAGGTTTGCCGGTGTTATCGATGCCGGTGACGCGCAGATGGATGCGTTTAACCCGCTCAATCAGGGTATGCGCATCGGCGGTGTTGCCGAAGGTGGTGACCGCGATGAACTGGCTGGTGCGCCGCAGCCGGCCGAGCATGTCCTGGCGGAAACTGGAGTGATCCCACACGCCCGCCAGCGCCGCCGGATGCAGCATCTGTAGCATCAGCGCGCTGATGCCGCCGCACAGCATCGCGGGAAAGTCGCCGTGCACCTGCCAGATGATGTGGTCAGGGCCGAACAGGCCGGGATCGCCCGGCGGTTGAGAGATGTCAAATTCGTTGAGCGACAGGCCGTTAAGGCGAAAGACCTGCTGTTCAATGCGGTGGCGGAGATTCATTTGTTCGTTCTTGCGCTAATGACCTTTTCCCTCACCCCAGCCCTCTCCCGCACGCGGGAGAGGGGGGCAGTCCGCTGAAGCGGGCAGGTCAGAGGATAATATCCGCTAAAAGTCGGTTTGATCGGTTCCCTCTCCCGCCGGGAGAGGGTTAGGGTGAGGGAACCAGGATAACAAACCCTCAATTACAAATAATCGAACTGCGCATCCTGGGTTCTGACTGAATCCAGACCGATCATCACGTTGAATTTGCCCGGCTCGGCGACGTGCTGCATCTTCTGATTCCAGAACTTCAGCGCATCGACATCAATCTTAAAGCGCACGGTCTGTGACTCGCCGGCTTTCAGCATGATGCGCTGGAAGCCGCGCAGCTCCTGCACCGGACGGCTGATACTGGCAACCGGATCGTTCAGGTACAGCTGCACCACCGTGGCACCATCGCGTTTGCCGGTATTCGTCACCGTCACGCTGGCTTCCACCATGCCGTTACGCGGCATGGTCGGGGCAGACATCTTCACCGGCGACACGCTGAACTGGGTATAGCTCAAACCGTAACCAAACGGATAGAGCGGACCGTTGACCGCGTCGTAATAGTGCGAGGTGTACTTGTTCGGCTTCTCGAAATTGTACGGACGGCCGGTTGGCAAATGATTGTAATAAATCGGAATCTGCCCGACCGAGCGCGGGAATGACACCGGCAGTTTGCCCGATGGGTTGTAATCACCGAACAGCACATCGGCGATGGCGTTACCGCCTTCGGTACCGCTGAACCAGGTCTCCAGCATCGCATCCGCCATGCGGTCCTCATTCACCAGCGCCAGCGGACGGCCATTCATCAGCACAATCACCAGCGGTTTCCCGGTGGCTTTCAGGGCCGCCAGCAGCTTCTGCTGGCTCGGCGGGATCACCAGATCGCTGCGGCTCGACGCTTCATGCGCCATGCCCTGCGCCTCGCCCACTGCCGCCACTACCACGTCCGCTTTTTTCGCCTGCGCGACCGCTTCGTCAATCAGCTGCTGCGGCGAACGGGCATCGACGCTGACCGCCTGCTCATACAGGTTGAGGAAGTTCTGGATACCTTTGTTATCAGAAATATTGGCCCCTTTGGCATACAGCACGGTGCCTTTGCCGGCCATGGCGCTGCGCATGCCCTGCAGCAGCGAGACAGATTGCTTCGCCACACCCGCAGCCGACCAGCTGCCCATGATATCGCGCTGGCTATCGGCCAGCGGTCCCACCAGCGCCACGGTGGCCTCTTTCTTCAGCGGCAGGGTTTCATGCCAGTTTTTCAGCAGCACCATACTGCGGCGCGCCACGTCGCGCGCTTCCGCCCGGTGCAGGCGGCTTTCCGCATTGGTGTCCTGCGGATCGCTGCCTTTCGGACCGAGATGGCTGTACGGGTCGTTGAACAGGCCCATGTCATATTTAACGTTGAGCACGTGACGGGCCGCATCGTCGATTTCCGCCATGCTCACCGCGCCGCTTTTCACCAGTCCCGGCAGGTATTTGCTGTAATACTCGTCGCTCATACTCATGTCGATGCCGGATTTCAGCGCAATGCGCACGGCATCCTGCGGATCGCTGGCGACGCCGTGTTTGATTAACTCTTTGATGGCACCGTGATCGCTGATGGTGATGCCTTTGAATTTCCAGTCATTGCGCAGAATATCTTTCAGCAGCCAGCTGTCGGCGGTGGCCGGGGTACCGTTCAGCGAATTGAGCGCCACCATCACGCCGCCGCTGCCGGCATCCAGCGAAGCTTTATACGGCGGCAGATAATCCTGGAACAGGCGCTGCGGACTCATGTCAACGGTGTTGTAATCACGACCGCCTTCCACTGCGCCGTAAGCTGCAAAGTGCTTAACGCTGGTCATGATGGCGTAGCGGTCGGCGGCGCTCTTGCCCTGCATGGCTTTGACCATCGCACTGCCCATCTGCGAAGTGAGATAGGTATCCTCGCCAAACCCTTCAGAGCCACGGCCCCAGCGCGGTTCGCGCGAGACATCCACCATCGGCGCCCAGGTCATGTTGAGGCCGTCGTCTGCCGCTTCATAGGCGGAGATGCGTCCCACTTCGCTAACGGCTTGCAGATCCCAGCTGGCGGCGAGGCCGAGCGGAATCGGAAAAATAGTGCGCTGGCCGTGCACCACGTCATAGGCAAAGAACAGCGGCACCTTCAGGCGGCTGAGCTGCATGACCTGATCCTGCATGGCGCGGATATCCGGACGCGTTACCGTATTGAAAATCGCCCCGACCTGGCCGTGCTGAATCATGTCGCGAATCGCCTCTTTTGGCGTATCCGGACCGACGCTGATCAGGCGCATCTGCCCGATCTTTTCATCCAGCGTCATTTTGCTCAGCAGCTGATTAACAAAGGCGTCGCGCGCCTGTTCCGTCATTGGATGGGGGCCGAACAGATCGTCCGCAAACGCGGGTTGCACGGCAAGGGAAACAGCGAGGCTAACAGAGTAAATCCATTTCATCAGGTCGGGTTCTCTTAAGTAACTGCGCAATATCGAAATAACCGGGGCAGTGTGCCACAAGATGAGGATAGCAGGTAGCCGCCATTGTCACACTGCGCCCCCGTGGCCGACGCGTGCTACAGTAGAAACGCCACGTTAACGACAAGGATAGGCTAATGAATAACAACACCTCACACCCTGCCCTGCTGTCCGAGCTGCGCCGTCTGGTCGGCGCATCACAGCTGCTGACCGACGCGGAGCAGACCGCGCGCTATCGTAAGGGTTTCCGTTCCGGCGAGGGCGATGCGCTGGCGGTGGTTTTCCCCGGCTCGCTGCTGGAGCTATGGCGCGTGCTGCAGGCGCTGGTACAGGCCGATGCCATCGTGCTGATGCAGGCCGCCAATACCGGCCTGACCGAAGGTTCAACGCCCAACGGCAACGATTACGATCGCCCGGTGGTGATCATCAGTACCCTGCGTCTCGACAAACTGCAGCTAATCGACGGCGGCAGGCAGATTCTCGCCTTCCCCGGCAGCACGCTGTATCAGCTGGAGAAAACCCTTAAACCGCTCGGGCGCGAGCCGCACTCGGTGATTGGCTCCTCATGCATCGGCGCCTCGGTGCTGGGCGGCATCTGCAATAACTCCGGCGGCTCGCTGATCAAACGCGGCCCGGCCTACAGCGAAATGGCGCTGTTTGCGCAGGTGGACGCCGACGGCAAGCTCCGGCTGGTCAACCATCTGGGCATCGAACTCGGTCATTCGCCGGAAGAGATTCTCGGCCGGCTGGACGACGAGCGCTGGCAGCCGGATGACGTGCGCTGGGATGCGCGCCACGCGTCCGACCACGAATACGCCGAACGGGTGCGGGACATTCACGCCGATACGCCGGCGCGTTTCAACGCTGACCAGCGGCGCCTGTTTGAAGCGTCAGGCTGCGCCGGCAAACTGGCGGTGTTTGCCGTGCGGCTCGACACCTTCCCCACCGAGCCGAAGCAGCAGGTGTTTTACATTGGCACCAACGACCCGGCGACGCTCGGCGAGCTGCGTCGCCACATGCTGGCGGAGTTTACCCATTTACCGGTCGCCGGTGAGTACATGCACCGCGATATTTTCGACATCGCCGAGGTCTACGGCAAAGACACCTTTGTGATGATTGATAAACTCGGCACCGACAAGATGCCGCTGTTTTTCACCCTCAAAGGCCGGGTTGATGCCTGGCTCAGCAAGCTGAGCTTCGTTAAGCCGCACCTGACCGATCGCCTGCTGCAACGCATCAGCCGCTGGTTCCCGGCGCATCTGCCGAAGCGCCTGAAGCAGTATCGTGACAAATACGAGCACCACCTGATGCTGAAGATGTCCGGCGACGGCGTGGCCGAAGCGCAGGCGTATCTGCAGGAGTATTTCCGCGAAGGCGGCGGTGAGTTCTTTGCCTGCGACGCCAAAGAGGGCGCGCACGCCTTTCTGCATCGTTTTGCCGCAGCCGGTGCCGCCGTGCGCTATCACGCGGTGCACGCTGACGAAGTGGAGGATATTCTGGCACTGGACATTGCGCTGCGCCGCAACGATCAGGAGTGGTTTGAGCGCCTGCCGCCGGAGTTTGATAACGATCTGATTCATCGCCTTTACTACGGCCACTTCTTCTGCCATGTGTTCCATCAGGATTACATTGTGAAGAAAGGCGTTGATGCCCATGCGCTGAAGGAGAAGATGCTGGCGATCCTCGCGGCGCGCGGCGCGGAGTATCCGGCAGAGCATAACGTTGGTCATCTGTATGCGGCCAAACCGCAGCTGCAGGCGTTTTACCGCCAGCTCGATCCGACCAATACCTTTAACCCGGGCATCGGGAAAACCAGTAAGCAAAAAGGCTGGGCGGTGAAAGCCTGAGTCAGATCTGCCGGCCCCGTAGCGGCGCGATTTATCGCGCGGGTTTGCTGCATCAGAGGCAAACCTTAGCGCAATGAATTGCGCCGCTACGGTCTCATGCCATTATGGCAACGCTTCACCTTCATTCTGCGTCGCCGGCAGCGCGCGGCGTTCGATAATCATGGTCTGCGGCGTCGACAGCACGATGCCCTCTTTACGCAGGCGCGTCAGGATATCGAATAGCAGATCGCTTTTCGCACCGGAAATCTGGCGCTGGCTGGCGACGTTGCCGGTCACGCTCAGCACAATACCCGCCGGCGTCAAATCTTTAAACGAAACCGACGGCTCCGGCGTTTCGAGAATACGCTCGTTCTCGCGATAGACGTCCAGCAACAGTTCACGCACCTGCACCGGATCGATATCCAGCGGGAAGGTCAGCTGAATCGTCACCACGCCCTGCGCATTGCCCATGGTGGCGTTACGCACGTTCTGCGAAATCAGCTGCGAGTTCGGCACGATCACCGTGGATTTATCGCCCAGCTGAATCTCAGTCGCACGCACGTTAATACGGCGAATATCCCCTTCGATGCCACTGATGCTCACCAGATCGCCGACCTTCACCGGACGCTCGGTCAGCAATATCAGACCGGAGATAAAGTTCTTCACGATCTCCTGTAAGCCGAAACCGATACCCACCGACAGGGCGCTGACGATCCACGCCAGCTTGTTCCACTGCAGCCCCATAATCGACAGCGTCAGCAGGATAATCAGCACGTAGCCGATATTGCTGAACAGCGTCACCAGCGACACGCGCATGCCGATGTCCATGGTGGTCTTCGGCAGGAACTCTTTGTCCAGCCAGCGCCGCACCGAGCGCAGCACGTAGATACCCACCACCAGACACAGAATGGCGTTCACCATGTGCGCCGGCACAATGTTGAGCGACTCCAGCCCTTTGCCACCCCAGAACTCAATGACTTTCTGGATCAGCTCAATCGGCGTGGACGAGGCAAATGTGCCGTTGAGCAGCGCCAGCGCGACAAATGCCACCAGCAGAGTTTTACCCACGGCGCTGAGCAGCGTTGCGGCCTGCTGCAGGTAGCGCTCGTCAATATTCAGTGAGGTCTGCAACCGCTTGCCGGTCGCGTTGTTGGTGGAGAACAGGCTTTCACAACCGTCGTTGATCAGATGACTGAGGAAGTAGAACGAGCCAAACAGGATGCCGCACCAGATCACTTCATAGCTGAGGAAGCGCGCCAGCGTGACGTAGCCGACAATCAGCGAAACCAGAATCGCCACGGCGGTGACCGTCAGCGCCAGCTGCACCAGGCCGACGACTGTGGGACGCGCTTCCGGCGGATTGCCGGCCTGCGCCATGCGACGACGCACGCGATTGGTGCGCATGCTGATCGCCAGCCCGGTGCTGCCAATCAGCAGCGCCGTCAGGCCGTTAGCAAAAATGGTGGTGTTCAGGCTGGTGCCGACCGTGTAGTTAAACGACTCGGCGGTCTGGAAGATAAACACCAGCGCGGCGGTAATCGGCGGGAACGGCTTCAGCGCCAGCGCCACTTCACTGGAGATGCTCGGCAGACGCCAGCTCGGGCGGCGCGTTGACAGAAATGCGCGGCCGAGACCGGCGATCAGTCCGCAGTAAACGCTGAGCTGCACCAGACGGCTGATAAAATCCTGCACGTCGCTGGACACTTCATCGCGGCGCACAAACGCCAGCGAGAGAAAGTTAAAGGTCAGCACCACGGCCGCCAGCGTGGTCAGCGCAATCGCCGCCGCGAGGAAGCTACGGCGCAGCCGCCCTTCCGGCAGTTTGTGAATGCTGACCCACGCCAGAAACTCTTCGCTGTAACGTCGGCCCAGCGTCATCACCAGCAGCGCCGCCAGCAGCCAGCCGACCGTGCCTACGCGCCAGCCCGGCTCCCACGACAGCGCGGCGGTATCCTGCAGCTCGCTGATAAAGTCGCCAATTTTTTCGCCATCCAGGTCCTGACGGCTGAACAGCGGTGACCAGAAGCGTGGCCCTAAAATACTGCCGGAGTTGAGCGCCAGCTGGCTTTTCAGCTGATCGCGCCGCAGGTTGACGATCTGCGAGGACAGCACCAGCGCCCCGTTTTTGATGCCGTCGGCCTGCTTGATCTGATCATCCAGCTTGCCCTTCTGATTCTCCAGCGCGGCGCGTTTGCGTGTCACTTCCGGCGTCTCTTTCACGCCGCTGTCCGCCTTCGGCGCCGGGCCGAGCACCGCCAGCTGCGCATCCAGCTGCTGACGCTGCGGAATCAGCGCCTGGCCGAGGGTTTCCGCATTACCTGACAGCTCCAGCGCCATCTCATTGAGCTGGTTGAGCTGGTTTTCATTGGTATCGCCAGACACCTGGCCCTTAATTTTGTCGAGGATCTTCTGCATCTTCGGCAGTTCTACCGCCGGATTGACCTTCGGTGCCGCGTCTTCTTCCTGCTGCGCGGGCGCGGCGTTGTCATCCGCATAGCTGAGCGCCGGCGTGAATAACACCAGCAGCAGCAGGAACGGGGTAAAAAGAGAACGAAACTTGAACATATGAGTGAGATTCCAGCGCAATAACAGCCTATAAACGCAAGGTTGACCGTGAATGGTCGCCAGTGTAGGACTTTGCCGTTAGGGAAACTATAGGAATGGTGGCGTAAAACATTGGTGCTAACGATAAGAAATTTTGTTCATTTAAGCGCCGTTGACCGTCAGTCACGCGCCACCACAATACACGGCGCACTCCCTTGCGCCGCTACGCTAAGTAACGGGTTGCGTTACTCCACGTCCGCACTGCTGGCAAGCTGCGACGCTTTCTGCTTTTTGTACGCCAGCGCGGCCGCCGGCACCGGCGCCGCCTTGCCGGTTTCCAGCCAGTCGCGCAGGCGGTTGGCATCGGCAAAGTGGGTATATTTGCCAAACGCATCCAGCACCACCAGCGCCACCGGACGGTTATTAATCATGGTACGCATTATCAGGCAGTGACCGGCCTCGTCGGTGTAACCGGTTTTGGTCAGCTGAATGCGCCAGTCATTTTTGTACACCAGATGGTTAGTGTTGCGGAACGGCAGCGCGTAGCTGGGGTGTTTAAACACCGCCGTCTCCTCTTTGGTGGTGCTCAGCTGACCAATCAGCGGATACTGGCGCGTGGCCTTGAGCAGCTTCACCAGATCTTCCGCACTGGAGACGTTGTGCAGCGACAAACCGGTCGGCTCTACGTAATGGGTGTGCGTCATGCCGAGCGCGCGCGCTTTGGCGTTCATGGCGCGGATAAAGGCATCGTAACCGCCGGGATAGTGATGCGCCAGGCTGGCCGCCGCGCGGTTTTCCGAGGACATCAGCGCCAGCAGCAGCATGTTGCGGCGGCTGATTTCACTGTTGAGCTTCACGCGCGAGAATACGCCGCGCATTTCGGGCGTCTGGCTGATATCCACCGACAGCATTTCGTCCATCGGCAGCCGGGCATCCAGCACCACCATCGCGGTCATCACTTTGGTGATCGACGCGATAGGCCGCACCCGGTCCGGATGGCTGGAAAACAGCACTTTATTATTATCGAGATCGACAATCAGCGCGCTGCCGGAGGCGATTTGCGGCTGGGCAATCGGCGCCAGATCGGACAGTTTTGCTGCGGCGGTGAGCGCCGGAGTCATCACAGCTGGCGCGGCGACAAACAGCGCCAGCGACAGCAAAGAAATACGCATTTTTACAGACATCGTGTCAAAAAAATCCGGTGAGGAGGTTTGCGCTGTGTTGTAACACAGGCCGCCGGCGTCAGGCCTGATGCGACGCGGGCTGGCTGCGCTATCATACGCGCTCATCTGCGAAATTTCTTAGAGAGATTGTTTCCGGGCGTTAAAAAAGGCGGGTATAACAGTCGCTGCCAGGCGCAGCGGGATCAGTCAGGTCGCCATGGCTGACGACCTGACCCTTATCACGGTCAGAACAAGCGTGGTCCGTAACCCCACAGAATCACCGTCAGCGCCAGCAGCACCTCAAACACCAGCACGCCAATCGCCAGCGTAGAGCCGGAGAAGCGCAGGCTCTCTTCACGGTCAATGTTAAGGAATACCGGGATGCCGACGTACAGCAGATAGCCGGTATACATCAGCGCTAACGCACCGGCCAGCACGCACAGCCACACCAGCGGATAGAGCGCCACCAGCCCGCTGATGAACAGCGGCGTTGCCACATAGCCGGCAAACACGGTACAGCGCTGGATGCTGGGACGCTGCGGATAGTCGCGCGCCATCCAGTGAATTACGCGGCCCATCACCGCCACACCGCCTAAGATGATCAGGTAAAACAGAATGCCGAGACCAATACCGGTCAGCATGTTGAGTTGCACGAACTGCCCTTCGCCCAGATTCCAGCCCAATTGCGTGGTGCCGATAAAGGCGCAGATCACCGGGATCGCCGCCATCAGCAGAACGTGATGGGTGTAGTGGTGCGAAACGCTCTCGTTTTCCTGCTTGATATCACGCATCTCCTGATTGGGATGCGCCAGAAGACCCCAGACATGATTCATACAATCACTCCTCTGATGCGACGGGCTGCCCCAGCGATCAGGCTGTCCAATGCAGGCAGCTTCAGTTCAAGTATAATCGGCGCGGCTGTTTTTGCGGCCAGCGGCACAAAAAAAGCCGCAGCCAGCTAGACTGTTAGCTGTATCGCTTACCCAGGGAGGAGCAATTGCACATCGATATCAATGGATTAATCACCCAGTACGGTTACCTGGCGCTGCTGATTGGCTGCATTGCCGAAGGGGAAACCTTTACCCTGCTGGGCGGCGTCGCGGCGCACGAGGGCCTGCTGCACTTCAGCGGCGTGGTGCTGGCGGCGATGGGCGGCGGCATTATTGGCGATCAGCTGCTATTCTGGCTTGGCCGCCGCTATGGCACGCGCATTCTGCGGCGCTTCCGCAAACATCAGGACACCATTAAAAAAGCTAACCGGCTGATTCAGAAACACCCCAGCCTGTTTGTGATTGGCGTGCGCTTCATGTACGGCTTTCGCCTGATTGGACCGATTATTATTGGCACCAGCCGCCTTAAGCCGCTGCGCTTTTTCGTGCTTAACGTCATTGGCGCCGCGCTGTGGGCGCTGATTTTTGTCACCCTCGGCTACTTCGCCGGTGAAATTATTACGCCGTGGCTGCACAAGCTTGATCAGCACCTCAAGCACTTTATCTGGCTGGCGGCGGCGATTGTGTTCGGCATCGTGCTGCGCTTTGTGATTCGCCGCTGGAACCGCCGCCGCGCCGGTTAACTGTGGTAACCCTTGAACTGCGGGTTGGCCAGCATGAAGCCGCCGTCGACCACGAATGACTGTCCGGTGGTGTAAGTGGCCCATTCCGAGCACAGCCACGCCACCAGACTGGCGATTTCGCGCGTATCGCCAGGGCGGCCAATCGGGATTTCCGGCATGCGCCGGCTGTGCGCCTCGCTGTTGCTCATGTCGTTCATCGGCGTAGCGATGGCGCCCGGCGCCACGGCATTCACCAGAATGTGATGCGGCAGCAGGCTCAGCGCCATCGATTTGGTCAGCCCGCCAAGCGCATGCTTGGCCGCGGTATAGGCGGCGGCGTCCGGCAGCGGCGTATGCTCATGCACCGAGGTGATGTTGATGATGCGCCCGCCGTCGCCCTGATCCACCATATGACGCGCGGCAATCTGCCCGCAGACAAAGGCGCCGTCTACGTCAACGGTAAAGACTTTGCGCCAGTCCTCAAAGGTCACATCAAGAAAATCGGCTTTGGTCATCACGCCGGCATTGTTCACCAGCACATCGATGCGGCCCAGCGAATTGATCAGCTGCGCCAGCTGCTGCCCGCCAGCCTGCGGATCGGACAGATCGAGCTGCCGCACCTGGGCCAGCTGGCCTTTACTCTCCACCAGCCGCGCGGTCTCCTGCGCGCCCTCTTCATCCGAGCGCCAGGTAATACCGACGGTGTAACCGGCCTCGGCCAGCATCACGGCGCAGCTGCGTCCAATCCCCGAATCTGAAGCGGTCACTACGGCGACTTTCTGTTTGCCCAGTGTCATAACGTTCTCCTGCCTGATGGGTGTCTTCACAGTATAGAAGTTATCGTTCTGTGCCACGTCGCAGCCGATTCTGCCGTTTCGTCTATAGTTAACAATCGGATAGCGTTCAGGAGGCAGGATGAGCAAGATTAAACGCAGAATTGACGACCACGGCGTCATCGGTGATTTACGCACCTGTGCCCTGATCGCGAACGACGGCACCATTGATTATCTCTGCTGGCCCGAACTCGATAGCCCCTCCGTGTTTGCCGCCCTGCTCGACAGCGACGAAGCCGGCCTGTTTTCGCTGGCACCGCAGTGGCAAAACGCGCGCCAGCAGCAGCTCTACCTGCCCGATACCAACATTCTGCAAACCCGCTGGCTTGATGAAGCCGGCGTGGCGGAAATTACCGATTACATGCCGATCTGCGACGAGCGTAGCAAAGTGCCGCGCCTGGTGCGGCGGGTAAAAATGATCCGCGGCACCGCCACCTTTGATCTGCGCTGCGCGCCGCGTCACGACTATGCCCGTGCGGAAACGCGCACGGAGACGCGCCCTGGCGGTATCGCCTTTGTCGCCGAAGGCCAGCCGTCGCTGCGCCTGAGCGCCACGGTGGTGATGACGCGCGAACCGGACAGCGCGGTGGCGCAGTTTACCCTGCAGGCCGGTGAGCACGCCGAATTTGTGTTTGGCAACGATGACGATCCGCAGGTGCAGCATATCGCGACCGAGCGCTGCTTTCGCGATACCGTGGATTACTGGCGGCGCTGGAGCAGTCACAGCTCCTATCGCGGCCGCTGGCGCGAGATGGTGACGCGCTCGGCGCTGGCGCTCAAGCTGCTCACCTCGCACCAGCACGGCTCGATTGCGGCAGCCGCCACCTTTGGCCTGCCGGAAGAGCTGGGCGGCGAGCGTAACTGGGATTACCGCGCCTCGTGGATCCGCGATGCCTCGTTCAGCATGTACGCGCTGATGCGGCTCGGCTATGTGGAAGAAGCGCGTGACTTCACCCATTGGGTCGGCCGCTGCGTTGAGCACAGCCACGACGATACGCCGCATTTGCAGGTGATGTACCGTCTCGACAGCGGCACCGAGCTGCACGAGACCGAACTGCTCAACCTCTCCGGTTACGCCAACTCGCGCCCGGTGCGCATCGGCAAT
Source organism: Pantoea sp. Cy-640 (assembly GCF_011752635.1). Lineage (NCBI taxonomy): Bacteria > Pseudomonadati > Pseudomonadota > Gammaproteobacteria > Enterobacterales > Erwiniaceae > Pantoea > Pantoea sp. Cy-640. Next base: position 401,588 of record NZ_VWXB01000005.1, on the reverse strand, counting down.
GATGCCTGGCGTCAGACGCAGCTGGATATTTATGGCGAGCTGATGGATGCGGTCTACCTTGCCAATAAATACGGCGAAGCCATCTCGCAGCGCGGCTGGCGCCATGTGTCCAGCATGATTGACTACGTCTGCGTTAACTGGAACCAGCCTGACGCCGGTATCTGGGAGATGCGCGGCGAGCCGGAGCACTTTCTGCATTCGCGCCTGATGTGCTGGGTGGCGCTGGACCGCGCGCTGCGGCTGGGCATGAAGCGTTCGCTGCCGATGCCGTACGATCGCTGGGACCGGGTGCGCAGTGAGATCCGCGACGACATCTGGCAGAACTTCTGGAACGACGAACTCGGCCACTTCACCGCCACGCGCGGCGGTAAATACCTGGATGCGTCGATGCTGCTGATGCCGCTGGTGCGCTTTGTCAGCTCGACCGATCCGGAGTGGATCGCCACGCTGGATGCCATTAAAACCCATCTGGTGAGCGACGGTTTAGTGCGGCGTTATAACATCAGTGAGACGCCCGCCGATGCCCTGACCGGTGGCGAGGGCGCGTTTGCCGCCTGTTCGTTCTGGTATGTGGAGTGTCTGGCGCGCGCCGGGCGGGTGCATGAGGCGCACTTCGAGTTTGAAAAGCTGCTGAGCTACGCCAATCCGCTGGGATTGTACGCCGAGGAGTTTACCTCGCACGGCAACGCGCTGGGCAACATGCCGCAGGCGCTGACCCATCTGGCGTTGATCAGTGCCGCGTTTTTCCTTAACCGTAAACTGAGCGGCGAAGTGACGCTGTGGCAACCGTAAGAAAATTCACATTTTGGGCGGCGTGGCAAAGAGAATAGTCTGTGAAACGCCGCGTTTTGCGTAAAGTATCTTCAACCAGCGAAAATCCTGATTCCCATCATTGCGCCTATGCACATATAATGCGCAGCGGGTTATTCTGACCCTGATGGGTTCGACACACTGACAAGCCATGAAAATGGCCATAACGACTTGTAAAAACATGAAAAAAAGCATTCGCGCGTTCGCTTCACTCGCCCTCGTACTGGCGGCGTTCAGCCAGTCGGCCTTTGCAGTCGTCTATCCGCTGCCTCCAGCGAATAGCCGCCTGATTGGCGAAAATATTGAAATCACCGTGCCAGACGACAGCAAACTGCCGCTGGAAGCGTTTGCGGCGCAGTACCAGATGGGCCTCAGCAACATGCTGGAAGCCAATCCGGGCGTGGACGTTTACCTGCCGAAAGCAGGCACTAAAATGGTGATCCCGCAGCAGCTGATTCTGCCTGACGCACCGCGTGAAGGCATCGTGATCAACAGCGCCGAGATGCGTCTGTATTACTACCCGAAAGGCACCAAAACTGTCGTGGTGCTGCCGATCGGTATCGGCGAGCTGGGTAAAGATACGCCGGTTAACTGGACCACCGCGGTTGAGCGCAAGAAGAATGGCCCAACCTGGACGCCAACCAAAGCGATGCACGCAGAGTACGCGGCGCGCGGCGAGAGCATCCCGGCCGTGTTCCCGGCAGGTCCGGATAACCCGATGGGCCTGTACGCGCTGTACATTGGCCGTCTGTATGCGATTCACGGCACCAACGCCAACTTTGGTATCGGCCTGCGCGTGAGCCACGGCTGCGTGCGTCTGCGTGCAGACGACATCAAATGGCTGTTCGACAACGTGCCAGTGGGTACGCGCGTCCAGTTCATTGACCAGCCGGTAAAAGCCACCGTTGAGCCAGACGGTTCGCGCTACATCGAGGTTCACAACCCGCTGTCGACCACCGAAGAGCAGTTTAACTCACGTGAACTGGTGCCAATCAGCCTGACGTCCGCCGTGACCAAAGTGGTGGCCGATGCCAGCACTAACCAGGATGCCGTGAACAACGCCATCCAGGCACGTACCGGTATGCCGACCAAAATCAACGGTCAGCCGGGCGAAACCCAGCCTGCGCCGGTGATGGTACAAGAGTCTTCTGACGCGATGCCGAAAGAAGAGCCGATGACGCCGCAGGGTGCCACCGCCGTCGCGCCACAGGCCGATGCGCAGCAGCCCGCTGAAGCCGCTCCGGTTGAGCAGGCCGCGCCGGCACAGCCTGCCAGCAACGGCAACAGCCTGTAAGGGTTCGCTGTCGATGATCAAGCCAGCCGCAGGGCTGGCTTTTTTATTGCCCGATCGCCGGGATCATTGTGCGGTTGTGTCGCGGCGCAGTTGCGCGCTCAATCGTGTGGTCGGCGTAACGCCAGCCAGCCCGCCACCAGAGTAAACACCAGCACCACCAGCACTAACAGCAGAAAGCCGTGCGGATTGTTCGCCAGCGGAATGCCGCCCACGTTCATGCCAAAAAAACCGGCCACGATATTGATGGGCAGCGCCAGCACGGTGATTGAGGTGAGCAAAAACAGCGTTCGGTTGCTCTGCTCCATCAGGCGGGCAGCGATCTCCTCCTGCAGCAGGCGAATGCGCTCCATCAGGCTGGCAAGGTCGTTAAGCGCTACGCTGAACTCCTCGGTGAAAATCCGCAGCTCACTGAGCGGTTCCCGGTTGAGCCAGTTTGGCGGCCGGTTAAGCAGGCGAAACAGCGCTGCCGGTTCCGGCGCCAGCAGCCGCTGGACGCGCAGCAGCATGCGGCGCAGATGGCCCAGCTCGCTGCGGTTGGCTTTGATCGCCGCGCTCAGCAGCCGCTCTTCTATCGCATCCACCGCCTGGCTGGAGCGCCGCACCACCTGCTCCAGCTGCGCTTCCTGTTCGCCGAGCAGCCACAGCAGCATCGCATCCGGCGCGCTGAAGCACAGCCGATCAATCTGCTGATGCATACGTTCAATCATGCCAACCGGGCGATAGCGCGCGCTGACCATCACCTGCGGCCGGCACCAGATCCACAGCGTCGCATTTTGCGTGCTGCGCTCCTCTTTACTGAAGGTGACGTCATTCAGCACCGCCAGCAGCGCATCGTTTTGCTGCGCCAGCCGGGTGCGCGGCGAGGCCGAATGAATCTCATCGAAAAAATCGTCATCTACGCTGAAGTGGTCCTGAACCCAGCGCTCGGCGCGGGCATGATTCAGGTTAATGTGCAGCCAGAGAAAGCAGCCGTCGGGTAAGGTGTGCCGCGCCAGCTGCGCGGCCTCGCGGGCGTTGAGCCGCTGTGGCGGCGCATCCGGGTTGAACAGGTAACCGTGAATCAGTCCGGCAACTTCGTTATTGAAGTCGGGCAGCGAGGCAAGCGGCAGAACAGGCTGGAGCATAGCGGCGTGAAGATCCCAGAGCGGTCAGATCCACAGCCTGCGACAGGCCTGTTACAGCATGATGACAGCCCGCGCTGGCATCATCATTCTGTCATACAAAACCCGTATCACACTGCAGTTAACGGGTGCCATTTGTGCATCGTTAATTCACCCTGGGGGGTGTGTTATGGCTGAAAACAGTTTCCCTGCATCATCGTCCGACCGCGGACGGCCCAATCTGCACCCGCGCAGCGGTCGCGCGTCGGGCATGTTCTTTCTGCTGTTGCTGGTGGCCGGGCTGCTCTTTACCGGCATCAACCTGTTTAACGACGTAGAAGAGACCGGCGCGGTCGTCACCAGCTATACGCCGTTCCTGCTGCTCGGCGTGGCGCTGCTGATTGCGCTCGGCTTCGAGTTTGTTAACGGCTTCCACGATACCGCCAACGCCGTCGCCACGGTGATCTACACCCACTCGCTGTCGCCGGGCGTGGCGGTGGTCTGGTCCGGCTTGTGTAATTTCCTTGGCGTACTGCTCTCCAGCGGCGTGGTGGCGTTTGGCATTATTTCGCTGCTGCCGGTGGAGCTGATTCTGCAGGCGGGCAGCGGTCACGGTTTCGCCATGGTGTATGCGCTGCTGTGCTCGGCGATTGTCTGGAACCTCGGCACCTGGTATTTCGGCCTGCCCTCTTCCTCTTCGCACACGCTGATCGGCTCGATTATTGGCGTGGGCGTGGCGAATGCGCTGCTGCACGGCCGCAGCGGCACCAGCGGCGTCGACTGGGAGCAGGCGGTTAAAGTCGGTTACGCCCTGCTGCTGTCGCCGGTGATTGGCTTCATCTGCGCCGCCGTGCTGCTGCTGGCCATGAAGGCGCTGGTGCGCAATCGTCAGCTGTATCAGGCGCCGGAAGGTAATCAGCCGCCGCCAGCTTGGATTCGTGGCCTGCTGATCCTCACCTGTACCGGCGTTTCGTTTGCCCACGGCTCGAACGACGGTCAGAAAGGCATGGGGCTGATTATGCTGATCCTGGTTGGCACCATGCCGATCGCCTATGCGCTCAACCGCTCGCTACCGCCGGAACAAATTCCGCGCGTGGCGGCGTTAACCCAGGTGACCGAACAGCAACTGCTGACGTTGCAGCCACCGCCCGCCGCAATGCCGGCAGCGCGTGAGGTGCTGACGGAATATGTACGCACCAGCCAGAGCCGGCCGCAGGTGCTGCCGGCGCTCGGCATGATGCTCGGCGATATCGGCGAACAGATTCGCCAGTACGGTTCGGTAGAAAATATTCCGGCGCAGGCGGTCACCAATACGCGCAACGATATGTATCTCGCCTCGGAAACCATCAAGCATCTGCAATCGGCCAACGTCGCGCTGCCGGAGGAGACGGCGCGCAACCTGACGGCGGTGAAGCACGAGCTGGACGCGGCTACGCGCTTTATCCCGATGTGGGTCAAAGTGGTGGTGGCGATTGCGCTGGGTCTCGGCACCATGGTCGGCTGGCGCCGGATTGTGGTTACGGTGGGTGAGCGCATCGGCAAAACCCATCTCACCCATGCGCAGGGTGCCAGTGCGGAGCTGGTGGCGATGGCTACTATCGGCGCGGCCGATGCCTTTGGTTTACCGGTGTCGACCACCCATGTGCTGTCGTCCGGCGTGGCCGGTACCATGGCGGCCAACCGATCCGGCCTGCAGCTCGCCACCCTGCGTAATCTGGCGCTGGCGTGGGTGCTGACGCTGCCGGTATCGGTGCTGCTGTCAGGGCTGCTGTATGCGCTGTTTATTCATCTGGCCTGATAGGCTCTGAAGACTGCTGGTGCAGGCGCAGCGTAATCAGGAACGCGCCCAGCACCATCAGTGCTGCCGCCAGATACACCGACTGCATGCCCCAGTGGCCGATTAACAGCCCCGCCACTGGTCCGGTCAACCCCAGCCCCAAATCGAGAAACGCCGAATAGGTCCCGAGCGCCGATCCCTGATCCTGCTGCTGTACCCGCTTCACCGCTTCCACGCCCAGCGCCGGGAACACCAGCGAGAAACCGCCACCGGTGAGGAAAGCGCCAATATCCACCAGCCAGCTGCTGTCCGCCTGCCAAATCAGCAGCAGACCGGCCCCCTCCAGCACGAAGGAGATCAGCGAGACCTGCAGCCCGCCGAAGCGCGTGATATAGCGCCCGCACGCCAGCCGCACCAGCACGAAGCCGAGGCTGAACAGCGTCAGCGCGAACGCCGCGCCGCTCCAGTCGCGACTGGCGAAATAGAGGGTAATGAAGGTGGAGATTACGCCAAAGCCGATGGTGCCAAATCCCAGCGCCAGGCCAAACAGCCAGACGCGGCTGACCACGCGATGAAACGGAATGCGCACGCCGGCGCTGACGCTGACCGCCGGCTTGCCGGAGGCCATCCAGAAGCCGATCGCCCCCATCAGCGCGACCAGACCGGCAAAGCCGCTGATGCCAAAAATCTGATTCAGCAGCACGCCCAGCGGCGCACCAATCGCCATGGCAAAATAAGTCGCCACGCCGTTCCACGAAATGACCCGCGCGGTTTGCCGCGGGCCAACGATGTTCATGCCCCACAGCGTCGAGCCGGTACTGCTGAAACTTTCCCCGACGCCGAGAAACAGCCGCCCCAGCGCCAGCAGCGTCAGGCTCAGCAGCGGCGCACCGCTGCACAGCGCGGCAATGATCGACAGCACGCCGCTCATGCCGCAGCACACCAGCCCCATCATCACCACGCGTTTCGGGCCGTAGCGATCGGCCAGCCGGCCAGAGTGCGGGCGACTGAGCAGCGTGGCGAAATATTGCAGACTGATGATCAGCCCGGCGATAAACGAGCTGAAGCCCAGCTGGTTATGCACAAACCCCGGCAGCACCGCCAGCGGCAACCCGACGGACAGGTAGCAAAAGAAGGTGAAAACGATGACGGAGAGGATGCGTTTATTTAACTGAGCATTACTCAGTACAGCGGCGTCAGACATGGAAGATGGCGTCAGAAACGTGGTGAAAGCGAAGGTTCACTATACCGGTTAGCAAACTAAGGATCGCGGCTTTTTTTGTTATAAAACATGGCGGCAGCGCACGCTTTCACCGGGTGATCGCTGGCTTGCCCGTTAACGCGGCGGACCTGACGGTTCAGGTACCACCGCTCAGGTTCAGATGCAGGACACCTGGGCCATGCGTGCGGCATGGCGTTCGATGGCGCTGGCAATCTCGGCGGAGACACGCAGCGTGCGGATCTCGCTGAACAGGCCGTCGGCCTCATGGTAGGCTTTGCGCAGATAGCCCAGCCACTGCTTGATGCGCGCAACGTGATAGTTGCCGGTATCACCCTGCTTCTCCAGCTGGGTGTAGCGCAGCAGCAGCTCAACCACCTGCGACCACGGCATCGGGGCTTCGTTGTATTTCACCACGCGCCCCAGGTTAGGCACATTGAGCGCGCCGCGCCCGAGCATGACCGCGTCGCAGCCGGTAATGCGCAGGCAATCCTGCGCATCCTGCCAGTTCCAGATTTCGCCGTTAGCGATCACCGGAATTGTCAGACGCTGGCGAATCTCACCAATCGCCTGCCAGTTGATGCTCTCTGCACGATAGCCGTCCTCTTTGGTCCGGCCATGCACCACCAGCTCGCTGGCACCGGCCTGCTGCACCGCATCGGCGATCTCGAAACGCCGCGCGCCCGAATCCCAGCCGAGCCGCACTTTCACCGTGACCGGCAGATGAGCGGGCACCGCCTCGCGCATCGCTCTGGCACCGCGATAGATCAGCTCCGGATCTTTCAGCAGCGTCGCACCGCCGCCGCTGCCGTTCACCAGCTTCGACGGGCAGCCGCAGTTGAGGTCAACGCCCCACGAGCCCAGCTCCACCGCGCGTGCGGCGTTTTCTGCCAGCCACTCAGGATACTGGCCCAGCAGCTGCATGCGCACGCGCGTGCCGGAGGGCGTCCGGCTGTGATGGTGCAGTTCCGGACACAAACGGTAGAAGGATTTTACCGGCAGCAGCTGATCGACCACGCGTAAAAACTCAGTGACGCACAGGTCATAGTCATTCACGCCGGAGAGCAGTTCACGTACCAGCGAATCCAGTACGCCTTCCATGGGCGCCAGTAAAACCCGCATACCGTTACGCGTTCCCGTTGCTCTTCGCTGCCGGACGACGTGAGCGCGCCGGTTTACCCGCGTTACCTGCAGCCGGGCCGTTGTTGCCCGGACGACGCGGTGCACGCGCCTCGCCCTGTGGACGCGCGCCGCCGTTACCGGCGCTGGCACGCTGACCATTGCCGCCGCTGCGGCTGCGCGGTGCGTCAGCACCCTGCCCCGGCGCGCGGCCCTGGCCACGTCCGCGTGGCTGCTGCTGACGGCCATTCTGAATCGGCTCCGCCTTGATGCTCGGATCCGGCTCAAAGCCCGGCAGCGCAATGCGCGGAATTTCCCGCTTCAGCAGGCGCTCGATATCACGCAGCAGCTTGTGCTCGTCCACGCACACCAGCGACAGCGCAGCACCGGTAGCCGCGGCACGACCGGTACGGCCGATGCGGTGCACGTAATCTTCCGCCACGTTCGGCAGCTCGTAGTTGACCACATGCGGCAGCTCTTCGATATCCAGACCGCGCGCGGCAATATCCGTTGCCACCAGCACGCGAATGCCGCCGGTTTTGAAGTCGGCCAGCGCACGGGTACGCGCGCCCTGGCTCTTGTTGCCGTGGATCGCGGCGGCAGTGATGCCATCTTTGTTGAGCTGCTCAGCGAGGTGGTTAGCACCGTGCTTGGTGCGGGTGAACACCAGCACCTGCTGCCAGTTGTCGCGACCAATCATCAGCGACAGCAGTTCCCGTTTGCGCTTCTTATCGACAAAATGCACCTGCTGCGACACCTGCTCGGAAGCGGTGTTGCGGCGTGCCACTTCCACCTGTTCCGGGTTGGTGAGCAGTTTTTCCGCCAGCGCTTTGATCTCGTCCGAGAAGGTGGCAGAGAACAGCAGGTTCTGCCGTTTGGCCGGCAGTTTTGCCAGCACGCGGCGAATATCGTGGATGAAGCCCATGTCGAGCATGCGATCCGCTTCGTCCAGCACCAGGATTTCCACCTGCGACAGATCGACCGCATTCTGGTGCGCCAGATCGAGCAAACGCCCCGGCGTGGCGATCAGTACATCGACGCCGCCGCGCAGTTTCATCATCTGCGGATTAATGCTGACGCCGCCGAACACAACCAGCGAACGCATATTGAGGTACTGGCTGTATTCACGTACGTTTTCGCCAACCTGCGCCGCCAGTTCACGGGTTGGAGTGAGGATCAGCGCACGTACCGGACGGCGACCACGCGCCGCTGCCGGTTTTTCTGACAGACGCTGCAGCAGAGGCAGCGTGAAACCGGCGGTTTTACCCGTGCCGGTCTGGGCGCTCGCCAGCAGGTCACGACCGGCCAGCACCACGGGAATCGCCTGACGCTGGATTGGCGTCGGTTCACGGTAGCCCTGTTCTGCTACCGCACGCAAAATATCGGCATTCAAGCCGAGAGAGTCAAAAGACATGCAGGTGTATTACTCCGAACCGCCCTGATCGCGCTGCGCGATGTAGTTTTCAGGGGGGATATGACGCAGCCTCAAGGCCTGCGTGTGAAAAGGGCACAAACTACCATGCGTAAGAGCGGCAGTGTAGCAGCTTTCCGCAAGAACCGCGACCAGCAAAACGTGAGGGCGATGGGCCGCTGCGCGGTAGCGCATAAAAAAGGAGCCGCAGTGGGCTCCTCTTTTCTTGCTGGCACGTCCGCTTAGCTGCGTTTTTTCTGCACGCGCTGCGGTGGCTCTTTGGCCAGCAGCGACACCAGCGCCGGGCCCACCAGCATCACCACGCCCAGACAACCAATCAGCAGATTGTTGTGGATGAAGCGTGAAATCAGGAACAGCGTAAGCATCGCCGCGCCGAAGTAGTATGTCGTCGTTACTTCTTCCAGAGAGTCACCAAAGCGGCGCAAACGGGCACTACGCTGCAGGGCCAGCATGGTGATGAACACCAGCGCATAAGCTGCCACCAGGGTACTGCTCACTTCGACCAGTGCCTTATGTTTCCAGCCCCACACCAGCGCCGCGATCACCAGCAGGTGGGTCGCAATATGCAGGCAGGTTTGACCGGTAACAATCTGAACACGATTAGACCATTTCATTCTCTTCTCCTGGCAGACCCAACAGGTCGCCCAAGTGTATCTGACCGCAGCCAGACGGATTTCCTCAATGTAAAGCAAATTTCGGATAACACCCTAATTTTCTGTCTCCAGCACCACCCATTTGTGACAAAGACTACACTTTGTTCTGTTGATGATGAAAAGGAGCGCGTCGCAGTATGCCACAAAACACGCAAGGATCTTCATTTAAAGTCCTGACGATCAATACCCATAAGGGGTTCACCAGCTTTAACCGTCGCTTTATCCTGCCGGAACTGCGCGACGCAGTGCGCGCGACCTCGGCGGATATCGTCTTTTTACAGGAGGTGATGGGCACGCACGCCATCCACTCCGCACACATTGAAAACTGGCCGGAAAATTCGCACTACGAATACCTTGCCGACACCATGTGGCACGATTTCGCTTACGGCCGCAACGCGGTCTATCCCGAGGGCCATCACGGCAACGCGATACTGTCACGCTTTCCGATCACCGAATACCAAAACCGCGATATTTCTGTCGCCGGCAGTGAGAAACGCGGCATGTTGCACTGCCAGATCAGCCTGCCGGATCGGCCGGAACCGATTCACACGTTGTGCGTGCATCTCGGCCTGAAAGAGAAGCACCGTCTGGCGCAGATGCGCATGATGTGTGAACTGATTGAGTCGCTGCCACCGGATGCGCCCCTGGTGGTGGCCGGCGATTTTAATGACTGGCAGGTACGCGCTAATCGATTTTTACAGCGCGGAGCCGGTCTGCAGGAGGTGTTTAGCATGAAAAACGGTCGCCCGGCGCGCACCTTCCCGGCGCGCTTTCCGCTGCTGCGTCTCGATCGGATCTATATCCGTAATGCGTCGGTGAGCCAGCCGTGGGCGCTGCCGGTGAAACCCTGGTCACATCTGTCCGATCATGCCCCGCTGGCCGTGGAGATCTTTCTATGAATTTCAGCTGGCGCGAAGGTAACCAGCTGCGGCTGCTGGAAAATGGCGATCAATTCTTTCCGCGCGTCTCCGGCGGGATTCAGCGCGCCCAGCGTACGCTGCTGCTGGAGACGTTTATCCTGTTTGAAGATGAGGTCGGTAAGGCGCTGCACCGCGATCTGCTGGCCGCCGCGCAGCGCGGCGTTAAGGTGGAAGTGATGGTGGATGGCTACGGCTCGCCGGATCTTTCCACCCAGTACATCAACAGCCTGACCGAAGCAGGCGTGCGCTTTATCTATTACGATCCGCGTCCGCTGGTGATGGGCATGCGAACCAACGTGTTCCGCCGTCTGCATCGCAAAATTGTGGTGATTGATGAGGAGATTGCGTTTGTCGGCGGTATCAATTTCTCCGCCGAGCACAACACCGATTACGGACCGGAAGCCAAGCAGGATTACGCCGTGGAGGTGAAAGGGCCGGTGGTGCTGGATATCGCGCGCTATGTACAGCAGGCGATCGGCAGCGAACAGGTGACGCGCCGCTGGTGGGGCGCGCGCTCCCAGCGCCTGGCGGTGAACGCCCTGCCCGGGGATGCGCAGGTGCTGTTTGTCTACCGCGATAACGATGAGCACCGCGATGACATCGAACAGCACTATCTCGATATGCTGCGCAAGGCGAAGCAGGATGTGATTATCGCCAACGCCTACTTCTTCCCCGGCTATCGCCTGCTGCGGGAAATGCGCAGCGCGGCCCAGCGCGGTGTGCGCGTGCGGCTGATTGTGCAGGGTGAACCGGACATGCCGATTGTCAAAGTCGGCGCCGAGCTGCTGTACAACTATCTGGTGGATGCTGGCGTTGAAGTGTACGAATACTGCCGCCGCCCGCTGCATGGCAAAGTGGCGGTGCAGGATCAGCAATGGTCAACGGTCGGTTCCAGCAACCTCGACCCACTCAGCCTGTCGCTGAATCTCGAAGCCAACCTGATTATTCACGACCACGCCTTCAACCAGACGCTGCGCGATAACCTTGAGCAACTGCTGGCTGCGGACTGCGTGCGCGTCGATGAAGACAAACTGCCGCCGCGCACCTGGTGGCAGCTGACCAAAAGCGTCATCGTGTTCCATTTCCTGCGCCATTTCCCGGCCATCGCCGGCTGGCTGCCTGCCCATACGCCCCATTTGTCTCAGGTCGATCCGCCGGTGCAGCCGGAAATGGAAACCCAGGACCGGGTTGAAGCCGATAACGAAGGAGCGAAACCCTGATGAGCAAAAAGAACCCGCGCTGGCAGTTAGCGAAAAAAATTCTTACCTGGCTGTTCTTCATTGCGGTGATCGTGCTGCTGGTGGTTTACGCACGCAAGGTGAACTGGGAGGACGTGTATAAGGTCATCGTCGGCTATAACCGCTACGTGGTACTGAGCGCCGCCGCGTTAGTGGTGGTGAGCTACCTCACCTATGGTCTGTACGATTTGATTGGCCGCGCCTACTGCGGGCATAAGCTGGCGAAACGTCAGGTGATGCTGGTGTCATTCATCTGTTACGCCTTTAACCTGACGCTGAGCACCTGGGTGGGCGGTGTGGCGATGCGCTATCGCCTCTATTCGCGCCTCGGCCTGCCCGGCGGCACTATCACGCGCATCTTTTCACTGAGTATTGCCACCAACTGGCTCGGCTACATTTTGCTTGGCGGCGTAGTGTTTGTCTCCGGTATGGTGCCGATTCCGCCCGGCTGGTTCATCGGCGAAGGCACGCTACGGGTGATTGGTGCGGTACTGCTGGCGATGGTGGCGGTTTATCTGTGGGCCTGTGCTTTCGCGAAGAAGCGCCGCTGGACGGTAAAGGGCCAGCATCTGCAGCTGCCCTCACTGCGCATGGCGCTGTTTCAGTTTGCCGTTTCCTGCGCCAACTGGATGGTGATGGGCACCATTATCTGGCTGCTGCTGGCGCGTGAAGTGGATTATCCCATCGTGCTGGGCGTGCTGTTAATCAGCAGTATTGCCGGGGTGATTATTCATATTCCGGCGGGCATTGGCGTGCTGGAAGCGGTGTTCCTCGCGCTGCTCAGCGGCCAGCATGCTTCGCACGGTGAGATTATCGCCGCGCTGCTGGCTTATCGCGTGCTCTATTTTATTCTGCCGCTGCTGCTGGCACTGGTGCTGTATCTGTGGCTGGAGAGCCGCGCGAAGCATTTACGGCAGAAGAATGAGCGCAAGATGGCGGCGCGATAAGGCGTGCCAGGCGGAGGCTGAATAACGCTTAATACATTGCGCCGCTACGGAGAAGGTGAAACGGGCTGATAAGTACAAACCGTTCACCTTGCCGTAGCGGCGCGATTATTTTCACAGCCTTAATGGCTGGTTACTTTTAGCGACGGTTACCGAAAATCCGCAGCAGCATCAGGAACAGGTTGATGAAATCGAGATACAGCGTCAGCGCGCCCATGATGGAGAAGCGGCGCAGATTCTCTTTATCGTTAACATCAATGCCCTCACCGATGGCTTTCAGCTTCTGCGTGTCATAAGCCGTCAGGCCCACAAACACCACCACGCCGATATAGGTAATCGCCCACATCAGCGCCGGGCTTTTCAGCCAGAAGTTCACCAGCGACGCCAGCAGAATGCCGATCAGCGCCATAAACAGCAGGCTGCCGAAGCGGCTCAGGTCGCGTTTAGTGGTGTAGCCGTAAAAGCTCATGGCACCAAACATGCCCGCGGTAACAAAGAAGGTACTGGCGATCGACGAGTAGGTATAAACAAGGAAAATACTCGCCATTGTCAGCCCGGTCAGCGCGGAATAGAGCATAAACAGCCCGGTCGCCACGGCGCCGCTCATGCGCTGCACCATGCCGGAAAGCACGAACACCAGCGCCAGCTGCGCGATAATCAGGCCGAAGAAGGTGATGCGATTGGCAAACACCAGCTCCATGACGGCAGGCGTGCGCGCGGCAAACCACGACACAAATGCCGTCAGCAGTAAACCGCAGGTCATCCAGCCATACACCTGCGCCATATAGGTTTGCAGCCCGGTCGATGCCTGCTGCACGATTGAACCATTACGTGGATATCGATCCATGATGCACCTCTTTAAAAGTTACTGATAACGTCAGTGTGAAGTGTACACCACCGATCGTCAACGGCGCGTCATACACTGCTGATATCGCCCGTCAACCCGCTGGGCAAACCACGCGGTGGTGAGATTACGGGTAATTTTCGGGCTCTCCAGCTTAATGCCCGGCAGCACTTCGCGCGGCAGACGTTTTCCCGCCATCTTATCGGCGAGGATAAAGGTCTGTTTCCACAGCGTGCTGTCGCTGAAGCTTTCGCTGTCGCCCTTCTCCAGATCGCGGCGAATTTCCCGCGGGCTCATGTCCAGCTGTTTCGCCAGCGTGCGCACCGCCAGTTCGGTGGCACTCGCCTGTTTGCTGCCGTAGCGGATCAGGTCGCCGTCCAGCGCCAGTTTGATGCCGCTGGCACGCGCCACCGCAGCCTGGAACGCGGCGTTGCGGCTGGCGTACCAGCCGGCGTTGAAGTCGGCGAAGCGGTACAGCGGCTGGCTGTACTCCACCGGATAGCCCAGCAGGTGCAGCGTGCCGAAGTAGATACCGCCGCGCCGGCTGAACACTTCGCGCCGGATTGAACCGTCAATCGGGTATGGATAGCCCTGCGCATGCGCTTCGGCAAAGGCAATGCTGACCTGCATCGGCCCGCCGGTGTGGATTGGGTTGAGATTACCGAACAACTTCTGCCCCATCGGCACCATATCGATAAAGTCATCGAAAATGGCGCTCAGCTCTTTCTCGCTGTGCACCTTATCGAGACGTGCCGCGTAGCTCTCGCCATTGGAGGATTTGATCAGTAACGCGGTGCGCACCAGAAACGCCGGCACGTGCACGCTGGCGGCGCGGCGGTCAATTTCCGCCCAGGCGATTTTTGGCAGACCCGGCACGGTGGCATCGGCGCTGAAGTTAGATTCCTGATCGGTCACGGCGATCACCGCGCAAATGTTGCTGGCGCTGGCGTCGATGTGCTGCACGCGCAGCGCGGTATAGATGTCGTCGGCCCAGGCCGATTTTTGCGTCACATGGGCGGGCAGCAATTGCTGAATCTGCGCTTTCACGTCAGCGGGCTGGCGGGCCGGCAGCTGCGGCTCCTTTTTGGTGCTGCATCCGGCCAGCACCAGCGCAGCCAGTAGCGCTGCGCCGCGTAATATCGTGTTGGTGTTCATCCTGCTCCCTGATAAGCCAGCAAAAACCGTACCTTACCGTTTTCGTGGTCTGGCGGCTATCAGCGCAGGCGGATTTTGCGCGCTAGTTCCAGCGTTCGGCGGCCTGATGGTCGCTGTCGCGGGCATCGACCCAGCGATCACCCTGCGCGGTGGCTTCGCGCTTCCAGAACGGCGCGCGGGTTTTCAGGTAATCCATGATGAATTCACTGGCGGCAAAGGCGCTGCCGCGATGGGCGCTGCTGACGCCAACGAACACGATCTCCTCACCGGGGAACAGTTCGCCCACGCGATGAATCACCGTCACCTGCTGCAGCGCCCAGCGCTGACGCGCATCCGCCACAATCTCCTCCAGCGCTTTTTCCGTCATGCCGGGATAGTGCTCCAGCGTTAGCGCGGCCACGCTGTCGCCGAGATTGTGATTGCGGACTTTGCCGGTGAAGGTGACGACCGCGCCGTCGCTGTCATGCGCCGCCAGCAGCGCATACTCGTCGCCAACGTTAAACGGCGCGCTGCCGACGCGAATTCGGGTTGTCATGCTCAGCCTCCGGTAACCGGCGGGAAGAACGCCACTTCATCGCCGGCGCGCAGCGGATGGTTCATCGGCACCAGCGTCTGATTCACCGCCGCCAGCAGCTTGCCGGACTCCAGCGCCAGCGCCCAGCGATCGCTTTTCTGCGCCAGCGCAGCGCGCAGCGTGGCGACATCAGCATACTCTGCCGCCAGATCCAGCGCGGCGGTGCCGGTCAGTTCGCGCACCTGGGCAAAAAACAGCACCTTAATCATGGCGCACCGCCTGGAAATCACCGGATTTACCGCCGCTTTTGCTCAGCAGCCGCAGCTGGTCGATGACGATATCTTTCTGCACCGCTTTGCACATGTCGTAGATGGTCAGCGCCGCGACCGAGGCGGCGGTCAGCGCTTCCATTTCCACGCCGGTTTTGCCGCTCAGGCGACAGCGCGAGGTAATGCGTACGCGGCTGTGCTCCGGCTCAGCCACCAGCGTCACCTCGACTTTGCTCAGCATCAGCGGATGGCACAGCGGAATCAGTTCCCAGGTGCGCTTCGCCGCCTGAATACCGGCAATGCGTGCGGTGGCAAAAACATCGCCTTTGTCATGGCTGCCGTCGAGGATCATTTGCAGCGTGGCAGGCTGCATCAGCACCAGCGCTTCCGCCTGCGCTTCTCGCACGGTGTCAGTTTTACCGGAGACGTCCACCATGTGGGCTTCGCCGGCCGCGTTGATATGGGTTAACGAGGACATACTTATAACTTCTTCAAATGTGAGACAAAATTACACGGACGCGTACGCGCATCCAGCTGGGCTTCGATGATCCGCTCCCACGCGCTGCGGCAGGCACCGGTTGAGCCCGGCACGGCAAAAATCAGCGTCTGGTTAGCCAGGCCGGCCACCGCGCGTGACTGCAGCGTCGCGCTGCCGATCTCCTCGTAGGAGATCATGCGGAACAGTTCGCCAAAGCCGTCAATTTCGCGGTCCAGCAGCGGCAGCAGCGCTTCCGGCGTACTGTTTTTACTGTTAAAGCCGGTACCGCCGTTAATCAGCACCACCTGCACATCTTCACTGGCGATCCAGCGCGACACCGTGGCGCGGATGCGATAACGGTTGTCCGGGACGATGGCGTGATCAACCACCTGATGCCCGGCTTCGGTCAGCGCCTCACGCAGATAGTCGCCGGAGCTGTCACTGCTGGCGTCGCGGCTGTCAGAGACGGTCATCACCGCCGCATTTAAGGCGACAAAATCGCCGGAAGGTTTACCCATGGCCGTAACTCCTGTGTTTAGCCACCAATGAAGGAGAGGTTCTGCGTGATGCCGGTATTGCCCTGATGCAGGAAATGCGTCTGCTTCTTCTGCCCGAGGCTGTGAGCGATGCGCGCCTGCAGCTCGGCCTGCTGATCGTCGGAGGCCAGCAGATCGCGCAGCGGCACGCCGCCGTCGCCAAACAGGCACAGATGCAGGTTACCGATCGCCGATACGCGCAGGCGATTACAGCTGGCGCAGAAATCTTTTTCATACGGCATGATCAGGCCGACTTCACCCTGATAATCCGGATGGCGGAACACCTGGGCCGGACCATCGCTGCGGCCGCGCGGCTGGCGCTGCCAGCCCTGCATGATCAGCTGATCGCGAATCACCTCGCCGGACACATGATGACGGCGGAACAGATCGCCGCCCTCGCCGGTTTCCATCAGCTCGATAAAGCGCAGCTGAATCGGCCGGGTGCGGATCCACGCCAGAAAGGTCTCCAGGCTGTGGCTGTTGACGTCGCGCATCAACACGCTGTTGACTTTGACGGTGCTGAAACCGGCATCAAAGGCCGCATCAATCCCCGCCATGACTTCGTGAAACTTGTTCTGCCCGGTAATGGCGTGAAACTGCCGTGCGTCGAGGCTGTCGACGCTGACATTGATATGGGTGAGGCCTGCCGCACGCCAGGCGCCGACGTCGCGCGCCATGCGGTAGCCATTGGTGGTCATGGCGATCTGGCGGATTGCCGCGTTGTCGCGCACGGCGGCAATGATATCGGTGAAGTCGCGCCGCATCGAGGGTTCGCCGCCGGTCAGGCGCACTTTTTCGGTGCCCGCCGCCGCAAAGGCACGCGTCACGCGACGAATCTCATCCAGCGAGAGAAAACTTTTGTTGTGCACGCCGTTCGGCCGGTAGCCGTCGGGCAGGCAGTAGGTACAACGGAAGTTACACACATCCGTGACCGACAGGCGCAGATAATAAAAGCTGCGCGCATAGGCATCTGTAAATTGTGGCACCTGAACACCTTTCCAAAGTACGGGAGATGCAGTCATTTCTTTCTGCACCCTGGCAGCTCGCGGCTGCGGCCAGGCATCCATATCACACGACTTAGGAACGCAAGGCTTGGGAGTCTGTTGTCATTGTGGACAACACGGTTAAAGCAAATGGTAGCGCGATTTGACGCTCGCATCCATCGGCATTTATCGCTATATATATTGATACATAACGTTATTTCACCGCATTTTCGCGACAGGATACGGTAAAATGCGCGACAGATATTGATACACATCAGTTGAACGCCGTCTGCACCTCACGTGCGGCGTTTTAAGGAGCAGCATGAATCGTACCCTGGCAGATTTGGATCGCGTGGTGGCACTCGGTGGCGGCCACGGCCTTGGCCGCGTGATGTCGGCGCTGGCGCCGCTGGGCTCACGCCTGACCGGCATCGTCACCACCACCGACAACGGTGGATCCACCGGCCGCATACGCCGTTCAGAAGGCGGCATTGCCTGGGGCGACATGCGCAACTGCATTAATCAGCTGATCACCGAACCCAGCGTGGCCTCTGCCATGTTCGAGTATCGCTTTACCGGCAACGGCGAACTGGCCGGGCATAATCTGGGCAATCTGATCCTGAAAGCGCTCGATCACCTCAGCGTGCGTCCGCTGGAAGCCATCAATATTATCCGCAATCTGCTGAAGGTGGATGCGTTTCTGATTCCGATGTCGGAGCAGCCGGTGGACCTGGTCGCGCAGGATAGCGAAGGCAATATGGTGTACGGTGAAACGGCGATTGACGAAATGAAGCAGGCGCCGGAAGAGCTGATGCTGCACCCTAATGTGGTGCCGACGCGTGAAGCGCTGGACGCCGTCGCCGAGGCCGATTTGATCCTGATTGGTCCCGGCAGCTTTTACACCAGCCTGATGCCGATTCTGCTGATGGAGGAGATGGCACGCGCGCTGCGCCGGACGCCCGCCACCATGGTGTTCATCGGTAATCTCGGGCGCGAACTGAGTCCGGCGGCGGCCAGCCTGACGGTCGCCGACAAGCTGGCGATGATGGAAAAAGCCATTGGCAAACGGGTGATTGACGCTGTAGTGGTCGGCCCGTCAGCAGACACGCGCGGCGTCACTGAGCGGTTGATCGTGCGCGAACCGCTGGAAGCCGCAGATATCCGCTATCGTCACGACCGCCAGCTGCTGCGCCGCGCGCTGGAGCATGCCATTCAGGCGGTTTAGCCGGCGCGCAACGCGACCGCCGGCTTCACATTAAGAGGCGGCGATAAACAGTTCACGCAGCTCGTGCAGCTGGTCGCGCACCCGCGCGGCCTCTTCGAACTCCAGGTTCTGCGCGTGCTGCTGCATCTGCCCTTCCAGCTCGTGGATCTTCTTCTGCATGGCCTGTAGCGTGAGCGCCAGATAGCTGGCCTCAGCTTCGGCGGCAGTGCGTGAAGTCGTTTTACCTTTGCCGCGCGTTTTCACCACGTTTTTGCCCAGCTCAAGAATATCGGTGATTTTCTTGTTCAGGCCCTGCGGCACAATGCCCCGCTCTTCGTTATAACGCTGCTGCTTCTCGCGGCGGCGCTCGGTCTCTTCCATCGCCCGCGCCATCGACGGCGTGATCTTATCTGCGTAGAGAATCGCTCTGCCGTTGACGTTACGCGCCGCGCGTCCGATGGTCTGAATCAGCGAGCGCTCGGAGCGCAGGAAGCCCTCTTTATCGGCGTCCAGAATCGCCACCAGCGACACTTCCGGCATATCCAGCCCTTCGCGCAGCAGGTTGATCCCCACCAGCACGTCAAACTCCCCGAGACGCAGATCGCGAATGATCTCCATACGCTCAACGGTATCAATGTCGGAGTGCAGATAGCGCACCTTCTCGCCGTGCTCTTCAAGATACTCGGTGAGGTCTTCGGCCATGCGCTTGGTCAGCGTAGTGACCAGCACGCGCTCGTTGATTTCGACGCGCTTGCGGATCTCCGACAGCAGATCGTCGACCTGGGTCGCCACCGGACGCACCTCAAGGATCGGATCGAGCAGACCGGTAGGCCGCACCACCTGATCGATAACGTCGCCGCCCGATTTCTCCAGCTCGTAGTTACCTGGCGTGGCCGAGACGTAAATGGTCTGCGGTGCCAGCGCTTCAAACTCTTCAAAGCGCAGCGGACGGTTGTCCAGCGCCGACGGCAGGCGGAAACCGTACTCCACCAGCGTCTCTTTACGCGCGCGGTCACCGCGATACATGCCGCCAATCTGCGGAATAGTCACGTGGGATTCATCGACCACCAGCAGGCCATCCGCCGGCAGGTAATCAAACAGCGTCGGCGGCGGCTCGCCGGGTCCGCGTCCGGAGAGATAGCGCGAATAGTTTTCAATGCCCGAACAGTAGCCGAGTTCGTTCATCATTTCGAGGTCGAACTGGGTGCGCTGGGTGATGCGCTGCTCTTCCAGCAGTTTGTTGTTCTCCAGCAGCACTTTGCGCCGCACCGCCAGCTCATCCTTAATCTCTTCCATCGCCTGCAGAATACGCTCGCGCGGCGTGACGTAGTGCGTTTTCGGGTAGATGGTGAAACGCGGAATCACCGAGATCACCTGGCCGGTCAGCGGGTCGAACAGCGACAGGCGCTCAACCTCTTCATCAAACAGCTCTACACGCAGACCAATGTCATCGGATTCCGCCGGGAAGATATCGATCACTTCGCCGCGCACGCGGAAGGTGCCGCGCTGGAAAACCTGATCGTTGCGGGTGTACTGCAGTTCGGCGAGGCGGCGCAGAATGCTGCGCTGGTCGATGATCATGCCGCGCGTCAGATGCAGCATCATTTTCAGGTAGAGATCGGGATCGCCCAGGCCGTAGATAGCAGAAACCGACGCCACCACAATCACGTCGCGGCGCTCCAGCATCGCTTTAGTGGCAGAGAGACGCATCTGCTCAATGTGCTCGTTTACCGCCGCATCTTTCTCGATGAAGGTATCCGAACTGGGCACGTAGGCTTCCGGCTGATAGTAGTCGTAGTAGGAGACGAAGAACTCGACGGCATTATCCGGAAAGAACTCTTTCATCTCGCCATACAGCTGTGCCGCCAGCGTTTTATTCGGAGCCATAACCATGGTCGGCCGGTTGAGATCGGCAATGACGTTGGCGATGGTAAAGGTTTTTCCTGAACCGGTAACCCCCAGCAGCGTCTGATGCGCCAGTCCATCCTCCAGCCCTTCTTCAAGGCGACGAATCGCCTCAGGCTGATCGCCTGAAGGTTTGAAAGCGGAGTTGAGTTTAAAGGCTTTACTCATGGTATTACGGTTCCTGCTGAAGAAGTCGGCGGGCAGGCTGGTAATTCTACTCTGCTATGGCGATTTTGCCAGAAAAAAATACTGGATATAATTACAGATATACTGCACGATGATGGGGAGATGCCGCGATTCGCTTCAGCGTAATTTATGCGGTAATCCGGAAGCATTTGTTGCGCAAGGTTATCCCCAGACGAGCAACGCTTTTAACAATTGTCAATAGAGCGTCATTAAATTGCAGTCTGATGACAAGCCAGACAATTCTCAGGCTTGCTTTTAAATAACCTGCTGATTTAAAAGACTTTGACTCAAAAGCCCAGTTTCGCAGCATTATGTATGCAACCCGCGTATTTCCTCGCTTGCGCCCGGTTTTCAGTCGCTAATGCACAAGGTTATCCACAGGAATAGTGGATAACTGAATCCAGCCCCACGTCCATCGGCTGTGTATAATTTTCCCCTCGCTTATCCTGCCGTGCGAAAAAATTTTTTTTGCGATTTTTTTTCCATCATCCCGCGCGGCTTTAACTATTCTTTTGGCGTACCCCATCGTGCCGTAACGGGAAAAAGCCCAGCGTTAAGGCCACTTATTTCTTCAGTCCCTGCCTTATGACAGCACAGATGCACCAGAAACGTTAAGCAGTCAGCACCGTCAAAGTGCAGGCGAGTTATTACTGTGGGCAATTGTTAAGCTTTTCTCATCAATTATGGCGAGTTTCGCTGCCTTTTACCCCGATTGAGGCTGCTTTGGCGGATCTGGCCTGGGAATTGCAGTGAATTAACGGTGGAGTGACGAGTCCATGCCGGCAGGATGAACAAGCGCCGCCGGCGACAGCAGTGTCCCAATAGCCATTGTGCATGACTGTATGCCAGACGACACAGAGCGGGAGCATTCAGGCGAATAATCTGGAAGGAGAATGTCAGATGCTGAGTTTACGTTCGGTGAATCAATTTTACGGTCAGAACCATATTTTATGGGATGTGGATCTCGATCTGCCGCCAGGCACCTGCACCGGCGTGCTGGGCAGCCCGGGGATGGGCAAAACCACGCTGGTGAACTGTATTATGGGTCGCCTGCCCATTAATAGTGGATCGATGACCTGGCAGGAAGACGGCGCGCCGCCGGAAAACCTGCTGCTGCAGCCTGCTGAGCAGCGCGCGCGCATGGGCATCGGCTACGTACCACAGGGACGCCACATCTTTTCCCAGATGAGCGTGGAAGATAACCTGCTGATTGCGCTGATGGCGGCACAGGACGATCGCAGCCGCGCCATTCCCGAGATGGTGTTCGATCTGTTTCCGGCGCTCTACTCGCTGCGTCATCAGCGCAGCGGCGAACTGCCGATGGATCAGCAGCAGCAGCTGGCCCTGGCGCGCGCGCTGGTGCTGCAGCCCAAACTATTGATCCTCGATGAACCCACCGAAGGCATGTCGCCGTGGCTGGAGGAGGAGATGGGGAATCTGATTCGCCGCCTGAACCGCGACTATGGCCTGACGATTCTGCTGCTGGAACAGCATGTGTCGTTCATTCGCCGCGTGGCAGACTATTTTCTGCTGCTGCATCGTGGCCGCAACGTGGCGCAGGGCAGCGTGGCGCAGCTGGATGATGTAACGGTGAGTAAGTGGTTAACGGCCACCTAGCGTTGGTAGCGTGCGGCGCAGAGTGCTGCGCCGCCGCGCCATTTACTGTGGCAGGGTAAGGTAACGGCCACAGTCGGCCTGCTGTGCCGCGCTGCTCAGCCACGGAATCTCACCGAGGAACGGGGCCGCAATGCGCTGTTGTAGCGTCGCCAGATATTCCGCATGTCGCTTACCCGGCGGCTGGATGTCATTGGCAATCCAGCCGGCGAGGCGCAACCCGCGCGCCTTCACCGCTTCCGCCGTCAGCATGGCGTGGTTGATGCAGCCGAGCTTCACGCCGACCACCAGAATCACCGGCAGCTGCTCGGCGGCGACCCAGTCGGCGTAAGTTTGCGTCGCGGACAACGGCGTGAACCAGCCGCCCGCGCCTTCCACCAGCACCCATTCAGCCTGCTGTTCCAGCGCGCGTAAGCCAGCGGAGAGCTGCGCAAATTCAATCGGTCTGCCCTCTTCTGCGCTGACGATATGCGGCGACGTCGGTTCGATGAACGCCAGCGGGTTTACCTGCTCATAGCTCAGCGCCAGGCTGCTGTAGCGCTGCAGCGCCAGCGCGTCGCTGTTGCGCACGCCGTCGGGCGTGACCTCGCAGCCGGAGGCCACCGGTTTGTAGCCAGCAGTGCGTAATCCCGCAGCGCTGGCCGCCTGCAACAGGGCGCCGCTGGCGACCGTTTTGCCCACTTCGGTGTCAGTTCCGGTAATAAACCAGCGTGTCATTTTTGTAAAACTCCATACATCAGGTGATAACTGAGACGATAGCCGTGCGCATCCTGCGGCCAGTGCTGCTCCAGCTGCGCCAGCTGCGGGCGCGTCAGCAGGGCCGCGTGTCGCCCATCGTGCAAGTGCGTCGCGCCGATGCCTTTTAGCGAGCGCATGGCGCTGAGCGCGCTGGGGAAATGCAGCGTGACGATCTGCGTCTGGCTGCGCAGCGGCAGGCCCGCGGTCGCCAGGGCAAAGGCATCGCCGCTGAGGAAGCGATTGGCGTGACGCCGACCATCGATCTGCGCCCACGCCTGGTGCACCTCCTGCAGCGAGCCGTCGAGCAGCGTCGAGAACAGCACGCTGCCGCCCGGGCGCGTCACGCGCAGAAACTGCTGCAGCGCGGTGCGCAGATCGCTGCTCCACTGCACCGCCAGGTTGCTCCAGACGCCGTCGACGCTGTTATCCGCCAGCGGTAACTGGTCGATATCGCCCTGTAAATAGTCGTGCGCCGAGTGCTGTTCGCGCGCCGTCTGCAGCATCGCCGGTGACAGATCCAGCGCGCAGACCTGGCGACCGCGATCGCGCCAGTAGCGGCTGAACCAGCCGGTGCCGCAGCCGGCATCCAGCAGCTGCGGGCCAAATCCGGCCGGCGCCAGCGCCAGCAGCGCCTCGCCGCTCTGGCGCTGCAGCTGGGCATGCTGTTCGTAGTGCGCGGCCGCCCGGCCAAACGCCTGCGCCACCGCCTGTTTATTCACCTGCAGCGTCATACAGTGCCTCCAGCAACGCGTCGATATCTTCGGGATGATGCGCGGCGGTGAGCGTAATGCGCAGCCGCGCGGTACCCGGCGGCACCGTCGGTGGCCGGATCGCGCTCACCCAGCAACCGGCCTGCGCCAGCCGCTGCGCCAGCGCCAGCGCGGCACGGTTTTCGCCAACGATCAGCGGCTGAATGGCGCTGTCAGAGGCCATCAGCTGCCACGGCAACTGCGCAGCGCCCGCGCGAAAGCGGGCAATATTTTGCTGCAACCGCGCGCGCAGCGCGTCGCCCTGCTGGATCTGCTGCAGCGCCGCCAGCAGCGCACAGCACTGCGCCGGCGGCATGGCGGTGGAATAGATTAAATGGCGCGAGAACTGCTCGACGTAATCTGCGGTGGCGTCATCACACAGCAGCGCGGCGCCGCTGACGCCAAAGCCTTTACCAAAGGTCACCACCAGCAGTTCCGGTTTCACCTGCTGCTGCCAGCAGCTGCCGCGCCCCTGCTCACCGGTGACGCCAATGCCGTGCGCATCGTCCACCAGCAGCCAGCCGCCCGCGCGCCGGGTTTCGGCGGCAAGTTCAGCCAGCGGCGCACTGTCGCCATCCATGCTGAATACGCCCTCGGTCACCACCAGCGTGCCGCCTTCCGCGCGCGTCGCCAGCAGTTTCGCCAGGCTGGCCGGCTGGTTGTGGGCAAAACGGCGCAGCGTTGCCGGACTGTGACTGGCGGCATCCAGCAGCGAGGCGTGCGCCAGTTTGTCAGCGATAATGCGATCCGACTTTTGCGCCAGCAGATGGATCACTGCCTGGTTGGCGGCAAAGCCGGAGATAAACAGCAGCGCGCGCGGGTAGCCGAGCCAGGTCGCCAGCTGCTGCTCCAGCTGCGCATGGTGACGGCTGTAGCCGGTGACGTGGCCGGAAGCGCCGGCACCGACGCCCGCCTCGCACACGCCCTGCTGCCAGGCAGTCATCACCGCCGGATGCTGGCTCAGGCCGAGGTAATCATTACTGGAGAAGTGGCGATAGCGCTGCCCGTCGAGGGTAATTTCACGCACGCTGTTGTGCTCAATGCGCCGCCGCTGCCGCCAGCCGTCGGCGGCACGCTGCGCCGTCAGCGCCTGCGCAATACGTTCAGACCACATTTACACGGCCGCGTTATAGAACTGCGCGCTGTCGGCGTGCAGCAACTGCTCGCTGAGCTGATGCTGCTGTTCGTTATCGCCCGCAGTCGTGGCGGTGTGCTCCGGATTCAGGCCCAGCTTGCGGAACAGGATCAGATCTTTGTCCTCTTCCGGGTTCGGCGTGGTCAGCAGCTTGCAGCCGTAGAAAATTGAGTTGGCACCCGCCATGAAGCACATCGCCTGGGTCTGTTCGCTCATCTGCTCGCGACCGGCCGACAGGCGCACGTGCGAGGTTGGCATCATGATGCGCGCCACGGCAATGGTGCGGATAAAGTCGAACGGCTCGACGTCATCGTTATCCGCCAGCGGCGTGCCTTTGACTTTCACCAGCATGTTAATCGGCACGCTCTCCGGCGGCGTGGGCAGGTTGGCCAGCTGCACCAGCAATCCGGCGCGGTCGTTAACCGTTTCGCCCAGCCCGACAATGCCGCCTGAACACACTTTGATGCCGGCGTTGCGCACTTTATCCAGCGTATCAAGACGCTCCTGATAGGTACGGGTGGTGATGATGCTGCCGTAAAACTCCGGCGAGGTGTCGAGGTTATGGTTGTAAAAATCGAGCCCGGCGCTGGCCAGCCGCTGCGCCTGATCGTGGTCGAGCGTTCCCAGCGTCATGCAGGTTTCCATGCCCATGGCTTTCACGCCCTGCACCATCTGCTCCAGGTACGGCATGTCGCGCTCGTGCGGGTTTTTCCACGCTGCGCCCATGCAGAAGCGGCTGGAGCCGGCTGCTTTGGCCTTGCGCGCCGATTCCAGCACCGCTTCCACCTCCATCAGGCGCTCGGTTTCCAGCCCGGTTTTGTAACGCGCGCTCTGCGGACAGTATTTACAGTCTTCCGGACAGGCGCCGGTTTTGATCGACAGCAGCGTGCTGACCTGCACCTGACGCGGGTCGAAGTGCTGGCGGTGCACCTGCTGTGCTTCAAACATCAGCTCGAGAAAAGGTTTATCAAATAGCGCCTGAGCCTGAGCCAGTGTCCAGCGATTAGCCATTGCTTACTCCAAAAAAGGGGGTTCATCCTGACGATTAACGTGGTTATACTTGTAAACTAAATCTTTTCAAAATGGTTTACAAGACAGATGTTCACACAGGACGACCTCCGCTTTGACCGCCAGCATATCTGGCATCCTTACACCTCAATGCGCGATCCGCTGCCGTGCTACCCGGTGGTGGCCGCGCACGGCTGCACGCTGCAGCTGGCCGATGGACGTGAGCTGGTCGACGGCATGTCGTCGTGGTGGGCAGCGATCCACGGCTATAACCATCCGCGCCTCAATCAGGCGTTGCAGCAGCAGATGGCGCAGATGTCACACGTGATGTTCGGCGGCATCACCCATCCGCCAGCCGTGGAGCTGAGCCGCCAGCTGATCGCCATGACGCCCGAGGCGCTGGAGTGCGTGTTCCTCGCCGATTCCGGCTCGATCGCCGTCGAAGTGTCGATGAAAATGGCGCTGCAGTACTGGCTGGGACGCGGAGAGACGCGGCAGAAATTCCTCACGCTGCAGCGCGGTTATCACGGCGATACGTTTGCCGCCATGTCGGTCTGCGATCCGGAAAACTCCATGCACAGCCTGTGGCGCGGCTACCTGCCCGAGCATCTGTTCGCCCGCGCGCCGCAGTGTGGCTTTGACGATGACTGGGATGACAACGATATTGCCGATTTCGCCCGGCTGGCCGAACAGCACCATCGCAGCATTGCCGCGGTAATTCTGGAACCTATCGTGCAGGGTGCCGGCGGCATGCGCTTTTACCATCCACGCTATCTGCAACAGGTGCGGGCGCTGTGCGATCGCTACGGTTTGTTGCTGATCGCCGATGAGATCGCCACCGGCTTCGGCCGCAGCGGCAAGCTGTTTGCCTGCGAGCACGCCGGCATCACGCCGGACATTTTGTGCCTCGGCAAGGCGCTGACCGGCGGCACCCTGACACTTTCCGCCACCCTGACCACGCGCGACGTCGCCGATACCATCAGCCGCAGCGCGGCAGGCTGCTTTATGCATGGTCCGACCTTTATGGGCAATCCGCTGGCCTGTGCGGTGGCGGTTGAAAGCCTGAAGCTGATAAACGAAGGGCACTGGCCGGCGCAGGTGGCGGCGATTGAGCAGCAGCTGCGAACGGAACTGCTGCCGCTGCGTGACCATCCGATGGTGGCGGATGCGCGCGTGCTGGGGGCGATTGGCGTGATTGAGACCCATCAGCCGGTGAACATGGCGGCGCTGCAGCAGTTCTTCGTGGAACGCGGCGTATGGATTCGCCCGTTCGGTAAGCTGATTTACCTGATGCCACCTTATCTGATTTCTGCCGCACAGCTGACGCAACTGACGGCGGCGTTAAGCGCTGCACTGGCGGTGGACGGCCACTTTCAGCCCTGACACCGCTGGCACTCGCCGCCATTTTCCACCATCATGGAGAGCAGTACACAACAGGAAAGGAGAGATCATGCGCGTAGTGAGCCAGGATTTTAACGATGGCGATAAAATGCCCGAGCGCCACGTGTTTAACGGCATGGGTTACCAGGGCGATAACCTGTCGCCGCACCTGGCATGGGATGAAGTGCCGGCCGGCACTAAAAGCTTTGTGGTGACCTGCTACGATCCGGATGCCCCGACCGGCTCCGGCTGGTGGCACTGGGTGGTCGCTAATATTCCGGCTGAGGTGACCGTGCTGTCACAGGGCGCCGGTTCCGGCGTGGCGGAACTGCCGGAGGGTGCCATTCAGACACGCACCGATTTCGGCCAGAGCGGTTACGGTGGCGCAGCGCCGCCGCAGGGCGAATCGCATCGCTACATCTTTACGGTGCATGCGCTGGACGTGGAGAAAATTGAGGTGGACGAAGGTGCCAGCGGCGCGATGGTCGGCTTCAACGTGCACTTCCACGCGCTGGCCAGCGCATCGATCACGGTGAAATACGCCTGATTACATAAGGTGCGCATCGCTGCGCACCCCGGCAGAGGTCGCCGTAGATGGCGACCCTGCATGACTCAGGAGCGTTCCTCAGTCCAGCGCGTGAATCACTACCCACATCGGCCCCTGACCCACGGCGTAACGCGCCAGCGGTTGCAGCAGGCCACGCTCGCCAATGCGATAGACTTCAATGTGATGCGATTTCTGCCCCGCCGCCACCAGATACTGACCGCTGCCGTCAATGTTAAAGCCACGCGGCTGAGTTTCGGTCGGCTGATAACCTTCAATCGTCAGCACCGAGCCGTCCTCACTGATACTGAACACGGTCAGCGTGCTGCTGGTGCGGTCACAGGCATACAGGAAGCGACCGTCCGGGGTGATATGGATATCCGCTGCCCAGCGTGTGTCGCTGAAGCCTGGCGGCATGATATCAAGGCTCTGCACGCGCTCGACCTGGCCGTTAACATTATTCAGCGCCCAGACGTCGACGGTGCTGTCCAGTTCGTTAACCACATAGCCATAGGCGCCGTTCGGGTGGAACGCCATATGACGCGGGCCGGCGCCTTCTACGGTGGTCACCTGCGGCTGCGCGCGCGGTGCCAGCGTGCCGTCCGCCTGCAGCTGATACAGGCAGATGCGATCCTGTTTCAGCGCCGGCACAAACAGCGTCTGGTTGCTGAGGTCGATATTCGCCGAATGGCAGCCCTCCAGCCCGTTAATCACCTGCAGCGGCGCCTGCGGCAGGCCGTCGCTGCCAATCGGGCTGATGCTGACGCAGGCATCGTTATAGGAGCCGCAGAACAGATAGTTGCCCTGGCGGTCGGTAGAAATGTGAGTCGGGCTGCCCGGCAGCGGCGCTTCACCGGCCAGGCTCAACGTACCGTCGGCCGCAATGCGGTACGCCAGTACGCGAAAATTCGGACGCACGCCGACATAGAGAAAATCTTTCTTCGGGCTCACCACCATCGGCTGCACCTGGCCGGCCACATCCGTGACCTGCAATAACGTCAGTGCGCCATCTTCCTGCATCTGCCAGGCGTGGATCTGCTGGCTCTCGGGACTGGCGGTATACACGACTTGTTTCATGCGTTTTCCTTATTCGCTGCCTGATGAAAAACAGTAACTGTAGCGCGTTTCACCGCCGCGCGCTGGGCTGATTTGTGCCCTGCTTTTTGTCTCAGGGCCGCTGGCGGGTGTAGACTTAATGCTTTGCTAACTCCGGACGGAAAGTGTAATGAGCTACCGCGTAATCGCCCTTGACCTCGACGGCACCCTGCTGACCCCAAACAAAACCATCCTGCCAGAATCCCTTGAAGCCTTAGCCCGCGCGCAACAGGCTGGCGTTCAGGTGCTGATCGTCACCGGTCGCCATCACTGCGCGATTCATCCGTTTTATCAGGCGCTGCAGCTGACAACGCCCGCCATCTGCTGTAACGGCACGTACCTGTACGATTACCAGGCGCAACGGGTGCTGGCTGCCGATCCGCTGGAGAAAAGTCAGGCGGCGCGGGTGATTGAGATGCTCGATCAGGAGAATATTCACGGTCTGCTGTATGTCGATGATGCGATGCTGTACCAGGAAGCGACCGGCCATGTGACGCGCACCCTCAACTGGGCGCAGTCGCTGCCGGAAGCGCAGCGCCCGCTGTTTGTGCAGGTGCCGAGTCTGGCGCAGGCGGCGCACGACGCGCAGTCGATCTGGAAATTTGCCCTGTCGCATCCGGATACCCGCGCGCTGCAGCAATTTGCCGAACGCACCGAACGCGAGCTGGGTCTGGCGTGTGAATGGTCTTGGCACGATCAGGTCGACATCGCCCAGGCCGGCAACAGCAAAGGCAAACGCCTGGCGCAGTGGGTGGCGAGCCAGGGTCTGAGCATGCAGGACGTGCTGGCGTTTGGCGACAATTACAACGATCTCAGCATGCTGGAGCAGGCCGGGCTGGGCGTGGCGATGGGCAATGCCGATGACGCCATCAAAGCACGCGCGCGCAAAGTGATCGGTACTAACCTTGAGCCGGGCATTGCGCAGGTGATCTACCAGGAGGTGCTGTAACGCCAGGCTGGTCGCGGCACAAGGCATCAGTCAGGTTGACCGGAAAAAAGCGCGCCGCTCCAGAGGGTGCAACGGGTGATTACTGCAGCGCTCCATGGCACATCCGGTAGCGGCGCGATTAATCGCGCTGATCCGCAGACCGGACGTACCGCGCTGTCGTCCGGTTTGTGTTACGCGGTAATCGACACGCTCTTGATCTGCGCATACAGCCACTGATCGGGCCGGATATTCAGTTCGTCGCGCGCCCACGGTGAAATGCGCGCCCACAGCTCGCTGACGCCGATGCGCAGCTTCACTTCGACCTGGTCGTCCAGCTCCAGCAGCTCCACCACCTGCGCCGGTAAGATATTGCGGATCGAGGTATTTTGCGGCGGCTGCAGCGCCAGCGACACGTCCGCCGAGGCGATACGGATGCGCAGTACGCTTTTCACCGGCTGATTCACCCGGCTGACCCAGATGTGCTGATCGCCAAGCGACAGCGCGGTCATCGGGTAATCCGGATGCTGCTCCAGCACCTGCACGCGCAACACGCTGCTGCGCTCGGCCGCCGGCAGCCACGGTCGCATCGCGCTGCTGCCCCACACTTTTTCCAGCGCGCCGAAGGCTTTGACGTTACCGTTATCCAGCACCAGCACCTGATTCGCCAGCTGGACAATCTCCTCCAGGCTGTGGCTCACGTACAGCAGCGGAATCTCCACCTGCTTCGCCAGCTTCTGCAAATAGGGCATCAGCTCGCGCTTGCGTGGCAGATCGAGCGACGCCAGCGGTTCGTCCATCAGCAGGATATCCGGCGCGCTCAGCAGCGCCCGGCCCATCGCCACGCGCTGCTTTTCCCCCCCCGACAGCGAGGCCGGATAGCGATCCAGCAGCGCATCCAGTCCCAGCAGCGTCACCAGCGCCCCGAACTGCGCTTTCATTTTAGGCGCCATGCCATACTGTAGATTGCCGCGCACGCGATAATGGGGAAACAGGCGCGCATCCTGAAACACGTAGCCGATGCGGCGTTTTTCCGGCGGTAGATTGATACCGCTGTCGCGGTCAAACAACAGACGATCGTTAAGCGCAATCTGGCCGCTCTGCGGCTGCGTCAGACCGCTGATGGCATTGATTAATGAGGTTTTTCCCGCTCCGGACACGCCAAAGATCGCGGTGATGCCGCTGGCCGGAATCTCCACATCGACGTTGAGCTGATGCTCACCGAGCTGTTGCGCAATGTTGATTTTCAGCATCAGGCCGCTCCCAGCCGCTTGCGGCCCCAGCGCGCCAGCAGCTCCGAGGCCACCAGCGACAGCAGCGCCAGCGCAATCGCCACCGCGCACAGCCGCGCCGCAGTACCTTCCGCGCCGGGCGTTTCAATCAGGGTAAACATGGCTGACGGGATGGTGCGGGTTTCGCCGGGAATGTTGGAGACAAAAGTAATGGTGGCACCAAACTCACCGAGCGAGCGGGCAAACGCCAGCACGGTGCCCACGATGATGCCCGGAAAAGTCAGCGGCAGCGTGATGGTGAAAAACACCCGCCAGCGGCCCGCGCCCAAGGTCCGCGCCGCCTGCTCCAGCCGGCTGTCTACCGCTTCCAGTGCCAGACGAATGGCGCGCACCATCAGCGGAAACGCCATCACTGCGGAGGCCAGCACCGCACCGCGCCAGCTGAAGGCGAAGGTGATACCGAACCAGTCGTACAGCCAGCTGCCAATCAGACCGCGCCGGCCCAGCGTCAGCAGCAGCAAATAGCCCACCACCACCGGCGGCAGCACCAGCGGCAGGTGAATCAGGCTATCGAGCAGGGTTTTGCCGGGAAAGCGACAGCGCGCCAGAATCCAGGCCATCAGGATGCCAAACGGCAGGCTGCACAGCACCGCCACGCAGGAAACTTTCAGGCTGAGGAACACGGCCTGCCATTCGGGATCGCTCAGTATCATCTCTTCGGCGTAAATCCATACTGTTTAAACACGGCAGCGGCATCCGGCCCCTGCAGATAGTCATAGAAGGCCTGCACCGCTGCGTTCTGGTGATCGCTGACCACCGCCATCGGGTACTCTACGGGTTTGTGACTCGCTTCGGGGAAGCGTCCGACCACCTGCACTTTATCACTGGCTACCGCGTCGGAACCGTACACGATGCCATACGGCGTTTCGCGGCGCTCCACCAGCGCCAGCGCGGCACGCACGTTGTTAGCCGGTGCGAGCCGTGAAGCCAGCGTGTCCCACGCGCCCAGCTTTTGCAGCGCTTCTTTGGCATAAATGCCTGCCGGCACGTGATCCGGATCGCCCACCGCCAGGCGCTCGCCCTTAAGCAGGTTCTGCCATGGGGTCTGCGCATTGATGGTCACCGGCTGCGCGTGAGCGCTTTTTGCCGCCACCAGCACCAGATCGTTGCCCAGCAGCGTGTGGCGCGTACTGCCGATCACGCTGTTTTTCGCCACCGCATCGTCCATCCACTGCTGATCGGCAGAGAT
The DNA here is from genome assembly GCF_011752635.1 of Pantoea sp. Cy-640. Taxonomy (NCBI): domain Bacteria; kingdom Pseudomonadati; phylum Pseudomonadota; class Gammaproteobacteria; order Enterobacterales; family Erwiniaceae; genus Pantoea; species Pantoea sp. Cy-640. Next base: position 369,339 of record NZ_VWXB01000005.1, on the reverse strand, counting down.
AAACAGATCCGCCGGGGCGCCCTGCTCGATTTGCCGCGCCAGCGTCGACGAGGAAGCGAACGAGGATACCACTTCAACGCCGCTTTTTTGCTGATATTGCGTGGCAATCTGCTGCATCGCGTTGGTCAGCGAGGCCGCAGCGAACACAGTAATTTTCTCCGCCGCCAGCGCCTGACCCGACAGTGACACGGTGACCACGGCTGCCGCCGCCCAGTGATAAAGCGTATTTTGCATAGAGAGCTCCAGGTTACGTTATATAGTTGATAATACAACGCGAGCCTGAAAGCTGTCATGAGCTTTATATCGGCAAAAACGGCGGGAAGTTAAGGGCAAAACGCCCGCAGCGTGCGGGCGTTAAAAATCAGTGGTGTGAGCTATTGGCGGGACGGTCGTCGCGGCGGCCAAATTTAGAGATGACGTTAAAGACTTCACCCAGGCCGTAAATCAGACCCAGCATAATCGCCATCACGATGGGCACCATGATGATGGCGACCGCCAGGCTTTTTAACAGTTCCAGCATGGAAACCTCGCGCAAAGAGTAAAAAAGTGATTGTAACGGCTGGAGAAAAAAAGGCACTGCCCTTTTCGTGCTTTTACTTTAGGCCTTACAATTGGCGCATTCACCTAAGGAGCTGACATGCAGGCAGAACTCTCTCTTCACATTCGTCTTCAGCAGAAACTGTTTGCCGATCCGCGCCGTATTGAGCTGCTCAGGCGCGTGCAGGAAACCGGCTCCATCAGCCAGGGCGCCAGACTGGCGGGCATCAGCTATAAAAGCGCCTGGGACGCCATCAATGAGATGAATCAGCTGGCGGATCAGACGCTGGTCGAACGCGCGACCGGCGGCAAAGGCGGCGGCGGTGCCCGGCTGACGCGCTACGGCGAGCGATTGATTCAGCTGTTTCAGCTGATGGAGCAGATCCAGCAAAAAGCCTTTGACGTGCTGCAAAACGACAGCCTGCCGCTCGACAGCCTGCTGGCGGCGATCGCCCGCTTTTCCCTGCAAACCAGCGCGCGCAACCAGCTGTTTGGCACGGTGCAGGCGCGCGATCGTCAGCAGGTGCAACAGCACGTTGAGGTACTGCTGAACGACGGCGTGACGCGCCTGCAGGTGGCTCTGACCGAACGCAGCGCGGAGCGGCTGCAGCTCGACAGCGGTAAAGAGGTGCTGGTGCTGATCAAAGCGCCGTGGATCCGCCTGACGCCTGACGCCGCCGAGGGCGATAATCAGCTGCCGGGCCTTGTCCACACCATCGAACCCGGCGAGACGCAGAGTGAAGTGCTGATTGCGCTGACGGGCGGTGAAATGCTGTGCGCCACCGTCCCCAGCCAGGTGCTTCGCCAGCATAATCTGCAGCCCGGCAGCGCCGTGACCGCCTGTTTTAATGCAGAACACGCCATCATCGCCACACTGCTCTGATCTGGCCGCCATGATTTGACTTCATTTCGCTGGCTCGCTACAACTGAGCGACTTGATGCAGAAAACGGAACAAATCATGGCCTCATTGCAAATTTCGCAAGGCATATTTCACCTGAGCGATAGCCGTACCCTGACCCTGCCGGACTTAACCCTGCACAGCGGCGAAAGCTGGGCCTTTGTCGGTGCCAACGGCAGCGGTAAATCTTCGCTGGCGCGCGCGCTGTCCGGCGAGCTGACGGCGGCAAAGGGCGAGCTGCGGCAGGATTTTCAGCGCCGCACCCGTTTGTCGCTGGAGCAGCTGCAACAGCTGGTGACGCAGGAGTGGGAGCGCAACAATACCGATCTGCTGAGTGAAGGCGAAGATGACACCGGCCGCACCGCGCTGGAGATCATTCAGGATGAAGTAAAAGATGAGGCGCGGGCGCAGGCGCTGGCCCAGCAGTTTGGCATCAGCGCTTTACTGACTCGCCGCTTCAAATACCTTTCCACCGGCGAAACGCGCAAAACGCTGCTGTGTCAGGCGCTGATGGCGCAGCCGGATTTGCTGATCCTCGACGAACCTTTTGATGGTCTGGATGTGGCATCGCGCGCCAGCCTCGCCGATACGCTGCATCAGCTGCATCGCGACGGCTACACCGTGGTACTGGTGCTGAACCGCTTTGACGATATCCCGGATTTTGTCCAGCAGGTCGGCGTGCTGGCGGAGTGCACGCTGACGCACGTGGGCGCGCGCCAGGCGATTCTCGCCGAAGCGCTGGTGGCGCAGCTGGCGCACAGCGAACGCCTGCAGGGCATGGCGCTGCCGGAGCCGGACCAGCCGGATCAGCTGCCGCAGCTGGCGGCAGATGCGCCGCGCGTTATCCTGCGCAACGGCGTGGTGTCGTATAACGATCACGCGGTGATCGACGGCCTGAACTGGCAGGTCAATCCCGGCGAGCACTGGCAGATTATCGGCCCCAACGGCGCGGGTAAATCGACCCTGCTCAGCCTGGTCACCGGCGATCATCCGCAGGGCTACAGCAATGATTTAACGCTGTTTGGTATTCGCCGCGGCAGTGGTGAAACCATCTGGGACATCAAGCAGCATATCGGTTACGTCAGCAGCAGCCTGCATCTGGATTACCGCGTCAGCTGTAACGTGCGGACGGTGATCCTCTCGGGCTTTTTTGATTCGATCGGTCTGTATCAGGCGGTATCGGATCGGCAGAAAGCGCTGGCGCGCCAGTGGCTGGCGCTGCTTGGCATGGACAATGCGCTGGCCGATGCGCCGTTTCATAGCCTGTCGTGGGGCCAGCAGCGGCTGGTGCTGATTGCGCGCGCGCTGGTGAAGCACCCGACGCTGTTAATCCTGGATGAGCCGCTGCAGGGGCTCGATCCCATTAACCGCCAGCTGGTGCGCCGCTTTGTTGATGTGCTGATCGGCGAAGGCCGTACTCAGCTGATGTTTGTGTCCCACCACGCCGAGGACGCGCCGCAGTGCATCACCCACCGCCTGAGTTTTGTAAAACAGGGCGCGGGCTATGTCTATCAGCAGGAGGCGTTGCGTTAGTTTTCATTGATGAGCGGGTCGCCATGCATGGCGGCCCGGCGATAACAGTACGCACCTGACAGATTTCCTCCCCTAAAAATGTAACCGCTACCACTAGCCTGCCGCATTATTCAGCAAACGCTGCGCATAAACCCACAAAATGAGAATCGTCACCTTGTGTAAACGATACCATTTATCCAGACTGGATCACGCTTTCAGCGCCACCGTTATGCTACGTTGAAGGCAGTGATTTTCTTCTGTTTGCCGATTACCAGGACTTGTTATGCAAAAATTTAACCCGGTCGATCATCCGCATCGCCGCTATAACCCGTTGATCGATCAATGGGTGCTGGTGTCACCGCATCGCGCCAAACGTCCGTGGCAGGGTGCGCAGGAGACGCCGGCGCTGGAGCAACTGCCCGCACACGATCCGGACTGCTTCCTGTGCGCCGGTAACACCCGTATCACCGGCGACAAAAATCCCGATTACAAAAGCACTTACGTATTCACCAATGACTTTGCCGCGCTGATGACCGATACGCCGGACGCGCCGCAGAGCGATGATGTGCTGATGCGCTGTGAAGGCGCGCGCGGTACCAGCCGGGTGATCTGCTTCTCACCGGATCACAGCAAAACCCTGCCCGAACTGCCGCTGCACAACTTGCAGGACATCGTGCGTACCTGGCAGGAGCAGACCGCTGAACTCGGTCAGCACTATCCGTGGGTGCAGGTGTTTGAAAACAAAGGCGCAGCCATGGGCTGCTCGAATCCGCATCCGCACGGTCAGGTGTGGGCCAACAGTTTTCTGCCGAATGAAGCGCAAAAAGAGGATGACAATCAGCGCCGCTACTTTGCCGATAAAGGTACGCCGCTGCTGGTGGATTACGTAACGCGCGAATTGCAGGACGGCAGCCGTACCGTGGTTGAAACCGATCACTGGCTGGCGGTAGTGCCGTGGTGGGCGGCCTGGCCGTTTGAAACCCTGCTGCTGCCTAAAACCCACGTGAAACGCATTACCGATCTCAGCGAGGCGCAGCGCACCGATCTGGCGCTGGCGCTCAAGCAGCTCACCAGCCGTTACGACAATCTGTTCCAGTGCTCGTTCCCCTATTCGATGGGCTGGCACGGCGCGCCGTTCAACGGCGAAGCCAACGATCACTGGCAGCTGCACGCGCACTTCTATCCCCCGCTGCTGCGCTCCGCCACGGTACGAAAATTTATGGTTGGCTACGAGATGCTGGCCGAGACCCAACGTGATTTAACGGCGGAACAGGCAGCAGAACGTCTGCGCTCTGTCAGCGCTATCCATTTCCGCGAGGAACAATAAATGTCTTTAAAATCGATCACTCAACAGGTTTTCGCTGACACCTTCGGCTACGCGCCGAGTCACAGCATTCAGGCACCGGGCCGGGTGAACCTGATCGGCGAGCATACCGATTACAACGACGGCTTCGTGCTGCCCTGCGCCATTGACTATCAGACCGTGATTGCCTGCGCCCGCCGCGACGATCGCCAGGTGCGCGTGGTGGCGGTGGATTACGACAATCAGCAGGATAGCTTCTCGCTGGATGCGCCGATTGAGCCGCTCAGCGAACCGATGTGGGCCAATTACGTGCGCGGCGTGGTGAAACATCTGCAGCAGCGCGACGCCAGCTTTGGCGGCGTGGATATGGTGATCAGTGGCAACGTGCCGCAGGGTGCCGGTCTCAGCTCGTCCGCCTCGCTGGAAGTGGCGGTGGGCACTGTGTTCCAGCAGCTGTATCAGCTGAAGCTCGACGGCGCAGCGATTGCCGTTAACGGGCAGGAAGCGGAGAACCAGTTTGTTGGCTGCAACTGCGGCATCATGGATCAGCTGATTTCAGCGCTCGGCCAGCAGGATCACGCCATGCTGCTGGACTGCCGCACGCTGGGTACGCGCGCCGTATCCATGCCGGAGGATGTCGCGGTGGTGATCATCAACTCGAACTTCCGCCGTAATCTGGTGGGCAGCGAATACAATACCCGCCGCGAGCAGTGCGAAACCGGTGCGCGCTTCTTCAACAAAAAGGCGCTGCGCGACGTGACGCTGGAGGAGTTTGCGGCGGCAGAACAGCAGCTCGATCCGCTGGTGGCCAAACGCGTGCGTCACGTGATCACCGAAAACGCCCGGACGCTGGAAGCCGCGGACGCGCTGAGCAGCGGCGATCTGCAACGCATGGGTGAGCTGATGGCGGCCTCGCACGCCTCAATGCGCGACGATTTTGAGATCACCGTGCCGCCCATCGATCAGCTGGTGGAGATAGTTAAAGCGGAAATCGGCCCGCGCGGCGGCGTGCGTATGACCGGCGGCGGCTTCGGCGGCTGTATTGTCGCCCTGATGCCAAGCGAGCTGGTCGATCAGGTAAAAGCGGCGGTGGCGCAGCAGTACGAAGCGCAGACCGGCATTAAAGAGACCTTTTACGTGTGCAAAGCCTCAGCAGGAGCGGGCCAATGGTAAGCGACGTCAACTCTCATGCGCCGGACGGCCAGCCGTGGCGCATCACCGTGCTGCGCAACCGCAACGGCATGGTCGCCACCTTTATGGACTGGGGCGCCACCTGGCTGTCGGCGCGCGTGCCGATGCAGGACGGCAGCGTGCGCGAAGCGCTGCTCGGCTGCGCCACGCCGTCCGACTATCTGCATCAGGATGCTTATCTCGGTGCCACCATCGGGCGTTACGCGAACCGCATCGCCTTCGCTGAGCTGAAGCCGCTTAACCGGCTGCTGGCGGCCAATCAGGGTCCGCACCAGCTGCATGGCGGGCCGCAGGGTTTCGACAAGCGCCGCTGGCAGATTCTCAGCCAGAGTGACAGCGAAGTGCACTATCGTCTTGATTCGCCGGACGGCGACCAGGGCTACCCCGGCAATCTGATTGCCGATGTGATTTATCAGCTCGATGACGATAACTGCCTGTCGATTCGCTATGAAGCGCAGACCGATCAGGCCTGTCCGGTCAACCTGACCAACCATGCTTACTTCAACCTTGATGCGCATCATGGCGACGCGCGCCAGCATCGCTTACAACTGCAGGCCGATCGTTATCTGCCGGTGGACAGCGCAGGCATTCCCAATGCGCCGCTGAAAGCGGTAGACGGTACCAGCTTTGATTTCCGCCAGCCGAAACGCGTGGCGGATGAGTTCCTGGCCGACGACGATCAGCGCGCGGTGAAAGGTTACGATCACGCGTTTCTGCTCACCACCGCCGGTGACAGCAGCCAGCCTGCTGCGCAGCTGTGGTCAGCGGACAACAAACTTAGCGTGAGCGTGTTCACCGCCGCGCCGGCGCTGCAGTTCTACTCCGGCAACTATCTGGAGGGAACGCGCGCCCGTGAACAGGGCAGCTATACTGCTTTCCAGGGCATCGCTCTGGAGAGTGAGTTTTTACCGGATTCGCCCAACCATAGCGAGTGGCCGCAGCCTGATTGCTGGCTGCAGCCCGGCGACACATGGCACTCCGTGACGCGTTATCGCTTCACCCCGCACTAAGCGCCGGTTGAAAAACGCGCACTGCGGTGCCGACAGGCTTACGCCGTGCGCTGTTTTCCGCTATGGTATGGCGCTATCAGTGTGCCGCTGAAATCAGCGGCCGCAGCCGGTTTCTATCATCATCGAAACATTAAGCATTAAGGAGTAAAGCTATGGCCGTAACTAAGCTGGTTCTGGTGCGCCACGGCGAAAGCCAGTGGAATCAGGAAAACCGCTTCACCGGATGGTACGACGTGGATCTGTCCGACAAGGGTCGCACCGAAGCCAAAGCAGCCGGTCAGCTGCTGAAAAAAGAAGGTTTCGTGTTTGATTTTGCCTACACCTCAGTGCTGAAGCGTGCTATCCACACTCTGTGGAACGTGCTGGATGAGCTGGATCAGGCCTGGCTGCCGGTCGAGAAAACCTGGCGTCTGAACGAGCGTCACTACGGTGCGCTGCAGGGTCTGGACAAAGCGGAAACCGCCGCCAAATACGGCGACGATCAGGTGAAACAGTGGCGCCGCGGCTTTGCCGTTACGCCGCCAGAGCTGGATCGTAACGACGAGCGTTTCCCGGGCCACGACCCGCGCTACAAATCCCTGACCGACGCGCAGCTGCCGACCACCGAAAGCCTGGCACTGACCATCGATCGCGTGATCCCATTCTGGAACGAGAGCATTCTGCCGCGCATCAAGAGCGGTGAGAAAGTGATCGTTGCCGCGCACGGTAACTCACTGCGCGCGCTGGTGAAATACCTCGATAACATGAGCGAAGATGAGATCCTCGAACTGAACATCCCAACCGGCGTACCGCTGGTGTATGAGTTCGACGAGAACTTCAAGCCAATCAAACATTATTATCTGGGTGATGCCGACGAGATCGCAGCGAAAGCCGCCGCCGTTGCTAACCAGGGTAAAGCGAAGTAAGTTCACGCTGAAACGCAAAAGGCCAGACGCGAGTCTGGCCTTTTTTTATGCCGTGCGCTGCCGTTAGCCGCGACGGGTTTTGATCGCCTGTGCCAGCTGACGCAGCGCTTTTTCCGTGTCGTCCCAGCCAATACAGGCGTCGGTGACGCTCTGGCCGTACACCAGCGGTTTGCCGCTGTCGAGGCTCTGGTTGCCTTCCACCAGGTGGCTCTCAATCATCACGCCGGTAATCGCCTGCTCGCCGCCGGCAATCTGCTGCGCCACGTCTGCGGCCACCACCATCTGACGCTGGAACTGCTTGCTGCTGTTGGCGTGGCTGAAATCGATCATCACCTGTGGACGCAGGCCCGCTTTTTCCAGCCCGGTTTTCACCGCTGCAACGTGTTCCGCACTGTAGTTCGGCTCTTTGCCGCCGCGCAGAATGATGTGGCAATCTTCATTACCGCTGGTTTCGACAATCGCCGAATGACCATATTTGGTGACTGACAGGAAGCAGTGCGGCGCGCTGGCAGCGCCGATGGCATCGATGGCTACTTTGATGGTGCCGTCAGTGCCGTTTTTGAAGCCGACCGGACAGGAGAGCCCGGAGGAGAGCTCGCGGTGCACCTGCGATTCGGTGGTGCGCGCACCAATGGCGCCCCAGCTCATCAAATCCGCCATGTATTGCGGTGTGATCATATCGAGGAACTCACCGGCAGCCGGCAGTCCGGTGTCGTTGATATCCACCAGCAGCTTACGCGCCAGGCGCAGGCCGTCGTTAATCTGGAAGCTACCGTCCATGTAAGGATCGTTGATCAGCCCTTTCCAGCCCACCGTGGTACGCGGTTTTTCAAAGTACACGCGCATCACCACTTCCAGCTCACCCTTCAGCTCCTCGCGCAACGTCAGCAGGCGAGCGGCATACTCTTTGGCTGCCTGCGTATCGTGGATGGAGCATGGCCCAATCACCACCAGCAGGCGGTCATCTTCACCGTGCAGAATGCGGTGAATGGCCTGGCGGGCCTGGGCAACGGTTTGAGCAGCGTTATCGGTGGCGGGGAATTTTTCCAGCAGCGCAACAGGGGGCAGTAACTCTTTGATCTCTCTGATACGTAAATCGTCGTTCTGGTAATCCATACTTATTCCATTCAAATTTCTGGCCCTGCGTACGCCGGGCGCAACCCGTCCAATGTATCCCTTCAGGCACCAGGTGTAAATTATGTCCTGCGCGCCAATGGCTCGCTCAGATTTGCATTTATTCGTTTATGAACTAAGCTTTTTAAACGTAAGCACTGAGGAATGAGGTGCTTTCGCTATTTATATTCATGCCGAACACTCATGACGGAATTAAATTCCGTCGCGGCACGCTTTTTTCGTCAAACAGCACCAGCGGGTGTCACGCGGCAACTATCCATTTATTACAGGAGCATAATGATGAATAAGTTTGCATTGATTTTTCTGACGGCAGCGATGACTTTGGGCAGCGGCGCAGCACTGGCTGCGGATAACAACAACGGCCAGGCGAATGCGTCAGCTGAAGCCGGCGCAGCCGCGGGCGGCGCGAAAGAGAATCTGCCGCCAAATAATGTCGATAATAGCAACATTAATAACGGCAGCATGAACACCAACGGTGCCGCGACTTCTGGTACCACCTCTGGCAATATGTCGGCCAGCCAGGAACACAAAAATACCATGTGTAAAGATGGTCGCTGCCCGGATATGAACAAGAAAGTTGAAACCAAGGAAGGCGGTGGTCACGTTAAACACAAAACTGACGGCACCACACAGTAATCCACGCGGAGCGTGATGCAGGGCGAGCTTCGGTTCGCCCTGTTGTTTTTCCCCTGCCCTATTTCCGCTATGCTAACGCTATGAAATTCACAGGAACTGTTTCATGGCTGCGCTGCTGCTTATCGATGATCACCCTTTAGTTGAAGTCGCGCTGGAAGCGGCCTGCCTCAACGCCCCTATTCCATTACAGCTCTACGCCGCCGGTGACGAAGCCCAGGCGCGCCAGCTGCTGCAACAGCATCATATTGACCTGATTGTGCTCGATATCGGCCTGCCGGATAGCGATGGTCTGGAGCTGTTGCGCCGTCTGCGCGCGCGCCATCCGCAGTGTCCGGTGCTGATTTACTCGGCCCAGCAGAGCCGCCACACGCTGCTCAGCGCCGCCTCGCTCGGCGCGGCCGGCTATGTGGTGAAGAGTCAAAGCATGGCGCAGTTGCTGAGCGCGATTCTGGCGGTGCTGGGCGGCCAGCAGGCGTTTCCGCCGCTGCCGGAGCGCATTGCGCTACCGCTCACCGAGAAAGAGCAGCAGATTGTGGCGCTGCTGGTGCGCGGGCTGTCGAATATCCAGATTGGCGAACAGCTGCACATCAGCAATAAAACCGTCAGCACCCACAAGAAAAATATCCTTGAGAAGACCGGCGTGCAGTCGGTGGTCGAGCTGGCAGAACTGTGGAAAGCGCAGCAGTGAAACGCTGGCTGCTGCTGTTCGCGCTGTTTTTCAGTCTGCTGGCGCGCGCCGGATTGCAGCCCGCCAGCAGTGTGATGCTGCCCGCCATGATGCCCGCGCCGCACGCCGAGCCGTGGCCGGGAACGGTGCTGCGCGTGGCGGTGCCGGCGCAAAACAGCGCGCCCTGGGCGATGCGCATTGGCGATCGCATCTGGGGCATTGATGCCGATTATCTCAGCGCCCTTAGCCAGCTGAGCGGCAGCACATTCAGCCTGCACGGCTATCCTGACTTTGCCGCCCAGCTGGCGGCGCTGCAGCGTGGCGACGTGGATATGGTGCTGAGCACTCGCCAGCGCAATCTGCCCGCCGACGTACTGACCAGCGAGAGCTGGTTCACCAGCCCGATGCGCATCTACCGCAATCGCGACAACCAGCGCGCGGTGATGTTCAACAGTGACAACGCTCAGCTGACCATCGCCGCCGACACGCTGGCGCAGCTGCCGGAAAACTTTGCACATCGCCACCGTTGGCAGACGCTGCCCGGCAATTTACAGGCGCTGTATGCGCTGCTGAACCAGCAGAGTGACTATCTGGTGGCCGATGAAGCCAGCGCCGGTTTCCTGCTCGGCCAGCTGCAGCAGGGACAGATTTATCAAATCACTGCCGATCCCGGTGCCGGCGAGCTGTCGCTGCGCGCACTGACGCGCGATCCGGCGCTGATTGCCTGGCTCAACCGCCAGCTGCGTTTGCTGCCAGCGGAGTTCAGCAATCGCGTGCAGCAGCGCTGGAGTCCGCCGCTGCTGCGCTATCAGGATACGCAAACCCTGATGCTGACGGGCGAAGAGAAACAGTGGCTGGCGCAGCAGGATGCCATCCCTTATGCCGCCGGGAGCGATAACGCGCCGTGGAGCTATCGCGATGCCAGCGGCAACGCGCGCGGCTTCGGTATTGACCTGCTTAACGCCCTGAGCCAGAGCACCGGCCTGCGTTTCACGCCGCGCTGGGTCAATAATCCGCAGCAGGCCGCCAGTCTGTTGCAGCAGCAGCAGGTGATGCTCAACCTGTTACAGCCGCTGTACGGGGACGATGCTAACCGCACCGCGCTGCCAGTGTGGCGCGCCATCTGGGGCATTTACACGCTGTCCGACAGGCAGCCGATGGACTGGTCCGCGCTGCACGCTCAGCGCGTCGGCGTGCTGCGTGGCGATCTGGCGCAGCGTCTGCTTCCGGCTGAGATCGCGCCCCAGCTGTTCGACAATCGCGCCCAGCTGTGGCAGGCCCTCAACACTGGCCAGATTGATGCAGTGGTGGATAACGTGCTGTCGGCGCGCTGGCGCATGGCCAGCCATGAGGGCAACCGCGTGCATCTCGCCTTTGTGGCCAGCGATATCGCCTGGCCGCTGGCACCGCAGGTGAGCGCACAGCAGCCGCAGCTGAGCGCCCTGCTCGACCATGCGCTGCAGCAGATTCCGGCGGATACGCTGAACCAGATGCGCGTCAGCTGGTCGCAGCCGCCGCAGCCCGGCACCACCATGACGATGCGCAATGTGCCGCTGCTGATTTTGATTGCGGCCGCCGTGATCATCCTGTTGTTGCTGGTATTGCTGCTGCGCCGCTATCTGCAGCAGCGGCGTGAGCGGTTACAGCGCGAGCAGGCGGAGCGCGCCAATGCCGCTAAAAGTCAGTTTCTCGCCACCGCCAGCCACGAGCTGCGCACGCCGATGCAGGCGATACTGGGCCTGCTGGAGCTGGAGCAGCAGCAGCATCCGAGCGCGCGGCTCGATGTAATGCACAGCAGCGCCCGGTCGCTGATGACGCTGCTGAACGACCTGCAGGATCATGCGCGCATCGAGAATCACAGCTTCCGCCTCACGCCGCGCCCGCTCGATCTCACACTATGGCTACAGCAGCAACAGCAGTTTTATCACCCGCTGATGCGCGATGGCGGGCCGCAGCTGCACGTAGCGGCGCTGACGCCGCTGCCGGCCAGCGTGATGCTCGACAGCGATCGCCTGCAGCAGGTGGTGAACAACCTGGTGGCCAATGCACTGAAATTTACCCGCCACGGCGAAATCCGCCTGACGCTGGCGGTCGCCGGGGATATCGCGCTGACGGTGAGCGACAGCGGCAGCGGCATTCCGCTCAGCGAGCAGGCGCAGCTGTTTGAACCGTGGTATCAGGCGCCGTCGGGCAAGCGCCATGCGGTGCAGGGCAGCGGCCTCGGGCTGTTTATCTGTCGCGAGATTGTACAGCGCATGGGCGGCACGTTGTCGCTGCACTCCGCGCCGCAGCAGGGCACCACGGTGAGCGTGCGCCTGCCGCTGGAACCCTGTGCGGCGACGGCGGCGGATGACGCCACGCACTGGCCGCACTATCCGCAGCTGCGCGTAGCGATTGTCGACGATCACCCGACTAATCTGCTGGTGATGCAGCAGCAGCTGGCGAGCTTTGGCATTACTGCGGCGGTGTTTGAGGATGGCCGCGAACTGCTGCGGGCCGATGCGCAGCAGCCGTTTGATGTGCTGTTTATCGACCAGATGATGCCACGCCCCGACGGCCTGACGCTGCTGCGCATCCTGCGCCGTCGTCAGCGCCAGCGCGAACAGCCTGCGCTGCGCATACTGTGCTCCGCCGACGTACAGCTGCTGAAACTGCCGCTGCAGGCGGACGAAGCGCAGCTGGTCAAGCCGGTGACTCTGCGGGATATTGCACCGCTGCTGGCGCAGGCAGTGCGCGATCCGCTGCAGGTGCTGCCGGACAGCCTGCAGATTCTGGCGCAGCACAATCCGGCTTTCATCCCGCGTATTTGCCACACCCTGCAGCGTACGCTGCAGCAGGATCGTGATGCGCTGCTGCAGGCGAGCGCGGCTGCAGACTGGCCCCAGCTGGCGCGCGCGGCGCACCGCCTGAAAGGCAGCTGGCTGATGCTCGGCATTGACGACGTGGCCGCCCGCTGCCAGCAGCTGGCCGACGCGGCAAAACAGCATCAGCCTGACCGTGATAATCTCAATTTACTGATATCATTAACGAACAGGCTACTTAACCAACTGGAACGTTATGGCACACACTCATTCTCACAGTGAGCACGGCGGCAACCGCACGCGTCTCGCCGCCGCGTTTGGCGTCACCGCGCTGTTTATGGTTGCCGAGGTCATCGGCGGGCTGGTGTCCGGCTCGCTGGCGCTGCTGGCCGATGCCGGACATATGCTCACCGATGCCGCCGCGCTGCTGATGGCGCTGCTGGCCGTGCAGTTCGCCCGGCGCAAACCGAATGCGCGTCACACCTTTGGCTTGCTGCGTCTGACCACGCTGGCAGCGTTCGTTAACGCCATCGCGCTGCTGGTGATTACCGTCCTGATCGTCTGGGAAGCGCTGCGCCGTTTTTACCAGCCCGAGCCGATTGAAGGCGGCCTGATGCTCGGCATCGCCATTGCCGGCCTGCTGGCGAATCTGCTGTCATTCTGGCTGCTGCACCGCGGCAGCGAAGAGAAGAATCTCAACGTGCGTGCCGCCGCGCTGCACGTGCTGGGCGATCTGCTGGGTTCGGTGGGCGCAATCGTGGCGGCAGTGATCATCATGCTGACCGGCTGGACGCCGATCGATCCGATTCTGTCGCTGCTGGTGGCGTTGCTGGTGGTGCGCAGCGGCTGGGCGCTGCTGCGCGAGAGCCTGCACGAGCTGCTGGAAGGCGCACCGACGCATATCGACGTGGATAAGCTGGCGCGGGCACTGACGCGTCACATTGATGAAGTGCGTAATGTACATCATGTGCATGTGTGGCAGGTGGGCGAAAAGCCGGTGCTGACGCTGCACGTGCAGGTGATTCCGCCGTACGATCACGACGGCCTGCTGCGACGTATTCATCAGTATCTGCACCAGCATTATCAGATCGCCCATGCCACGGTGCAGATGGAGTATCAGCCCTGCGTCGGCCCGGACTGCGAGTTATGCGAGGAGAGCGGCTCGCAGCACGAGCACGCAGCGCTGGAAGGCCACGCGCATCATCACCACTAATGGGACAGCGCGCGCGAACCCTGTTCCCGTGCGCTCTGCATCCACAGGCGCGTGCCGTTCAGCGCGATCAGCGTCAGGATGGCGTACTCCAGCGCCATGGCATACACGCCCTGACGCGCAAAGATCATCACGCTGATAACGTTGATCACCACCCACAGCAGCCAGTTCTCGACGTATTTGCGCGTCATCAGGATCATCGCCACAATCGACAGCACCATCATGCAGGAATCCCAGAACGGGAAGGCATCCGGCTGCAGCTGCGGCATTACCACGTTAAGACCGAGCGACTGCATCAGGCCCACCGCGGTGCGCGTGAGGAAAGCGAATACCGGGTCGATATAGCGCGTCATCAGCGCAATGGCGATCACGCAGGCGGCGCCCCAGCCGATGGCTTTCGGCAGCGGCAGCCAGCGGATTTTCAGTGCCGCTTCATGGCTGCTGGTCTGCCGGCTCCACGCGTACCAGCCGTACACGTTGGCAACAAAGAAGAACAGCTGCAGCAGCAGGCTGGCATACAGCTGAATCTGAAAGAAAATCACCGCAAACAGCGTGACGTTAATCAGACCAAACAGGTAGTTGATAATTTTTTCCTGGCTGGCAAGCCAGATACACAGCAGGCCGGCCAGCGTACCGATCGCCTCAATCCATGACAGATCGTAGCCGCCGACGCCAATCGGAATGTGAACCAGAATATTGTGTGTGCTAAAGAAGTCCATCATCTGCACCTGTATGAAAACCGCCTCAGGCGTTCCCTTTCAGCGTAAGTTTGAGTTGTGCTGCAAAGTCTAGCATGCGGTTGAGCGGCAGTAACGCCGCCTGACGCAGCGCCGCATCGACGTAAATTTCATGCTGCTCGCCGCCGTGTGCCAGCCCTTCAGCGATAGCCTGCAGGCCATTCATCGCCATCCACGGGCAGTGCGCGCAGCTGCGGCAGGTCGCCCCTTCGCCCGCAGTGGGCGCTTCCAGTAACTCTTTGTCCGGTACCGCCTGTTGCATTTTGTAAAAGATGCCGCGATCGGTCGCCACAATCATCTGCGGATGCGGCAGCGTTTTAGCGGCCTGAATCAACTGGCTGGTAGAACCGACCGCATCGGCCAGTTCGACAATCGCCTGCGGTGACTCCGGGTGCACCAGCACCGCCGCGTCAGGATAGAGCGCCTTCATGCGCTGCAGCGCCTGGGTTTTGAACTCATCATGCACGATGCAGGCGCCCTGCCAGCACAGCACATCAGCGCCGGTTTGCTGCGTGACGTAACGGCCCAGATGGCGGTCCGGTGCCCAGATGATTTTTTCACCGCGACTGTCGAGATATTCGATCAGCTCAACCGCAATGCTGGACGTCACCACCCAATCGGCACGTGCTTTTACCGCCGCCGACGTGTTGGCATACACCACTACGGTCCGTTCCGGATGCGCATCGCAGAAGCGGTTAAATTCGTCAATCGGGCAACCGAGGTCAAGCGAGCACTCCGCCTGCAGCGTGGGCATCAGCACGGTTTTTTCCGGGCTAAGGATTTTGGCGGTTTCGCCCATGAAACGGACGCCGGCCACCAGCAGCGTTTGCGCCGGATGCTGGCTGCCAAAGCGCGCCATCTCAAGGGAATCCGCCACGCAGCCGCCGGTCTCTTCGGCCAGCGCCTGGATTTCCGGATCGGTGTAGTAATGCGCCACCATCACCGCATCGCGTGCTTTGAGCAGACGTTTAATTTCTTCGATGTAACCGGCTTTTTCCTGCGGGCTGAGGCGCGCCGGTTTCGGCGGGAAGGGATAAATGGCGCTTTCAGCATCAAACATTGCACTCATGACACGGCTCTCGTTTTATCGATTTAACAAAATCGCCCATCAGGACGATGATGCGGCATTAAATCCGCCATCGTGTTTTATATGCTAAACACAATAGCGGATTACACCGAGCCTGTCGTGTAATTTTTATGCGGGAAGTACCAGCTGCGCGCCAGCCTGCGCCTGTTGTGGGCTTTCCAGCTCAAGCAGAAACGCTTTTACCGCCAGGCCGCCAGCAAAGCCGGTGAGCTTACCGTTGCTGCCGATAACCCGATGACAGGGCGCCATGATCGACAACGGATTTTTACCGTTGGCAGCCCCGACGGCACGTACCGCTTTCGGGTTGCCGATCTGCTCCGCGATTTGCAGATAGCTGCGGGTTTCACCAAACGGAATGGTGAGCAGCGCCTGCCAGACCTTTTTCTGAAACGCAGTGCCAACGGTGTCGTAAGGCATGTCAAACTGCTGGCGCTCGCCGGCAAAGTACTGGCGCAGCTGGCGCTCAGCCTCACAGAGAATTGGATGCTGGTCGTTACGCGCGATCGGTTTCAGCGGCACGCGCTGCGCGCCTTCGTTTTCCCATAAAATGGCTGACAGACCGCGATCCGTGGCAATGAGCGTCAGTTCTCCGACGGGCGTGGTAATGATTTTAGCGTGATACATGTTGCACCTCCGGGGTGGGCTATGCGGATGATTATCGCACTTTTGCGCAGCGAAACTGGCTGTTTTCGGCCATGAGCATAAACTGGTTAGCTGTCCGAAAGCAGCCAGTTTTCCATCCGCACCTGCGCGACGATGGTGTTTATTTGCCGGAGACGATGATGTTTGATCCTGAAATTGCCTATCAGGCGCTGACGGCGCGCGACAGCCGTTTCGACGGGGTGTTTTTTGTCGGCGTGACCTCCACCGGTATTTACTGCCGTCCGATCTGTCCGGTGAAAGCGCCGATGCAGAAGAACTGCCTGTTTTTCACCAGTGCCGAAGCGGCTGAAAAGGCACACTTTCGCCCCTGCCTGCGCTGTCGTCCCGAGCTGGCACCTGGTTCGGCACCGGTCGATAGCCATCATCGCATCGCCGACCGGCTGATTCGCCGTATCGAAGAAGGCTTACTGGAAGAACAGGAGACACTGGCTGAGATCGCCAGCGAGTTTGACCTGAGTGAACGCCAGCTAAGACGGGTGATTCAGCAGGAGCTGGGCGTGTCGCCGCTTGAACTGCGGCAAACCCGGCGCATGTTGCTGGCGAAGCAGCTACTGACTGAAACCGCATTGCCGGTGACCGAAATTGCCTATGCCAGCGGTTTTCGCAGTCTGCGCCGTTTTAACGACGTGTTCCAGGCGCGCTATCGCATGACGCCATCGCGTCTGCGTAAGCAGATTCAGACGGAAGCCCTGAATGGTGAGCAGGAGAGCGCCGAACTGCGCCTCAGCTACCGGCCTCCTTATGACTGGGACGCCATCCTCGATTTCCTGCAACAGCGCGTGATGAAGCAAGTCGAGTGGGTCAGCGAGGGCGTTTATCATCGTACTGTGGCGCTCGGTCAGTGTCGTGGCTGGGTGCGCATTAGCCATTTGCCGGAAAAGCAGGCGCTGAAGGTGCAATTTACTACCACGCTGACGCCGGTGCTGCCTGCCCTGCTGCGCCGCTTGCGCGATCTGTTTGATCTGGATGCACAGCCACAGCGCATCAGCGAGCAGCTCAGCCAGGATCCGCTATTAGCTGCGAGTCTGGCACGTTATCCGGGTTTGCGCGTTCCTGGTGCGTTTGACGGCTTCGAACTGGCGGTCCGCGCCATCCTCGGCCAGCAGGTGACGGTGAAAGCCGCGACGACGCTGAGCAGTCGCGTGGCGGAGCGTTTTGGCGCGCCCCTCACCACGCCGTGGCCTGCGCTCTCCCGCTTACCGCCAGAGGCCGAATCACTGGCTACTGCCACCCTGGATGATATTGCCAGCCTCGGCATTGTGAGCGCCCGCGCGCAGGCGATCCAGGCACTGGCCGGGGCCTGCGCCTCAGGAGCGCTGCGCTTCAATGGCGCGGTTAATCCGGACGTGGTGCAGCAGCAGTTGCTGGCGCTGAAGGGTGTCGGGCCATGGACAGCGAGTTATATCGCCATGCGCGCCCTGCGCTGGCCGGATGCCTTTCCGAAAGAGGACATTGCGATCCGCAATAATCTCGGTGGCGTGAGCGCAAAGGTCGCAGAGCAGATGTCGCAGGTGTGGCGCCCATGGCGCAGTTACGCGGTGCTGCATATCTGGAAGAGCCTGACGCCGGATAAGGTAAAAAAGTAGATCAGCTTGAAACCTTGCAGCCAGCCGAAAGAACCGGGCGGTTCCGTAAAGTCGCCGTAAATACGGCCCTGTAGGCTCTGCCGGCGGTTTACTCGCCTCATCCCTGAGGCTCGCCCACTTTGTGGGCCAACGCTACGCGTTGTTCAAAAATGCTCCCGGCATTTTTGTCCATGCGCCGGAAGCTTTACTCCACCGCCCGGCCCTTCCGTCTTCTTTGAGCATGGGTGCGATTATCTAAAGCAATGTCAAGGCTTGATGGCCAGTTAAGGCGGGAGCGGAAGGAGCGAAGCGTCCGAGCCATGGATGGCGAGGCCGATCTACAGGGATGTGGGATTTCTTCG
Source organism: Pantoea sp. Cy-640 (assembly GCF_011752635.1). Classification (NCBI taxonomy): domain Bacteria; kingdom Pseudomonadati; phylum Pseudomonadota; class Gammaproteobacteria; order Enterobacterales; family Erwiniaceae; genus Pantoea; species Pantoea sp. Cy-640. The sequence continues at coordinate 351,120 of NZ_VWXB01000005.1, read as the reverse complement.
CGATCCGTCCCGCCTTAACTGGCTATTCACCGGATTTACAGCTGAGGGTTTTGTTGGGCTGGCATCGCACATTGGCAGGCAGAAAAGCAAAAAGGCGCCTTTAGGGCGCCTTTCTACATAACTGGTGGGTCGTGCAGGATTCGAACCTGCGACCAATTGATTAAAAGTCAACTGCTCTACCAACTGAGCTAACGACCCGCTCGGGAAGTGGCTTACAACTTTCGACTTGATGGTGGGTCGTGCAGGATTCGAACCTGCGACCAATTGATTAAAAGTCAACTGCTCTACCAACTGAGCTAACGACCCATCAAGGTTGTGAAGCAAACTGAAGTGACATCAAAACTGAATGGTTGAGATGGTGGGTCGTGCAGGATTCGAACCTGCGACCAATTGATTAAAAGTCAACTGCTCTACCAACTGAGCTAACGACCCATCTTCAGTGCTGCCGATACTTGTTAAGATATGTCCCGGCAACGGCGGCATATATTACTGATTTAGCGGGAGGGCGCAACCCTTATTTTCCGCTAAATGTCTCAACTGCTTACCTTTCATGCGGCAAGACCAGAAATCAGACGAAATCCGGTCTTAACTGCAGCAATTACATCGCAGCGAGCCGTTTTTGTGCCTGCTTAGCAGACTCAGAGTTAGGGAACTGTTTGATCACCTGCTGGTAGACCGCTTTCGCTTTCGCTGTATCGTTCTTCTCCTGCATGATCACCCCAACCTTAAACAGCGCTTCCGCCGCTTTTGGCGATTTCGGGTAGTTTTTAACTACAGTGGCAAAATAGTAGGCCGCATCGTCCTTTTTGCCTTTGTTGTAAAACAACTGACCCAGCCAGTAATTGGCATTCGGCTGATAGGTGGAGTCCGGATACTTCTTCACCCACGCCTGCAGCGCAGTAATCGCCTGGTCGTACTGTTTCTTCTCAAGAATCAGCGCGACGGCAGCATTGTAATCGGTGTTGGCATCGCCGGTTTGTGCGGGTGCAGCGGCAGCCGTGTTGCTGCTCCCCGCATCAGCGTTTCCCGCTGCGGCACCGGCTGCTGCATCGGCACCACCGCTGGCCTGCGCACCATTACTGCTGCTCAGACTGTCGATCTGCTGATAAAGCTGCTTCTGCCGCTCAATCACCTGATTAAGCTGATAACTGTTCTGCTGGATCTGCCCGCGCAGCGAATCGATATCGCTTTGGTTATCACTCATCTGCTGCTGCAACTGCTGCAGAAGCTGAGCCTGGGCATTGGAGATACGTTCAAGAGTGGTGACACGGTCTTCGACCGAGCCTGAGCCAACGCTACTGATTGACGCCTGGGCATTAGCGGCCCAGGGGGCCGCTACGCCAACCAGTAACGACAGACTCAACAGATGAAGTCTGAAGTTACTAATCATGTGATTCTCTTAGTAAACCAGTACGGCACGACGGTTTTTAGCGTAAGCCGCTTCGTCGTGGCCCAGTACAGCAGGTTTCTCTTTACCGTAAGATACGATAGACATCTGGTCAGCAGACACGCCTTTACCCTGCAGGTACATTTTAACGGCGTTAGCACGACGCTCTCCCAGGGCGATGTTGTACTCTGGGGTACCGCGCTCATCCGCGTGACCTTCGATGGTCACTTTGTAAGATGGGTTGCTGCGCAGGAAAGCAGCGTGCTGATCCAGCATCTGAGCGTATTCAGACTGCACGTCATACTTGTCCAGACCGAAGTAAACGATGTTGTTCTGCTGCAGCTGCTGCATCTGCAGACGCGCCTGCTCGTCAGAAGACATGTTGCCGTTCTGGCCAGCGCCAGCGCCGTATGCACCGTCAGCACCCATACCGGTCTGATCGTTGTTGTTGTTTTTGTGAGAGCTACATGCAGCTACCGCGATAACCGGCAGAGCCAGCATCAAACCCTTCAGCACTTTGTTCAGTTGCATTTCTTTATCCTATTATTTTGTTTGCCATACATTTTACTCCCCCGCCAGGCGAGGGAGCGATGCATCACAGATACGGCGACCAGGCAGGGAATTTGACCTGTCCATCAGTTGCCGGAAGACGCGCTTTGAAACGCCCATCGGTTGAAACCAACTGCAACACGGAACCCATCCCCTGAGTAGAGCTATAGATTACCATCGTGCCGTTAGGAGCCAGACTTGGCGTCTCATCCAGGAACGTGTCCGTTATTGTCTGAACGGCTCCCGTTTCCAGATCCTGTTTGGCGACGTGCTGCGCGCCACCGGCGCTGCTGATCATCACCATCGTTTTACCGTCAGATGACACATCCGCATCCTGGTTCTGAGCCCCTTCCCAGGTAATGCGCTGTGGCGTTCCGCCGTTAACGTTAACTTTGTAAATCTGTGGCGCACCGGCCTGATCCGAAGTGTAAGCCAGCGTCTGGCTGTCCGGGAACCAGGTAGGTTCGGTGCTGTTGTAGCGGCCATCGGTCACCTGACGCGTCTGACCGGAGGCCAGATCCATCACGTACAGGTTCAGGCTACCGGTTTTCGACAGAGCGAAGGCCAGCTTAGAGCCGTCCGGCGAGAAGGCCGGTGCACCGTTGTGACGCGGATAAGAAGCTACCTGACGGATAGCGCCGTTGGCCAGCGTCTGCACCACCAGCGCCGATTTACCGCTTTCAAAGGTCACGTAAGCCACTTTGCTGCCGTCTGGCGACCAGGCCGGTGACATCAGCGGCTGCGGCGAACGGTGTACCACAAACTGGTTGTAACCATCATAGTCAGACACGCGCAGCTCGTACGGGAACTGACCGCCGTTGGTCTGCACCACATAGGCGATACGGGTACGGAACGCGCCTTTGATACCGGTCAGCTTCTCAAACACTTCATCGCTGGCGGTATGCGCTGCATAGCGCAGCCACTGTTTGGTGACTTTGTAGGAGTTCTGCGCCAGCACGGTGCCCGGTGCGCCACCGGTATCCACCAGCTGGTAAGCCACCTGGTAGCTGCCATCGGCGTTCGGCGTAACCTGCCCGACGACCACGGCATCAATACCCAGTGCGCTCCACGCGGCAGGCTGAACTTCCTGTGCGCTGGTCGGCTGCTGTGGCAGACGAGAGCGATCCAGCGGGTTGAATTTACCGCTGTTACGTAAGTCTGCTGCGACGATGCCACCAATATCTTCAGGTGCAGCGCCCGGACCGGCCCACTGGAACGGCACCACACCAATTGGGCGTGCGGTATTCACGCCCTGCGTAATTTCAATGCGTACTTCCGCGTGCAGCATCGCTGCCCACAGCAGTACAAAAAAACCTAAGGTTACACGAAGTGCCTGCTTCATCTTATCTCCCTTATCTGAACCTGAGTTCATGATAATTCGCACAGTTCCTGAAAAAACACGAGTACTCATAGAGTACGGCAAGCTAACCTTAGTTCAACCTGCCGTACGTTACTGCATTATTCTGGTTTGAAACGCATCGGTGCGTTCTTAAACACTTCATATACGGCCTGCGAAGGCGGCTTCGGAATGCGTGCCTGCTTCGCTGCGGTAATAGCCGCCTGACACAGCGCCGGATCGCCGCCTTCAGCTTTCACGTCAATCAGCAAACCATCCGGTGCCAGTTTAATCCGCAGATCGCAGCTTTTACCGCGATACAGATCGGCATCGTAGAAGCGGCTCTGAATCGCACTGGTGATCTGACCCAGATACGCATTGACCTCAGCACCTGAGGCACCCGCCTTCTTCTGATTGCCCTGACCTGCCGCCGCACCACCACCGGACGCCGCACCGCTTTTCGGCGCATTCTTACCGGAAGAGAGACCGCCTAACAGATCATCCACATCGCTCTCGTTCTTCGCCGCTTCGGCAGCCGCTTTCTTCTTCGCATCGGCGGCAGCTTTAGCTTTCGCCGCCGCATCCGCTTTGGCTTTGGCTGCTGCCTCAGCTTTCGCTTTGGCTTCGGCGGCCGCTTTCTCTTTCGCGGCTTCCGCAGCTTTCTCTTTGGCTTCCTGTGCAGCTTTGGCTTTCGCATCTGCCGCGGCCTGAGCTTTGGCTTCTGCCTCCGCTTTGGCTTTGGCTTCAGCTGCGGCTTTCGCCTGCTGCGCGGCTTTCTCTTTCGCCGCTTCGGCTGCGGCGGCTTTGGCCTGCTCTTCCGCTTTCTTCTTCGCGTCGGCTGCGGCCTGCTTCGCCTGCTCTTCCGCTTTGGCTTTCGCGTCCGCTGCGGCCTTCGCCTGAGCATCGGCCTGCGCTTTGGCATCGGCTTTGGCTTTCGCTGCGGCCGCTTCTGCGGCTTTCTGCTGCTCCTGCGCCTGCTTCGCTGCTGCTTCAGCCGCCTTCTGCTGCTCAGCCTGCTGCTTCGCCTGCTCTTTGGCTTCCTGCTGCGCCTGCAGACGCTCTTTTTCCAGCTCTTTCAGCCGCTGCTGTTCAGCGGCCTGCTTCTGCTGCAACTCTTCCGCCTGCTGCTGTGCCTGCTTCTGGCGCTGCTGCTCGGCGCGCTGACTGTCACTCTGCTGATTCTGCTGACGGTTATACTGCTCAACCACCGCGCCAGGATCGACCATCACCGCGTCGATATCACTGCCGCCACCGCCGCCGCTGGCTTCGATATGTTCGTTAAACGAGCTCCAAATCAGCAGGGCGATCAGCACGATGTGCAGAATCACCGAAATGATTATCGCGCGTTTTAACTTCTCGTTCTGCTCGGTTGCCTTCGACACTCTCGGTTCCCAAAAACGGTTCGCGTTAAATCGGCTGCGTCATCAAACCGACGGATTTCACGCCAGCCTGATGCAACAGGTTCAGCGCCTTGATGATTTCGTCGTAAGGCACATCTTTCGCCCCACCAATCAGGAAGACCGTCTTCGGATTGGCTTCAATACGGCGCTGCGCTTCGCTCACCACCTGCTCCGGCGGCAGCTGCGTCATACGATCGTGATCCACCACCAGGCTGTACTGCCCTACCCCGGCCACTTCCACGATCACCGGCGGATTATCGTCGCTGGAAACGGTTTTCGAATCGGTTGCGTCCGGCAGGTCCACTTCCACGCTCTGCGTAATAATTGGCGCGGTTGCCATAAAGATGAGCAGCAACACCAGCAGCACGTCCAGCAGCGGAACAATGTTGATTTCCGACTTAAGGTCGCGACGCCCGCGACCACGGGTTCTGGCCATCGTTAACCTCGACTTACTTGCTGTTGTCGGTAGAGAAAGCCTGACGATGCAGGATGGCCGTGAACTCTTCCATAAAGTTGTCGTAGCCCTGCTCCAGCTTGTTCACGCGCTGGTTCAGACGGTTATACGCCATAACGGCAGGAATGGCCGCGAACAGACCGATTGCGGTGGCGATCAGCGCTTCGGCGATACCGGGCGCAACCATTTGCAGCGTGGCCTGTTTCACCGCACCCAGTGCGATAAAGGCATGCATGATCCCCCACACCGTACCAAACAGACCGATATACGGGCTGATGGAACCGACGGTGCCAAGGAATGGGATGTGATTTTCCAGCGCTTCCAGTTCACGGTTCATCGAGATGCGCATGGCGCGACCGGCCCCTTCGACCACCGCTTCCGGCGCATGGCTGTTAGCGCGGTGCAGGCGGGCAAACTCTTTGAAGCCAGAATAGAAAATCTGTTCGGACCCGCTCAGCTCGTCACGGCGCGCCTGGCTTTCCTGATAGAGACGCGACAGCTCGATACCGGACCAGAACTTGTCCTCGAACGCCTCGGCCTCACGCCCCGCCGCGTTAAGAATGCGGGTGCGCTGAATGATGATTGCCCAGGAGGCAATAGAAAAGCCGATCAAAATCAACATGATAAGTTTGACCAGAAGGCTTGCCTTCAGGAACAAATCAAGAACGTTCATGTCAGTCACTGCTTGAACTCCGCGACAATAGACTTGGGAAGCGCAATCGGCTTCATTAGATGTGGGTTGATGCAGGCAATCAGGACGTCTGCTTCATTGAGCACTTTGCCTTCAGCATTCACGATACGCTGCGAGAACGTCATGGTTGCGCGCGTCATTGCTGTCACTTCGCTCTGGATCTCCAGAAGGTCGTCGAGACGTGCCGCGGCAATAAAGTCCACCGTCATGCGCCGTACCACAAAAGCCACCTGCTCTTCCAACAGGGCCTGTTGATTGAAATGGTGCTGGCGCAACATCTCGGTACGTGCTCGTTCATAAAAAGCAAGATAGCTGGCGTGGTAAACCACACCACCGGCGTCAGTGTCTTCGTAATAGACCCGAACCGGCCAGCGAAACAGCGTTGTACTCACTCTACATCCCGGTCTCATTTTAAACGTTGCTACTATACGCAAGTGAGATCGGCTTGGGAATGGTCCGCCAGAGCCAAGAGAAAATAATTATCAGACGTTAACAACTGGAAGGATTTTTGGGAGATTTCCTGACCAACCGCTGACAAAAACTCACGTCAGCAGCGGAAAAACAGCCCTTGCGGGCTGAGAAAGAACTTAATGGTAGAACCAGTAAATTCCCAGCGCCAGCACGATCAGCGCCGGCAGCGGGGCAAACAGCGCCTGCCAGCGGGCACGCTGTGGCCGGAAACCCGTGCCGTGAATCACGCCGCTGCACACCGCCCAGATTAACAATAATCCGTGCCAGATAGCGAGCTCACTGGTGCGTGCGGCAAAGCGCGCCGGCTGCCAGATGACGCATCCGGCCAGCCACAGCGCCAGAATCAGTGAAAGGGCCCGCAGCGGGCCCTTATCCATCAGACGATACAGCGTCTGTATCAGGCTGCGCATCAGAGCTTGTCGTCCTGCGCGCCGCCCTCTTCCACATGCTCGATCGCCAGTGCCGTGACCACGCCAAACGCACAGGCCAGCAAGGTGCCAAGAATCCAGGCAAAATACCACATGCTTAATCTCCTCAATCAGTACAGGGAGTGCGTATTGCGCTCAATGTGTTCTTTGGTGATGCGGCCATACATCTTGTAGTAACACCAGCTGGTGTAAGCCAGAATGATCGGCACAAAGATGATGGCAGCCACGGTCATGATCTGCAGCGTCAGCAGGCTGGAGGTCGCATCCCACATGGTCAGGCTGGTGCCCGGCACGGTGCTGGATGGCATGATGAACGGGAACAGCGCAATGCCAGCCGTCATAATGACGCACGCCAGCGTCAGCGAAGAGAAGATAAACGCCCATGCGCCCTTCTCCATGCGCGAACACAGGATCGTCAGCAGCGGCAGCAGCGCGCCGAGCAGCGGGAACAACCACAGCACCGGCATCTGTTCAAAATTGACCAGCCAGGCGCCGGCTTCACGCACCACGTCTTTACCCAGCGGGTTAGACGCCGCGTGATGATCGATTGCGCTTTTCAGCACATAGCCATCAATACCGTACTTCACCCACACGCCGGCCAGTACAAAGCCCACCAGCATCACCAGCGCGCTGATTTGCGCCGCGGTGCGGGAACGCAGGTGCAGTTCGCCGCTGGTGCGCATCTGCAGGTAAGTCGCGCCCTGGGCCAGAATCATCGCGACGCTGATCACCCCAGCCAGCAGGCCAAACGGATTAAGCAGCTGGAAGAAATTACCGGTGTAGAACAGGCGCAGGTACTCATCAGCATGGAACGGCACGCCCTGCAGCAGGTTACCGAACGCCACGCCAATCACCAGCGGCGGCACAAAGCTACCAATGAAGATGCCCCAGTCCCAGGCACCGCGCCAGCGCATATCTTCAATCTTCGACCGGTAATCAAAGCCGACCGGACGGAAGAACAGCGAGGCCAGCACCAGAATCATCGCCACGTAAAAACCGGAGAACGCGGCGGCATAGACCATTGGCCAGGCGGCGAACAGCGCCCCGCCGGCAGTAATCAGCCAGACCTGATTACCGTCCCAGTGCGGCGCGATGCTGTTAATCATGATGCGACGCTCGGTATCGGTGCGACCGAGGATGCGGGTCAGCATTCCCACGCCCATATCGAAGCCGTCGGTGACGGCAAAACCGATCAGCAGAATGCCAATCAGCAGCCACCAGACAAAACGCAACACTTCATAGTCAAACATGGTCGCTCTCCTTATCCGCGCGCCGGTTGAGTCACAGCCTGCACTGTTTCATGGTGATAGCGGCCGGTTTTCAGGCTGCTTGGACCAAGGCGGGCAAATTTGAACATCAGATACATCTCCGCCACCAGGAACACGGTATACAGGCCGCAGATCAGGATCATCGAGAACAGCAGATCGCCGACGGTCAGCGACGAGTTGGCCACGGCGGTTGGCAGCACCTCACCAATCGCCCACGGCTGACGGCCATATTCAGCGACAAACCAGCCAGCTTCGACGGCAATCCACGGCAGTGGAATACCGTACAGCGCCGCTTTCAGCAGCCAGCGATTCTTACCGATGCGGTTACGAATCACGCTCCAGAACGACAGCGCAATGATGCCCAGCAGCAGCACGCCACACAGCACCATGATGCGGAAGGCGAAATAGAGTGGTGCCACGCGCGGAATGGAATCCTGCGTTGCCTGCTGGATTTGCGCTTCCGTGGCGTTCGCCACGTCCGGGGTATAACGCTTGAGCAGCAGACCGTAGCCGAGATCCTGTTTATGCGTCTCAAACTCACTGCGCACCGCCGGATCTTTACTGCCGGCACGCAGCTCGTTCAGCAGCGCATAGGCTTTCATACCGTTACGGATGCGCACTTCATGCTGCGCCAGCAGATCTTTCAGACCGGTGACCGGCGTATCGACGGAACGCGTAGCAATTAAACCGAGCAGATACGGGATCTGGATGGCGTACTTGTTCTCCTGCGTCGCCTGATCCGGCACGCCAAACAGCGTAAAGGCCGCCGGCGCCGGCTGGGTTTCCCATTCGGCTTCGATGGCGGCCAGCTTGGTTTTCTGCACGTCGCCCATTTCATAGCCGGATTCGTCACCCAGCACGATGACCGACAGCACGGCAGCCATACCGAAGCTGGCAGCGATCGCAAAGGAACGTTTAGCAAACGCGATGTCGCGCCCTTTCAGCAGATACCAGGCGCTGATGCCCAGAATGAACATCGCACCGGTGGTGTAGCCCGCGGCCACGGTATGCACAAATTTCACCTGCGCCACCGGGTTCAGCACCAGCTCGGAGAAGCTCACCATCTCCATACGCATGGTTTCGAAATTGAACTCGGAGGCGATCGGGTTCTGCATCCAGCCGTTCGCCACCAGGATCCACAGCGCGGACATGTTCGAGCCGAGTGCCACCAGCCAGGTCACCGCCAGGTGCTGCACTTTACCGAGGCGATCCCAGCCGAAGAAGAACAGGCCGACAAAGGTGGATTCAAGGAAGAACGCCATCAGGCCTTCGATGGCCAGCGGCGCACCGAAGATATCGCCGACGTAGTGGGAGTAATAAGACCAGTTGGTACCGAACTGAAATTCCATGGTCAGACCGGTGGCCACGCCCAGCGCAAAGTTGATACCAAACAACTTGCCCCAGAATTTGGTCATATCTTTATAAATCTGTTTTCCCGACAGGACATAGACCGTTTCCATGATCGCCAGTAAAAACGCCATACCGAGCGTTAAGGGCACGAACAGGAAATGGTACATCGCCGTCAGGGCAAACTGTAAACGCGACAGCTCGACAATATCTAACATGATGACTCCTTGCTCCTCGCATGAACTCATCCTGCGAATAACAACCACAAACAGCGGGCAGTGCGATGCAGAATAAGGTCAGGAACGACTGATTATTGATTCCAGTTTTGTTACCGACAGCACAATGCGTACTGCGGCCCGAAGTGAGCGAGTAACAGTGGTGAAAATTCCCCGAAAAACCGATCGCTTCAGCCTGTTTCGAGCAGGAGTAAGATGAGGAGGCGACAGAATTGATATGACAACGCCTGGCACAAACTCCTGAAAAATGATGAAAAAGACTGAATTGATGCAGCGCAATTTATACCGGTTGGGTTGCTTTTAGCCAGCGGTAAAGTTTGCTATATATCGCCTTTTATTGATCTGGATTAAGACAATAATTTTCCAGATATGTAGTGTTAGAGTTGTTGTTAATTAGTTGTCATAAATCGATAGCGCAATTAAGAAAACAATTACCTTTCGCGTAATTATTTAACCTCTGTGCCAGCCAGATGCCTGGACGCTGACGGGAAAAAGCACGCCTCTTTGCCCTTCTTTACTCAACGACAAAGTAAGCATAGCCGCAGAAAATGTTGCCGTTACGTTTTTACTGCAAATGTGTGAGGACGGCTAATGGCCGTGCATTACAGCCATAAAAAAAGCCACCCGCAGGTGGCTTTGTTCTTTCAGCAGCAAAATATTATTTCGCTGGCAGTACCGCTTTCACCGCGTCGCCGATATCGGCCAGGCTGCGAACGGTTTTCACACCGGCCGCTTCCAGCGCAGCAAATTTCTCATCGGCGGTGCCTTTACCACCGGCAATGATGGCGCCGGCGTGGCCCATACGCTTGCCTTTCGGCGCCGTTACGCCGGCGATGTAGCCGACGACAGGCTTGGTCACGTGCTCTTTGATGAACGCCGCGGCCTCTTCTTCAGCGCTGCCGCCGATCTCACCGATCATCACGATCGCTTCGGTCTGCGGATCGTCCTGGAACATTTTCAGGATGTCGATGAAGTTAGAGCCAGGGATCGGGTCACCGCCGATGCCCACACAGGTGGACTGGCCGTAGCCGATGTCGGTGGTCTGCTTAACCGCTTCATAGGTCAGCGTACCGGAACGTGACACGATACCGACGCGGCCTGGCTGGTGAATGTGGCCCGGCATGATACCGATCTTACATTCGCCTGGCGTGATCACGCCCGGGCAGTTCGGGCCGATCATGCGCACGCCCGCTTCGTCCAGCTTCACTTTCACGGTCAGCATATCCAGCGTCGGGATACCTTCGGTGATGGTGATGATCAGTTTGATACCCGCGTCGATCGCTTCCAGGATACCGTCTTTGCAGAACGGTGCCGGCACGTAGATCACGGTGGCCGTGGCGCCCGTGGCTTCTACTGCTTCGCGCACGGTGTTAAACACCGGCAGACCGAGATGGGTGGTGCCGCCTTTACCTGGCGTCACACCGCCAACCAGCTGCGTACCATAGGCCAGCGCCTGCTCAGAGTGGAACGTTCCCTGGCCACCGGTGAAACCCTGGCAAATGACTTTGGTGTTTTTGTCGATCAGAATGGACATTATTTACCCTCCGCAGCAGCGACAACACGCTGTGCTGCGTCTGTCAGGCTGGTTGCTGCAATGATGTTAAGACCGCTGTCCGCCAGTTTCTTCGCGCCCAGCTCGGCGTTGTTACCTTCCAGACGTACCACGACCGGTACGTTGACACCCACTTCAGCCACAGCACCGATGATGCCGTCTGCGATCAGGTCGCAGCGCACGATGCCGCCGAAGATGTTAACGAATACCGCTTTCACAGCATCGTCAGACAGGATGATTTTGAAGGCTTCGGTAACGCGCTCTTTGGTTGCGCCGCCGCCAACATCAAGGAAGTTTGCAGGCTGACCACCGTGGTGTTTCACGATGTCCATGGTGCCCATCGCCAGACCAGCGCCGTTGACCATACAGCCAATGTTGCCTTCCAGCGCGACGTAGTTCAGTTCCCACTGCGTCGCGTGGGCTTCACGTGGGTCTTCCTGGCTTGGGTCGCGCATTTCACGCAGCTCTGGCTGACGGAACAGGGCATTGCCATCGGCACCCAGTTTGCCATCCAGACAGATCAGGTCGCCCTGTTTTGTGATCACCAGCGGGTTGATCTCAACCATCGCCAGGTCGCGCTCCAGGAACATGGTCGCCAGACCCATGAAGATTTTGGTGAACTGGCTGACCTGCTTGCCGGTCAGACCCAGTTTGAATGCCAGCTCGCGGCCCTGGTATGGCTGCGGGCCGGTCAGCGGATCCAGCGCCATTTTGTGGATCAGGTGCGGGGTTTCTTCCGCCACTTTCTCGATTTCCACGCCGCCTTCTGTTGACGCCATGAAGATCACGCGACGGGTAGCACGGTCAACCACCGCACCCAGATACAGCTCCTGATCGATGTCGGTCGCCGCTTCAACCAGGATCTGGTTTACCGGCTGGCCATTGGCGTCAGTCTGGTAGGTCACCAGACGTTTGCCCAGCCAGTTTTCAGCGAAAGCACGAATGTCTTCTTTACTGTTAACCACCTTCACACCGCCCGCTTTACCGCGGCCACCGGCATGAACCTGACATTTCACCACCCACGGACCCGCGCCAATTTTCGAGGCGGCTTCTTCGGCTTCACGTGGCGTGGTGCAGGCGTAGCCAGTCGGTGCTGGCATACCATACCGTGCAAACAGCTGCTTCGCCTGGTATTCGTGTAAGTTCATGATGTTCTATCCATTCAGATCTAAACAGGGTTAATTTGGGCGCGCCTCGTGCCAGCGCGCCCGGCGAAAATCAGACATCCAGCAGCAGACGCGCCGGATCTTCCAGCAGCTCTTTCACCGCGACCAGATAGCCGACAGATTCACGACCATCGATCAGACGGTGATCGTAGGAGAGCGCCAGATACATCATTGGCAGCACCACCACCTGACCATTCACCGCCATTGGGCGATCTTTGATGGCGTGCATCCCCAGAATCGCGCTCTGCGGCGGGTTGATGATCGGCGTAGACATCAGCGAACCGAACACACCACCGTTGGTGATAGTGAAGTTACCGCCGGTCAGTTCTTCCACCGTCAGCTTGCCGTCACGGCCTTTCACCGCCAGCTCTTTAATTTTCTTCTCGATGTCGGCCATGCTCAGCGCATCAACGTCTTTCAGCACTGGCGTCACCAGACCACGCGGCGTTGAGACCGCGATGCTGACATCGAAATAGTTGTGGTACACCACATCATCGCCGTCGATCGACGCGTTGACTTCCGGGAAGCGTTTCAGCGCTTCGACCACCGCTTTGATGTAGAAGGACATAAAGCCCAGACGCACGCCGTGACGCTTCTCGAAGGCATCGCCGTACTGCTTGCGCAGATCCATGATCGGCTTCATGTTGACTTCGTTGAAGGTGGTCAGCATCGCGGTGCTGTTTTTCGCTTCCAGCAGACGCTCGGCCACGCGCTTGCGCAGACGGGTCATTGGCACGCGCTTCTCGCTGCGGTTGGCGACTGCCTGCGGAGCCGCATCGGCTGCCGGTGCCGCTTTCGCGCCGTCGGCTTTCTTCGCCAGATGTTTTTCCACATCTTCGCGCGTCAAACGGCCGCCAACACCGGTGCCTTTAATCTGGCTGGCGTCGAGGTTGTTTTCCGCAATCAGGCGGCGCACGGCCGGGCTGAGCGCGTCATTGCTCTCTTCTTCCAGAGATGCAGTCTGACGCTGTGCAGGCGTAGACTCCTTGCTTTCCACTTTTGCCGTGGTCTCTTTCCCGCCGCTGTTGCCTTCCTTCAGACGGCCCAGAATCTGGCGCGACGTTACGGTGGCGCCTTCGTCTTCCAGCACCGCTTCCAGCACACCGTCAGCGGCGGCAGGCACTTCCAGTACCACTTTGTCAGTTTCGATCTCGACCAGCACTTCGTCGCGGGTCACAGAGTCGCCGGGTTTTTTATGCCAGGTGGCTACCGTGGCGTCCGCTACGGATTCAGGCAAATCGGGAACGAGAATTTCTACGCTACTCATTTTCTTTCCTTTTAATTAACCAAGGTTCAGCGCGTCATTTACCAGGTCTTGCTGCTGTTGTTGATGTACGGACATATAGCCCACGGCCGGTGAAGCAGAAGCCGGACGGCCTGCGTAACGCAGTGACGCACCAAATGGAACCACTTCGCGGAAATGATGCTGACTGCAATACCATGCGCCCTGGTTCAGTGGCTCTTCCTGACACCAGACGAAATCCTGAACATGGGCGTAATTCTTCAGCGCTTCCTGCACCGCTTTGTGCGGGAACGGATAGAGCTGTTCGATACGCACGATGGCGACATCGGTCTGCTCGTTCTTACGACGCTGCTCCAGCAGATCGTAATAAACTTTACCGGAGCACAGCACCACGCGTTTCACCTGTTGCGGATCGAGGTCGTCGATCTCACCAATCGCCGGCTGGAAGCTGCCGTTGGCCAGCTCATCAAGGCTGGATACCGCCAGGGGATGACGCAGCAGCGACTTCGGCGACATCACGATCAGCGGACGGCGCATACCGCGCAGCGCCTGACGACGCAGCATGTGGTACACCTGCGCTGGCGTTGATGGCACACAGACCTGCATGTTCTGCTCAGCACACAGCTGCAGATAGCGCTCAAGGCGCGCGGAAGAGTGCTCCGGACCCTGCCCTTCATAGCCGTGTGGCAGCAGCATCACCAGACCACACATGCGGCCCCATTTCTGCTCGCCGGAGCTGATGAACTGATCGATCACCACCTGAGCGCCGTTGGCGAAGTCACCGAACTGCGCTTCCCAGATGGTCAGCACGCGCGGCTCGGCGGTGGCGTAACCGTATTCGAACGCCAGTACCGCTTCTTCCGACAGCACCGAATCCCACACCTTGAACTGACCCTGACCGTTATGGATATGGTGCAGCGGAGTGTAAGTCGAACCGTTCTGCTGGTTGTGAATCACCGCGTGACGGTGGAAGAAGGTGCCGCGGCCGGAGTCTTCACCCGACAGGCGCACCGGAATGCCTTCGTCCACCAGCGTGGCGTAAGCGAGGTTTTCCGCGCCGCCCCAGTCGAACAGCTTGTTGCCTTCCGCCATCTCTTTGCGGTCGTTGTAAATCTTGGCAACGCGCGACTGCACTTCCACCGCTTCCGGAATGCTGCTGATGCGGCGCGCCAGCTCCTGCAGACGTTTCATGTCCACGGTTTCCGGGTAGCTCTCATCCCACTCGTGGTTGAGGTACGGAGACCAGGTGAACGAGTGCAGGCTCATCGGACGCCATTCCGGCACCACGCACTCGCCTTCATCCAGCGCGTCGCGGTACAGGTTTACCAGCTCGGTGGCATCTTCCTGCGTGGCCACGCCTTCGCTTTCCAGCTGATCGGCGTAGATTTTGCGCGGCGTCGGATGCTTTTTGATTTTCTGATACATCAGCGGCTGGGTTGCGCTTGGCTCGTCGGCTTCGTTATGGCCGTGACGGCGGTAGCACACCAGGTCGATGAACACATCGCGTTTGAAGGTGTTGCGATAATCCAGCGCCAGACGGGTAACAAACGCCACCGCCTCCGGATCGTCCGCGTTGACGTGGAAGATCGGTGCCAGCACCATTTTGCCGATGTCGGTGCAGTACGGGGTAGAACGCGCATCTTTCGGATTCGAGGTGGTGAAGCCCACCTGGTTGTTAATCACGATGCGTACGGTGCCGCCCACTTCGTAACCGCGAGCCTGCGACATGTTCAGGGTTTCCTGCACCACGCCCTGGCCAATAACCGCGGCGTCACCATGAATGGTGATCGGCAGGACTTTGTTGCTGCCCGGCTCCGCCAGACGATCCAGACGCGCACGCACCGAGCCCATGACTACCGGGCTTACAATTTCCAGATGCGACGGGTTGAACGCCAGCGCCAGGTGCACCAGGCCGCCTTCGGTTTCCACGTCTGACGAGAAGCCCATGTGGTACTTCACGTCACCGGTACCGAGGTGCTCTTTGTGCTTGCCGGAGAACTCGTCGAACAGATCCTGCGGTTTTTTACCCAGCACGTTGATCAGCACGTTGAGACGGCCGCGGTGCGCCATGCCCAGCACCACTTCACGCGTGCCGCTCTTGCCGGCGTGGCGAATCATTTCGCGCAGCATCGGTACCAGCGCATCACCGCCTTCCAGCGAGAAGCGTTTGGCACCCGGGAATTTCGCGCCGAGGTATTTTTCCAGGCCCTCTGCCGCCGTCAGTTCTTTCAGGAAACCTTTTTTCTCGTCCGCGCTGAATGACGCATGGCCCACCACCGATTCCAGACGCTGCTGAATCCAGCGCTTCTCTTCGGTGTTGTTGATGTGCATGTACTCTGCACCAATCGAACCACAGTAGGTCTGCTGCAGTGCGGCATAAAGATCGGCCAGCTTCATGGTCTCTTTGCCAATGGCGAAAGAGCCTACGTTAAAGCTTTCCTGAAAATCGGCGTCGGTCAGATCGTGGAAGGCCGGATCGAGATCCGCCACGCGCTCCTGCTTCCACAGGCCGAGCGGATCGAGGTTAGCGTGCTGATGGCCGCGGAAGCGGAACGCATTAATCAGCTGCAGCACTTTAACCTGTTTGGAATTAGCGGCCGGATCGGTGACTGTGGAGGTGTAGCGGGTGGCGTCTTTCGCCAGGCGGCGGAAGTATTCACGCGTCGTGGAGTGAAACTGCTCAGGTTTCACGCCGGTGCCCGGCAGCTGCTGGAACATCGAGCGCCACACTTCATCAACAGAGTCAGGATCGGTCAGGAAATCCTCATAGAGTTGCTCTATGTAGGACTGGTTCGCGCCGGCCAGCCAGGAGGAGTCCAGCCAGGGTTTCATCGCGCTGTTCTGCATTGTGATCCCTTAAGCATTAATCTGCTTTTTTGAGGTTTCATTTGTTGCCGCTTACGCGGCTTGCCGTAGTGAGTTCAGCGATACGAACCTGTGCGCAACCGGCGCCTGGCCCGTAAGGGAACCTTTATAAGCGTGGTCAGTACCGCGCTTATAGAGGCTTCCGTAAACGATCGGGAACCTGGGTTCCCGATCGTGACTTCCGTTTGTTACGCCCCGCGCTGCAGCAGCATCGACTTAATGTGGCCGATGGCGCGCGTTGGGTTTAAGCCTTTCGGGCACACGCTCACACAGTTCATGATGCTGTGACAGCGGAAAACACTGAAAGCATCATTCAGATTGTCGAGGCGCGCATCGGTTTCGGTGTCGCGGCTGTCAATCAGGAAGCGGTACGCCGCCAGCAGGCCGGCCGGACCGATGAACTTGTCCGGATTCCACCAGAATGACGGGCACGACGTGGAGCAGCAGGCACAGAGAATACACTCGTACAGGCCGTCCAGGTGCTCGCGCTGCGCAGGCGTTTGCAGATGCTCGCGCGCTGGCGGATTTTCCCCATTATTCAACAGGAAAGGCTTAATCTTCTCATACTGAGCATAGAATTGTCCCATGTCCACCACGAGGTCGCGGATTACCGGCAAACCGGGCAGCGGACGGATAACAATCTTCTTGCTGCCATTGCCCAGTGCGGAGACCGGCGTGATACACGCCAGGCCATTTTTACCGTTCATGTTGAGGCCATCGGAGCCGCACACGCCTTCACGGCAGGAGCGACGGAAGGCCAGCGTAGGATCCTTCTCTTTCAGACGGATCAGCGCGTCCAGCAGCATCATGTCGCGACCATCTTCCGCTTCGAGGGTGTAATCCTGCATGCGCGGTTTGTCATCGACTTCCGGGTTGTAGCGATAGATAGAAAATTCGAGTCTCATGATGATCTCCGCAATTAGTAAGTACGCGCTTTCGGCGGGAAGGCCGCACGCAGTTTCGGTTGCATGTTCACCTCACGGCGCGTCATGCTTTCCGTTTGCGGAACATAGAGGCTGTGGCACAGCCAGTTGGCATCATCACGCTCCGGGTAGTCGAAGCGGCTGTGAGCGCCACGGCTTTCGGTGCGGAAGTTGGCCGCTACCGCGGTGGCGTAAGCGGTTTCCATCAGGTTATCCAGCTCAAGGCATTCGATACGCTGGGTGTTGAAGTCCGGTGAACGGTCATCGAGACGCGCGTTTTTCAGGCGCTCACGAATCTCTTTCAGCTCGGCCAGGCCTTCACGCATCGCATCCCCTTCACGGAATACCGAGAAGTTGTTCTGCATGCAGCGCTGCAGCGCCTTGCGGATTTCAACCGGGTCTTCACCGGTGGTGTTGTTTTCCCAGCGGTTGAAGCGGGCCATCGCCGCGTCGATTTCATCTTCGGTGGCGTCGCGCAGTTCACCCTGCTCAGCGATGCACTCCATCAGATGAACACCGGCCGCGCGGCCAAATACCACCAGGTCGAGCAGCGAGTTGCCGCCAAGACGGTTTGCGCCGTGTACCGATACGCAGGCAATTTCGCCTACCGCGAACAGGCCCGGAATCACTTCATCTTCGCCCTGCTCGTTAACGCGCAGCGCCTGACCGGTCACGCGGGTCGGTACGCCGCCCATCATGTAGTGGCAGGTCGGGATAACCGGAATCGGTTCTTTAATCGGGTCAACGTGAGCAAAGGTGCGCGACAGTTCGAGGATGCCCGGCAGACGGGATTCCAGCACTTCAGCGCCCAGATGGTCGAGTTTCAGTTTAATGTGCGGACCCCACGGGCCGTCGCAGCCGCGACCTTCACGAATTTCCACCATCATTGAACGCGCCACCACATCACGGCCCGCCAGATCTTTGGCGTTTGGCGCGTAGCGCTCCATGAAACGTTCGCCATGCTTGTTCAGCAGATAGCCACCTTCACCACGGCAGCCTTCGGTCACCAGCACACCCGCACCCGCGATGCCGGTTGGGTGGAACTGCCACATCTCCATATCCTGCATTGGCACGCCGGCACGCAGCGCCATGCCGACGCCGTCGCCGGTGTTGATGTGGGCGTTGGTGGTGGACTGATAGATACGGCCAGCACCGCCGGTCGCGAGGATAGTGGCTTTGGCTTTGAAGTAGACCGTTTCACCGGTTTCGATGCAGATGGCGGTACAGCCGACGATCGCGCCGTCAGCGTTTTTCACCAGATCCAGTGCATACCACTCGGAGAAGATGGTGGTTTTGTTTTTCAGGTTCTGCTGATACAGCGTATGCAGCAGGGCGTGGCCGGTACGGTCGGCAGCAGCAGCGGTACGCGCCGCCTGCTCACCACCGAAGTTTTTCGACTGGCCACCAAACGGACGCTGATAAACGCGGCCGTCATCAAGACGGGAGAATGGCAGGCCCATGTGCTCCAGCTCCAGAATCGCTTCCGGACCGGTTTTACACATATATTCGATCGCGTCCTGGTCACCGATGTAATCGGAGCCTTTGACGGTATCGTACATGTGCCATTCCCAGTTATCTTCGTGGGAGTTACCCAGTGCCACGGTAATCCCGCCCTGCGCCGATACGGTGTGGGAACGGGTTGGGAACACTTTGGATAACAGAGCACAGCTCTGGCCCGACTGGGAGATTTGCAGCGCGGCGCGCATACCCGCACCACCTGCGCCGATCACCACGGCATCAAATTCTCTGACTGGCAAACTCATTTACACACCCCACACCACAACAGTTCCATAAATTGCATACGACAACAGCGCGACCACAATCACCAGTTGCAACACCAGACGCGTTGCCAGCGGTTTCACGTAGTCGGTCAGGACCTGCCACATGCCAATCCAGCCATGGACCAGAATCGAGAACAGCGTCAGCAACGTGAACACTTTAGTAAAGGAGGAAGCGAAAAAGCCGCGCCAGACGTCATACGTCAGCGTGACGGTCATCACGACAAAACCGAGGATGTAGAGAATGTAGAGCGTAATTAAGATTGCAGCAGCACGCAGTAACAACCAGTCATGGATACCGTTGCGTCCTAATGCAGAAGCATTGCTTACCATACGAGGACTCCAGCCAGAATTGAGAGCACGACAGTGATAACAAAAACCGCTTGCGCGGTACGGGTTCCCACCTGCAGGGTTTCTGCCGTAAAACCGAAGTCGGCCAGCATGTGACGAATGCCGCTTGCTGCGTGATATGCCAGCGCGGTCAGGATGCCCCACATGATGAATTTGGCGAAGAAGCTATCCATGATGGATGCCGCTTGCTGGAAACCTTCCGGAGAAGAGAGGGAGAGACCCAGTAACCAGAGCAGAATTCCGAGAGCGACAAAGGTAATCACGCCGGAGACGCGGTGGAGAATGGACGATATTGCAGTAACGGGAAACCGGATCGTCGAGAGATCCAAGTTAACAGGTCTTTGTTTTTTCACGGTTTTGCCCACACAGCTCTTTTTTATTTTGCTTCCTCCGGTCCTGAGTTACAGAAGAGCACAGTGCGTGTTCGGACTGCAACCGCCACCAAAATAGCAACATCCAGTGTTAAGTGAAGCGGGTAAAACGCTGGGTGGCTCCTGGTGTCAGGGTATTCCGGAGACCTGGCGGCAGTATAGGAGGATCACATTCTGATTACAATTCCCCTACAATCTCTTTGGTCACATTTAAGCTGAACAGTGATCCGCCTCACGTATTTCACAATTTATACATTTTTAATTATCTGATTTGACAATAGATCAACATTTCAGTTACAAACGAACGCACTAAAACCCTATGATGCATAAAAGTTATGGGGATACACTTTCCCCTAAGCTCAAGTTATGTAACATTGCCTTTACGAGCAACACAAACCGTCAGGTTATTGGTTACCAAGAAGTTATGTCGTGACAGGATCTTTAACATCCACGATGTGCAGCGCGTCATGCCCGGACACCACCGATTGGCTTTACACATTTCGCTCCGTAACCTTGCAGCATGAACGTTACCGCTGAGTGATGCTGTGAAGATTCTGTTTTAGCCTAAGTCGTGCGGGTTGCAACAAGGCAGTAAGCGTGCAAATGATGGGCGTTTACGCAAGTAAATGACCGCACTGCGCGCGCGCAGCCAGTGTAGCGGCGGCCCGAAAATACGGCGGGTAAACGCAACATGATGACTGTTCAGGTGTCTAAGATCCTTACCTACTAAGGCGCTATGGAGACGAAAAATGACAGATAAAAAAGTGACGCTAACCCTACAAGATAACAACTCCGTGGAACTGGATGTGATGCAAGGCACGCTGGGACAGGATGTTGTTGATGTCCGCGCCCTTGGCTCAAAAGGCCTGTTCACCTTCGACCCCGGTTTTACCTCTACGGCGTCCTGCGAATCAAAAATTACCTTTATTGATGGTGATGAAGGGATTTTGTTACATCGCGGTTTCCCTATCGATCAGCTGGCTACCCACTCAAACTATCTGGAAGTGTGCTACATCCTGCTGAACGGCGAAGCCCCTACTCAGGCGCAGTACGACGAGTTCCGCACCACCGTAACCCGTCACACCATGATTCACGAGCAGATCACCCGCCTGTTCCACGGCTTCCGTCGTGATTCACACCCGATGGCGGTGATGTGCGGCGTTACCGGCGCGCTGGCCGCCTTCTATCACGATTCATTAGACGTGAATATTGAACGTCACCGTGAAATCGCCGCCTTCCGCCTGCTGTCAAAAATGCCGACTATGGCCGCGATGTGTTACAAATACTCCATCGGCCAGCCGTTTGTGTATCCGCGTAACGATCTCTCCTATGCCGGTAACTTCCTGCACATGATGTTTGCTACGCCGTGTGAAGAGTACAAAGTGAACCCGGTGCTGGAACGCGCCATGGACCGTATCCTGATCCTGCACGCTGACCACGAACAGAACGCATCAACCTCTACCGTGCGTACCGCCGGTTCTTCCGGTGCCAACCCGTTTGCCTGTATCGCCGCCGGTATCGCCTCGCTGTGGGGACCTGCGCACGGTGGTGCCAACGAAGCCACGCTGCGTATGCTGGAAGAGATCAGCACCGTGGATCACATCCCGGAATTCGTGCGTCGCGCCAAAGATAAGAACGATTCGTTCCGTCTGATGGGCTTCGGTCACCGTGTGTATAAGAACTATGACCCGCGCGCAACCGTGATGCGTGAAACCTGTCATGAAGTGCTGAACGAGCTGGGCATGAAGGACGACCTGCTGGAAGTGGCGATGGAACTGGAGCACATCGCGCTGAACGACCCGTACTTTATCGAGCGCAAACTCTATCCGAACGTCGATTTCTATTCCGGCATCATCCTGAAAGCGATGGGCATTCCGTCATCAATGTTTACCGTGATCTTCGCGATGGCGCGTACCGTTGGCTGGATTGCGCACTGGAAAGAGATGCACGACGAAGGCATGAAGATTGCCCGCCCACGTCAGCTCTACACCGGTTACACCGAGCGCGAATTCAGCTCGGCGCTGAAAAAATAACAATCAGGGCGGGTTATCCCGCCCTTTTCTTTTTAGTACACGGCGAATGTTTGGGACGCATCGTGCCAAGCCCTGCCTGGCTGAGCCCCGTTTCAGGCGTCCTCGCGCCGCTGACGCGGTACCTTCACATCCTTTGTCAGTCTGACGGACCGCCGTCGACGGGACATCCTGTCCCGGCTCCGGCTTTCGCCCGCATCCATGCGGTCTCATCCTGACTTCCTCATGCTGTTCAGCGCTGCGGATTGCCTGCCCCGGGGCTCAGCCAGTCAGTGCATTAGATCTGGTGCGGTTTGCCGCAAGACGATGATGGCCTGTCCCGCGCCTCTTCTATTGATGACTAAAACTCAATGCTGACAGCCCGGACACCAGTAAAACGGTCGTGATGACAGTACGCCCTTCTCAATGACGGTACCGCAGCGCCGGCACTTTTTGCCCTGGCGGTGAAACACCTCGAAACGAAACGCCGCCTCTTCGTGATACTTCTTCATGCTGCCACGCATCTGATAAGACAAACGCGGCACCGCCAGCATGGCGTGGCTCAACGCATCCAGCTGCTGATCGCTTAAATCCTGTGCACGATGCTGCGCCAGCAAACCGGCGTGCCACAAAATCTCGACGCGCAGATAGTTGCCGAGCCCGGCGAGAAATGCCTGATCCAGCAGCAAACCGCTGAACTGGCGGCGACGAAAACGCGGCGACAGCAGTCGCTCGCGCACCTCTTCCACCGTCAGCGTGGCGTCCAGCACGTCCGGTCCGACGCGTTGTAAAAACGGATGCGCGCCGAGCGTATCTGCGTTCAGCAGCTCAATATCCGAAGCGCTATACAGCAAAATTGCCCGGTCGGCATTCCCCAGCCGCACGCGCAGCTGGCGCGAAGTATTGGGCTCAGTCCCGCTCGGCACCACACGCCACACGCCGTACAGCTGATTATGGCTATACAGCGTCAGCCCGTTGGAGAAGTGTGTCAGCAGTGCCTTGCCGCGCGTTTCAAAGGCGTCGATGGTTTCCCCCATCAGCGCCGGTTCGTAGGTCTTCAGCGCCGGAAAAGCAAACCATACCTCGGTCAGAGGCTTGCCCACCATTGCCGCTGCAAGTTGATCCGCCGCGCGGCGGATCTCCGGTCCCTCTGGCATAACCGCTCCTGATTAATGGGTTGCGCCGCCCACTTCGCGAATGTCTTTCTCTGTGCTGAGAATCACCTGCAGCGACGTTTCCAGCGCCTGAATCACACTGGCGGTCGACATACTTGGTGCGCCAGGATGCTGCGCCGCCTGCTGCGGCATATAAGGAATATGCACGAAACCGCCGCGTGCTGCGCTGCCTGTGGTCTGCAGCCAGTGCAGCAGGTGATACATGACGTTATTGCAGGTAAACGTCCCGGCGGTTTGCGACACCGAAGCCGGAATCCCCACTTCGCGCAGTGCCGCGACCATCGCTTTGATCGGCAGCGTAGAGTAATAGGCCGCCGGTCCCCCGGCGACAATCGGCTGATCGACCGGCTGCTGCTGGTCATTATCCGGAATGCGCGCATCGTTCACATTAATCGCCACGCGCTCTACGCTGATATCGCTGCGCCCGCCAGCCTGGCCGACGCACAGCACGCGGTGCGGCTGCAGCTCTTCCAGCGCAGCGGTCAGCACCTGGCCGCAGCGGGCGAATACCACCGGCAGCTGGCGCACCACAATCCGCGCGCCGCCGAACTCCCGACCATCAAAGCTGCGCACCGCTTCCCACGACGGATTAATGCGCTCGCCGCCAAACGGCTCGAACGCCGTCATTAACACCGTTTTCATCGCAACCTCACAGGAACATCAGGAAATAAAGCAGGAAAATATTTACTACTAACAGTAGCACACCGGTTGGCACCTGAGCCTTGATCACCGCGTTACGGTCCGGCAGTTCCAGTAAACGCGCCGGAACAATATTGAAGTTGGCAGCCATCGGCGTCATCAGCGTGCCGCAGTAACCGCAGAACATGCCGATCGCCGCCATCACCGCCGGATTGCCACCGTGCTGCAGCACCAGAATCGGAATACCGATGCCGGCGGTGACAATCGGAAACGCCGCAAACGCGTTGCCCATCACCATGGTCAGCAGCGCCATGCCCAGTGCATACACCGCCACCGCAATCAGCCGGTTATCCACCGCCAGATAGTGTTCGGTCAGATGCGAAATCGCCGTGCCGACGCCAGCGCTGGTAAACAGCAGGCCAAGCGTGGCGAGGATCTGCGGCAAAATAAACGCCCAGCCAACCGCATCCAGCAAACGCCGCGTCTCCTGCATCGACTGCAGCGGCTTCTCGTGGGTAAACTTCAGCGCAATCAGCCAGCCCAGCACGCAGCCAATCATCATCGAAAACAGCGTGACCAGCGTCGAATGATTGCCCGGGCCAAACACCCTCTCCTGCAGACCGGGAATATGATTGAACGCCAGCACGCCAATCACCGTCACCAGCGGGATCGCCAGCGCCGGCAGAAACAGCTTATTGCCGAGACGCTGCGCACTCTGCTGCTTCTGTTCATCGCTGCGCTGATGGTAGCGACCGAGGCGCACGCCGCCGAACCCGGCAATTAGCGCCATGATCACCACCGCCGCGCCCACGGCAATATGCAACCAACGACGTCCCAGCTCCGCATCACCGGCCCACTGCCCCATCAGTTGATAAGCACCGTCGCCAATCAGGAAAATCAGACCGTACAGCGCCCAGAATAAACCGGTGGTAAAACGGCGTGGGTTGGCGCTATCGCGCCATGACAGCAGCGCGACAATCAGCAGGATCGCCCCGGCCAGCCACATCAGATACTGTTGCTGAAACATCACTCACCTCCTTTTGCGCGCAGCGCCTGCTGGTTGAGCGCGCCCAGCTCACGCGACAGCTGACGGTCGAGCCGCACCAGTCGCGCAGCATGAATCAGGAACGCACACAGCGCCGTCGGAATGCCCCACAGCGCGATGTGCAACGGTTCGGTGCTGATGCCCGCTGACTCCTGCATAAAGTTGTGCATAAAAATGATCGCGCCGAAGGCCACGAAAATGTCTTCACCGAAGAACAGCCCGACGTTATCGGTAGCCGCCGACATGGCGCGCAGCCGCTGACGAATCTCCGGTGATACGCTGCCGTAACGGTTTTCAGTGGCACCTTCGGCCATCGGCGCCAGCAGCGGACGCACCATCTGCGGATGCCCGCCCAGGCTGGTCAGCCCCAGCGCCGCAGTCAGCTCACGCACGAACAGATAGACGATCAGTAAACGGCCGGCGGTGGCGGTTTTGATCCGGGCGATCCACGTCTGCGCACGCTCTTTTAAACCGTGGCGCTCCAGCAATCCGATGACCGCCAGCGGTAACAGCAGGATCAGCGGCAGATTACGGGTATTGAGAAAGCCGGAACCCAGCTTCTCCAGAATATCGCCGAGCGGCATATGCGCCGCCAGCCCGGTGACAAAACCGGCAACAATCACCACCAGCACCGGGTTGAAGCGCAGCACAAAGCCAAGCACAATCGCGGCAATGCCAAGTAACGGCCAGAGATTGACCACGTTATCCATGTTTTCCCCTCGTCAGAAATAAAAAGCCCGGCAACAGGCCGGGCTAACAGTCAATGATCAGGCGCTGGTGACAGCAATCTGATTTGTCGCAAAAGCAGCGCGCAGCGTGCGGGCGAATTCCAGCGCATGGGCACCATCGCCGTGCAGACAGACCGTCTGCGCATTTACCGCCACCCATTCGCCGCTGACGCTGCGCACCTGACGCTGCTGCACCATGGTGAGCGTCTGCGCCAGCGCCTGCTCAGCCTCTTCGATTAACGCCCCCGGCTGGCTGCGCGGCACCAGCGCGCCACTGGCCAGATAGCCGCGGTCAGCAAACACCTCTTCGCGCGTGCGCAGACCATGATGCGCGGCGGCGGCAATTGAAGCGCTGCCCGCCAGGCCAACCAGAATCAGCGCCGGATCGACGGCTTTCACCGCGCGCGCAATCGCATCCGCCAGCGCTGCATCCGCCGCTGCCTGGTTATACAGCATGCCGTGCGGCTTCACGTGCACCAGCTTCGCCCCTTCACTTTCGGCAAGGCTTTTCAGGGCACCAATCTGGTAGATCACCTGCGCGTACACGGTTTCCGGCGGCAGCTGCATGGCGGTCCGGCCAAAATTTTCCCGGTCAGGAAAGCTCGGATGCGCACCAATCGCCACGCCATTGGCGCTGGCCCAGCGCACCGACTGCAGCATGGTTTCGGCATCGCCGGCATGGAAACCGCAGGCGATGTTGGCCGAGCTCACCAGCTCCAGCAGGGTCCGATCGCTGGCACTGCCTTCACCGAGGTCGGCGTTAAGATCGATCTTCATGAGCAAGCCCCCAGGCTATCTGATCAAGCGAACGTTGCTGCTGCTGTTTGGCCAGCAGCGCCTCCTCCAGCGTGCAGCGGATGAAGTGAATCGGTTCTCCCAGACGAATCTGCGCCAGCTGATAGAGATCGGCTTCGATGACGCAGGCAATACGCGGATAGCCGCCGGTGGTTTGCGCATCGGCCATCAGCACAATCGGCTGGCCGTTCGGCGGCACCTGCACCACACCCGGCACCAGGCCGTGCGACAGCAGTTCACGTGCGACACTGCGCTGCAGCGGACTGCCCTGCAGCCGGTAGCCCATGCGGTTACTTTGCGGGCTGAGCTGCCACGGGTTACGCCAGAATGCGTCCTGCGCGTCGTGGGTAAATTCGTTGTACTCCGGCCCCGGCAGCGCGCGGATGCGGTTGCCCCACAGCAGCTGTCGGACGCCAGCCTGATGGCTGAAGCGGTGCGTCGGCTTGCCCAGCGGCAGCTGATCGCCATCCTGCAGTTTACGTCCCTGCCAGCCGCCAAAGGCCGCTTTGAGATCGGTGCTGTGCGAGCCCAGCATGGCGTCGATGGCGAAACCGCCGTTCACCGCCAGATAGCTGCGCATACCGCGCGTGGGCATAGACAGACTCAGCACCTGGCCTTTTTTCACCGGCAGACGCCAGCCGGTCCACACCGGCTGGCCATCCAGTTCGGCGCTGCAGCTGGCACCGGTCAGCGCAAACCAGCCGTCGCGACGAAACTCCGCTTTGAACTGACCGAGCACAATTTCCAGCACCGCGCTGTTTTCCGCATTGCCGACCAGCATATTGGCCGTGCGCATTGAAGGCTCATCCAGTGCGCCGCTCAGGCTGATACCGTATTGCCGCCAGCCGTGGCGACCGCGATCCTGCACAGAGGTCATTAATCCGGCACGCAAAATGTTTAACATACGCCCTCCCGTTGTGGCACGAAGCGGACGCTGTCGCCGGGACGCAGCAGCGTCGGCGGCTGCTGTTGTGGATCGAACAGGCTAAGCGGCGTGTGGCCAATCAGCTGCCAGCCACCGGGCGCGGCCAGCGGATAGATGCCGGTCTGGCTGCCGCCAATGCCCACCGAACCGCCAGGCACCACCAGCCGGGGCTCGGCGCGACGCGGCGTGTGCAGCCGCTCATCCAGCCCGCCGAGATAAGGGAAACCCGGCTGAAAGCCAATGAAATAGACCACGTAATCCGCGCTGCTGTGCAGCTCCACCACCTGTTGCGAGGTCAGATCCGCCGCACGGGCGACCTCCACCAGATCCGGACCGCCCGCGCCGCCATACACCACCGGAATCTCAACCTGACGCGGCTCGGCCAGCAGCACCTCGCTCTCTTCCCACCAGCGCTGCAAACGCTCGATAGCATCCAGCGCTTTCAGCTGCGGATCGCGCAGTAGCAGCGTCAGGTTATTCATGCCCGGAATCACTTCCGCGATCTGCTCATTCTGCTGCAGCCGCTGGCACAATCCCCAGATGCGCTGCTGGCTGACGAGCGAAACCGGCGGTTCCAGCTCCAGTACCACCGCCCGCTCACCCAGCAGATAACAACGTGCTCGTTGCAAAACCCACCTCCCGGTCATTAATAAAACGCGCCGTGACCGCAGTGACGGCGCGCCTGAGGGCATTCGCTTATGCGAAAAGTCAATAAGTTATGCGAAAGTGAAGGAGATGTGTCAACTGATTTGCGCCCGGCACGTGTTTTCCGGGCGCATAAGCGAGGCGGTCAGGCGGGGTTGTCGATATCGATAAAGGTCACATCCAGACCATGCTGGCTGGCGAGCCACTCACCGAGCGCTTTGATGCCGCCGCGTTCGGTGGCATGATGGCCGGCAGCAAAGAAATGCAGTCCCTGTTCCCGGGCGCTGTGAATGGTCTGCTCAGAGACTTCACCGCTGATAAAGGCGTCAACGCCAAAGGCGGCGGCCGCATCGATAAAGCCCTGACCGCCACCGCTGCACCATGCCACCCGGCGAATCAGCGCCGGAGCATTATCACCGCAGTGCAGCGGCTGGCGGCCGAGGCGCGCCGCGATTTTTTCCGCCAGCGCCGAACCGCTTAGCGGCTCAGCCAGCTCGCCCCAGGGCACCAGCGGCTGAATTTCACCTTTGACGTCGATATCAAACAGCGTGGCCAGTTGGGCGTTGTTGCCCAACTGTGGGTGAGCATCGAGCGGCAGGTGCCAGCCGTACAGGTTGATGTCATTGGCCAGCAGCGTGCGCAGACGCTGGCGTTTCATGCCTTTGATCACCGGCGCTTCGCTCTTCCAGAAGTAGCCATGATGCACCAGTATCGCATCGGCCTGGCGTTTTACCGCCTCATCCAGCAGTGCCTGACAGGCCGTCACGCCGGTTATTACGCGGCGCACCTGCTCACGCCCCTCAACCTGCAAACCGTTGGGCGCATAGTCGCTGAAGGCACTGGTGTTGAGTTGCTGATTGACGATCTGTTCTAACTCGAAATTGTTCATAACGGCTCCGTGACCGCCTCAGGCTGCGCTGCGCGCGCGCTCGAAGGCGTCTAATGTCTTTTTACGTGCCGCCTTATGTTCCACGATTGGCGCCGGATAATCGAGTTTCTTGTTATTTTTCTCCGCCCAGGCGTGCGGTTGATGGATGGCGCTGTCCGGCACGTCTTGCAGCTCCGGCAGCCACCGGCGGATAAACTCGCCCTGCTTATCAAAGCGCTCGCCCTGGGTCGTCGGGTTGAAGATGCGGAAGTAAGGCGCGGCGTCGGTGCCGGTCGACGCGGCCCACTGCCAGCCACCGTTGTTAGCCGCCAGATCGCCGTCAATCAGCTGCTGCATGAAATAGCGTTCACCCTCGCGCCAGTCAATCAGCAGATCTTTCACCAGGAAGCTGGCGGTGATCATGCGTAACCGGTTGTGCATCCAGCCCAGCGTATTGAGCTGGCGCATCGCTGCGTCAACAATCGGATAACCGGTTTTGCCCTGCTGCCAGGCGGTAAGGTGTTGCTCATTCTGTTGCCAGCTGACGTTGCGCGTCCAGTCGACAAACGGCTGATGCTTACACAGCGCCGGAAAGGCCACCATCAGGTGACGATAAAATTCGCGCCAGACCAGTTCATTCAGCCACACCAGCGCGCTGCCGTTATTAAGCGCCTGCGGATGCTCCTTCAGAATGCGATGCAGGCACTGACGCGGCGACAGCACACCAATCGCCAGATACGGCGACAGGCGGCTGGTGCCGTCAATCGCCGGTATGTCGCGCTGCTGGTCATATTTTTCCACCCGCTGCTGGGCAAACTGGCGCAGCTGCTTCAGCGCCGCCTCTTCTCCGGCGGGGAACCAGGTTTCGTCGAATTTTTCCACAGGATAATCGAATGCCGCTATTTTTTTGCCGGCGGCCACGGGTGCCCCGGCGCGCGCTTTCGGTGCGTGATGGCACTCTGGCAGCCCCTGTTGCAGACGCCGGATAAACGCTTTGCTGAACGGCGTGAACACTTTGAACATGCTGTTGCTGCCGGTCTGTACGCTGCCCGGCGGTAACAGCAGGCTGTCATCGAATCCCTGGCACACCACGCCCTGCTGATCGAGCTGCTTCTCAACCGCAGCATCGCGCTGGCGCTCATTGATTTCATACTGATAGTTGTAAAACAGCGCATCCACCTTGTGCTGCTGGCAGAAGGTCGCAAGATAGTCGACCGACGCGGCGAAGTCATCGCACTGATGATAGTGCAGCTTGATACCGCGTTCTGCCAGCAACTGCTGCAGCAGGCACAGGTTTTGATGGATAAAAGCCGCCTGTTTGGGGGCCATGCTGTGTTGCTGCCACTGGCCGGGCGTGGCGATGAACAGCGCCAGCACCTCGGCCTGATTGTCGCGGCAGGCCGCGGCCAGTGCGCTGTTATCATTCATGCGCAAATCGTTACGCAGCCAGACTAAGTGAGTGCTCATAACGCTCCGTGTTTACTGGCCGTAGCGCAGACGCAGCGCTTCCGGGTAGGGATCGAAATAACGCTGCTGCGCCAGCCACGGGTGCGGGAACTCTGCCATGTAATGTTTCAACATGGTGATGGGGGCCAGCAACGGCTGCACACCGCGACGGTAGCGGTCAATCAGCTGCGCCAGCTCCTGACGCTGCGGTGAACTCAGCTTCGGCCGGAAATAGCCCTGTACGTGCATCAGCACATTGGTGTGATTACGGCGCGACGCCTGGTGCGACATCAGGTGCATCAGACGGTTACGGTATTCAAAGGCGTACGCATCCAGTGACTCCCACTGTTCCATCGCCGCGACAAACCGCCCCATCTCGCGGTACTCATCCTGCGCATGCGACAGCAGCAGTAATTTGTAGCGACTGTGGAAGGCAATCAGCTTGTGGCGCGTCAGCCCGCTGCGCCACATTTCGTTGAACTCATGCAGCGCATAGACGCGCCCCATGAAGTTTTCGCGGATCGCATCATCGTGCAGGCGTCCATCCTCTTCCAGCGGCAGCCACGGTAGCTCTTTCTGCAGGAACGAGGTGAACACGCCGGTGCCGGCTTTGCGATTGTTGTTAGTGTCAGGCTCGTAGACGCGCACGCGCTCCAGTCCGCAGCTCGGCGATTTGGCACACAGGATGTAGCCGCACAGATGATGCAGCGATTTGACGCGCTCCGCAGACCAGCGGGCCATGTCGTCGGTCAGCTCTTCCCCGCCGTCTTTGCTGAAACACAGGTGGATCTGATCGTCGCTCTGTTTGACCAGCCGCAGCGCCGGGCGCGGCGTCGGCAGACCGATGGCCATTTCCGGGCAGACAGGTTCGAAGCGCACAAATGGCGCGAGCTCGTCAGTTGCAAAGGCAAAACGCTTGTGGCCGCCATCGAATCGGACGCTATCCCCGAGCAGGCAGGCACTGATACCTACAGGAATTTTCTCGCTCATACTTGTACAACCTCCAAAATCTTGTAGAGGTTTAAGTGTAGCTGAAATGCCGCGAGATAACAGCGGGACAATGCGTTTGTCGCACCACTTTAAGATAAAAAAACCCGGTGCCTCGAGCGAGGTCACCGGGTTATCACCGCGAAGCCGGGCGTTACCAGTGGATACCGCCTGCCGCTTCCGATTGCGCCAGCCAGACCGGTTTGGTGCTGGTTTTGCACCACATGCGGTGCAGATAACTGTAGAAGCGCGCGCGATCCTGGCGGAACAGCATCACTGGCAGCGCCAGTACGCCAATCAATACCACCAGCACACGGCGCAGCACAATTTTGGCGAATGGATATGCCTGATACATCAATGCCTCCTCGTGGTAAATTTTGCTATGAAATGTGATCTGCCTCAGATATTACGCCTGGTTGTGTAATTTTACTACTCATCCGACCACTATTTTGATCTTTTTTCAGCCATTTCCTGGCCGGGATGAAAGGAAGTTACATTTTTGTAAAATTTTGGATCACAGCGAGTTACTGAGATCGTGACGGACGCCGTCGCGGTTTATTGTTAAAGTAATGCGTTAACCTTATTTGCCGCAGGAGTCAGCGTGACGACCATCTTGATTGTCGAAGATGAAAAGGAGATTCGCCGTTTCGTGCGCCTGGCGCTGGAGAGCGAAGGCCTGAAGATTGTGGAAGCGGAGCAGTTGCAGCGCGGCCTGATTGAAGCGGCTACGCGCAAACCGGATTTGGTGATTCTCGATCTCGGTTTACCGGACGGCGATGGCAATGCCTTCATCCGCGAAGTGCGGCAGTGGAGCAGCATGCCGGTAATTGTGCTGTCAGCACGCAGTGACGAGCAGGATAAAATCGAGGCGCTGGATGCCGGCGCTGACGACTATCTCACTAAGCCGTTTGGCATCGGCGAACTGCTGGCGCGCGTGCGCGTGGCGCTGCGTCGTCATCAGCGCAGCCAGCCGGAGCCGCTGGTGCAGTTTGGCGAAGTGAGCGTTGATCTCGCCGCGCGGCGCGTGCTGCGCAGCGGCGAAGAGGTGCATCTGACACCGACCGAATTTCGCCTGCTCAGCCTGCTGCTGAATAACGCTGGCAAAGTACTGACCCAGCGCCA
This sequence comes from Pantoea sp. Cy-640, assembly GCF_011752635.1. Lineage (NCBI taxonomy): Bacteria > Pseudomonadati > Pseudomonadota > Gammaproteobacteria > Enterobacterales > Erwiniaceae > Pantoea > Pantoea sp. Cy-640. Next base: position 318,920 of record NZ_VWXB01000005.1, on the reverse strand, counting down.
GTTGCTTAACCAGGTGTGGGGGCCCAACGCCGTGGAACACAGCCATTATCTGCGCATCTATATGGGACACCTGCGGCAAAAGCTGGAAGCCAATCCCACCCAGCCGACGCACCTGCTGACAGAAACCGGCATCGGCTATCGCTTCATGCCATAAAAAAAGGCCGCAAACGCGGCCTTCTTCATGCAGGATGCCCTGTCAGGCGTTTTTCAGCACTTCGCTGACAATTTCTACCGCTTCTTTCTCGATCTGCTGGCGATGCTCAGCGCCGAGGAAGCTTTCACAATAGATTTTGTAGGCGTCTTCCGTGCCGGACGGACGTGCCGCGAACCAGCCGTTTTCAGTCATCACTTTCAGACCACCAATCGAGGCGCCGTTGCCCGGTGCCGCGGTCAGACGTGCGGTGATCGGGTCGCCCGCCAGCGTATCGGCGCTGACCATTTCAGGTGACAGCTTCGACAGTGCCGCTTTCTGCGCAGAAGTGGCAGATGCCTGCAGACGGTTGTAGCTTGGCGCACCAAAACGCGCGGCCAGCTCATCATAGTGCTGCTGCGGGTTCTTACCGGTAACCGCAGTGATTTCCGCCGCCAGCAGACACAGGATGATGCCGTCTTTGTCTGTTGACCAGGCGGAGCCGTCGAAACGCAGGAACGAGGCGCCGGCGCTCTCTTCGCCGCCAAAGCCAAAGCTGCCGTCGAACAGACCATCCACGAACCATTTGAAGCCGACCGGTACTTCTACCAGCTTGCGACCAATGTCGTTCACCACGCGGTCGATCATCGCGCTGGAAACCAGCGTTTTACCGACGGCCACCTCTTTGCCCCACTGCGGACGGTGCTGGAACAGGTAGTTGATCGCTACCGCCAGATAGTGGTTCGGGTTCATCAGACCGGCGGGCGTGACGATGCCGTGACGGTCGTAATCCGGATCGTTACCGAAGGCCAGATCGAACTTGTCTTTGTACGCCAGCAGACCGGCCATCGCGCACTCGGACGAACAGTCCATGCGCACCACGCCATCTTTATCCAGATGCATGAAGCGGAACGTCTGATCGATGGCATCATTGACGATGGTCAGATCCAGCTGGTAGTGCTCAGCAATGCGCTGCCAGTAGGCCATGCCGGAACCGCCGAGCGGATCGACACCGATTTTCAGGCCGGCTTTCTGGATCGCCGGGAAGTCAATCACCTGCGCCAGACCTTCAACGTATGGCTGGATCAGATCCTGCTCAACGATGTGGCCACTGGCCCACGCCTGATCCAGCGCCAGACGCTTAACCTCTTTCAGCTCACCTTTGATCAGCTGATTCGCGCGATCTTCCACCACTTTGGTGACGTTAGTGTCAGCCGGTCCACCGTTCGGCGGATTGTACTTGATGCCACCGTCTTCCGGCGGGTTGTGCGACGGGGTAATCACGATACCGTCCGCCTGCGCGCCGCCGCGCTTGTTATGCTCCAGAATGGCGTTGGAGATAGCTGGCGTCGGCGTATAGCCGTTGTCCTGCTGCACAATCACATCAACGCCGTTAGCGGCCAGCACTTCCAGCACTGACAGGATCGCCGGCTCAGACAGCGCATGGGTGTCTTTACCTACGTAGCACGGGCCGGTGATGCCGTTCTTTTTACGCTCTTCAGCGATCGCCTGCGCAATCGCCAGAATGTGTACTTCGTTGAAGCTATGACGTCCCGCGCTGCCGCGGTGGCCGGAGGTGCCAAATTTCACCGCATGGTCCGGGTTCGCCGCATCCGGCTTCAGGACGTAGTACTGCGAGGTTAATTGTGCAACGTTAATCAAATCGCTCTGCTGGGCAGGTTGCCCGGCACGGGGGTGATTGGCCATTGGCGCTTCTCCCTGACGCTTCGGTTTAAATGGTGCCGCAAACTTTCTCTGCCAGTTCCTGCGGGAACTGCATGGCAAGCATGATGTGTTCCACCATGCTGCATTTACGACCTGTATTGGTATTGGTGATCACCCAGTACGGCGTGCCGGGCACGTGCTTCGGCTTAGTATGGGTGCCATTTTGCAGCAGCGTGTGCTCGTCGCCCGCAAAGTAAACGCGGGTGCGGCCCTGCAGCGAGGCAGTGGCATCAGCAAAGGCTGCCGGATCAAGACGATAAAGCGTTGACAGGATCAGCATGAAGCGATTAACCGCCTTCTTCTGCTCCGCATACTCGTCAGACAGCAGCAGCTCGCGTACGGCGCGCACGCGATCCTGAGGTCGCGCTTCGCTGCGTGCAGCCGGTGCTTCTTTTACCGCCGCATTCGCCGCTGGCGCAGCGGATGCGCTCTGGCCGGCAGTGAATTTCAGCATACGGCGCAAAATGTCCGAGGCGCTTTCACCAATGTGCTGCGTGTGGCTGGCAATATAACGGTAGAGTTCTTCGTCAACTTCAATCGTTTTCATCTTTTTCCGTGCGATTCTGGCAAATGGCAGAACCACGCTACTTTGCAAAGGCCTTAACAAAATCCGGTCGTGCAAAATGTGAGCGGGCTCTAACATAAGGATTATAAAGTTAAATCCGCGACAGCCGGTAGCGCTGGCATCGTTTACGGGCAAAAGTCGGAATATGCCCTAATGCCTGACCGCCTGGCGCCGGGACAGGTGAATCCATGATACCCTAAGCCCAGGTCTCAACCGAAAGAACTTTAGCCATGATTTTGAACGCCCGTCTGCAAACTGAACAATCTGCCCCTGATGCCCAGCCCATTCTGTTAATTCATGGCCTGTTTGGTAGCCTGGATAACCTCGGCGTACTGGCGCGCGGCGTGCGCGATGCACGGCCCACGCTGCAGGTGGATGTCCGTAACCACGGCCTGTCACCGCGCAGCGAAGAGATGCACTACGCTGCGCTGGCGCAGGATATGGTTGACACGCTGGATGCGCACCACATCGAACGGGTCGATGTTATCGGCCACTCAATGGGCGGCAAAATTGCCATGGCGCTGAGCGCCGTTGCGCCCGAACGGATTGGCAAAATGGTGCTGATTGATATCGCGCCGGTGGATTACCAGACGCGACGCCACGATGAGATCTTCGCGGCGATCCGTGCGGTCAGCGCAGCTGGTGTCACGCGCCGCAGCGCTGCGGCCGACGTGATGCGTGAGCACGTGCGCGAAGAAGGCGTGATTCAGTTCATTCTGAAATCCTTCCATGAAGGCGAATGGCGCTTTAACGTGCCGGTGTTATGGGACAATTATCCGGTGCTCTCCGGCTGGCAGGAGGTGCCCGCGTGGCCTCATCCGGCGCTGTTTATTCGCGGCGGTGATTCACCCTATCTGGACAATCAGCACCGTGATGCGCTGCTGCGCCAGTTCCCGCAGGCGCAGGCGCACATTATCAGCGGTGCCGGCCACTGGGTGCATGCCGAAAAACCCGATGCCGTACTGCGCGCGGTGCGCCGCTTTTTTAACCTGTAAAAGCAAAAGATTGCTACGGGCGGTTTAGGGTTGGCGTCGCGCCGGGCGCTGGAGTATGATGTCGCGCTAAAAATTTGCCGCGGATGCTTTTTTCGCCGCGGTCGGGCCGATAAATGTTTAAATCGCGCAGCGCCTTTCCGCCGTTCGCGCCCACGCAGTTTCACAAACCATGGCAAAAGAACAGACAGATCGTACCACGCTCGACCTCTTCGCAGACGAGCGGCGTCCCGGTCGCCCTAAAACCAGTCCGCTGTCGCGTGATGAGCAGCTGCGCATTAATAAGCGCAACCAGCTGAAGCGCGACCGGGTGCGCGGCCTGCGCCGCGTTGAGCTGAAAATGTCCAGCGAAGCGGTCGACGCGCTTAATACGCTGGCCGAGCAGCAGAACATCAGCCGCAGTGAACTGATTGAACAAATGCTGCTGGCGCAGCTCAAACTGGCGTAACGTGCGCAGACCGCACGCTGGAACACAAACTCGGCGCTTTACACATTCCGCGCTTTTCGCCGGTCTGCTATCATTCGCATAACTGTGTCGTCTTCTGACTTACTTTCACAATCAGGATTTAAGAGGTTACTCACTCCATGGCAATCGTAGGCATTTTCTTCGGCAGCGATACCGGCAACACTGAAAACATTGCAAAAATGATCCAGAAACAACTGGGTAAAGATGTCGCCGAAGTGCATGACATTGCTAAGAGCACCAAAGAAGATCTCGAAGCATTCGATATTCTGCTGCTGGGTATTCCGACCTGGTACTACGGTGAAGCCCAGTGCGACTGGGATGACTTCTTCCCGACGCTGGAAGAGATTGATTTCAACGGTAAGCTGGTAGCGCTGTTTGGCTGCGGCGATCAGGAAGATTACGCCGAGTACTTCTGTGACGCGATGGGCACCATTCGCGACATCATTGAGCCAAACGGCGCAGTGATTGTGGGCCACTGGCCAACCGAAGGTTACCACTTCGAAGCCTCTAAAGGACTGGCAGACGACAAACACTTCCTCGGCCTCGCCATCGATGAAGATCGTCAGCCTGAACTGACTAACGAGCGCGTCGACAAATGGGTTAAGCAGATCTTTGATGAGCTGCAGCTGCAGGCGATTATCGAAGCCTGATGCTTTCCTGTCCGATGTGGGCGCTGGCTCACATCGGGCAATGGAATTACCTATAAAAATAATAGCTACGGTTTTTTAACTTTTTCCCTCAATTCTGTAGAATACCCGCAACGGTCATCTGCTTATTCCTCGGGCATCAGACTGAGACTGCGCGAAAAGGAACATCGATCTGCACGATCCCGCTGAGGTTCACGACATTTCTCCTTACAGCATCCGGGGAATTGTCCGCCGCAGCCGGTTTTCATTTCGCAGGCTGAGCTCTATAATGAGACGCAAATGAGAATGCGCGTTGACCACACATTCAAGGCCTTTGCGCCGTAAGTGACTAGCAAAGTAACAGGACAATATCCGCATGACTGACAACAACTCCGCATTGAAAAAGGCTGGCCTGAAAGTCACGCTGCCCAGACTGAAGATTCTGGAAGTGCTTCAGGGACCCGGACCCGAGTCCCATCATGTCAGTGCGGAAGATTTGTACAAACGCCTGATCGACATGGGCGAAGAGATTGGTCTGGCGACGGTATACCGTGTTCTGAACCAGTTTGACGACGCCGGCATCGTGACGCGTCATAACTTCGAAGGCGGGAAATCCGTGTTCGAACTGACCCAGCAGCATCACCACGATCACCTGATTTGCCTCGACTGCGGCAAAGTGATCGAGTTCAGCGATGAATCTATCGAAACGCGTCAGCGTGAGATTGCGACACGCCACGGTATTAAACTCAGCAACCACAGCCTGTATCTGTACGGCCACTGTGCGCTGGGAGACTGCCGCGAAGACGAGACGCTCCACGATCAGTAATTGAATATGCTATGCAGTATAAAAAAACCGGTGCCAGGCACCGGTTTTTTTATGGCTGCGTTCAGGCGACCAGCGTTTCCTGCAAATAGCGCCAGCGCGGAACCGGCGTGCTGCAGTCCAGCACCGCCAGCGAAATGCGGGTCTGGTTGTTGCCGTTAAGCATTTGCAGTTCGTGATACTGAATGGTCACTTCCTGCTGCTGCTGGGAAATGATGGCATGCTCACTGGTGGCGATTCGCATCCCTTCCCGCTGCCCGTGCAGTTTGCGAAACAGGGTTTCAGTGTCATTGAGATCGAGCTGTTTGCCTTGCGGCGTCACCATTTTGAAGTCGGGATGAAAGTGCGACAGCAGCAGATCCATACTGTCATCGCTGCCTTCGGCCTGATTAAAAATACGTTCGATAAGCTGATGTAAAACCACCACGCTATGTTTGGCTTCCAGAGCGAGACTTGTCATTTTTCTTCCTTCGCTAACCCGCACAGCAACATTTAAGAGCGCATAGCCTACCTGAAAATAACGATTTCACACGGGTAAATTAGTTAATTTTATTAAAGTCAGATTAGTCGTAATCGCGGGTAATTACTGTTTTTTGTCTGGTTCAGCATAATCGATTCCCGTTTGCAGATAACGGGCAATAAAAAAAGGCGATTGCTCGCCCTTTGCTGATCATATCGTGCTATCAAGCAGTAAAATTATTCGCCGATTTTTGCCCAGGTATCACGCAGACCCACAGTGCGGTTGAACACCAGTTTCGACGGCTGCGAGTACACGCTGTCAGCGCAGAAGTAACCTTCGCGCTCAAACTGATACGGCGCCAGCGCGCTGGCGGCACGCAGACCCGGCTCAACGAAGCCCTGTTTGATCTCCAGCGAGTTCGGGTTAATGGTGGTGAGGAAATCCTCGGCCGCTCCCGGATTTGGCACGCTGAACAGACGATCGTACAGGCGGAATTCGGCAGGCAGCGCGTGAATCGCCGACACCCAATGGATAACGCCTTTCACCTTGCGGCCATCGGCCGGATCTTTGCTCAGGGTGTCGACATCGCAGGTAGCGTAGATGCAGGTGATGTTGCCGGCTTCATCTTTCGCCACGCGCTCGGCACGAATGACGTAAGCGTTACGCAGACGAACTTCTTTACCCAGCACCAGACGTTTGTACTGCTTGTTGGCCTCTTCACGGAAGTCGGCACGATCGATCCACACCTCACGGCTGAACGGCACCTCACGCGTGCCCATCTCCGGTTTGTTCGGGTGGTTCGGCATGCTGATGATTTCTTCATGCCCGGCCGGCAGGTTCTCGATCACCACTTTCAGCGGATCCAGCACCGCCATGGCGCGCGGCGCGTTCTCGTTGAGGTCGTCACGAATGCACGACTCCAGCGACGCCATCTCAACAATGTTGTCCTGCTTGGTCACACCGATACGGCGGCAGAATTCGCGGATTGACGCCGCGCTATAGCCACGACGGCGCAGACCGGATACGGTCAGCATGCGCGGATCGTCCCAGCCTTCAACAATCTTCTCGCTCACCAGCTGCGTCAGCTTACGCTTCGACATCACCGCATATTCCAGATTCAGGCGCGAGAACTCATACTGACGCGGATGCACCGGAATGGTGATGTTATCCAGCACCCAGTCGTAGAGACGACGGTTATCCTGGAACTCCAGCGTACACAGGGAATGGGTGATGCCTTCCAGCGCATCGGAGATGCAGTGGGTAAAGTCGTACATCGGATAGATGCACCACTTGTTGCCAGTCTGGTGGTGTTCGGCAAATTTAATGCGGTACAACACCGGATCGCGCATCACAATAAAGCTGGATGCCATGTCGATTTTGGCACGCAGACAGGCTTTGCCCTCTTCGAAGCCGCCATCACGCATCTTCTGGAACAGCGCCAGGTTCTCTTCCACGCTGCGATCGCGATACGGGCTGTTTTTGCCCGGCGCGGTTAGCGTGCCGCGGTATTCACGGATCTGCTCTGGCGACAGCTCGTCAACGTAGGCCAGACCTTTGTTGATCAGCTCAACCGCGTAGTTGAATAGTTGGTCAAAGTAGTCAGAGGAGTAACGAATGTTGCCGCTCCACTCAAAGCCCAGCCATTGCACATCATTCTTGATCGATTCAACGAACTCCATATCCTCTTTGACCGGATTGGTGTCGTCGAAACGCAGGTTGCACTGCCCCTGATAATCTTGTGCGATACCAAAGTTCAGGCAGATCGATTTTGCATGGCCAATATGCAGGTAACCATTGGGCTCAGGCGGGAAACGGGTATGCACACTGTTGTGCTTACCGCTCGCCAAATCTTCGTCGATGATCTGACGAATAAAGTTCGTTGGGCGGGCTTCAGCCTCACTCATCTCAAAATCCTCAAAACAATAGCGGGTGATTTGTACCACGAAGTAACGGAGTATGATCCACAAAGCGCTGAAGGGAAACAACCGTTTGTTGGTCGTTTTAAAACAAAAAAGGCAGGAATTGCTTCCTGCCTTCAGTGACGATCAAAACCTGTTAATTTTTGACTTCATACAGCGGCGTAACGCCTGCCACCACGGTACCGCCTGCCAGCAGATTCAGACCAGCGAAATCATCGCTGTTGCTGACCACCACCGGGCTGATCATCGAACGCGCATTGGCGTTGAGGAAGTCCAGATCCATTTCGAGGATCGGCTGACCCGCTGTGACGGTTGCGCCCTCTTCCACCAGACGGGTAAACCCTTTACCTTCCAGCGCGACGGTATCGAGACCCATGTGCACGACAATCTCGACGCCATTTTCGGCTTCAAGGCAGAATGCATGGTTGGTGTTGAAGATTTTCACCACGGTACCCGCCACCGGCGCGACGACAGTTTTATCGCTCGGTTTGATCGCCAGGCCATCGCCTACCGCTTTGCTGGCGAAAGCTTCATCCGGCACGTTTTCCAGCGCTACCACTTCGCCACTGACCGGTGCCAGCAGCGTTGCAATCACCTTTTTCTCGCTGTTGCGCACGGCCTGGGGCTGAGCAGCCGCAGGCGCGGCGGTGGTTGCCGCAGCAGGTGCCGCTGCGCCGGCTACCGGACCTTTGCTCAGTACGGTTTTCATCGCGGTCGCAATGCTTTCGGCCTGCGTACCAACAATGATCTGCACGCTCTGCTTGTTAAGGCGGATCACACCAGAAGCACCGAGGCGTTTGGCCACGCTTTCATTCACCTGCGCCGAGTCTTTCACATTCAGACGCAGACGGGTGATGCAGGCGTCGATGTTGGTCAGGTTGTCAGAACCGCCCACCGCGCCGATGTAGCGACGTGCCAGAGATTCGGTTTCGCTCTCACCGTTGCTGCTGTGATCAACGTTGACGTCGTAGCCATCTGTCTCATCACCGGCAGCCAGCTCGCGGCCCGGCGTCAGCAGGTTGAATTTCTGAATGGTGAAGCGGAACACCACATAGTAGATGACGAAGAACACCAGACCCTGCGGGATCAGCATCCACCAGTGCACAGCCAGCGGGTTACGCGTCGACAGCACCATGTCCACCAGACCGGCACTGAAACCGAAACCGGCAATCCAGTGCATGCTGGCAGCGATGAAGACCGAAATACCGGTCAGCACGGCGTGGATGACATACAGCACCGGTGCCACGAACATGAAGGAGAATTCCAGTGGCTCGGTGATGCCGGTGAAGAAGGCGGCGAATGCCGCTGCCAGCATGATACCACCGACTTTAGCGCGGTTTTCCGGACGTGAGCAATGATAGATTGCCAGCGCCGCACCCGGCAGACCGAACATCATGATCGGGAAGAAGCCCGCCTGATAGCGACCGGTGATACCCGGGATGCCGGTACCGTTGGCGATAGACTGCGCGCCGCCCAGGAATTTCGGAATGTCGTTGATGCCTGCCACGTCGAACCAGAACACCGAGTTCAGCGCGTGGTGCAGGCCAACCGGAATCAGCAGACGGTTAAAGAAGGCGTACACGCCCGCACCGACCGAGCCCAGTTTCTGAATGTGCTCACCAAAGCTCACCAGACCGCCGAAAATGATCGGCCAGACGTACATCAGGATAAAGGCGACCACAATCATCAGGAAGGAGACCAGGATCGGCACCAGACGGCGACCGCTGAAGAACGACAGCGCCTTAGGCAGCTCAACGTGGCTGAAGCGGTTATAAACTTCCGCCGAGAGAATGCCCACCAGAATGCCGACAAACTGGTTGTTGATTTTACCGAAGGCGGCAGGCACCTGCTCCACCGGCATTTTCTGAATCATGGCCACCGCGGCGGGTGAACACAGGGTAGTAACCACGAGGAAACCTACAAAGCCGGTTAATGCCGCTGCACCGTCTTTATCTTTTGACATGCCGTAAGCCACACCGATGGCGAACAGCACGGACATATTGTCGATGATGGCAGAACCCGATTTGATCAGCAGTGCTGCCAGCGCATTGCCTGCGCCCCAGCTGTCCGGATCGATCCAGTAACCTACCCCCATCAGGATTGCCGCTGCCGGCAGGGTCGCTACCGGCACCATAAGCGCGCGGCCGACCTTTTGCAGATATCCTAAAATACTCACCTTATTCTCCCCCTATGAGACTGGCGTTTTGCCGTGATGCGGGTTGATTTTATTATCCCGGCACCCGGTACCTTGATGACACACTTCACCACGAGGCGCAGTGTAAAGATAAATTAATTCGCCTCGCAAATTAAAACCAGTGCAACTGTGACTTTAATCACCAAAATGGACGTTTTTCACTGCGAAATGCTAGCCACCACCACAAACTTATTTTATGATGAAAAATATCAGGTCGCACTTTTCCAACGCCGCGAGCGCGCAAACGGGTTACCCTATAAGCAGCCAGCTGCAGCAGTAAACGCGACCCTAACTTTCCAATCTTAACTGAGGTGAAGACATGAGACTGATCCCTTTGGCCACACCGACCCAGGTGGGTAAATGGGCTGCACGCCATATCGTTAATCGCATCAATGCCTTTAAACCCAGCGCAGACCGTCCCTTTGTGCTGGGACTGCCAACCGGCGGTACGCCGCTGGAAGCCTACAAGCACCTGATCGAGATGCATAAAGCGGGCCAGGTTAGTTTCAAACACGTGATCACCTTCAATATGGATGAGTATGTCGGTCTGCCGAAAGAGCATCCGGAAAGCTATCACAGCTTTATGTACCGTAACTTTTTCGATCACGTTGATATTCAACCAGAAAATATCAATCTTCTGAATGGCAATACCGAAGATATTGACGCAGAATGTCGCCAATACGAAGAGAAGATCCGCGCACTGGGTAAAATCCACCTGTTTATGGGCGGTGTCGGCAACGATGGCCACATTGCGTTCAACGAGCCGGCTTCTTCGCTCTCTTCCCGCACCCGCATTAAAACCCTGACGCACGACACCCGTGTGGCGAACTCGCGTTTCTTCGACGGCGATGTTGATCAGGTGCCTAAATATGCCCTGACCGTGGGCGTCGGCACGCTGCTGGATGCGGAAGAAGTGATGATTCTGGTGACCGGCCACGTCAAAGCCCAGGCGCTGCAGGCGGCGGTAGAAGGTAACGTCAACCACATGTGGACCATCAGCTGCCTGCAGCTGCACCCGAAAGCGGTGGTGGTGTGTGATGAGCCAGCCACCATGGAACTGAAAGTGAAAACCGTGAAATATTTCCGCGAAATGGAAGCGGAAAATATGAAGGGTGTGTAACAACACGTTGTAGAAAGCCTGCTGTTAAGCGCAGCAGGTTCAGCCGGGAGAAGAGATGATGTACGCATTAGTTAACGGCCGGATTTTTACCGGTCATGAAGTTCTGGACAATCACGCCGTGGTGATTGCCAATGGCCTGATTGAGCGTGTCTGCCCGCGCGATGCGCTGGACGCCGCAATTCCACAACAAGATGTGGCTGGTGCGTTCATCGCTCCCGGATTTATCGACCTGCAGCTCAACGGCTGCGGCGGCGTGCAGTTCAACGATGACATCAATGCCCTGAGCGTGGAAACGCTGGAGATCATGCAGCGTGCCAATGAAAAATCCGGCTGCACCAGCTATTTACCGACGCTGATTACCAGCAGTGATGAACTGATGAAGCGCGCGATTGAAACCATGCGTGCTTACCTGGCGAAGCATCAGAATCAGGCGCTGGGCCTGCATCTGGAAGGTCCGTGGCTGAATAAAGAGAAGAAAGGCACCCACAATCCGCAGCTGATTCGTTTGCCGGATGCGGAGCTGGTGGATTTCCTATGCGCCAACGCTGACGTCATCACCAAAGTTACGCTGGCACCGGAAAATGCGGGCAGCGCGGTGATTCGCCAGCTGCGTGACGCCGGAATTATTGTGTCGTCTGGTCACTCTAATGCCACCTATGCCGAAGCCAAAGCGGGCATCAGCGCGGGCGTCACTTTTGCCACCCACCTGTATAACGCCATGAGCGCCTTTAGCGGTCGTGAGCCAGGTCTTATCGGTGCGCTGTTTGATTCGCCTGATGTATACTGCGGCATTATTGCAGACGGTTTACATGTCAATTACGCTAACGTGCGCAATGCAAAACGAATCAAAGGCGACAAACTGGTGCTGGTGACCGATGCCACCGCGCCGGCCGGTGCGTCGATTGATCAATTCATTTTTGCAGGTAAAACAATATACTATCGCGACGGCCTGTGCGTAGATGAGAACGGTACCCTGAGCGGATCTGCGCTGACGATGATTGAAGCGGTGCAGAATAGCGTGGAACATTGTGGTATCGCGCTGGACGAAGCGCTGCGCATGGCGACCCTGTATCCGGCAAGGGCAATGGGTGTGGAAAAGCAGTTTGGTACGGTGGAAGCAGGAAAAGTCGCCAACCTCACTGTCTTTACCCGCGATTATCAAATCACTAAGACGTTCGTCAACGGAGACAACGTCCTCAGCGAGTAAGTACTGAATGACCACTGGCGGCCAGACTCAAATAGGAAATGTCGATCTTGTCAAACAACTTAACAGTGCAGCTGTTTACCGGCTGATTGATCAACAGGGGCCGATTTCGCGTATTCAGATTGCCGAACTCAGCCAGCTTGCGCCCGCCAGCGTCACCAAAATTACCCGTCAGCTTATCGAACGCGGCCTCATCAAAGAGGTGGAGCAACAGGCCTCCACCGGTGGGCGCCGCGCCATCTCCATCATCACCGAAACCCGCCATTTTCATACCATCGGCGTGCGCCTGGGGCGCAACGATGCCACGCTGACGCTGTTCGATCTCAGCGGAAAATCGCTGGCGCAGGAAGATTATCCGTTGCCGGAGCGCACCCAGGAGACGCTGGAGAACGCGCTGTTCAACGCCATCAGTGCCTTTATGAGCGCGCACCAGCGTAAAATTCATGAGCTGATCGCTATCGCGGTGATCCTGCCGGGGCTGGTCGACCCGATTAACGGCATCATTCGCTACATGCCGCACATTGCCGTCAGCCACTGGCCGCTGGTGGCGAGCCTGAAAAAACGCTTCAACGTCACCAGTTTTGTCGGGCACGATATCCGCAGCCTGGCGCTGGCTGAGCACTATTTCGGTGCAAGCCGCGACTGTGCAGACTCCATTCTGGTGCGTTTACACCGCGGAACCGGCGCCGGCATCATCGCTAACGGCCACATTTTTCTCGGCAGCAATGGCAACGTAGGTGAGATTGGCCACATTCAGGTCGATCCGCTCGGCGAACGCTGCCACTGTGGCAACTTTGGCTGCCTCGAAACCATCGCCGCCAACGGCGCGATTGAGAACCGTGTGCGCCACCTGCTCAATCAGGGTTATCCCAGCAGCCTGACGCTGGATGATTGCCAGATGCCGCAAATCTGCCGCGCCGCCAATCAGGGCGACGCGCTGGCCTGCGAAGTGATCGAATACGTTGGCCGCTATCTCGGCAAAGCGATCGCTATCGCCATTAACCTGTTTAACCCGCAAAAAGTGGTGCTGGCCGGCGAAATTACCGATGCCGACAAAGTGCTGTTCCCGGCGATTGAGGGCTGCATTAACACCCAGGCGTTGAACGCGTTTCGCAAAAATCTGCCCGTGGTGCGGTCAGAGCTTGACCATCGTTCGGCAATTGGCGCTTTCGCGCTGGCAAAACGCGCTATGCTGAATGGCATTCTGCTGCAGCACCTGCTGGAAGAATAATAGAAAGCCTGCCGGCTGGCAGGCCCGACCGGAAGCCACCTATGACCATCAAAAGCGTAATCTGTGACATCGACGGCGTGTTGATGCACGACAATACCGCCGTGAAAGGCGCAAACGAATTCCTGCAGCGCATTCTGGAAAAAGAGATGCCGCTAGTGGTACTAACCAACTATCCGTCACAAACCGCGCAGGATCTGGCCAACCGCTTTGCCAACGCCGGCGTCGACATCCCGGATTCGGTGTTCTACACCTCCGCCATGGCCACCGCGGATTTCCTGCGTCGTCAGGAGGGCAAAAAAGCCTACGTGATTGGTGAAGGCGCGCTGATTCATGAACTGTATAAAGCCGGTTTTACCATCACTGACGTCAACCCGGATTTCGTCATCGTCGGCGAGACGCGATCGTTTAACTGGGAAATGATGCATAAAGCCGCTTTCTTTGTAGCTAACGGTGCGCGTTTTATCGCGACCAATCCTGATACCCACGCACGCGGCTTTGTGCCGGCCTGTGGCGCGCTCTGTGCCGGTATCGAAACCATTTCCGGCCGCAAACCGTTTTATGTCGGTAAGCCCAGCCCTTACATCATGCGCGCCGCACTGAATAAAATGCATGCGCATTCAGAAGAGACGGTGATTGTGGGCGATAACCTGCGCACCGATATTCTGGCTGGCTTCCAGGCCGGTCTGGAAACCATTCTGGTGCTGTCCGGCGTCTCTACGCTGAGCGATATCGACGCCATGCCGTTCCGTCCGGACTGGATCTACCCTTCCGTGGCTGATATCGACCTGTTCTGATTAGCGTCATGCTGTCTGCTTATGGCCCTGCTCGCCGTTACGGTGTGCAGGGCTTTTTTATCTGTCTGGCACACCGCTGTGATTCAGCCGCTGACGCGATCTCATCGGCTGCGCACAAAACCATCACTTCTGACAATTCATTAGACACCATCTAATTTAATCGCTAATTTTTTGAATAAAATACAACATTACTTCACACCAACAATCTTTTTATCAGTATTTGGTGATTTCGCTTGCGTTACCACCATCAATTAGCGCATTTTCTTATACATCACGCAGCGCAGGCTGCCGGACAAACAAGTCAATAACATCGCCACAGGGTGAGATCAGGAGTCAGTTATGTGTTCGATTTTTGGTGTGCTGGATCTGAAGACCGATCCTGTTGAACTGCGCAAGAAAGCGCTGGAATGTTCGCGTCTGATGCGTCACCGCGGCCCGGACTGGTCAGGTGTCTTCGCTGATGAGAAAGCCATTCTGGTGCACGAGCGCCTGTCCATCGTTGACGTGAACAACGGCGCCCAGCCGCTGTACAACGCGGATCACACCCACGTACTGGCTGTTAACGGCGAAATTTATAACCACCAGGCGCTGCGCGCGGAACTGAGCGATCGTTACGCGTTCCAGACCGGTTCAGACTGCGAAGTCATCCTCGCGCTGTATCAGGAAAAAGGCCTCGACTTCCTCGACGATCTGCAGGGCATGTTCGCCTTCATTCTGTGGGACAGCGTCAAACAGCAGTATCTGATTGGCCGCGATCACATCGGTATTATTCCCCTCTATATGGGCAACGATGAGCACGGCAACCTGTATGTTGCTTCTGAAATGAAAGCGCTGGTGCCGGTGTGCCGCAGCATCAAAGAGTTCCCGCCGGGAAGCTACCTCTCCAGCACCGATGGCGAAATCCGTCGTTACTGGCAGCGTGACTGGATGGATTTTGCCGCCGTGGCGCAAAACACCACCGATGCCGCTGGCCTGAAGCACGCGCTGGAAGAGTCAGTGAAGAGCCACCTGATGTCAGACGTACCGTACGGCGTGCTGCTGTCCGGCGGCCTCGACTCTTCCATCATCTCTGCGGTGACCAAGCGCTATGCCGCCAAACGCGTGGAAGATCAGGACAAGAGCGATGCATGGTGGCCGCAGCTGCACTCCTTTGCCGTCGGTCTGGAAGGATCGCCGGATCTGAAAGCGGCGCAGGCGGTGGCCGATCACCTCGGTACCGTGCACCATGAAATTCACTTCACCGTGCAGGAAGGTCTGGATGCGATCCGCGATGTGATTTACCACATCGAAACCTACGATGTGACCACCATTCGCGCGTCGACACCGATGTATCTGATGTCGCGTAAAATCAAAGCGATGGGCATCAAAATGGTGCTGTCCGGTGAAGGTGCGGATGAAGTGTTTGGCGGTTACCTCTACTTCCACAAGGCACCGAACGCCCAGGAGTTCCACGAAGAAAACGTGCGTAAGCTGCTGGCGCTGCACATGTTTGACTGCGCGCGCGCTAACAAAGCGATGTCGGCGTGGGGCGTGGAAGCACGTGTGCCGTTCCTTGATAAGAAATTCCTTGATGTCGCGATGCGCATCAACCCGGAAGACAAAATGTGCGGCAGCAACGGCAAAATGGAAAAACACATTCTGCGTGAGTGTTTCTCCTCTTACCTGCCGGAGAGCGTGGCATGGCGTCAGAAAGAGCAGTTCTCTGATGGCGTAGGCTACAGCTGGATTGACACGCTGAAAGAAGTGGCGGCGAAGCAGATTAGCGAGCAGCAGCTGGCGACCGCACATTTCCGCTTCCCGCACAACACGCCAACCTCGAAAGAAGCGTATCTGTACCGCGAGATCTTTGAGGAGCTGTTCCCACTGCCAAGCGCGGCAGAGTGCGTGCCGGGCGGTCCATCCGTGGCCTGTTCGTCGGCGAAAGCCATTGAGTGGGATGAAGCATTTAAATCGATGGACGATCCGTCAGGACGTGCGGTAGGCGTGCATCAGTCAGCGTACAAATAAGCATTTTCTTTGTGCGTATAAGGGGCCCATTGTGGCCCCTTTTTCTTGCATCTGACGCGGATACGATCGAAAATTGCCGAATAAATCATCAGCCTGGTTACAAGCCAGACAAACAGGCGCGTTAAGGCAAAAAACGGCAAAAAATTTGTTGACGCTACAAAGCTCAATACGCATAATGCGCCCCGCAACGCCGATGAAGGTAACGCGAAAAAAGATGGCTACGTAGCTCAGTTGGTTAGAGCACATCACTCATAATGATGGGGTCACAGGTTCGATTCCCGTCGTAGCCACCATCTTTTTGCGGGAGTGGCGAAATTGGTAGACGCACCAGATTTAGGTTCTGGCGCCGCAAGGTGTGCGAGTTCAAGTCTCGCCTCCCGCACCATTTCAGTCTTCGGCAGCCGGATGGGGTATCGCCAAGCGGTAAGGCACCGGTTTTTGATACCGGCATTCCCTGGTTCGAATCCAGGTACCCCAGCCAATCCGATGCACTCTCGTGGATACGAGTCGACGAATGGGATATCGCCAAGCGGTAAGGCACCGGTTTTTGATACCGGCATTCCCTGGTTCGAATCCAGGTATCCCAGCCATCATCGGGTGCAGTAAAGCAGTACAATCTGGCTACGTAGCTCAGTCGGTTAGAGCACATCACTCATAATGATGGGGTCACAGGTTCGATTCCCGTCGTAGCCACCAAACAAATTGGGGTGTCGCCAAGCGGTAAGGCAGTGGATTCTGATTCCACCATTCCGGGGTTCGAATCCCTGCACCCCAGCCATACAAAGACAATTTGACCAAACACCTATTGGGGTGTCGCCAAGCGGTAAGGCACCGGATTCTGATTCCGGCATTCCGGGGTTCGAATCCCTGCACCCCAGCCAAATTGCACAACAGGCCCGCTTTTGCGGGCTTTGTTGTTTTTGTCGTTCCTGAATTTCACGCCTTATACAACAAATGACGCCGCCACAATTGCGGCGCCCGGTGTGTTTACAACCCCAGCGCGTAACGCAGCACCTGACGCTTGAGCACGCCAGCATTCTCTGCCGCAATCAGTCCAAGGTTACGCACCACACGCAGCGGCGGCAGCGCGTTGCTAAAGGCGAAGTAGAACAGATCCATACCGCCCTGCATCAGCAAGTTATCTTTGTAGCGCTGGCGGTGATAACGCTGCAATACCGGCAGCGATGCCCAGCGCTGCGCCTGGCTGCGCGCATCCACCAGCGTATCAATCAGCGCATCCACATCGCGGTAGCCGAGATTAACCCCCTGCCCGGCCAGCGGATTGATGGTGTGTGCAGCATCACCGACCAGCGCCAGGCCCGGCAGCACATAGCGCGTGGCATGGCGGCGCACCAGCGGAAACGACGCCGCGTTCTTCACCTCGAAGCGGCCGACACGCGCCGGGAAGTTGGCCTGTACTTCTTTGGCCAGCTGGCTGAGCGGCAGATTTTGCAGCTGACGGATCCGTGCCGGCGCGTCGTACCACACCAGCGAAGCGTGACGATCGAACAGCGGCAGAAACGCGCGCGGTCCATCCGGCGTAAATTGCTGCCAGGTGACATCGCCGGCCTCGTGTTCACACTCAACGCTGATTAGCATGCAGGATTGCGCATAGTTCCAGCCGCGCACGCCGATACCCGCCAGCTGTCGCACGCGCGAATGAGCACCATCGGCCCCCACCACCAGCTGGCTATCCAGCGTGCTCCCGTCATCCAGCTGCAGCTGCCAGCCGCCGCTGTGCGCCTGCAGCGTCTGCAGTGAGGCCGGACACAGCAGCGTTACGCCATCCTGCTGCATCTGCTCCCACAGCGCGCGCTGCAGCACGCTGTTTTCCACCATATAGCCCAGCTCGGGAATGCCCAGTGCAGCGGCGTCAAAGGTGACGTGTGCGCTTTGCCACTCCCAGGTTTCCAGCTTGCGGTAGGGCGCGCTGCGCATCGCCTGGACACGCGGCCAGACATTGAGCTGGCGCAGCAGCGCCACCGATGACGCACCAATGGCGGAGATACGTATATCCGGCGCCAGGCTGGCGTCAAACGCGGCCGGTTCGGCACGCTCAATCACCGCCACGCGAAACTGCTGCTGCGCCAGACCACAGGCCAGCGCGGCACCGACCATGCCGCCGCCCACCACCACCACATCAAACTGTGAATCCTGCATTGACTCTTATCCTTCTGATTGCCGTGACGCCTTGCGGCAGCACTCTATGTGGCAAAGTGTACCGGAAATTTACCGCACCAGCAGAAAAGCCCTGCTAACCTTGTGCTTCAGACGGCTCAGCCGTGTGAAATATAACCGGGCATCATGCCCTCAATAATTCGTGCGCCGGGAAGGCGGCAAGCAAGGATCTCCCCGGGAGCTTACATCAGTAAGTGACCGGGGGAGCCGCGCGCAGCCAACGCACCTGGCGTGCGAAGTATAACCGGGCATCATGCCCTAAATAATTCGTGCGCCAGGAAGGCGGCAAGCAAGGATCTCCCCGGGAGCTTACATCAGTAAGTGATCGGGGGAGCCGCGCGTAGCCAACGCACCTGGCGTGCGAAATATAACCGGGCATCATGCCCTAAATAATTCGTGCGCCGGGAAGGCGGCAAGCAAGGATCATCCCGGGAGCTTACATCAGTAAGTGACCGGGGGAGCCGCGCGCAGCCAACGCACCTGGCGTGCGAAGTATGACGGGCATGCTGGTCACACCCGCGCCAAAGCATTACAATACGCGCCCTGCACTTCTCTGCTCAGAATCAATGGCTAGTTCAATGACCAAAAAACTGCATATCAAAACCTGGGGCTGTCAGATGAACGAATATGATTCATCGAAGATGGCTGACCTACTGAACAGCACGCACGGCTATACCCTGACGGAGGAAGCCGAAGACGCAGACGTTCTGCTGCTGAATACCTGCTCCATCCGTGAGAAGGCGCAGGAAAAAGTGTTTCACTTGCTGGGACGCTGGAAGAAGCTGAAGGCGAAGAATCCTGAGCTGATTATTGGCGTGGGCGGCTGTGTGGCTTCGCAGGAGGGCGATAAAATTCGCCAGCGCGCGCAGTGCGTGGACATCGTTTTTGGCCCGCAGACGCTGCATCGTCTGCCGGAGATGATTAATCAGGTGCGCGGCAGCAAAAGCCCGATTGTTGACGTTTCGTTCCCGGAAATCGAAAAGTTTGATCGCCTGCCGGAGCCGCGTGCTGAAGGGCCTACGGCTTTTGTCTCGATCATGGAAGGCTGCAATAAGTATTGCACTTTCTGCGTGGTGCCTTATACGCGCGGCGAGGAAGTGAGCCGTCCCTGCGATGACATCCTGCTGGAAGTTGCCCAGCTGGCGGCACAGGGCGTGCGTGAAGTGAATCTGCTGGGGCAGAACGTCAACGCCTATCGCGGCGCAACCTTTGACGACCAGATTTGTACCTTTGCCGAGCTGCTGCGTCTGGTGGCCGCGATTGACGGAATTGACCGGATTCGTTTCACCACCAGCCATCCGATTGAGTTCACCGACGACATCATCGACGTTTATCGTGATACGCCGGAGCTGGTGAGCTTCCTGCACCTGCCAGTGCAGAGCGGTGCCGATCGTATTCTGACGCTGATGAAGCGAGCGCACACTGCACTGGAGTACAAAGCGATTATCCGCAAGCTGGTGGCCGCGCGCCCGGATATCCAGATCAGTTCAGATTTCATCATTGGCTTCCCGGGCGAAACCCAGCAGGATTTCGAGCAGACCATGAAGCTGATCGGCGAAGTTAATTTCGACACCAGCTTCAGCTTTATCTACTCGGCGCGTCCGGGTACGCCAGCGGCCGATCTGCCGGACGACGTGCCGGAAGAGGAGAAGAAGCAGCGTCTGTACATTTTGCAGGATCGCATCAATCAGCAGGCGATGGCATGGAGCCGCCGCATGCTTGGTACCGTTCAGCGTATTCTGGTGGAGGGCACCTCACGTAAGAATGTGATGGAGCTGACCGGCCGTACCGAAAACAACCGCGTGGTCAACTTTGAAGGCGACGTGCGCATGATCGGTAAATTTGTTGATGTCGAAATCGTCGATGTTTATACCAATTCGCTGCGTGGCGTCGTGGTTCGCACCGAAGAGGAGATGGGCCTGCGCGTCGCGGAGAGTCCGGCATCGGTGATTGCGCGTACGCGTAAAGAGGATGAGATCGGCGTGGGCCTGTATCAACCTTGAGACCGCGATTACTGAGCGACAGCGCACAACGCGCTGTCGCCTGTTTCATCCCGCAGCCCTTGCTTTCCGCAGCTGCCGCCCAAATATCTTCCCTGAAGCTTGCGCCCGGGCGCGACCCCATAAATAATTCCGTAAAGATGCTGACGCCTGGCGTGCGGTATCTGCTATTTCTTTCAACTGGCCCTGAGTGACCCAAAGGATTCATTTGAATATCGAAACTCGTGAAATCGCCCTTGAACCGGCAGACAATCGTCGACTGATGAGCCTGTGCGGTCCGTTTGATGACAACGTAAAACAGCTGGAGCGCCGTCTGGGCATTGAGATCAATCGCCGCGACAACCTGTTTAAGCTGGTCGGCCGCGCGCTGAGTGTCGAGGCGGCCGCCAATATTCTGCGTTCGCTGTACGTTGATACCGCGCCGGTGCGCGGCCAGATCCCGGACATTGAACCGGATCAGATCCATCTGGCGATCAAAGAGAGTCGCGTGCTGGAGCAGACGGCCGACAGCGTGCCGGAGTACGGTAAAGCGGTAAACATCAAGACCAAGCGCGGCGTGATTAAACCGCGTACGCCAAACCAGGCGCAGTACATCGCCAATATTCTCGATCACGACATCACGTTCGGCATTGGGCCGGCCGGGACCGGGAAAACCTATCTGGCGGTCGCCGCCGCGGTGGATGCGCTGGAGCGGCAGGAGATTCGCCGTATTCTGCTGACGCGTCCGGCGGTCGAAGCCGGCGAAAAGCTCGGCTTCCTGCCCGGCGATCTCAGTCAGAAAGTCGATCCTTACCTGCGTCCGCTGTATGACGCCCTGTTTGAAATGCTGGGCTTCGAGCGCGTCGAGAAGCTGATGGAGCGCAACGTGATTGAAGTCGCGCCGCTGGCCTACATGCGTGGCCGTACGCTGAATGACGCGTTCGTGATTCTTGATGAGAGCCAGAACACCACCATCGAACAGATGAAGATGTTCCTGACGCGTATCGGCTTCAACTCCAAAGCGGTGATTACCGGTGACGTGACGCAGATTGACCTGCCGCGCAGCACCAAATCCGGTCTGCGCCACGCCATCGAAGTGCTGGCCAATGTGGAAGAGATCAGCTTCAACTTTTTCCACAGCGAAGACGTGGTGCGTCATCCGGTGGTCGCACGCATTGTTAATGCTTATGAAGCCTGGGAAGAAGCGGACCAGAAACGCCGTGATAAACTGGCGGAAGAGCGTAAGCGTGAAGCACAGGCGGCTCAACCTGCCAGCCAGCCGACGCCGCAGGAGCCTTCATGAGCACGGTGATTTTAGATTTGCAGCTGGCGTGTGCCGATGAATACGGCCTGCCCGCAGAAGCGGCGTTTCAGCGCTGGCTGGAGGCGGCGGTCACGCCGTTTCAGCCTGAGAGCGAAGTCACGATACGGCTGGTCGATGAAGCGGAGAGTCATGAGCTTAATCTGACTTATCGCGGCAAAGATAAGCCGACTAACGTGCTGTCGTTCCCGTTTGAAGCACCGCCGGGCATTGAGCTGCCGCTGCTGGGCGACCTGATTATTTGTCGTCAGGTTGTTGAGCAGGAAGCGGCCGAGCAGGGCAAAAGCCCTGAAGCGCACTGGGCACACATGGTGGTTCACGGCACGCTGCATCTGCTGGGTTATGACCATATTGAAGACGAGGAAGCTGAAGAGATGGAAGCGCTCGAGACCGAGATAATGCTTGCTCTTGGCTATCCCGATCCGTACATTTCGGAAAAAGAAGACGCCTGAACCGCCGGTTCAGGACATTGCGCTGCTGGCGAGGATGCCGGCAGTTCCTTTCCCTCATTCGAGAGAACTAAATAAAAACGCCATGAGCGACGACCATTCTCAAAACAACGACGCACCCAGTAGTAAAAAGGGTTTTTTCTCCCTGTTAATCAATCAGCTTTTCCACGGCGAACCCAAAAACCGTGACGAACTGCTGGGACTGATCCGCGATTCTGAGCAAAAAGAGCTGATCGACCAGGACACCCGCGACATGCTGGAAGGGGTGCTGGATATTGCCGAACAGCGCGTGCGCGACATTATGATCCCGCGCTCGCAGATGATTACCCTGAAGCGCAACCAGAGCCTTGAAGAGTGCCTGGCAGTGATTATTGAATCTGCCCACTCGCGCTTCCCGGTGATCAGCGAAGATAAAGACCATGTTGAAGGCATTCTGATGGCGAAAGATCTGCTGCCGTTTATGAGCAGCAGCGCCGAGCCATTCAGCATGGAAAAAGTGCTGCGCCCGGTCGTGGTGGTGCCTGAGAGCAAGCGCGTCGATCGCATGCTCAAAGAGTTCCGCTCGCAGCGCTATCATATGGCGATCGTCATTGATGAGTTCGGTGGTGTCTCCGGACTGGTGACCATCGAAGATATCCTGGAGCTGATCGTCGGCGAAATTGAAGACGAATATGACGACGAAGAAGATCGCGATATCCGCCAGCTCAACCGCCACACCTATACGGTGCGTGCGCTGACGCCAATTGAGGATTTCAATGAGGTATTTGGTAGCGATTTCAGTGATGACGAAGTCGATACCATTGGCGGTCTGGTGATGCAGGGATTCGGCCATCTGCCGGCGCGCGGTGAAAGCATCGACATTGAGGGTTACCAATTCAAAGTTGCGATGGCTGACAGCCGCCGTATCATCCAGGTGCATGTGAAAATTCCGGAAGACTCTCCGCAACCGCAACTGGAAGACGAATAATTTTATGGCATTAGCCTCTCTCTACTCGCAGCAGCGGGTTCGCCTGCTGCTGGCGTTAATTCTGGGTGCCGCGGGCACCCTTTCCTTTTCCCCATATGATTTCTGGCCCGCCGCCCTGCTCTCTCTGGCTGGTTTGCAGCTGCTGTTGCTGGATCGCCGCAGCGCGCAGGCGGCAGGCATCGGTTTTGCCTGGGGCTTTGGCCTGTTCGGTAGCGGCATCAACTGGGTGTACGTCAGCATTGCGACGTTTGGCGGCATGCCCGGCCCGGTCAATGTGTTCCTCGTGGTGCTGCTCGCCGCCTATCTGGCGCTTTACCCGCTGCTGTTTGCCCTGCTGCTGAACCGCTTCTGGCCACGGGCCACGCTGTGGCGCATGGCGCTGGCGGCACCGGCGCTGTGGCAGGTCACCGAGTTTCTGCGCGGCTGGGTGCTGACCGGCTTTCCGTGGCTGCAGTTTGGCTACAGCCAAATCGATGGGCCGCTGAAAGGCCTGGCGCCGCTGGCTGGCGTGGAAACCATCACCTTCCTGCTAATGGTGATTGCCGGTCTGCTGGCCTCGGCCTGCTACCACCGCAGCGTGAAAAACCTGATTATCGCCGTCGCGCTGCTGCTGCTGCCGTGGCCACTGCGAATGCTGCAGTGGTATCAGCCGCTGCCGCAGCGCAGCGTCAATGTAGCGATGGTGCAGGGCAATATTCCGCAGTCAATGAAGTGGGATCCGCAGCAGCTGCTGACCACGCTGCGCGTCTATACCGCATACAGCAAGCCGTTTATCGGCAAAGCGCCAATCATCATCTGGCCGGAGTCGGCGATTACCGATCTGGAGAGTAATCAGCAGCCGTTTCTGCATGCGCTGGATGACGAACTGCGCGCGCGCGGCAGCACGCTGATCACCGGCATTGTTGATTCGCGCGTGGAGAGCGATAACCGCTATCACGATTACAACTCGGTAATTGTGCTGGGCGGCGCGCAGCCTTACAGCTATCAGAGCCGCAACCGCTACCAGAAAAACCATCTGGTGCCGTTTGGCGAGTTTGTGCCGCTGGAAGGTCTGCTGCGTCCGCTGGCTCCGTTCTTCGACCTGCCGATGTCCTCATTCAGCCGTGGCGCCTACCTGCAGCCGCAGCTGAAAGTGGCGGGCTACAATCTCACCAGCGCCATTTGCTATGAGATCGTGCTGGGCGAACAGGTGCGCGCCAACTTCCGTCCGGACACCAACTTCCTGCTGACGGTGTCGAACGATGCCTGGTTCGGTCATTCGATTGGTCCGTGGCAGCATTTCCAGATGGCACGCATGCGTGCGCTGGAGCTGGGTCGCCCGCTGCTGCGCTCAACGAACAACGGTGTTACCGCAGTGGTGAATGCGCAGGGAGACGTGGAGAACATCATCCCGCAGTTCACCCGCGACGTGCTGAGCGCTACAGTCACGCCTGCCAGCGGGGAAACGCCATATGCACGCGTCGGTATCTGGCCGGTATGGCTGCTGACGCTGGCAGGCATCGTGCTGGCGATTTTACGCCGCCGCGCCTGATATCCCGCCCCCTCTCACCAGGCGAAGCGCAGGCTTCGCCTTTTTTCTGCGCAGTTTTCCGCTCCCTTTATCCTTAGTCACCGCCACTTTCTGCTGCCTTTTTGCCCGCTCTCCGCGTACTGGCACGATCATTGCTAATTATTTCAGTGGTTTTAGCAACATCGGTGATTTGTCAGCGTAATGCCACGTTTGCGCACTATTATCTGGCACCGAAGCGCACTTAATTGGCGCAGAGGCTGTTTTTTGCCTCTTATTGGTGCGGAGCGGCTCGCAAAAAACAAACTTTTTTGTTTCATTACGTTAACAATTCGCTATGTTAATCACTATCCTGCGCGCAGTTGCGCTAAGGGATAATTAAAAAAGCAGCAGGAAATACACACAACATCACAATCTGCGCAGTTTATGTTCTGCGCAACATTCACACGAAGGAGTAGGAACATGCAGATTCGCAAAGTGGCATTATCGCTTCTGCTGTTGGGCGCAGCAGCGGGCGCGGCCCAGGCGGAAGATCTCACCGGCACCCTGAAAAAAATTAATGATAGTGGCGTGATTGTCGTGGGGCACCGTGAGTCATCCGTTCCCTTTTCTTACTACGACAACCAGCAGAAAGTGGTGGGCTATTCGCAGGACTACTCCAACGCCATTGTTGCCGCCATCAAAGCGAAACTGAATAAGCCGGATCTGCAGGTCAAAATGCTGCCGATCACCTCACAAAACCGTATTCCGCTGCTGCAGAACGGCACCTACGATTTCGAGTGTGGCTCGACCACCAATAACGTAGAACGTCAGCAGCAGGCGGCGTTCTCTGACACCATCTTCATCATCGGTACGCGTCTGCTGGTGAAAAAAGGTGGCGACATTAAAGATTTCGCCGATCTGAAAGGCAAAACCGTGGTCGTCACCTCGGGCACCACCTCTGAGATTCTGCTGCGCAAGCTGAATGACGAGAAGAAAATGGATATGCGCATCATCAGCGCGAAAGATCACGGTGACTCGTTCCGCACGCTGGAAACCGGTCGCGCAGTGGCCTTCATGATGGATGACGCGCTGCTGGCCGGTGAACGTGCCAAGGCGAAGAAACCGGATAACTGGGAAATCACTGGCACGCCGCAGTCCAAAGAAGCCTACGGCTGCATGCTGCGTAAAGACGATGCGCCGTTTAAACAGCTGATGGATGACACCATCGCCAAAGCGCAGACATCGGGTGAAGCCACCAAATGGTTCGATACCTGGTTCAAACAGCCAATTCCGCCGAAGAACCTGAACCTGAACTTCGAGCTGTCTTCTGACATGCAGGCGCTGTTTAAAGCACCGAACGACAAAGCACTCTGAATTAACAATGAAAACAAGGGCGGCACCGCTGCCCTCTCGATTGCTGAACACGCGGTGCGGACAGACAGACTGTAACAGGCCGTTCCCCTGAAGCAGGACACAAGACACCGCTCAACAATCTTATGGGTAGCCTCGCTACCCTTTTTTTACCGGAGCTCGTTATGGGTATCGATTGGAACTGGGGCATCTTTTTACAGCAGGCTCCGTTCGGCAATACGACTTACCTCGGCTGGCTGTGGTCCGGATTTCAGGTGACCGTCGCGGTCTCCTGCTGCGCCTGGATTATCGCCTTCCTGGTAGGTTCCTTCTTTGGCATTCTGCGTACCGTGCCTAATCGCTGGCTGTCCACGATTGGCACCTGCTACGTGGAGCTGTTTCGTAATATCCCGCTGATCGTGCAGTTCTTCTTCTGGTATCTGGTGGCGCCAGAACTGGTCGGGGAGAAGCTCGGCATGTGGTTTAAGGCTGAACTGGACCCGAACATCCAGTTTTTCCTCTCTTCAACCATTTGTCTCGGTCTGTTCACCGCCGCACGCGTGTGTGAGCAGGTGCGCGCCGCGATTCAGTCGCTGCCGCGCGGCCAGAAAAACGCCGGTCTGGCGATGGGCCTGACGCTGCCGCAGACCTACCGCTACGTGCTGCTGCCTAACGCCTACCGCGTGATTGTGCCGCCGATGACCTCGGAAATGCTTAACCTGGTGAAGAACTCCGCCATCGCCTCTACCATCGGTCTGGTCGACCTGGCGGCGCAGGCGGGCAAGCTGCTGGATTACTCGGCGCATGCCTATGAATCTTTCACCGCTATCACCCTGGCCTACGTCGGTATTAACCTGGTGATCATGCTGATTATGAGTCTGGTAGAACGCAAAATCCGCCTGCCCGGCAACCTGGGAGGCAAATAATGTACGATTTTGACTGGAGTTCGATTCCGCCCAGCCTGCCCTATCTGCTTAACGGCATGATCATTACGCTGAAAATCACGGCAGTGGCGGTAGTGTTTGGCATTATCTGGGGCACCATTCTGGCGGTGATGCGCTTGTCCGCGTTCGCCCCGGTCCGCTGGTTCGCCAAACTGTACGTGAACCTGTTCCGCTCGGTGCCGCTGGTGATGGTGCTGCTGTGGTTCTATCTGGTGGTTCCCAGCTTCCTGCAGCAGGTGCTTGGGCTGTCGCCAAAAACCGATATCCGCCTGATCTCCGCCATGGTGGCGTTTGCGCTGTTTGAAGCCGCTTACTACTCGGAGATTATCCGCGCCGGTATCCAGAGCATCTCGCGCGGCCAGTCCAACGCGGCGCTGGCGCTGGGTATGACGCAGTGGCAGTCGATGAAGCTGATCATCCTGCCGCAGGCGTTCCGCGCCATGGTGCCGCTGCTGCTGACGCAGGGCATCGTGCTGTTCCAGGACACCTCGCTGGTGTATGTGTTAAGCCTGGCGGACTTCTTCCGCACCGCGTCCACCATCGGTGAACGTGACGGTACCCAGGTAGAAATGGTTCTGTTTGCCGGTCTGGTCTACTTCGTGATCAGCCTGAGCGCTTCGCTGTTGGTCAGTTATCTGAAAAGAAAAAGGACGGTTTAAATGATTAGCCTGAAAAATGTTTCTAAGTGGTATGGGCACTTTCAGGTGCTGACCGACTGCTCCACCGAAGTGAAGAAAGGTGAAGTAGTGGTGGTCTGCGGACCGTCCGGCTCGGGTAAATCGACGCTGATTAAAACGGTGAACGGGCTGGAGCCTGTGCAGCAGGGCAACATTCAGGTGAACGGTACCGAGGTGAACAACAAAAAAACCAATCTCGCCCAACTGCGCAGCAAAGTGGGCATGGTGTTCCAGCACTTCGAACTATTCCCGCATCTCAGCATCATTGATAACCTGGTGCTGGCACAGGTGAAAGTGCTGAAGCGCGACAAAACTGCCGCGCGCGATAAGGGCCTTGCCCTGCTGAAGCGCGTGGGTCTGGCGGCGCATGCGGAGAAATTCCCTGGTCAGCTGTCTGGCGGTCAGCAGCAGCGCGTCGCCATCGCCCGTGCGCTGTGCATGGATCCTATCGCCATGCTGTTCGATGAACCGACTTCCGCGCTGGATCCGGAGATGATCAACGAAGTGCTGGACGTCATGGTGGAGTTAGCCAACGAGGGCATGACGATGATGGTGGTGACGCACGAGATGGGCTTTGCACGCAAAGTGGCGAATCGCGTCATCTTTATGGATGAAGGGAAGATCGTTGAAGACACCAACAAGGATGACTTCTTCAGCAATCCGCAGTCCGACCGTGCCAAAGACTTCCTGGCGAAAATCCTGCACTAATACTCACAATGCTGGCGGTCCACGGACCGCCAGCGTCAGGGCTTATCTTGCCCCTCCTGCACTTCACCAAAATCGATATATTGCTGCTGTGATGCGGTACGCGACTGCGCAAGGCATAGCGTCTTGCCGCACCGGCAGAATCCTCCTGGAGCCTGCCGCCGCGCCTTCCCTGGCGCGGAGGCTGCCGCAAGTCGCTATGCCTTGCGCACTATTAAGCTTCATCATCGCGGTGACTAAATGCGCGCATACCGCCGCACCTGTTTTTTACGGCAGAAGGGAGCCTGAACTAAGCCGGACGTCACGCGGCAGGGATGCCGCGTGTCGAGGCACGCAGGGATGCGGGTTTTGCCGATCCGGGCGTGTTCAGGTTCCCTTCTGACAGTCCGCACGCCTTCAGCAGCAATACTTTTTTTGCTTCAGAGCACGGTGATAATTCAGGGCTCAAACGGCTGACGCTGGAACTGATCGTGGCCGCACTCCGGGCAGCGCGTCAGGCTCTCCGGGGTGTAAATCGCCCGGGTAAAGCCGCACTTTTCACACACCAGATTGCCCAGCCCCACCACTTCGCCGCTCTGATACACGCCGTGATGCCGCAGATCCTGAAACACTTCGCGCCACTCCAGCTGGCTCTTATCGGTGATATCGGCCAGCTCTTTCCACAGGCTTTCACGAATCACCCGCAGAAACACTGAATCGCCGAGCGCTTCGCTGGACTCCTGATAGCTGAGCGCGAACTCGTGCAAATCGCGCCGCACCGCGCGCATGACCTCGTCGACTTCGGCGGTGGTCAGCGTCTGTTTCTGCAGCAGCGCACTACGCGCCTCGGCGACCAGTGCGTCGACATCACGCTCGCCACGCTCCAGCCGCTGGGTTAAT
This sequence comes from Pantoea sp. Cy-640, assembly GCF_011752635.1. Taxonomy (NCBI): domain Bacteria; kingdom Pseudomonadati; phylum Pseudomonadota; class Gammaproteobacteria; order Enterobacterales; family Erwiniaceae; genus Pantoea; species Pantoea sp. Cy-640. The sequence goes on along the minus strand of NZ_VWXB01000005.1, from coordinate 289,726 downwards.
GCTGCTACCGTTGCACGATACTCCTGCGCCACATTATTCATTTTGTTCTCCTTTCCGCTGCGGATGCTGAGTTAAGTTTAGCCGCTTTGCCATATTTGCTGCGCTTAGCGCAGAGGAAATCGCAAAAGGGTGAAAGCGCTGGCGCATTCGACACAAATCACGCCGCCGGAGGGCGTCAATTGTTGTTGAGGGGCGGCCTTATGGGTATGCTATGCGGATCAAAAGTGTTTAAAAAACGATTTCACAAGGACCACAGGCAGCCATGCAAGAGCAATACCGCCCGGAAGAGATAGAATCCCGCGTCCAGCAGCACTGGGACGAAAACGAAACCTTCAAAGTGACCGAGCAGGAAGGCAAAGAGAAATACTACTGCCTGTCTATGCTGCCCTATCCTTCTGGCCGCCTGCACATGGGCCACGTGCGTAACTACACCATTGGCGATGTGATTGCGCGCTACCAGCGCATGCTGGGCAAAAACGTCCTGCAGCCGATTGGCTGGGATGCCTTTGGCCTGCCCGCTGAAGGGGCGGCGGTGAAAAACAACACCGCGCCAGCACCCTGGACCTACGACAACATCGAATACATGAAAAACCAGCTGAAACTGCTGGGCTTCGGCTATGACTGGAGTCGCGAACTGGCGACCTGTCAGCCTGAGTATTATCGCTGGGAACAGTGGTTCTTCACCAAACTGTACGAAAAAGGTCTGGTCTACAAAAAAACCTCCGCAGTCAACTGGTGCCCGAACGACCAGACCGTACTGGCGAACGAACAGGTGATCGATGGCTGCTGCTGGCGCTGCGACACCAAAGTCGAACGCAAAGAGATCCCGCAGTGGTTCGTGAAAATCACCGATTACGCCGAAGAGCTGCTCAACGACCTCGATAAGCTGGAGGACTGGCCGGAGCAGGTCAAGACCATGCAGCGCAACTGGATTGGCCGTTCTGAAGGTGTCGAGATCACCTTTGACGTGGCCAACAGCGCGGAAAAAGTCACGGTTTACACCACCCGTCCTGACACCTTCATGGGGGCAACCTATGTCGCCGTGGCAGCCGGTCATCCTCTGGCGCGCCAGGCTGCCGTCAACAACCCGGCGCTGGCTGATTTCATTGCTGAATGCAGCAACACCAAAGTCGCCGAAGCGGACATGGCCACGATGGAGAAGAAAGGCATGGCCACCGGCCTGCACGCTATCCATCCGCTGACGGGCGAAGAGATTCCGGTCTGGGTCGCTAACTTCGTGCTGATGGAGTACGGCACCGGTGCCGTGATGGCCGTACCGGGTCATGACCAGCGCGACTGGGAATTCGCCACCAAATACGATCTCAATATCAAGCCGGTGGTGCTCAACCTCGACGGTACCGCGCCGGATATCAGCGCCGCGGCGATGACCGAAAAAGGCACGCTGTTCAACTCCGGCGAGTTTGACGGTCTGGACCACGACGCCGGCTTCAACGCTATCGCCGATGCGCTAGCGGCCAAAGGCGTCGGCGTGCGTAAAGTGAACTATCGCCTGCGCGACTGGGGTGTGTCACGCCAGCGCTACTGGGGTGCGCCAATTCCGATGGTGACGCTGGAAGATGGCACCGTGATGCCAACCCCAGAAGATCAGCTGCCGGTGATTTTGCCGGAAGACGTGGTCATGGACGGTATCACCAGCCCAATCAAAGCCGATCCGGAGTGGGCGAAAACCACCGTCAACGGTCAGCCGGCGCTGCGTGAAACCGACACCTTCGACACCTTTATGGAATCATCGTGGTACTACGCGCGTTACACCTGTGCGAACTACAACGAAGGCATGCTGGATCCGGCGGCAGCGAACTACTGGCTGCCGGTCGATCAGTATGTGGGCGGTATCGAACACGCCATCATGCACCTGATGTATTTCCGCTTCTACCACAAGCTGCTGCGCGACGCGGGCCTGGTCAACTCTGACGAGCCGGCCAAACGCCTGCTGTGCCAGGGCATGGTACTGGCAGACGCCTTCTACTACGTCGGTGCCAACGGCGAGCGCAACTGGGTTTCTCCGGTTGACGTTAACGTCGAGCGCGACGAAAAAGGCCGCATCACCAAAGCCATCGACAATCAGGGCCGCGAAGTGATCTACGCGGGCATGAGCAAAATGTCGAAGTCCAAAAACAACGGCATCGACCCGCAGCTGATGGTTGAGCGCTACGGCGCAGATACCGTGCGTCTGTTCATGATGTTTGCTTCCCCGGCGGAGATGACGCTGGAGTGGCAGGAGTCAGGCGTGGAAGGCGCTAACCGCTTCCTGAAACGCGTGTGGAAGCTGGCGTACGATCACGTGGCTAAAGGCGCGACCGTGGCGCTGGATGTCAACGCGCTCAATGATGAGCAGAAAGCGCTGCGTCGCGATCTGCACAAAACCATCGCCAAAGTGGCGGATGACATCGGCCGTCGTCAGACCTTCAACACCGCGATTGCGGCGATCATGGAGCTGATGAACAAACTGCTGCGCGCGCCGCAGGAGAGCGAACAGGATCGCGCCCTGATGCAGGAAGCGCTGGTCGCCGTAACGCGCCTGCTCTATCCATTCACCCCGCACGCCAGCTACGTGCTGTGGCAGGCACTGGGTGGCGAAGGCAGCATCGACGACGCCAGCTGGCCGGTTGCCGATGAAGCGGCAATGGTAGAGGATTCGCTGCTGGTGGTGGTGCAGGTCAACGGTAAAGTGCGTGGTAAAATTACCGTGGCACCGGATGCGACGCAGGAACAGGTGCAGGCGCGTGCGGCACAGGAGCATCTGGTGGCGAAATATCTGGATGGCGTCACCCTTCGTAAAGTGATTTATGTCCCTGGCAAACTGCTTAACCTGGTCGTAGGTTAAGTTCAGGAGGAACTGTGCGACAACTCGTTATCAGGCTGTTTGTCCTGCTGGCAGTGCTGGTCACTGCCGGCTGTGGTTTTCATCCGCGCGGCACCACGCAGGTGCCACCGGAAATGAAAACGCTGATCGTCCAGAGCGGCGATCCGTATGGCCCGCTGGCGCGCACCGTGCGTCAGCAGCTGCGCATCAACGATGTCAAAATCGTTGAAGACAGCAAAGCGGCCAGTGCGCAATACCCGACGCTGCGTCTCGGCGCGGAGAGTCAGGGACGCGACACCGCGTCGGTATTCATCAGCGGCACCACCGCGGAATACTCGCTGGTGATGACCGTCAGCGCGCAGGTGTTGCTGCCGGGTAAAGGCATTTATCCGATCAGCACCACGGTGTACCGTTCGTTCTTCGACAACCCGAACGCCGCGCTGGCGAAGGATGCCGAGCAGGATATGATCGTGCAGGAGATGCGTCAGCGTGCCGCCGAGCAGCTGGTACGTAAGCTGCTGACGGTACACGCCGCGCAGGAGAGCAACAAAGAGACGCTGCCGCAACCTGAAGTGATTGCGCCAGGCGCGGACTCACCGGAAGTGCCCTCCTCGTCAGCCACCAGTCTGCAATGATCAGGATCTATCCTGAACAACTGCGCGCGCAGCTTCGAGAGGGGCTGCGCGCCTGTTATTTTCTCACCGGTAATGAACCCCTGCTGATTCAGGAGAGCGCAGATGCCATCCGCGCTGCCGCCGCTCAGCAGGGCTTCGACGAGCATTTTTCCGTCAGCGTTGATGCGCAGACTGACTGGGAGGCGATTTTCGCCAGCTGTCAGTCGCTGAGCCTGTTCACACAGCGCCAGACGCTGACGCTGCAGCTGCCGGAAAACGGCCCCAACGCCGCCATCGCCGAACAGCTGGTGAAACTGGCTGCGCTGCTGCACAGCGACATTATGCTGGTGCTGCGGATGGCGAAGCTGACCAAAGCGCAGGAAAACAGTGCCTGGTTCAAAGCGCTCAGCGCCAGTGCGGTGCTGGTGCCGTGCCAGACGCCGGAACAGGCGCAGCTGCCGCGCTGGGTGGCCGCCCGCGCGAAAGCCCTGCAGCTGAGTATTGATGACGCGGCAATTCAGCTGCTCTGCTACTGTTATGAAGGTAATCTGCTGGCGCTGGCCCAGGCGCTGGAGCGGCTGTCGCTGCTGTGGCCGGACGGCAAACTGACGCTGCCCCGCGTGGAAGAAGCGGTGAACGATGCCGCGCATTTCACGCCGTTTCACTGGGTTGATGCGCTGCTGGCCGGCAAGAGCAAACGCGCGCTGCACATTTTGCGTCAGTTGCAAAAAGAGGACAGCGAAGTGGTGATTCTGCTGCGCACGCTGCAGCGCGATCTGCTGACGCTACTGCAGCTGCAACGCCAGCAGGCGAAGCAGCCGCTGCGTACGCTGATGGATCAACAGCGTATCTGGCAGAACCGCCGTGCCCTGTTCACTGAAGCGCTGCAGCGACTGGATGCGCAACGGCTGCAGCAAGCGGTGCATCTGCTGGCTCAACTCGAACTGACCATGAAGCAGGACTACGGTCAGAATTTGTGGCCGCAGCTGGAGACGCTGTCATTGCTGCTGTGCCATCGTGATTTTCCGCTGGGTTTAACTGATGTCTGACCTTTACGCGCTGTTTGGCGGCACTTTCGATCCAATTCATTTCGGCCATCTGCGTCCGGTCACCGCGCTGGCGCAGCAGGTTGGCCTGCAAAAAGTGACGCTGCTGCCGAACAACGTGCCGCCGCACCGGCCGCAGCCGGAAGCCAGCGCACAACAGCGCGTGGCGATGCTGCGCTGCGCCATTGCCGATCGTCCGCTGTTTGATATCGACACGCGCGAGCTGACGCGCACCACGCCGTCATGGACGGTGGACACGCTGGAAACCCTGCGCGCCGAGCGCGGTGCACAACAGCCCCTCGGGTTTATCATCGGTCAGGATTCTCTGCTAACGTTAGGAAAATGGCATCGCTGGCAGGAACTGCTGTCGCTGTGTCACCTGCTGGTTTGTCAGCGTCCAGGCTACGCCGCGCAGATGGCTACGCCAGAGATGCAGCAGTGGCTGGATGCGCACCGCGCGCATGAGGTGCAGCAGCTGCATCGCGCACCGGCAGGCCACATCTGGCTGGCGGATACGCCGCTGTTCGACATTTCTGCCACTGAGATTCGCCAGCGCCGCCATCATGGCCAGGACTGCGCCGATCTGCTGCCAGCGGCGGTGATCGACTACATCGATCGCGCGGGCTTATATCGCGATTGATCGCCGCGTGCTATACTGCGCCGCTTCATTTTTGGCTGCGTTTTCCGGGGCATTCAGCCTGCCCATAATCACCTGTTTTTAAGGGGAACCTTTTGCAAGGCAAAGCACTCCAAGAGTTCGTTATTGATAAGATTGATGATCTCAAAGGCCAGGACATCGTTGCGATTGATGTGCAGGGCAAATCCAGTATCACCGATTGCATGATTATCTGTACCGGGACCTCCAACCGCCATGTCTCCTCCATCGCTGACCATGTGATGCAGGAATCGCGCGCGGCAGGACTGAAACCGCTCGGCGTCGACGGCAAAGCGGCTGCTGACTGGGTTGTGGTCGATCTCGGTGAAGTGATCGTGCACGTGATGCAGGAAGAGAGCCGCCAGCTGTACGAGCTGGAAAAGCTCTGGAGCTAAACGTTGAAACTGCAGCTTGTCGCCGTCGGCACCAAAATGCCCGACTGGGTTCAGACCGGTTTCATGGAGTACCTGCGTCGCTTTCCCAAAGATATGCCGTTTGAGCTGACTGAAGTGCCGGCCGGTAAACGCGGCAAAAACGCCGACATCAAACGCATTCTGGAAAAAGAGGGTGAAGCGATGCTGGCGGCGGTGGGCAAAGGCAACCGCATTGTGACGCTGGATATTCCCGGACAGCCGTGGGAAACGCCGCAGCTGGCGCAGCAGTTAGAGCGCTGGAAGCTGGACGGGCGTGATGTCAGCCTGCTGATTGGTGGGCCGGAAGGCCTGGCGCCGGCGTGTAAAGCGGCAGCCGAACAGAGCTGGTCACTGTCCGCGTTAACGCTGCCGCACCCGCTGGTGCGTGTGCTGGTGGCGGAAAGCCTGTATCGTGCCTGGAGTATTACCACTAATCACCCTTATCACCGTGAATAAACGCCTGACAACCTCCAGACAATAAACGCAGCGGATGAAATTACAGAGCAACGCTTTTCGCGATTACACTGCCGAACAGAAACTGTTTGTCCGCCGCGCCCTGGTGGCCTTTGTCGGCATCCTGCTGCTCTCCAGCGTGCTGGTGGTCAATCTGTATCATCTGCAGATCCTGCGCTTCGACGACTACAGCACCCGTTCAAACGAAAACCGCATCAAACTGGTGCCGGTTGCCCCCAGCCGCGGCATCATCTATGACCGCAACGGTGTGCCGCTGGCGCTCAATCGCACCATTTACCAGGCCGAGCTGGTGCCGGAAAAAGTCGATGATCTGAAGCAGACGCTGCAGGATTTGCGGCCGGTGCTGGATTTGACCGACGATGACATCGATGCGTTTGAAAAAGAGCGCAAGCGCTCGCGCCGCTTTACCTCCATTCCGGTCAAAACCGGCCTGAATGAAGTGCAGGTCGCGCGCTTCGCAGTGAACCAGTACCGTTTCCCGGGCGTGGAAGTGAAAGGCTACCAGCGCCGCTACTATCCCTACGGCCAGACGCTGACGCACGTGGTGGGTTACGTCTCGAAAATCAACGATCGTGACGTCAAGCGCCTTGATGAAGAAGGCAAATGGCCGAATTACGCAGCCACCCACGACATCGGTAAGCTCGGCATCGAAAACTATTACGAAGATGTGCTGCACGGCAAAACCGGCTACGAAGAGGTGGAAGTTAACAACCGCGGCCGCGTGATCCGTCAGCTGCATGAGCAGTCACCGCAGGCCGGACGCGATATCTGGCTGACCATCGATCTCAAGCTACAGCAGTACATCGAAACCCTGCTGACCGGCAGCCGCGCCGCCGTGGTGGTGAGCGATCCGCGCACCGGCGAGATTCTCGCGCTGGTCTCCACACCCAGTTACGATCCGAATCTGTTTGTCGATGGTATTTCGAGTAAAGATTATAAGGCGCTGCTCGGCGATGAGAACCGCCCGCTGTATAACCGCGCGCTGCAGGCATCGTATCCGCCAGCTTCCACGGTTAAACCTTATGTGGCGGTCTCAGCGCTCAGCGCCGGCGTGATCAACCGTAATACCAGCCTGTTCGATCCGGGCTGGTGGCAGCTGCCGGGCTCGGAAAAACGCTACCGCGACTGGAAAAAGTGGGGCCACGGTCGCCTCAACGTCACCAAATCGCTGGAAGAATCGGCGGATACCTTTTTCTATCAGGTGGCCTATGACATGGGCATCGACCGCCTGTCGGAGTGGATGACCAAATTCGGCTACGGCCACCGTACCGGTATCGACCTGCCGCAGGAGAGCCCCGGTAACATGCCGACGCGCGAATGGAAGATGAAACGCTTTAAAAAGCCGTGGTATCAGGGCGATACCATTCCGGTCGGTATCGGCCAGGGTTACTGGACGGCGACGCCGGTGCAGATGAACAAAGCGCTGATGATCCTGATTAACGACGGCGTGATTAAAGTGCCACACCTGCTGCGCGCCACCCGTGAAGGCAACAGCATGGTGCCGTATCGCCAGCCGCCGGATGCGCCGATTGGCGACATTCATTCCGGCTACTGGGAGATCGCCAAAGACGGCATGTATGGCGTGGCCAACCGCGCCAACGGCACCGCGCATAAAAGCTTTGCCGATGCACCGTACAAGATTGCGGCGAAATCCGGTACCGCACAGGTGTTTGGCCTGAAAGAGAATGAGACCTACAACGCGCACAAGATTGCCGAACGGCTGCGTGACCATAAGCTGATGACCGCCTTCGCGCCGTACGACAAGCCGCGCGTCGCCGTCACCATGATTCTGGAAAACGGCGGTGCCGGCCCGGCGGTGGGCACCGTGATGCGCCAGATTCTCGACCACATAATGCTGGGCGACAACAATACCGTGCTGCCAGAAGCCGCACCCATGCCGCCCGGCTACGAAGGTGAATAACGATGTCGATGAACGATAGTCCCCAGAAAAGAACGATCTGGACGCGTATCCATATCGACCCGCTGTTTATGCTGATCATCATCAGCCTGCTGGCCTACAGCGCCATTGTTATCTGGAGCGCCAGCGGCCAGGATCCGGGTATGATGGAGCGCAAGCTCGGGCAGATTGCCATGGGCACCATCATCATGCTGGTGATGGCGCAGGTGCCACCGCGCGTGTATGAAAGCTGGGCGCCCTACCTCTACATTGTCTGCGTGATTTTGCTGGTGGCGGTCGATGCCTTCGGCCACATCAGCAAAGGGGCACAGCGCTGGCTGGATCTCGGTTTTGTGCGCTTTCAGCCGTCGGAAATCGCTAAAATCGCCGTGCCGCTGATGGTGGCGCGCTTCATCAACCGCGATGTCTGCCCGCCGACGCTGAAAAACACCGGCATCGCGCTGGTGCTGATTTTCATGCCGACGCTGCTGGTGGCGGCGCAACCGGACCTCGGTACCTCCATTCTGATCGCCGCCTCCGGCCTGTTTGTGCTGTTCCTGTCGGGCATGAGCTGGAAGCTGATTGGCGTGGCCGTGCTGCTGGTGGCGGCGTTCATCCCAATTCTGTGGTTCTTCCTGATGCACGATTATCAGCGTGACCGCGTGATGATGCTGCTCGATCCGGAGAGCGATCCGCTCGGTGCCGGCTACCACATTATTCAGTCCAAGATTGCTATCGGCTCCGGCGGCCTGCGCGGCAAAGGCTGGCTGCACGGCACCCAGTCGCAGCTGGAGTTTCTGCCCGAACGTCACACCGACTTTATCTTCGCGGTGCTGGCGGAAGAGCTCGGCCTGGTGGGCGTCCTGCTGCTGCTGGTGCTTTATCTGCTGCTGATCATGCGCGGGCTGGTAATTGCCGCACGCGCGCAAACCACCTTTGGTCGCGTGATGTCCGGCGGCCTGATGCTGATTCTGTTTGTGTATGTTTTCGTTAACATTGGCATGGTTAGTGGTATCTTACCGGTGGTTGGCGTGCCGCTGCCGCTGGTGAGCTACGGCGGATCGGCGCTGATTGTGTTAATGGCCGGATTTGGCATCGTGATGTCGATCCACACTCATCGAAAAATGTTATCTAAAAGCGTTTAAGAGGCTGCACATGCGTAAGGACTGGCTTGGGGTTGCTCTGGCATCACTGGTACTGGCTGCCTGTTCCACACCGGAACAGCAGACGAACACGGCCCCGCCGCAGCCGGCCTATAATGGTCCGGTGGTGGAGATTCCCGGCGTGGAGCCGCGCTATGAGCCGATCAATCCCTCTACCAGCCAGGACTACAGCGTCAACGGCAAAACCTACCGGGTGATTAAAGATCCGTCTAACTATAGTGAAGTCGGTCTGGCAACCTGGTACGGCGAAGAGGCGCAGGGCAACCGCACCGCGCTGGGTGAAACCTACGATCCGGACGCGTTAAGCGCCGCACACCCTACCCTGCCGCTGCCAAGCTACGTGCGCGTCACCAACCTGGCCAATGGCCGGCAGATTGTGGTGCGCGTCAACGATCGCGGCCCTTACACGCCGGGCCGGATTATCGACCTGTCGCGCGCCGCGGGCGATCGCCTGAATATTTCCAATAACACCCGCGTACGGGTGGATTACATCAAGGTAGCGCCGGACGGTTCAGTATCCGGCCCGGGCACCATCGGCACCACCGTGGCCAAACAGAGCTATGCGCTGCCGGCGCGCCCTGACCTGAGCGGCGGCATGGTGATGACCGGTGCCAGCAGCGCGCCAGCGCCTGCCGCACAGGATGTCCGCGCGGTGGATAACAGTTCACTGCAGAGCAACGGCAACATCGGTGCACCGGTGCAGAGCAGCGGCTTTCTCGGCGCACCGCAGCCGTTAGCCAGCGGCGTACTGGAAGGCAGCGCACCGGCCACACCGGTTGCCGCCAGCCCTGCCGCACCGGCTGCGGCTGCGGCAGCGAGTCCGGCTCCGGCCAGCCATAACGCCAGTGCCCATGCCGGCAGCGGTTTTGTGGTACAGGTTGGCGCCCTGAATGATGCCGCTCGCGCCCGGCAGATGGCGGACAGCCTTGGCCAGCGCTTTGGTGTACCCGGCGCGGTGGAAGCCAATGGTAACGTCTATCGCGTGCAGCTTGGCGGTTTCAGCAGCCGGGCTCAGGCCGCCGCGCTGCAGCAGCGCCTGAGCACTGAAGCGCAGATCAGCTCCTTTATTACCACGGCCCGCCCGTCAATGTGACGGGCCGTGCCCTTGCCTGCTGACACTGAGGCATAAAGCCAGATGTCGCACGATGGCAGCTTTGCTATAGTAAGGCACTTTTTTCACTCTTAACCCCACGGATGCTGTAGTCCTGAACATGAATACGCTGAAACCTTCTCGTTTTCTGAAACGCCTGACAGTGGGATCACTGGTCGCTCTCTCCCTCAGCCACGTTGCCTTTGCAGATGATGTTAATCTGAAAACCATGATTCCGGGCGTGCCGGACATCGATGCCGAAGCTTACGTGCTGATCGACTATAACTCCGGCAAAGTGCTGGCGGAAAAGAACGCGGACGCGCGCCGCGACCCGGCCAGTCTGACCAAAATGATGACCAGCTACGTCATCGGCCAGGCGGTCAAAGCGGGCAAAATCCATCAGGATGACATTGTTACCGTCGGTAAAGATGCCTGGGCAACCGGCAATCCGGTGTTCAAAGGCTCCTCGCTGATGTTCCTCAAGCCGGGCGATCGCGTACCGGTCTCTCAGCTGACGCGCGGTATCGTGCTGCAGTCCGGTAACGACGCCTGCGTGGCGATGGCCGATTACGTCGCCGGCAGCCAGGACGCGTTCGTTAACCTGATGAACAACTACGTGGGCGCGCTGGGCCTGAAAAATACCCATTTCCAGACCGTGCACGGTCTTGATGCTGATGGTCAGTACAGTACGGCGCGTGACATGGCGCTGATTGGCCAGGCGCTGATTCGCGATGTGCCGGATGAGTACGCGGTCTACAGAGAGAAAGAGTTCACCTTTAATAACATCCGCCAGATGAACCGTAACGGCCTGCTGTGGGATACCAGCCTGAACGTCGACGGCATCAAAACCGGCCACACCGAAGCCGCCGGCTACAACCTGGTGGCGTCAGCGACCGAAGGCCAGATGCGTCTGATCTCGGCGGTAATGGGCGGTCACACCTTCAAAGGCCGTGAAACCGAGAGTAAAAAGCTGCTGACCTGGGGCTTCCGCTTCTTCGAAACCGTGGCACCGCTGAAGGCGGGCAAAGAGTTTGCGTCTGAGCCGGTATGGTTTGGCAACAGCGATCGCGTGCAGCTCGGCGTGGAAAAAGATGCCTACCTGACCATCCCGCGCGGCCGCATGAAAGACCTCAAGGCCAGTTACGTTCTGAACAACACCGAACTGCACGCGCCGCTGCAGAAAAACCAGGTCGTGGGCAGCATCAACTTCCAGCTGGATGGTAAAACCATCGAACAGCGTCCGCTGGTGGTGCTGAACGAAGTGCAGGAAGGCGGTTTCTTCAGCCGCATCATCGATTACATCAAACTGATGTTCCATCACTGGTTCGGCTAAGGCGCGCTTGAAAAATCGCCAATCCGTCCCCAGATAAGCTACTATATTGCTCCCGCTTCGGCGGGAGCCTGTTTTTTATGCACCGGAGTTAATATGAAAACCAAACTGAATGAACTGCTCGAATTCCCGACGCCTTTTACCTACAAAGTGATGGGCCTGGCGCAACCGGAGCTGGTTGATCAAGTGGTTGAAGTGGTGCAGCGTCATGCGCCCGGCGACTACAGCCCTGACGTTAAGCCCAGCAGCAAAGGCAATTATCACTCGGTGTCGATCACCATTAACGCCACCCACATCGAACAGGTGGAAACCCTGTACGAAGAGCTGGGCAACATCGAAATCGTACGCATGGTGCTGTAATGCTGACGCTGGTAAAGGCAGCTTTGCCAGCGTTATACTCTGCCCTCCACTCGCTACCGGACTTCTGCTTTGTCTGCTAATACGCTTCTTGTTCGTCAGCTTGGCCAGCGCGACTGGCAGCCCGTCTCCGATGCCATGCATCACTTTACCGATCGGCGCGACAGCGCCACCGCCGATGAACTCTGGCTGGTGGAACACCCTGCGGTGTTTACTCAGGGCCAGGCGGGCAAAGCCGAACATGTGCTGGTGCCGGGCGATATTCCGGTGGTACAGAGCGATCGCGGCGGCCAGGTGACCTATCACGGCCCGGGCCAGCAGGTGATGTATGTACTGATTGACGTTAAACGCCGCAAGCTGGGCGTGCGCGATCTGGTCACCGCACTGGAAGAGACGGTCATCGCTACGCTGGCTGATTACGACATCAGCGCGCGTGCGCGTGCGGATGCGCCTGGCGTATACGTTGGCGATGCGAAAATCTGTTCACTCGGCCTGCGCATCCGCAAAGGCTGCTCGTTTCACGGTCTGGCGCTCAATGTCGCGATGGATCTGGCGCCCTTCCTGCGCATCAATCCCTGTGGCTATGCCGGCATGCAGATGACGCAGATCAGCGCTTTCCGGCCCGGCGTCACGCCGGCGGACGTGCAACCGCGCCTGGTGCAGCATTTCGCGCGCCTGACCGGCTTTAGCGACACGGAATGGCATGATGAGGCCGCGCGCTGACCTTGACCGTACGTGCGCATTTACAAAATTGTAACTTTCGCCACGGCTTATCGGCTGCTTCTGTCCCGGCGAGATGATATAATTTTTGCAATTTTTTCAAATAAAGTTGAAAGCCTGGTTCTCAGTTTGAGTGAGGAAGCTTTCAAATCGCAATCCCGACCGGAACCTGCAGATTTATGAGTAAACCAATTCAGATGGAACGTGGCGTCAAGTATCGCGATGCCGACAAAATGGCGCTGATTCCGGTAAAAACCGTGGTCACCGAACGCCAGGAAATCCTGCGTAAGCCGGAGTGGATGAAGATCAAGCTGCCTGCGGATTCCAGCCGCATTCAGGGCATCAAAGCGGCGATGCGTAAAAACGGCCTGCACTCGGTGTGTGAAGAGGCTTCCTGCCCTAACCTCGCCGAATGCTTTAACCACGGCACCGCCACCTTTATGATCCTCGGTGCCATCTGTACCCGCCGCTGTCCGTTCTGCGATGTGGCACACGGTCGGCCAAACGCGCCGGACGCCAACGAGCCGTTGAAGCTGGCACAAACCATCGCCGACATGGCGCTGCGCTATGTGGTGATCACCTCGGTGGACCGCGACGATCTGCGTGACGGCGGTGCACAGCACTTTGCTGACTGCATCAGCGCCATCCGTGAAAAAAGCCCGACCATCAAAATCGAAACGCTGGTACCAGACTTCCGCGGACGTATGGATCGCGCGCTGGAGATCCTCACGGCTACGCCGCCGGATGTGTTCAACCACAACCTGGAAAACGTACCGCGCGTCTATCGCCAGGTGCGTCCGGGCGCCAACTACGAGTGGTCGCTGAAGCTGCTGGAGCGTTTCAAAGAAGCGCATCCGGACGTGCCGACCAAATCCGGTCTGATGGTCGGTCTCGGGGAAACCAATGCGGAAATCATTGAGGTGATGCGCGATTTGCGTCGCCACGGTGTTACCATGCTGACCCTCGGCCAGTACCTGCAGCCAAGCCGTCACCACCTGCCGGTACAGCGTTACGTCAGCCCGGCGGAGTTCGATGAGATGAAAGAAGAAGCGCTGGCGATGGGCTTTACCCACGCCGCCTGCGGTCCCTTCGTCCGCTCGTCTTATCACGCTGATATGCAGGCGAAAGGCCTGGAAGTGAAGTAATCTCCTGCCGCGATTGCGCCCTGCTGCGGCGCAATCGCAAAAATTCTGCTTAAACCGCTTAATTCCTGCCGCAAATCTGTCGCTTTAACCGCTGAGGCCATAAGAGCCTGTTTATTATTTTTTTATTTTCTCAGTGTTTTTTTCATAAAGGTCAGATTATGCAATCATCCTTTCATATCGATGAGCTCGATTTTATGCGGGCGGCGGATGTGTCAGGTCCATCCTCTGGTAGACCGCGAAGCGGCGCGTCGGGCGAAAGCCTGGATGCGCTAAAAGCGCGCACCACGCCCATGGATATCACTAATCCGTTCGTGACGCCCCATGCGTCGTGCGAACTGGCGTTTCTTGCAACCGCCATCAGCATCGACCACCGCTACGACGAAATTCATCTGCACCTGCCGCAAAGCGCGCAGCCTGCGTCTGCGCCCGCGCCCGCACTGCCGTTCACCGAACTGCGCAGCGTAACGCCGGATGAAACGCCGTTGCTGCCAGCGCTGGAGCCAGCGCAGCAGGCCGCCGACGAGAGCGTCTGGCACAGCCTGCCTGAGGTTCCGGCGCTCAGCCCGGCGCTGTCGCTGGTCGGCACGCTGCCTGCGGCATGGTATGCCGCTGAACATCAGACGCCTCACCCGTCGCCTGTCTCCACGCCCCCAGCCCGGCAGCCGCTGAGTCTGCCTGAGGTGGCTGTACTGCGCGACATACAGCAACCCGACTATGCGGTGGATTACGATGACAGCGGTGAGCCGAAAATGTTTAGCGGCACGCTGGCGGCGGGCGCTCAGGTGCATATTTATATCGATAATGTGCTGATCGAGGTGGTAACCGGCGACGAACAGGGTCACTGGCAGTTCGCTCAGCCCGCCGATTTAAGCGCGACACAGCATGTTTTCAGTGCAGAGTTCGTCGATGAACAGGGGCATGTCAGCAGCCGTTACAATAAGTTGATTACCGTACTGCCGCAGCCTGCCGCCATTATCACGCCGATTGATGACAGCGATCTCAGCGCGATTGATTGTGCACTGATGGAACTGGCGATGCAGCAGGATGATATTGCGCCCGCTATTCTGCCGTTGACCTTCAGCGAAGCATGGCTGGATGAGTGGAACAATGCTGACAGTATACTGACCGCCAGCGGCGATCACGGTGGCAACCTGCCAGGCTGGGATGAACCGCTGGAACATCACATTGTCTGGCACTAAAAAAACGAAAACCAGACTGTAGCAGTCTGGTTTTTTAACGTAATAAATATTTACACTTATTGACGTTCAGCGCAGAGATTACTCTTTATGGCCGACGCGTTCAGCAGGCGTTTCTTCGGCACTGCTTTTGGTTGCGGTGGATTCATCATCTTTCATGGCTTTTTTAAAGCCCTTGATTGCGGAACCCAGATCGCCACCCAGTGAACGTAACTTGTTGGTGCCAAAAAGCAGTACGATAAGCGCACCGATGATCAGCAGTTTGGCAATACTGATACCTTCCATATTTTACCTTTCAACCTTCGCGAAAAACGGACAGCACTATTAACGCGCAGTTATTCACCACGCTCAACTGCAATCTGTAACAGAGTGAGATCTCACGGTCAGATAAAGCGGCTGAGAAACGCCTGGGTACGTGGATGCTGCGGATTGCCAATCACCTGCTCTGGCGGTCCCTGCTCCACCACCACGCCACCATCCATGAACACCACGCGATCGGCGGCTTCACGCGCAAAGCCAATCTCATGCGTCACCACAATCATGGTCAGGCCGCGATTGGCTAACGTTCGCATTGTAGCCAGCACTTCCCCCACCAGTTCCGGATCCAGTGCCGACGTCGGTTCATCAAACAGCATCAGCAGCGGTTTGATCGCCAGCGCACGGGCAATCGCCACGCGCTGCTGTTGTCCCCCCGACAGATGCCGCGGCCAGGCGTCGGCTTTATCGCTCAATCCGACCGTTGCCAGCAGCTCACGCGCGTGTTGCAGCACCTCATCGCGTGGGAACTTGTGCACGCCAATCGGCGCTTCCATGATGTTTTGCAGTACCGTCATATGGGGATAGAGATTGAACTGCTGAAACACCATGCCGATTTTCTGCCGCTGATGGGCAATTTTCCGCGCCGACAGGCGATGCAGCAGGCCGCGCTTTAGCGCGTAACCAATCTGCTCGTCGCCCACCATAATCGAGCCGGCATTCATCTCTTCCAGATGATTAATGCAGCGCAGAAAGGTCGACTTGCCGGAGCCCGAAGGTCCGAGAATCACCACCACTTCGCCCGGGAACACATCAAGGTCGATGCCTTTCAGCACCGCGTTATCACCGAAGCTCTTTTGCACATTACGCGCGCGCACCAGCGGCTGAATCTCGCTCATACGTCCTCCTTTAAACGCGGGGCCGCAGCCAGCGCCGTGTCACTGCTGGCGCGTCGTTTGTTCACTACCACGGTACGTTTGCTGCCGCGCGCGTAGTAGCGCTCAATGGCTGACTGGCCGACGTTGAGGATCGAGGTAATCAGCAGATACCAGATCACCGCCACCATCAGCATCGGAATGATTTCAAAGGTACGGTTGTAAACGGCCTGCACCGAATAGAGCAGATCGCCCATCGCGATAACGCTCACCAGCGACGTGGCTTTGATCATGCTAATCAGCTGGTTGCCGGTCGGGGGAATAATGGCGCGCATCGCCTGTGGAATGATGATGCGCCGCAGCGCGCGGCTGCGGCTCATGCCAAATGCCTGGGTGGTTTCAACCTGACCGTGATCGACCGACAGCAAGCCGGCACGGATAATCTCCGCCATATAGGCAGCCTCGTTGAGCGCCAGACCGGCGATGGCGGCAGTCAGCGGCGTGATCAGATCGTTAGTATTCCAGCTGGCAAAGGTGATGTCCGTCCACGGCACGGTGATCGATAGCGTGGGAAACAGTGTCGACAGGTTGTACCAGAATATCAGCTGCACCAGCAGCGGCGTACCGCGAAAGAACCAGATGTAGAGCGCCGACACGCCGCTCAGCAGTTTATTCTCTGACAGCCGCCAGACCGCCAGCAGCAGCCCCAGCAGGGTGCCCAGCACCATCGACACCACCGTCAGCCCGAGCGTCACCTGCAGCCCTTTCAGCACCGAGCCTTCGGTAAACCACTGCAGCACCACGTGCCACTCAAAATTGGGATTGGTCGCCACCAGCCACAGACCATTCGCTGCCAGCATCAGGACCACGATCCAGCTAACCCAGCGTCCATATGCGGGCGCGCTACGGGCAAAAGCGACGTCGCGCTGCGGCACGTCCCCCTGATCCGTGGGGCGCGCGTTGGGGCCGACGGCACTCATTTTGCCGTCTCCTGCGCCAGGTTACGTCCCGGCTGCGGCAGCATGTTGCCGTCCAGCTGCCACTTTTTCATGATGGCCGCGTAGGTGCCGTTGGCAAACAGTTCTTTGTAGGCATCCAGCACCACCTCGCCCAGCGGCGAGCCTTTGGGAACGACCGTGCCCTGAAAGATATCGCCAAAGCCGTTTTTCTGCCCCTGACCAGACAGTTCAAGTTGCCCCTGCGCCTGCTCAATGAAATAGGTCAGCGGCGCCTGCGAGGAGAAGAAGGCATCCGAACGCTTCGAGCGCACCGCCAGTATCGACGAAGGCTGATCGGTAAAGGACTGCACCACGACTGCAGGTTTGCCCGCAGCCTCACAGGCGGCTGACTGCTTGCGGATCACCTGCTCCGCCGAACCGGCCGCCATCACCGCAATGCGCTTGCCGCAGGTATCTGCCAGACCGTTGATGTGCGCCGGATTGCCCTTCTGCACGCCAAACACCACGAACTCCTGCACGTAGTCGATGAAGTCCACCTTTTGCTGGCGATCCGGATAATCACCTATCGGCCCGATGGCCATCTGATAGCGTCCGGAATTAATACCGGCCAGTACGCCGGACAGACCGCTCACCGTCGCGTGTTCAATTTTCACGCCCAGCAGCTGGCCGAGCGCCACGGTAAGATCGGCCGAGGCGCCATCCATTGAGTGCGGCCCGTTAACGATCTCATACGGCGGAAAGGAGCCGTTGTTTACCGAGATCATTTTGCCAGCCTGCTTGATCTGCGCCGGCAGTCGATCGTGCAGCGCCTGATCCATTTTTTGCGTCGGAATGGCGTCCGCAGCCTGGGCGACGCTCGCCGTCAGGCCGGTCGCCAGCGCGATGGCGGTTAAAAGCATTTTCATCAGTCAGTTTCCCCCAGGCAGGTCAAAGTGATTGCAATTCCGGACGGGCAAAGCGGCGATTTTCCAGTACCGGCAGCACGCTGCGGGCGTAGGCGATGCGGGCCGGATCCAGTTCGGCAAACACCAGTGCAGCGCACTCTGGTGCCTTAGCAATCACCACGCCAAGCGGATCGATCACCAGACTGTTACCAATGTTGCGCGGCCCGCACTCGCCTACCGCCACCATGTAGCAGGTGTTTTCCAGCGCGCGCGCACTGGTCAGCAGTTCCCAGTGCATCTCCTTCAACGGTCCTTTTACCCAGGCGGAAGGCAGCACCAGCACGTCGGCACCATCCAGCACCAGCCGGCGCGCCAGTTCGGGAAAACGCACGTCGTAGCAGGTCATCAGCCCGACTTTCATGCCGGCCACCTCAACCAGTGGCGGCACGGCATCACCCGGATTAACCCGCTGCGACTCCTGCATGGCGAAGGCATCGTACAGATGCAGCTTGACATACTGCGCGATGATTTCGCCATTACGCAGGGCAATCAGCACGTTGTGCGCTTTGTTATCCTGCGTCGGCACGTGCACGCTCATCATGGTGGTCAGCGCGTTACCTTTGCTGGTTTCCAGCAGCTGACTGACAAACGGCCCGTCCAGCGGCTGTGCGGCTTTTAACACCAGATCGGGATCTGCGATATCGCGCGCCAGCACGCCTTCCGGCAGTACCAGCAGATCGGCGCCCGCCGCCAGCGCATCCTGCATCAGACCACGACAAATGGCGGTGTTCTCCTGCCATTCGCGGCTAACGGCGAACTGCCCCATGGCTACTTTCATCTTCACTCCCCTCTGGCCGCCGCCGGGAAAATCTCCTCCGGCGAGAGCAACGTTGTGGTTAAGCCCTGCTGAAACAGCTCACGGGCGAAGTCGGCAATCATCCTTTTGTTAGCGGTAAATCCGTTTTGATTCCAGTCGGCAGGCAATTCCTGCGCGGTGCGTCGCAAATCATCCAGCAGCCACGGCGTGGTATCCGCGTACTTCTCGCGTTTGCGCATCCACAGCTGATACGCGCGATCGATCACCTCGCTCAGCGCCTGCGGCAGCCACGGATGCGCCGCCGCCAGCGCCGGCTTCAGCGCCAGCAGATGAATACCGGGCACATAGCCGACGCGGTTGAAGTAGTCGCGCTCAGCACTGACGAAATCCGCCTGCAGCTGGCGCAGACCGGAATCTTTCAGGAAAAAACCCTCAGGCATAAACGGTGTGAACACCGCATCCAGCTCGCCGGCTTTCAACAGTTCAATCAGCGGACGCTCGTCCGGCGCCGGTTCGATACGGCCCGGGCGACCAAATCCCGCCAGCCGGTCAACAATCGGATGATCAGCGGTCAGGCGTCCGGCAAACCAGAAGGCGTCATTGATATCGACGCCCGCTTCGCGCAGCACGGTGCGCGTCCAGGTATTACCGGAGTCCTGCCAGCCGGTAACGCCGATTCTTTTGCCTTTCAGCTGAGCTGGCGTGGTGAGCGGGCTGGCGGTGGTGGTGATGATGCAGCGCTGGCGAAAGCCACGCATCAGAAAGTGCGGCAGGCCGAGCAGTGAGCTGTCGCCGCGCGCCCGTGCCTGCGCATAGCGGCTGAACGACACCTCACCGCCTTCGTAGTATTCACTGCTGGCCAGGTTATCCACCAGCGTGCCTACGCGGTCAATGACCAGCCTGAAGCCCTGTGGCTGAATATCGCCCAGCGCCAGCGGCGTGAAGTAATCCCAGTCGCGCACCGCCAATCTGATAGTGATCATCGTTGTGCTTCTCCGTTTGTTCAGCCGCCACGCTGGCGCTGTGCATTTTTTCTGCAAATTGTGCTTGAATTTGAGTCTAAAACGCGAATACTAATCTGAACAATCATTTCTTTGTTACTGAACAAAGCTTTTTCTTATGACGCAAATTGTGGATGCAGAGTGGCTCAGCCAGCAGATTAACGACGCCTCGGTAAAAGGCATTACCCTCGCCGCGTCAACATTGATTCGCGACGGACAGATTGCCGTGGGCATGCAGATGCCGGCGGTGCGCGATTTGGCGGAACGGCTGGGCGTGAGTCCGGCCACGGTATCCGCGGCCTGGGCGCAGCTGAAGAAGCAGAAAGTGCTGGCGGGTAAAGGGCGAAGCGGAATCTGGGTGTGCGGCAACAGTGTGATGCCGCGACCGGTCCGCTTTGAGAAAATTGGCAACTATGGTGAAAACGTCAAAGCCGCGCTGGCGATGGCTGCGCCCGATCCGGCACTGCTGCCGGACCTGCGCCCGGCGATGCTGGCCGGGCTGGCGTCACCGCAGCTGAATAGCTATCAGCGTGAGGCGATTTCGCCACAGCTGCAGGCGGCCATTGCGCCGCGCTGGCCCTGTCCGGCGGAGGCGTGGCTGGCGACCGATGGCGGCTTTGATGCCATGAACCTGATTGTGCAGACGCTGCTGTCACCCGGCGATCGGGTGGTGATTGAAGATCCGACCGCGACGCGTCTGCTGGATATGCTCGACAACATCGGTGCCGAGATCCTGCCGCTGCCCGGTGATGAGCAGGGACCGCTGCCTGCGGTGCTGGCGACACACTTACAGAAAGCGCCAGCGATGTTCATTTATCAGCCACGCAACCACTCGGCGACCGGCTACAGCGTCAGCCAGCAGCGCAGTGAAGCGCTGGCGCAGGTGCTGGCGCAGAGTGCCACCCTGATTGTCGAGGATGACGGCATCGGCGATTTGTCGCGCTGGCCGGTATGGAGTCTCGGTCGCCACTATCCACAGCGTACGCTGCACGTGCACTCCTTTTCTAAAGCCTACGGCCCGGATCTGCGGCTGGCGGTGGTATCCGGCACGGCAGAACTGGTGAAACGGCTGCAGTCGTGGCGTAACTTCGGGGTCAGCTGGACCAGCCGTATTCTGCAGGATGCGGTGGCCTGGATGCTGAGCGATGCGCCCACCCAACAGCGCATACAGCAGGCTAAAGCCACGTATGCCGCGCGCCGTCAGCAGTTGCTGGCCGCACTGGCGCGGCGCGGGCTGGTACAGGAAGATCGCGACGGCCTGAGCGTGATGCTGCCGGTGGCGTCAGAGCAGTATGCCATGATCACCCTCGCCGCCCGGGGCATCACCGTGCTGCCTGGCGAACGCTGCAGCATCAACAGCGGACAGTTCATTCGCGTCAGCATTGCGCGGCTGCCGGCCGATCAGCTCGACAGCATCGCCGATGCGTTAGTGATTGCCTGTGGACGCGAGCTTAATATCAGCCCAGATCTTTGATGTGATAGCGTGGCGACTCAACGTAGCCTTCACGCGCATAAAACTGGTTGGCTTTCAGTCGCGAGGCGTGACAATGCACTTCCATGCGGTCGCAGCCGCGGGCGCGCGCCAGTTGCTCGGCGTGGTTCAGCAGCTGCTGGCCGCTGCCTTTACTGCGCTCACCCTCGGCGATACAGAAATAGCTGATGCGCGCGAAATCGCCTGCTAATGCCAGCTGCGGAATAAAGTGCAGCGAAAGAAATCCCAGCACCTGGTTTCCGTGTTCCGCCACCAGCAGCGTCTCGTCGGGATGGGCGCACAATTGCGCCAGCCGATCGCTGATAAATTTTTCCGTGCCGCGATAACCCAGCTCGGTTAACAGTGCACTCAGGGCAAAGCTGTCTTTGGCCTGTGCTTCACGTATGTTCATCCTGCCTCCTCCGTTCCCTGACTGCTGTTATATAGCGTTGCCGCTGAAAAATCTGCAAGTAAGCTTTGTTATGAGTATGTTACGGGAATTATCTGTGAACGACGCCGCAGAATGTGCCTTGTCATGCCGCTGTCACGCTGGCTTAAGGCTGGCTTAATCTTGCTTTGCCATGCTGGCATAAATGAAGTTGCGAGGCATGGCACATGAAGAATCTGGTACCGCACTGTTTAAATGAATGGCTGGCGCTGTCGCTCAGTACGCTGGTGATTATCGCCTGGGCCATTAGCTGGTGGCAGGGCTGAAAAAAGCACAAAAAAAACCCGCCATCAGGCGGGTTTTTAAAATTCTGACTGTTAACTTACAGAGCGGTAACGTTAGCAGCAGATGGGCCTTTAGCGCCGTCGGTGATTTCAAACTCTACACGCTGACCTTCAGCCAGAGTTTTGAAGCCGTTGCTCTGGATAGCAGAGAAGTGTACGAATACATCTTTGCTGCCATCTTCTGGAGTAATGAAACCGAATCCTTTGGACTCATTAAACCACTTAACGTTACCTTTGATCTTGGACATCTATATTACCTTTACATGAAAAATGGACACTAAACTGTGTCGGCATCTAGTACAGCAATTGCAGTGACATTTGTCCAGCGCGAATTGATGAAAAAGTGATAAATATTGATTTTTTCCATGCCCTTCACACTTTCTGCGCATCTTCAGCGATTAAAACTGAAATCTTAACCAGGCAAAATAGACGTTGCCGTTGTTATAAGTGCCTGGAATGTAAGTCATTTGGAAGGTTGCCGGGCCATACCCTATCGAAGCCAGCGGCAATACCAGCGGAACCGGGATATATCGCCAGTTATCCCTGGCCGTCACGCCCGCGGTGTAACCGGCGCCCAGATGGAAATTCTGATCGTTCAGCGGTCGCCAGGTCGCTTCCCAGCCGTAGCCGGCGATGGGCTCCCACTTGTTAAACGAGTCTTTAAACGCCATGGCATACAGCCCGTGCCAGTTGCCCTTTTCATCCCAGCGCGAAACGCCACCGCCCGCGCCCCACGGCCGCTCGTTGTACTTTTTGATGTGTTCATCATCGTAAGTAAAGCGGTTGTGCCAGGTGATAGCCGGGACGTAAAGATCGTAATTTTGCGGTTGTGTCCAGGTTTGCGCCACGTTATCGGAGAAGGTATTCCAGCCCGATTTAATCGCTTCGCCTGTGGTTGCCGCTGGTGTCGAAAAAGAGACCGATGAAGTCAAAATACAGCCGCAAAAGGCTGCAGAAATACGCCAGTTCACAACAATGCTTCCTGTTAAATCATCCTGTATCCGGCAGTCACCGCGTAGCGCCACATCGCGCCGCACCGTGCTGCCGTGGGTTAATGGCTGATGCCACGAGCGTGTACAGCGCGCGCGCCACAGTGGCGCCAGTCGCACCCGGCTCTGCTGGCAATCAGCTGGTTAATTTTACCTCACTGCGCGAACGGAGTCGAAACGGCAAATAAACAAAACGCAGAGGGTAATAGGTGCAGAAAATGCACTGCTCAGTTGATGATTACTTAGGGTGATTACTTAATATTCAGCAACTTATCCATAGAAATTGATTTGATGAATAAATTAATAAAATTTATCAATTGAACTCACCCGATGATTGAGATAAATCTCATCACTCCAGGACGGAGAGAGGAGGAACTGAGATGACAATTCGTTGCAGCCGCTGCGGTTGCGCCAAATTTTTTTATACAGTACCCGGCAAGGAAAAGGTCGACGATCCCGATCATCACGGCGCCTGTTGCGCCGCGTGCGGCAAGCCGATCAGCCTGCGCGATGTGATCCCGCTGTCATCCCTGCACCCGGCTTCTGCCGCCCGTCACGTTGAATAATGTTTTCAGGCACCCGCCGGGTGCCTGAACGCGTCAGAAAATCAGTTTAAACACACCAGTAATCGTCAGTAACCCGACAATAAAGATGATGGCAATAATCCACAGTATTATTTTCATTGTTCGCTCCTTCAGGATGAAAAATAACGCATCGTGCATTCAGTATAGATGATTATTCCGGCTTCGCTGGGCGCTGCGAGCGCGATCCCAGTCATTTGCGTCAGAGACTGTTGCCTGCTCTTTTTTTCTGCGAGCCCGGTCGCAGCTTATCGCTTAAGTTGCCATCCCGCCGCACGCGTAGCGTGCTGATTGTCTAAAATTACAGCGCCTGTAGCAGGCCTCAATTGTTCGCTATGTCTACGTAACAAGGAGATGATATGAGCACGATTAATACCAGCATGGGTCGTTACAGCCTCAAGGCAAAGGATCATGGCAGTCACATTCGTGGCAGCATTGCAATTAATGACGAAGGCGGTACGCAGCTCACCCTGCAAGAGTTTGATGAGCATTATCTTGACGATGTCGTCAACAACGTTATTTATCCGATCACGGGTGGGAACCGTGAAATTGCACGCGCACTGCGTGAACAGATGGTTAAAGCCGGCTTCGAACAGCCGCACTGAGTTTGTTGGGCCACGTGTTGTGGCCCTTTATCAGCCCTTACTTGCGGTTATTATCCATTTCAGCGCAGGATGCTCTCTCCCCCCCATAAGGAGATTAACCGCGTGACTGAACTGCATCGTGTTTCCCCTTCCCGCTTACATCAGTTTGTTCAGGCTATCTGGCTGCATGCCGGTAGCAGTGCCGAAGAAGCGCGCCTGGTGGCTGACCATCTTGTTGCTGCTAACCTCGCGGGCCATGACTCCCACGGCGTCGGTATGATACCGAGCTACATGGCCTCGCTGACGCAGGGCTTTCTACAGCTCAATCAGCACGTCAGCATCGAAAAAGACGCTGGCGCGGTCCTCACCCTTAATGGCCAGAAAGGCTTTGGCCAGGTGGCCGCGTACGAGGCCATGCAGCACGGCATTGAGCGGGCGAACAGGTTTGGCCTTGCGGCGGTTGGCCTGCATCATTCGCATCATATTGGCCGTATCGGTCACTGGGCGGAGCAGTGTGCCGCAGCGGGCTTTGTCTCCTTTCACTTCGTTAATGTGATGGGCGATCCGATGGTGGCGCCGTTTAACGGCAGCGATCGCCGCTTCGGCACCAATCCGTTCTGCGCGGTGTTTCCGCGTCGCGACGGCGAACCGCTGCTGCTGGACTTTGCCACCAGCGGCATCGCCTTTGGTAAAACGCGGGTGGCGTATAACAAAGGTCAGCCGGTCGCGCCGGGCTATTTGCTTGATGCGCAGGGCCAGCCGACCACCGATCCGGGCGTGATGCATCAGTCGCCGTATGGCGCGCTGACCGCCTTCGGCCTGCATAAAGGCTATGCGCTGGCGACGATGTGCGAAATCCTTGGCGGCGCGCTGTCCGGCGGTCGCACTACGCATGACGCCACGCTGCTTTCCGGCACTGACGCCATCTTCAACGGCATGACCACCATTATCCTGAACCCTGACGCGTTTGACGCACCGGCGATGCAGCAGGAAGCTGAAGAATTTCTCGCGTGGGTCAGGCGTTCACCGCAAAGTGGTGAGGCGGAGATTCTGGTGCCGGGCGAATGGGAAACGCGCAATCGGGCAGCACGTGAACGCGAGGGCATTCCGCTGGACAGCAACAGCTGGCAGCAGATTTGCGCAGCGGCACGCCAGGCTGGCATGCCGGAGGAGGAACTGGCGGCCTTCCGCGCCTTAGCGCAGTAAGCCGCCGGGGCTGAGGCGCGGTGCCTCAGCCGGTTACAGCGCAGCGGACAGCAGCAAACAGCCCAGCAGACCGCACACCGAGATGATGGTTTCCAGCGCCGACCACGAGCGAATAGTTTCACCGATGGTCAGGTTGAAGTACTCCTTGAACAGCCAGAAGCCTGGATCGTTGACGTGCGAGAAGATGACACTGCCGGAACCGACGGCAATGACCATCAGCTCCGGGCTGGCGCCGCTGGTTGCAATCAGCGGTGCCACAATGCCGCCGGCGGTAATCGCCGCGACGGTGGCAGATCCCAGCGCAATACGCAGCACCGCCGCAATTGACCACGCCATAAAGATTGGCGAGACGTTGGTTTCGTGCATCATGCCGGCGATGTATTTGTCCACGCCGCTGTCCACCAGCACCTGCTTGAAGGCGCCACCGCCGCCGATGATCAACAGCATCATGGCGATGATTTTGATCGAGTCAGTGATGGTGCCCATCACCTCATCCATGCTGCGGCCACGGTTAAGGCCAAAGGTGAAGATGGCAATCAGCACCGCAATCAGCGTCGCCATGATCGGATCGCCAAAAAATTCCGCGTACGGCAGCAGCACATGGCCTTTCGGCAGCAGCATTTCTGCCACAGCACGCAGCGCCATCAGGATTACCGGCACCAGCGCCGTCCACACGCTAACGCCAAAACCTGGCATCTCCGCTTCACTGAAAGTTTTTGGGTTCCACAACCCTTCCGGAATCGGCTTATCAATGCCTTTCAGAAAACGCGCATACACCGGCCCGGCCAGAATCACCGTCGGAATACCCAGCAGCGTACCGTACAGCAGGGTTTTCCCCATGTCGGCATTAAATAACGTGGCGATCGCGGTCGGGCCCGGATGCGGTGGCAGAAAGCCGTGCGTGACGGATAAGGCGGCGGCCATCGGCACGCCGACATACAGCAGCGGCACACGCGCCGACGCGGCAATGCTGAACACCAGCGGCAGCATCAGCACGAACCCGACTTCATAAAACAGTGCGAAGCCCACGGTGAAGCCGGTGAGCACCAGCGCCCACTGAATGTGCTTCTGGCCGAATTTTTCGATCAGCGTGGTGGCGATACGCTGCGCACCGCCGCAGTCGGCCAGCAGTTTCCCCAGCATCGCGCCAAAGCCCATGATCAGCGCCAGGCTGCCCAGGGTACCGCCGACGCCGGTTTTGATCGATCCAATCACTTTATTGACCGGCATGCCCTGCATCATGCCCACCGCCAGTGCCACCAGAATCAGGGCGATGAAGCCGTTAAGTTTGAAGCGAATCATCAGCAGCAGCAGTAACGCCACGCCAATTGCCACATAGAGTAATGGCATATTTTTTCTCCACTTTTGCGCTCGGCGTATTACCGGCAGCGGTTTGTTGTAATGGGACAAAGGGGTTATCAGTGCCAGATGTTTCAGAATGCGACATTCTGTTACCGGTATCATGTTAAGGGTAACATTGACGGGAAAGCACCTGGTGCAGCGGGTGAATTTCTGTTTTGCGAAGGTGATCAACTTTTTGTCGGAGGGTTATCAGAATGTTTGCCCCGGCAGCGGCGTGGCTTTTGGTTACACTAGCTGTTTTATGCCAACCGATAAGGATCTGCAGGTGAGTGAGAATCTGATTGAGCTGTACAGTAATCAACAAACACTGTTTGGCCGTGGCAGCATCGACCGCCTGGTCCCGCTGCTGGCGGCGAATCCGCAGCCCACGCTGCTGTTCTGCGGCCGCTCATTTCTCAACAGTCCGGCGTGGGCACGCCTGGGCGCGACGCTGAACGATCACATTCTGGGCTATGAAATTGTCAGCCATGAAGCCTCGCCAGACGAGATCGATGGCTGGGTGACGCGCTGGCGTGGCCACGTCGATCGCGTTGTCGCCATCGGCGGCGGCAGCGTGCTGGATGCGGCCAAAGCCTTTGGCGCCATGATGCAGCATCCGCTGAATATCGCTCGCTACCTCGAGAAAGTGGGCGATACGCCGGTACAGGCGGTCACGCTGCCGCTGATCGCCATTCCTACCACCGCCGGCACCGGCAGCGAGGTCACGCAGAATGCGGTGGTGACCGATCAGCAGCACATTAAGGTGAAGGCCTCACTGCGCCATCCGGTGTTTGTGCCGCAGGTGGCAATTCTCGATCCCGACCTGCTCAAAGGAGCGCCGGATCGCGTACTGGCTACCTGCGCCATTGATGCCTTTACCCACCTGTTCGAGGCTTATCTGTCACGCAAGGGCAACCTGTTCAGTCAGCAAAACGCGCTTAACGGGCTGCAACTGTTCATGCAGGCGTGGCCGTACCTCAATCAGGACGACAGCCGCGGCGATGCGGCACGTGAAGCGATGATGATGGCATCATGGCTCGGCGGCGTCAGTCTGAGCAGCGCGGGTTTGGGGGTGATCCACGGTATTGCCGGCGAGTTGGGGGCGATTAAGCCGTTCCATCACGGCGAAGTCTGCGGTCGTCTGCTGTTCCCGTTCCTGGATGTACTGGCGGAGAGCGCGCACCCCGAACAGCAGCGGCTGATGGCGGCGCTGGCTGAACGCCTGCTGCCCGATGACACGGCGCCGCCGGCGCTGGCGCTGAAAGCCTGGCTGCAGCAGCAGGCTATCGTGCAGTTCTGGCTGGAAGGACCGACGCTGGCCGCGGAAGAGGTCGACTGGATTGTGGCGCGCGCCAACAGCAAAAACGGCTGGGTCAATTATGATCCCGCCACGCTCACGGAGATGATTACCGCCGCGTGGCGCGTCGTCTGAGCCTTTCGGGCAGCGCAGGCTGCCCGTTGCTTATTCAGCCAGCAAACGGCCCTTCCCCCGCCAGCATCTGCTCAATCACCTGCAGTACGCCTTCCTGGTTATTGGACGGTGCGCCGTAGCGCGCAGCGTCTTTGACCCGCTGCGGCGCATTCTGCATGGCAAAGCTGAAGCGCGACTGCACCAGCATCTCCAGATCGTTGCCGCCGTCGCCAAACGCCAGCACCTCATCGCTGCTGATGTCCCAGCGCTGCTGCAGCAGGCGCAGACCGTTGGCTTTGTGCAAACCGGGCACAATCAAATCCACCGAGCCGTGCCCGCTCGAGGTCGCCGCCGCCGCGCCCTGATGCAGACGCTCAATATCAGCCATCAGAATATCGACATAATCATCGGACAGATTCAGCGCAAACTTGAACAGCCGGTCATCGCCCACGTCAGCGAGGCTATCGATCGCCTTGAGGCGATGGCAGTAGTGACGCATTTTGACCAGCCACTGCTCATCCATGGTGTTGAAGTGATAAGCGCTGTTGCGGCCGCAGAGGATGTATTTCAGGTTGGGATAGTTACCGCGCTGCAGGGTATCGAGCACGGCATTAACGTCCTCGCGCGAGAACGCGCCGCAGAACAGCTCCTCATCCCTGTCGAGGATCCACGCGCCATTTTCGGCGACAAAGGCGATCTCACTGGCGATGTCGGGAAAGAAGGATTTGAGCTGGTAATACTGATTACCGCTGGCGACCACAAATTTGATGCCGCGCCGCTTCATCTCCTGATAGCAGGCCTGAAAACGTGCCCGGTTGTACTGTTTTTTATCGTCGAGAAAGGTGCCGTCCATATCCACCGCCACCATTTTTACCATGGTCATCATGACTCCTTAACGCGTTGAAAGGAAAAACGGGTTGTCCAGAGAATAACCTGGTGAGCGGTGAAAGCGGAGAGAAACACGGATGGCCGTCGCCATCCGTGCGGCAGGATTAGTTAAATGCGTTATTCAGCAAAATGGCGGTGATAATGCCGGTCGCGGCCGCCACTAACACATAATTTCCGTCGATAAAGGCCCAGTGCTCGCCGCGCGGCGGCTCATACAGACCGCGTGCCCGCCAGTCGTCGACGCGATAGTGTGGACCGCGAAACTCTGGCGGTGCCGGATAACCACGGCGAAAATCATGACCGCGCCAGGCAAAGCGATCGCCGCCACGATGTCCCTCCGGCATACGGTGGTCAGCATAGTGATCGTGACGATCCGGGCCCGGGCCGCGATCGTGGCCAAAGTCACGACGGTCATGATGATCGGGACCCGGGCCGCGATCCTGATGGCGGTCGCCGCCGTGCGGGTCCCAGCGAGGGTCACCGGGACCGTCGGCCCAGGAGACGCTGGAAAACAGTGTGCTGCATGCAATAAATGACGCAATAATCGTAAGTGTTGTTTTTTTCATGGTGTTACCTCCAGGGATAACGGCAGTCTGCGCGCCGTTGAGGCTTACTATTACCTAAACAAAGCTAAAACAGCATTTCCAAAACTCTTAAAAATCGGTGACTTACAATACATTACGCCAGGTTAGCACTTTCTTAACGATTGTGGAGACTTTATGGTGGCGTGGCACGGTAAGGCTGGCAGGGAAATAAGCAGTTAATTCAGCGGGAATAAAGAAAACCCGATCGCGGGGATCGGGCGGACAATGCTATTTCCATAAAAAGCATAAAGCGGGGAAACCCTGCTAAAAAGAGGGTAAAACTGAAGCACACAACGCCACATCACTAGCATTGCCCGGAAAGAATAACATTCATCAGGGCAAAATACTTTCAGAAAACTTCTATTTTCAGAAAAAACCGTAAAAATTTTCATGGCAGCGAAAATAACCACCAAAGGTACATAACGTGAAAGGAAATAAGGTCCGTGCTCTGACCAGCTGTCGCCATGAAATATAGTCAGCCCGTATAATATATCGACAAAAAATCACAATACATTGAATTTAAACGTCAAAAATTAAGTCATACCATTTTTTAGTTATGCCGCTATTTAAGCCGACCGGCAAACTAGCTGGCTGGCACATTTCATTGATAACGAGAGCCCTATTGCAGCCCTGGCAATTAATCGATGTGCGTGATTAATATAACGCTAATTTTTCACTGCGCTGAAGCGTAAGGTTAAATAACCAGCAAGCTGGCGCACAATAATTATGTGTCGGCTGTTAATCTGATTGCGCTAGCGAATTTAGCGGGGTGGCGAAGAAACAGGATATCGCTGAGTTGCAGCCGGATGGCGCAGCAGCGCCTGCGCCGGACGTATCGGCCGCCGCACCAGTTCACCCGCACAGTTCGGGCAGCGCTGCGCCAGCACGCCTTCAGCGCAGTCGACACAAAACGTGCACTCAAACGAGCAGATGCGCGCATCAGGCGAGGCCGGAGGCAGATCTTTATCGCAGCATTCACAGTTAGGACGTAATTCCAGCATGGCACTCTCCTGTCAGGGTTCAGGGCTATCATCGCCGCCGCCGCCCCGGCGCGCCAGCCTGTGAGCGGACATCGCGCGGACAAATCAGGACATCCTGCCGCGCTGCGCTTTTGTGATCCGTCTCCCACTGCGCTTCTTTCCCGCTTGCCGGCCGGGTTAGAATGGAACATGATTTAAATGTTCATAAAATTGAAGATTAAGCATGAGCAAAGCGTTTATTAAGAAAGAAGGATTAGCGCGGGTCAGTCTGGCACGCTATCTGTTTGGTCTCAAACCCGGTGACCGGCTGAAAACCATTGACGTGCTCTCCAGCGAGCTGGCGCTGTCGGTGGGCGTAGTGCAAAACGCGCTAAAAAGTCTGGAGGCGGAACAGTGTGTAACGCTCGATCGTCGCGGACGCAATGGCACCGTACTGAGCCAGATGGATTTTCCACGTCTGCTGGAGCAGGCCGATATTGGCAACATTCTCTGTGCCATGCCGCTACCTTACACGCGGTTATATGAAGGGTTGGCCAGCGCCATCAAAACGCAGTTTGCCGGCTATCCGCTCTATTTTGCGCATATGCGCGGTGCAGAAGTGCGTATCGATTGCCTGATTGACGGCGTGTACGACATGGCAGTGGTGTCGCACCTTGCGGCAGAAAGTTATCTGCAGCAGGGTGAGGTGACAGCGGTGCTGAATTTTGGCCCGGGCAGTTATGTTGCCGGCCATCGGCTGCTGTATCGCGCCAGCCGTCAGGGTGACATTCGCCGCGTCGGGCTTGATCCGCGCTCGCCGGACCAGCGCCTGCTAACCGAGCGGGTGTTTGCCGGCCAGACCATCGAACGCGTCGCCCTGCCCTATAACCTGACACTGGCGGCGCTGCAGCGCGGCGAGATTGATGCCGCAGTGTGGAACCATACCGATGAAGCAACGGCAGACATTATTCAGCAACCGATTGACCACGCCGACGCGGTGAAAGCCTCAGAAGCGGTATTACTCATACATAACAACGCTAAAGTCATTCAACATTTAGTGCAGTCGCTGCTGGATATTCCACAGCTGCTGCGCCATCAACAGGATGTCGCGCTCGGCATCAGGGAACCCAATTATTAACAGGTGCAACATGGAAATACGCTTACAGATTTTGCACGACGCGCAGGTGATCGATGAGGAGATTTACCACGGCATGCTGGCGGTGGTTAACCGGCTCGAACAGCACTGGCAGCTGCGTATTCGTCATGCGCAGGGAGAAATGCTGATCACCCATATGGCGAATGCGCTGATGCGCACACGTCGTGGCGAAGTTATCCCGGCACTGGATACTGACGTACTGGCGGAAATTGCTGAATCCGATCGCTATCCCGCAATCCAGGCGCTGCATCAGGATTTGCTCAGCCTGTTCGCGTTTGAAGTACCGCAGCATGAACAGGGCTACCTGCTGGCCAACCTGTACGGGCTGGTGCTGGCACAACAGGAAAGCGCGGCGTAACGTTTTTATGCGCCTAAATATTCAAAAAAATGAAAATAACGGGGGTTGCTGATGTTTCTTAACGCGCTGGAAAGACAGAATCCAGCCCTGATGGAAGCCGCGCTACGTTTCTGGCAGCGCGGAGATATCCGCCCGGATAGCTACGTGATTGATGTCGACCAGGTGCTGGCCAATGCCCGCCTGCTGGAGGCAACCGCGCGGGCACATGGCCTGAAACTCTATCTGATGAGCAAACAGTTTGGCCGTAATCCCCTGCTCAGCCAGCTGATTCTGCAGCAGGGTTTTGCCGGAATGGTCGCGGTGGATTTCAAAGAGGCACAGCGCCTGTGGCAGCACGGTCTGCCGGTGGCACACGTTGGCCATCTGGTGCAATTGCCAGAGCAGCTAATCGAGGCTGCCGTGGCGCAGCGCCCGCAGGTTATCACCGTCTACAGTCTGGAAAAAGCTGAGAGCATTGCCGCCGCCGCCCGACGCCAGCAGTGGGAACAACCGCTGCTGCTCAAGGTGGTCGATCAGGGCGATGTGGTTTACCCGAACCAGGAAGCCGGTTTCAGCCTGGCCGAGTTACCGGCCGTGCTGGCGCATTTACAGCGACTGGCGGGAATTCGTGTCGCTGGCGTGACGCACTTTCCGTGCATGGCGTTTTGCAGCACCTCACAGCAGACCGAAGCCACCGCGAATCTGCGCACGCTGCTGGCGGCAAAAGCGCTGCTGACGCAGCACGGTATTCAGGTCGAGCAGGTTAATGCGCCATCAGCCAGTAGCGTCGCGACGCTACCGCTGCTGGCCGCTCAGGGGGTGACCCATGCTGAGCCAGGCCATGCGCTGACCGGAACGCTGCCGTCTAACCAGCACGGCGACGGCGCAGAGAAGATTGCCATGCTCTATCTCTCTGAAATCTCACACAACTATCAGAACACCAGCTACTGCTACGGCGGCGGACACTATCGCCGCAGCCATATGCAGCACGCTGCGGTGTGGCATCAGGGCTGGCAACGCTGCGAGGTGCAGCCGGTCGACAGTGACAGCATCGATTACACCCTGCCGCTGGCCGGTTACTGGCCACCGGGCAGCGCGGTGGTGATGTGTTTTCGTACCCAGGTGTTTGTCACGCGCAGTGACGTGGCGCTAATTGGCGGGCTGCACAGCGGTCAGCCGACGCTGCTGGGTTTATTCGACAGCCTCGGCAATGCCCTGTCAGGAGTCAGTCATGGATAAATTTTTAGTGCTGGTGATCGACAGCTTCGGCGTCGGTGCCATGGAGGATGTACCGCAAGTGCGCCCGCAGGACAGCGGCGCGAATACCTGCGGCCACATTCTGCAGACCTTCCCGTCACTGCGGCTGCCCACGCTGGAACAGCTGGGACTGATCAATGCACTGCAGCTGGCCGCACCGGACTGTGATCACAGCGTGATGCGCCCCAACCCGGCGGCCACCTTCGGTGTCGCGCAGTTGCAGCATGAGGGCGGCGATACCTTTATGGGCCACCAGGAGATCATGGGCACGCTGCCGCTGCCGCCGCTGCGCATGCCGTTTTCGAAGGTCATCGATAAGGTCGAAGCCGCCCTGCTGCGTGCCGGCTATCACGTTACGCGTCATCCTGACGGTGAGCTGGCGCTGCTGTGGGTCAACGATGCCGTGGCGATTGGCGATAACCTCGAAGCGGATTTGGGTCAGGTATTTAATATCTGCGCCAACCTGTCCGCTGTGTCCTTTAGCGAAGTGGAAAAGATTGGCCGTATCGTCCGGGCTCAGGTCGAAGTGGGCCGGGTCATTGCTTATGGCGGTCTGCTGGCGAGCAGCGCGCAAATTCTCGCGGCGGCAGAGAGTAAACAGGGACGCTATTTCGGTATCAATAGTCCCAAAGCTGGGGTTTATCAACGCGGCTTCGAGGTGGTGCACCTCGGTTACGGTGTGGATGCCGAGGTGCAGGTGCCCGCCCAGCTGTATCAGCAGGGCATTACCAGCGTACTGGTCGGCAAAGTGGCGGATATCGTGGCCAATCCCCATGGCCGCAACTATCCGCGCCTGGTCGATTCGCAAACCATTCTCGACATCACGCTTGAAGAGATGCAGCGGCCACAGGCGGCGTTCATCTGCACCAACATCCAGGAGACCGATCTCGCCGGTCATGCCGAAGATACCGCGCGCTATGCCGAGCGCCTGCAGCTGGTGGATCGCGCACTGGCGCGTATCGTGGCGCAAATGGATGCCAGCGACTGTCTGGTGGTGATGGCTGACCACGGCAACGATCCCACCGTTGGTCACAGCAAACATACCCGCGAACAGGTGCCGCTGCTGGTCTATCGCCGCGGGCAACCTCCCTGTGCGCTTGGCATCCGCCGTACTTTGTCGGATGTCGGTGCCACCGTCTGCGAATTTTTCCACGCCCGCGCCCCGCAGAACGGCGCAGGTTTTCTGGCTGCGCTCAATGCAGCCGGTATTCAATCAGCTTAACCATTACAGGTGACCACCATGTACAAAATTGCCATTGGCGGACAGTTAAATAAAAACGAAATCAAAGCCTGCCTGGAGAGCATCGGCAACGGCCAGTTCAGCGCAGATATTTTCACCGATATGGATGCTGCCATGAAAGTGAAAAGCGGCAGCTATGACTACTATCTTGGCGCCTGTCAGAGCGGCGCTGGCGGTGCGCTGGCGATGGCCTATGCGCTGATTGGTCGCGACAAATGCGCCACCATCGCGAACGCCATCACTCAGCCAAGTACGGAAAAAGTGGCCGAACTGCTGGCAGGCGGCACCAAAGCCTTCGGCTTTACCAACGATCGCGCCGAGAACGCTGTTAAAGCTTTCGTCACGGCCCTGCAGCAACAATAACAATCCGGCGGCTGCGCCCCGCTGCCGCCGCTTAATGCGCCAAGCCGACTTTTACAGGGTGACACCATGGATTCTATAAATCTGATAAAAATCATACTTTTTGCGCTGATGGGCGGCTACGCCACCTTTCTCGCTAACCGCTCCATTGCGGTCTATCACGACGGTCTGCGCCCCATCATGCCGGAATTCATGAACGGCAACATGAGCCGTAAGGAGCTGGCCGGTATCTCCTTTGCCATCAGCATCGGTTTTATTACCGGCTTCGCCATGCCCATCACCCTGGCCACCGGCGTGATTGTGATTCATATCGTACTGTTAACCGCCGACATTATTGGCGTGTCATTCAATAACACCAAACTGGCGGTGCTGCTGGGCACCGCATACGGTGCGCTGGTCACGGTGGCGCTGGATGGCATTATCAAAGGCTTTGCGTATTTGCCGGTCAACTTTCTTGATGCACTGGCTTCGGTAGGCGATCCGATTATTTACGCTTTTGTCGCCTTCCCGGCCATTGCGGTCGGCTATCAGTTCGGTAAAAAAGCCGGCCTGATCACCATCATCTGTTCGTTTCTCGGTCGCGTAGTAATTGAGCGCATCAACCCGTTAACCATCGCTGGCAACGAAATCTCGCTCAGCCCGGAAGGGATTGCCATGCTGGTTGGCATGATCTGCCTGCTGGCATTCGCCTCACGCGACAAATCGCGCGGTGAAGAGATTGAGCACAGCCTGTTTGACGACAACATCAAACGCATCCGCAAGAATATCTTCTACCTGATGCCGATGGCGGCGCTGATTGCCATCACCGCACACTATCACTGGCTGGCGGGCGAGCCGATTGCCGCCGCGCTGGTGGGCAAAGGCAACATGACTTCAGCCGCGATTGTCGCCATCGTGCAGGCCATCGCCTTTATGCCGCTGATCATTACTACCGCGATGATCAGCGGCGTCTACGGCACTAACGGCTGGTGCGACTGGTTCCTCGGCCTCGGCTATCTGGCACCTAATCCGCTGGTGGCTGGAATCCTCGGCGCGGGCGCGATGGGGCTCGAAGTGAAAAGCCTGAGCCGCATTGGTAAGGCGATGAACCGCTTCCCGGCGCTGAAAATGTCCGGTGATAACATCCGTACCTCAATGACGCAGATCCTGGAAATTGCCCTGCTGGTGGGCGGCGTCAACGCCGGTAATCAGATCTGGGCCGGCACCGGCATGTTCGTGGTGGTCAGCCTGTATATCCTTAATGAAATCAGTGGCCGCCCGGTGATGAAACTGGCTGCCGGTCCGATTGCAGCGATCATCGTTGGCGTACTGGCAAATATTTTCGCCGTGCTCGGCCTGCACGTGGTGTGAGCCCACTCGCGGGAGGCCAGCAAGGCCTCCCCTGCCCTTCATCTGCGCTAAAAACATTACATTCCGCAAAAGCCGTTCTATAGTTCATTCGCTACGTTTATCTGCGAGGCTTTTGCATGCGTGTTAAAGGGTTAAATATCGGTTTCTTTATAGTGATTCTGGCGATTGTCACGATCGCCTTTTTTGATGTGCTGACGCCCTATTTCTCCGCCATTTTGTGGGCGGCGATTCTGGCGGTGATCTTTGCGCCACTGAAATCACTGCTGCGGCGTAAAATGGGCGACCGCAACGGGCTCGCTTCCTTTGTGACCTTACTGATTATCTGCCTGATCGTGTTCACGCCGCTGGCAATCATCACCTCGTCGCTGGTGGTTGAGATCAATACGGTGTACACCAAGCTGCAAACCAATTCCGCGCAGTTCCCGACGGTGTTTGCCTCGCTGCTGCAGCATCTGCCGGAGTGGGCACAAACCTGGCTGGCGGATCACGATCTGAACAATGCCGCACAGATTCAGCAAAAACTCTCCGGCTTTGCGCTGAAGGGCGGACAATACATGGCGGGCAGCGTGTTCCTGATCGGTAAAGGGACCTTCACCTTCACCGTGGGCTTTGGCGTGATGCTTTATCTGCTGTTTTTCCTGTTGAAAGACGGCGCCTGGCTGGTCGGGCTGATTCTCGAAGCGCTGCCGCTCTCCACCTATGTTAAGCACCATCTGCTGATGAAATTTGCCGCTGTATCGCGCGCGACGGTCAAAGGCACCGTGGTGGTGGCCGTGGTTCAGGGGGTGCTTGGTGGCTTTGCCTTCTGGATCACCGACATCGACGGCAGCCTGCTGTGGGGCGCGCTGATGGCGTTCCTGTCGCTGATTCCGGCAGTCGGCTCGGCCATCGTCTGGGTACCCGCGGCCATCTTCTTCTTCGCCACCGGTGCGCTGTGGAAAGGCCTGTTCCTAGTGGGCTTCTTCGTTATCGTGGTCGGGCTGGTGGACAACATCCTGCGTCCGCTGCTGGTCGGCAAAGATACCAAAATGCCGGATTACCTGATCCTGATCGCCACGCTGGGCGGCATGGAAGTGTACGGCATCAACGGCTTCGTGATTGGTCCCTTGATCGCTGCCCTGTTCATCGCCTGCTGGAATCTGCTCTCCGGCCGCGACAACCGGGAAAACGTCGAAGAGATCGACGAAGAGTTTATCGAAGAGGGTAAAACCCGCGAGTAGCAGCGATATAACAGCTAAAGACCTGCTGACGGGCCGCTATCGCTCACTGGCAAGCTCATCCGAAGCGGCGCTTTAAAGCGCCGCTTGTCTTTTCAGCGCGGCCGCCAGGCTGTCACGCGCGCAACGCTGTCAGCACCTTTTCCGACCTTTGACTCGCGCCTTCCCCCTTTTACCGGGCTCAAACAGCCACTGGGCAGCGCTCAGCCCGGACGTTTCACAATTTAACCCATGCTGCTAAGGTGTCAGAGGACAATCGCGACAATCTGGAGCGTAAAATGCTTACAACAATAATTTACCGCAGCCACATCTCTGAAGATGTTCCCGTCAATATCCTGCCGGAGATGGTGGCAAAAGCGAGTCTGCTCAATGCTGAGCATCATGTTACCGGCATCCTGCTGTTTAACGGCACGCACTTTTTTCAAATCCTGGAAGGGCCGGAGCAAGGCGTTCTGGCAATCTACGCGCGCATCTGTGCCGACCGGCGTCATCACAATGTGGTCGAGCTGATGCGCGACTACTCTCCTTCGCGGCGTTTCGGTAATGCTGGCATGGAGCTGTTCGATTTGCGTACTCACCACAGCGGCAGTGTGCTGCAGGCGGTGCTCGATCGCGGCACGTCGAAATATCAGCTGACCTATGACGATCGCGGGCTACAGTTCCTCAGAACCTTTGTCGAAGCGCGTGAAAAAGAGAACTACTTTGAAGTGCCGCCGGCTGATTGCTGGGAGTTCATCCCCGCAGAAGGGCAATCTCCCGCGCCGGCCAGTGGCGTCACTTTCCGCCCTGTGGTTGATCCCCTTGGCCGTGAAGTGACGGCCATTGAGGCGATTCCGCACGCGCAACCCGCCGGACTCGGGGAACATGAGCGTTACACTCATGACCTCAACGTGGTGACAGACGCACTGCATAAAGCCGGCCAGGCCTGTCCCGATGGCATGACGCTGTATATCAGTATCCTGCCGATGACGCTGGTTTATCTTCCCGATGCGGTAAGTCAGCTGGTCAGCGCCATCGCGCAGGCGGAGCTGGTGCCGCAGCAAATCATTCTTGGCGTGAGCGAAACGGAAGTCATCTCCCGGCTCGAAGACTTTTCCACGGCGGTCAGACAGCTGAAAGAGGCAGGCATCAGCCTTTCAATTGATAACTTCGGCGACGGCTCGGCCGGTCTCTCTTTACTGGCGCACGTCCAGCCTGACCGGGTACGTATCGGCGCAAATATTGTACGTGATATTCATCGTAGCGGCCCGAAGCAGGCGGTGATGCAGGCGGTCATCCGCTGTTGTTCGGCGCTGGAAATCAACGTCATTGCGGCCGGCATTGAGCGTCCCGAAGAGTGGATGTGGCTGGAGGCGGCCGGGATCATCGATTTCCAGGGCAGCCTGTTTACGCCTGAGGGCGGCGCCGTGGCATGGCCTGAGAGCCGCGAGGCGATCTGAAAGCGGTTAAGCCTGACAACGCAGAACCTCTGAAGAGATAAAACGTCAGGCTCACAGGAGAAGACAATGCTGAGCGATGCCCGACTGCAGTTTATATCCAGCCATCCGGAGGAGAACGAACCGGAGGCGGTCTCCATGGCGCGCGAGTTACTTCGGTACCGCAGTGCGCTGGCGCAGCCATGGGCTGTGGTGGAGGGACTGGGTGTGAAGTACGTGGAGGACGGTAACGGGGCGATGATCTGGCCGGCGCGTTACTGCGAACGCGGCGACACTTTACTTTATCGTCTGGATCAGGCGGCTTCAGAGGTCAGCGGGCGCGCTGAAGCCGCGGAACCCGTCAGAAAGTAGCGCCGTGATGGCCGGCGCGAACGCAAATGTCATCCTCTTTGCAACGCCGGCAACTTAATATGCTGATCATTGCGCCGATAACCCGCGTCCGGCATCTTTTACCGGAGTTTGATGTGCTCAATGTGTCCGGGTGAGATTCCTGTGGTAAGCTCATTGCCCTAACCGCAGCCGGACAGACTGATGAAAAACAATTTTGACGATAAAATGGCGGATATCATCATCGGAGAAGCCGTAACGGCGTTACTCGATGATAACGTCGCCATAAGCTGGGCGGCCCTCAACGACAGGCTGCAGGCGATGCTTGACCGCGAAACAGACAGTGACCGCATTCGTGCTGTGCTGCGTGTCATTGAGGACGTCAGACGGGAAATGGAGATGAGCGCGGTGAAGAAAGAGGCGTTCACTGCCGGGCATTTTTCTTTTTCCGGCAAGCTGCACTGATCGCTGCCTGACAATCTGCCGCGCCTGACGCTGTGGTTTCTGCTATACTGTATGCTTATCCACCAACGGATGGAGGTCATTTGAGCGATGACACTACCGCCGAAGATATCTACGCCGTTATTGGAACGGTTGTGGCGCGCCTTCTTAAGCCGGACCAGCACCTGACACTTCAGGACATTACCCATGCACTGCATCATCTTGGCGAAACGGCAAGCGAAGATGAATTGCGGCAGGCCTGTTTAAACGCCATCAGTATGCTTGTGAAGCAGATGCACTAAGCTTAATCTACTGCTCCGGCTTACTAACCTTTTCAGAACCCTTCATCATCCGGCGTTCTGCCGACCACGATTTCAAGCACGTTGCGCAGTACATCCAGTTTGACAATATCGGTGGTCATCTCAAGCTCTGAGATGAGATACAGGATGATGGTTTTGCTCGTCACTTTTTGGCCATGGATGACGATGTCGCGAATCACGGCATCCAGTGCCGCGGCTTCGGCCGCATAGCGCTCACCGCCGCTGCGAAAATGGTGAATAAGGGCCGCTTCAGCGCTGAATGAGTGTTCATTGGTTTGCATGTGTCGTTATCCGTAAACCGGGCGCTGCTGACAGCACTGTGGTCGCCAAAAAAATCGGCCATCCTGAGATGGCCGTGTTATGCCGGGCGTCCTGCCACACTCCGGTTAATCACGAGATCGTATCGTCCCTGTCATTAATGCTTTTTACCAGCCCTGGGTTGTGACATCCCGCCCAGAGCAGCCATCGGCTTTTCACGAATTTCCCGTGCTGCTGACTGCATCTGCAGTTCCCTGATGGCGATCCTGATCGCCTCCAGACGGTCGGGATTAAATTCCTCTGCGGCCATTGACCGGAGCCGGGCTGAAACGGTCGCCACATTGATTCGTTCATTATTATCGAGCAGCCTGACCACCGCCTCGCCCAGAACGATTTCGGTTAAACGTTCAATTTGACTTCTCTGCATGCCCACCCCCTGCGGGACTGTGCCCTTTCGGACAAGTGGCTGACCCTTCCCGGGTCATAAAGCGCATGCTGCAGGTACCACCGATTATCCCTTTTTGTATCAGCGTTCAAACAGCATGCCAATAAGCGTCTGGTAATGACGCTCTTCTTCATAATTTGCCGCGACCTCAAGGCGTCTCAGCAGTTTGGTGCAGATCGCCTTACGGTTGAGGTTTTTTCCTGCGCGCAGGATCTCAACGACAATCTGCCCCAGCGTTTCCTGCTGAGTAGGTGCTGTCGCTCTGCTGAAATAGCGGGCAATCTCACTGGCGCTGTCTGGAAATTTTGCAACATTCTGACGCATGATGAACCCCTCGAATGGTTAAAATACCGTCGCTTCTCTCTGTGCGTAAACTTATACAAAGAAATAAAACTTGTACAGCAATACTGTTTCTTTATTAGCTACGTTCTTGTGCAAAAAATGCTAACACCTTAATCTCAGGGGCTTACGTACTGAAATAATCGGCGTAAGGGGTGGGTTCAGCGGCAGGAAAAACGGTA
Organism: Pantoea sp. Cy-640; assembly: GCF_011752635.1. NCBI lineage: Bacteria > Pseudomonadati > Pseudomonadota > Gammaproteobacteria > Enterobacterales > Erwiniaceae > Pantoea > Pantoea sp. Cy-640. Next base: position 248,600 of record NZ_VWXB01000005.1, on the reverse strand, counting down.
TCGGTTTGGACAACCCGCTGATTACCTGACACGGGGAGAGGATTGTTGCTGTACAGACGATATCGTATCGGTTACTTTGCGCCCTACAAGATGATCGTGTGCTGCAGGTGGACAAATGAGAAACAACGGGCTGCCGCCTTGTCACAATACCGGACTAGCCGGTTACTTCAGTCAGGTCACCGATCCCCGTCAGATTGCGCTACTGGGACGCATCACCGTTGAAATTTTGCGTCAGGAACGTCGGCTGACGCGCACCGCGATCTGCCTCAAGCTTATCGGGCACATCAATGACACGGACGATGACATCGAAGCGGAACAGGCGCGATCCCTGCTGGCGATGCTGTTTGGTCGCTGATCGTTTGGTTCATCCGCTCACCTTCAGCACGTTGCACATCAGACGCTAAACCCGCATCCGTTGCCACATGCCGCGTTGCCAATAATCGTTAATACGAGGTTTGATGGTGGTGAAGACGTCATCCCTGACAGTTTTCTCCGGCCGGTACACGCTAACGCGCGTCCGATGAGGTCATCTACGTTGTCGTCTTCCGGCCAGAGCCGGACTACGTCTTATGGCGTCAGTTCTTCTCGTCGTTCAGGCCTGCAAGCGTCTGCAGGTACGGCACATGGATCGCGGCCTGCTCAGGCTCATCAAAGCTTCTGAGCCAGCCGATCGCCTGTGAAATCGCGGACAGACGCGTGTCGCTGCCGCCAGCGCGTTTCATGTGTCTGAGCTCGTCGATAAGCGTATTAACGCTGATCTTCTTTTTGCCCAAAGCCAGGCTTAGTGCCGCTTCGCCAATAATGACGTGCCCTTTCCCGTCGTGTTGAATAGACAAATTTACTTCCTCCATTTCACGTTGATGAGAACCTCACGTCACACTGTAGACCCTATTGAGCGAACCGGTGCAGGCAAGTTCTGAAATGAAGCCTGTAACAGGATTTATTTAACGAACATGAAAAATGCCGCGGCGGTTGCCGCGACAAAGGTTTCTGTCGGCAGGCGCTGGCGCAACCTGCCGCAGCATGACGACGATTCAGCCTGATGACGTGGCTTGATCCGCAGGTTCACCAAAATGCTCGCGCATGTGGGATTCAATTTCTTCCAGTGACTTCCCGCGGGTTTCCGGCAACATCACCGCGATAAACACCAGGGAAGCTACGTTGATTGCGGCAAAGATAAAGAACGCCTTATTACCCACCAGCGACAGCAAAGGCGGAAACGCCAGCGCCACCACGGCGTTGCATATCCACTGAAACGCTACCGCTGAACCGGTTAATACCCCGCGAACTTTCATCGGAAATAACTCCGACATCAGCAGCCAGTAAACCGGGGAAATGCACATCTGCATAAAGAACAGGAACACCAGAATACACGCCAGCGCCAGCAGGCTTTGCGTCAGGCTTTGTGGCATGAGAACCAGCACCGCGCCCAGCGCCAGCTGCATCGCAATCACCACCGACAGCCCGGTCATCAGCATCGGGCGCCGGCCGAAATGACTGATGGCTTTAATACCGGCAAAGGTGGCCAGTACCGATACCACCCCGTTGCCGATGGTAGCCGCAATCGAAGCACTGGTGCCCAGCCCGGTGCTTTTCAGAATGACTGGCGTGTAATACATGAAGGCGTTGACGCCGGTAAACTGCGCGACGATGCCCATGCCGCAGCCCAGCAGCAGCAGACGCACAATCCATTTTTCTTTTAACAGTTCGCGCGCGGGTGGCCCCTGACGGGCTTCGCGGGCATTCTGCCGCATCTCTGCCATCTCTTTTTTAATCTCGCGCGGATTTTCCCGCAGTTTGCGCAGGATACGCAGCGCCTCATTAAAGCGCCCTTCCGCCACCATCCAGTGCGGTGAGGCCGGGACAAAAAAGGTGCCAATAAACAGCAGAATGCCGGGGATCATCGCCAGCGACAGCATATAGCGCCACATGCCCGGATCGTGCAGTAACAAACTCATGGCGGCGCTGACGACATAAGCCAGCAGTTGCCCTGACACAATCATCAGTTCGTTGCGGCTGACCAGCGGTGCCCGGCGCTTAGGCCCGGCAATTTCAGCGATAAAGACCGGAACCGTTGACGATCCGCCGCCCACCGCGAAACCCAGAATAAAGCGCATCACCACCATGATTTCCAGATTCGGCGCAACCGTTGTGCCTAACGCCCCGGCAATGAACAACAGGGCAAGGCTGCGTAACGTGATACGGCGACCAAAGCGGTCCGAGACATAACCGCTGATGAACGCGCCGAGCGCGGAGCCAAAGGTGAGCGCAGAGGTCACCAGCCCTTCAGTAAATGGCGTGAGATCGAGACCGCCCTGCGCGGCGGGCAGCGTCATGTAGGGCAGCGCGCCGGAAATAATGCCGGTGTCGTAGCCAAACGCCAGCGCGCCCATCGTGGCGACTAACACCACAAAAAACAGGCGCTGCTGAACAGTAAACGTCAGGCTGCCGCCATCATCTGATTGAGACTGCGAAGGATTTTGCTTGCTATCGTCCATGGGTGATTCAAGACCTGGTCAATGACGGGATAAAAAGGAGGTTTGAGTATAGTCAGAAACGAGAAAGTGTGAGGCCGGTCACGATTTTTGCCCGATGGCGACGGAATAAAATCCTGCACCGCCCTGACTGCACAGCGCATATTAGCGCCGCAGCCGCGCCCTCGCACTGCGCTCAACCCCTGGCTGGCCTGCTGCAATCCCGCCCCCGACAGGGGGAAAATTTTCTGCTAAGGTACGCTGGCTGGTAAATGAGAAACACGCTGAGGCGTAACGCAGAAAGGCAGTTCCGGCGACAGGTTGCTGAATTAACGTTCAGGACAACGGTGCCTTTTAAGGTTGAACGTGAAAAAAGAAACGGTTAAGAAAAATATCATTCTCGCGGCGCTGCAGCTTTTTCGGGAGCGCGGCTTCAACAATGTTTCAACCCGCGATCTGACCAATACGCTGGGCATATCCCGCAGCCATATCTACCACTATTTCAAAAACTGGGATGCGCTGAGGCTGGACTCGATTGCTTTCATGCTGGATGAGGACGTTGCCGCTTTCTCTGTAGAGAGCGAAAAGAGGGATGATTCACAGCATGACGCCTTTTTTCGTGCGCTGGTGGATTATCTCCTGCCAGACGGGCCGGCTTCTCACTGGTTGATCTACCTCGAGTTGTGGCCGCTGGCGGCAAGGGATAAGCAATTTGAGCAGCTGCTGCTCTCCAGCACGCAGACGTGGACAGCGATCATCCGTCAGGGCTTATCCGGCCAGGCATTTGGCCACCTCAGCGAAGCAGGTAAAGACGAGGTGGCGCGTAATCTTCACGCCCTGATTGACGGTTACTCAAGCGCGCTTATTCTTAACTACTCTGCGGATAAGCGGACACATTTTTTTCTTGAGATAATGGCCGCCTTGCAGAAACTTTGTCGCTAGCGGGGATTTTTCCACATAGTCGCTTACCTCCCTGGCTTTAAATCATTAAACAGCCTGGCCATCTTGCTGCCGGCTGAGGTGTAGGCCGGATTGTTTTTCTCCGGCGCCATCCAGCTTTCATCCGCTTCCGGATGCGGTCCGCTCAGGAGTACCGTGCCTTTACCGTAAGTATATTTCGCCAGCGCGATATCACCGTTGGCATAGCGCGCCAGAGCGACGAAGCCGTGCGCGTCTTCGGCATTCAGGTAAGGACCATCCTGATAATAAAATTTTTCGGTTTTCCCCTGCCAGACAACATCGACAACGTAATCGCCCTCGTCGGGTATGTTAGTCCCCTTGCGCATGACTTCAGAGTCCAGCGATGAGGGGATCAGCCCCAGCCAGTTTTCATCGGCCAGATACGCGCCCATGCACAATCCGAGAAAGCTTTTTCCATTGCGGACAAATTTGCGTATGGCCTCAGCCCCTTCGTCGCCCAGCGCAGCAAAGGCGCCGGGGATGTCCTGCCCACCTCCGGGCTGGATGTACACATCAAAAGTGGCGAGATTATCCTGCGTGACCTTTATTTTTTCCTGCTCTCCGACATACGCGATGTCCAGCGGCAGACCGCTCTGTTCCAGCGATTTACGGACCATTTCGGAGCAGCCCGGACAACCGGCACCGCCGCGATAGATAGCGACATGGGTGACGGCAGCACTGGCCATATTCGCAGTGGCTAACCCGCCGGCAAGCAGAATGGCAGCATACGTCAGAAGGTTCTTCATCAGATAACGCCAGAAACGGGAGGAGGCTCTCAGTAACATTGTTTTCACCATCAGCGGCAGGACCAGGCTCAAAATTAGAGCGACTGCTCAATTTAGGGCCAGCACAAAGAGGCTGTCAACAGCCTGACAGCGCAAAAAACACAAGCCACTGTTTTAATTAATCTTTCGCATGATCCTGTTAACGGCTGCCGCGATTGTGCCGGTTGCAGAAGGAGTGTCTGAAGCTGATCGGCCGGGAATTATTCGATAAAACCGCTGGCTGACTGCCGTAATCGCCCGGTGATGGCGATCAGCCCTTCGATGTCTTCCGGCGTCAGCAAATCGAGGAAATTCCGCCGCACGCCCGCGGCATGTATCGGCCGCGCTGTAGCAAGCAGCTGGCTCCCGGCCTCTGTCATGCGGACTGAAATCCCTGCGCGAGTCGCGCGGCTGCGCTGTACCAGATCCCGGGCGGCCATACGTGAAAGCTGGTGCGATAGCCGCGACTTGTCCCATTCAAGGTATTCCAGCAGCTCACGCTGCAGCAGTACGCCCTGCGGACTGCGGTTGATTTCCATCAGGATCATGAAATCCGGGCCGGACAAGCCGGTCGCCTCATTGATCTCTCTGACAATGCGTCCGGTGATGATTTCAGCAAGCCGGCGATATCCGCGCCATGCCTGCCACTCTGCGTCTGAAATCTCTGTGCTGCCCATTATTTACCCCGTCGCGTAGTTGATATGTCAACTTTGTGATTATACAGTATCCGCTTTACATCGGGGAAGAACAGACATGTCGGATAAACTGACTATCGCTATCGTGGGCGGCGGCCCGGCAGGCCTCACGGCGGCCGTAATTCTTCAGCGCCACGGTTTTAACGTAACGGTGTTTGAGGATGAGCCGGCGGATGCTGCGCGGAGTCAGGGCGGCTCGCTTGATTTGCATGCTGACAGCGGCCAGGCGGCACTGCGCAGAGCGGGCCTGTTGGAGCAGTTCATCAACATCGCCAGGCATGAGGATCAGGAAAGCCGGATGCTGAATTACCTTACCGGAGACATTGAGGTCGACAGATTCACGCCGGAAGGTGAAATGGATAAACCGGAGATCGATCGCGGCGAGTTGAAAAACCTGCTGCTGAGCGCCCTGTTACCGCAGGCCCTGCAGTGGGATCACAAATTGCATTACGTTGACTATGGCCGGCAAAAAGCGCACGGGCTGGTGTTCAGAAACGGCAGGCGCTACGAAGCCGATATCGTGATTGGTGCAGACGGTGCCTGGTCGCGGGTCCGCCGTTACCTGACGCCGGTACGTCCGGTTTATACCGGCATTACCTTTTTCGAAGGCTGGATAGATCACCCATCCGACCAAATCAACAGCATTGCCGGCAACGGGACCGCGTTCAGCTTTGGCGGTGCGCAGGCGCTGGTCACGCAACGCAACGGCGGCGGGAGGATTTGCGTCTATGCGGCGATGAAGCGCGCCCCTGATGCCATCGATCAACACATAGCCTCCTCCGGCCTCACCGCCTGGGTGCGCGACAGCTACCGCGACTGGGCCGCTTCCCTGCAGTTGGTGGTAAACGCCACCGGTGACTATGTCAGACGCCCGATTTACAGCCTGCCTGCCGATTTTGGCTGGGCACCGCGTCCGGGCATCACCCTGATTGGCGATGCCGCTCACCTGATGCCGCCGGTTGGCGTCGGAGTCAACCTGGCGATGCTTGATGCTTCAGACCTGGCTCTGGCACTGTGCGAGGCCTCGCACCCGCAGAACGGACTACGCTCTGCGGAGACCCTGATTATGGAACGCGCACGCAACATGATGCCTGATGCAATAGCGGGGTTTCAGAACTGGTTCGATGAGAAAGCCTGAGCCAATCTGACAGCATGAGTTCAGGCAACGCACTCGCGGATTATTGCCTAACCCGCGTGATAGCCGGTTTTTACTCCCTTAATTACGCTTTTGTCATCATCGCTTCCCGGTAACATCAAAAACATAAAAATATTAATCATCTCTGGGTAGCGCATGAATGCTTCTTTAACCGCCGGGCGTATTTACGCCTGGCTGATAACGGCTGCTTTTTTTTGGGGTTTCACTCCGTCAGCCTCAGCGTTATCTAACGGCTGTGCTACCGTCAATGCCCTGTCAGGTTCCACCTCTCTGTCTTACAGCGCCAACAGGTATCCAGCCTCGGACTTTACCGCTGGCGACGCGTTGACGCTGAGCTTTACCGACAGCGGTTCTGCTGCGGGCGGCACTCCCATGAACGCCGACAGTCTGAGCGTGGCCCGTTTTGACCTGAGTAATGCTCAGACTTACAACGCCGCAAATTCAACCTCAACCTCTTCCCACACCGTGACAATCACCGTGCCGGCCGGCAGTCTGGAGGCCAACGGGCTGGCCGTGCGGGTTACCACCTCGCATGGACAGATCAGTAACCTCGTATTTAACTGTACCAGTGCAACATCGTCATCCAGCGATGCCACGTTGTCAGGTCTGTCATTGTCTGCCGGCGCGCTCTCACCCTCTTTCAGTGCCGCGACCAGCAATTACAGCGCAACGGTTGCGTTCGATGTTTCGTCGGTGACGGTAACGCCGGTGGTGAATGAAAGCCATGCCACGGTGACGGTTAATGGCTCATCAGTGGCTTCGGGTTCGGCCTCGCAGGCCATCGCGCTGAACGTCGGAAGCAACACTATTTCCGTGGTGGTGAGCGCGCAGGATGGCACCACCCGCGGGTACAGCATCAGCGTGACCCGTGCAGAAGCGCCGCCAGCGTCGGCAAACAGCAGCTCAACCGTTGCGGCCAACAGCACCAATAACACTATTTCGCTGGCGCTCAGCGGTGGGACGGCGACGTCGGTAACTCTCGTAACGCCTCCGGCGCACGGTAGCGCCACGGTTTCAGGTACTGACGTGATGTATACGCCGGCAGCAGGTTATTCCGGCAGCGACAGCTTTGTCTGGCATGCCGCAAATGGGGGTGGAACCTCTGCGGATGCTACCGTAGCGCTGACTGTCAGCGCTCCGGCGCTGGCGCTGTCACCGGCATCGGGTGCGCTGTCCGCCGCGACGGTCGGCAACGCCTGGTCGCAGACGCTCACCGCCTCAGGCGGCACCGCTCCGTATACCTGGAGCAGCACCGCTTTGCCGCCTGGCCTGTCGCTGAACGCATCCGCCGGTACGCTGTCCGGAACGCCCGCAGCGGCAGGAAATTATCACTTTCAGGTCATCGCGACGGACGCCCTCGGGGCCAGCGGCTCCGCCAGCTACACGCTGACTGTCAACGCTGCGGCCCCCTCAGCCAGCAACAGTGCCGCCACGGTCGCCGCCAACAGCAGCAACAATACGCTGCCTCTCAGCCTTTCCGGCGGCGTCGCGACGTCCATCACCATCATTACTCCACCTTCACACGGCAGCATTACCGTATCCGGCACCAGCATAACGTACCAACCTGCTGCAGGATTCTCGGGAAGCGACAGTCTCACTTACACCGCCAGCAACAGTAGCGGAACCTCTACCAGCGCGCAGGTTTTAATCAGCGTGTCGCAGTCCGTCCTAACGCTTTCGCCACCCGGCGGAACGCTGCAGCCTGCAATCGCCGGCAGTGACTGGACGACAACAGTGACCGCAGCAGGCGGGACGGCGCCCTATTCCTTCAGCGCGCTTAATCTGCCAGCAGGCATCAGCCTGGACAGCCCGACAGGCAAACTCTCTGGCACGCCTGAGGCAGCCGGGAACTATCGTTTTCAGATCACCGCAACAGACAGCCTGGGTAACCGCGGCACGGCCAGTTATACCCTGGCTGTCACGGCAGCTACGCAGTCAGTCCTGCAGCTACAACCCGCAGGTGGTCAGCTGCCACCGGCTGAAGCAGGAAAAATGTACGCACAGACTTTCAGCGTGACGGGAGGAACCGCGCCCTATCGCTGGCTGACTGGCGGAACGCTGCCTGCAGGCATGACGTTCGCTGATGGACAGCTCAGCGGTGTGCCACAGGCAGCCGGTAATAGCCAGTTCAGTGTTCAGGTTACCGATGCTGCCGGCAGTACCCTGCGGGTTAACTACACGCTGTCGGTGACGGCTGCCGGGCCTCAGGCCACTGACCACAGCGCCACGCTCGTTGCCGGTCAGTCGGTCATGGTGAACCTGACCAGCGGTGCGACAGGCGGTCCGTTTACCGGTGCGCAGCTGCTTGATCAACCGGAAAGCAGTCTCGGCAAAGCGGAAATACATGCGTCGGGAAGTGAGTTTCAGCTGTTTTTCACTGCAGCCGCACAGGCCAGTGGCAGCGTCGCACTCCGCTATGTGCTGACCAGCCCTGCCGGCACAACGCCGCCGGCCAGCGTGACGTTGACTATTACCGCCCGTCCCAACCCTGCGCAGGACGCAGATGTCATTGGTCTGGTCAGCGCTCAGTATCGTGCCGCGCAGAGTTTTGCTCGCGCGCAGCTACGAAACTTCAGCGACAGGCTGGAACAGTTACACAGCGGCGGCGAACTCCCTTCGGACATCAACGGCATCCGCTTTTCGCTGCCATCGGCTCAGGCAGAGCATGATGCTGACGAGAAAATGTGGGCAACCGCGTGGCAGCAGAAAGCCTTCAATGATCAACGCCCGGTGCAGCCCTCTCTCCCCGCGCTGCCCTTCTCCACCGGCAGGCAGGTACAGCGCCTGTCTTACTGGACAGGCGGCTATGTTGATTTTGGTGGCGATAAAGCCGGCGGCGTGCATTTCAGTCATACCACCGTGGGCGTGTCTACCGGTGCCGACTACCGCTTCACTTCCGCCGTCGCGGCAGGATTAGGTATTGGTTTTGGCCGTGACGTCAGCGACATTGGCGACAGCGGCACGCGAACCAACGGGCGCGCATTCAGCACAGCACTGTATGGCAGCTATCATCCAGGGACGTTCTTCGTGGACGGCCTGCTTGGGCATGGCGTGATGGACTTCGATAGCAAACGCGTCATCACCGGCACCACCAGTGAAGCTCGCGGCAGCCGCTCCGGACGGCAGATTTTCGCCTCGCTGACCTCAGGCTATGAAATGCGAACCACAGATAGCCTGTTGTCACCTTATGGCCGCCTGCAGTATTACCGCACATGGCTTGATGGTTACAGTGAGTCCGGCGCAGGCGCATATAGTCTGGCTTATGCCCCGCAAACGGATTCTCAGATCATTGGTGGCGCCGGGCTGCGCGGTGAACATCGGGTAACGAGCGGTCAAATCGCGCTGCGCTTGCAGGGCCGTTTGGAGTATGCGCAGACACTCAGCAACAATGGTATCGCTCGTGTAGGTTATGCTGATACGGGCAACGACACGTGGCGAGTACCGCTGACCGAGCCGAGCCGCCAGACGTTAACGGCAGGCACCGCAATTGATTTTCTGCTGCCGCACAATATCACGCCCGGAATCGCTTACCAGGGAACGCTGGGGCTTGATGCACAGCGCACCCGCGATCAGATGATTATGATTCGGGTGAATATCGGATTCTGAGTGGAGAGTTGCGGGGCTGGATAACTTACTGATGAGGCAAAGACTCATCACAAAGCAGAAGACACCTGTTGGAAGCTGCAGCTACTCAGTTCCATACACTGTCGATATAAAGCCCAGCCTCTGACAGCAAAACCTAAAAAGCGTCCTTCGCGACGCTTTTCATATTTATAAGACTTATTTCTGGCCAGGTGCTAAATCAGACATCGCTCTCAGCCAGTCGCAAAAGATTATCACCCGCTCTGAATACGGCTGCCACGGTTTACTGTTGCTTTTGTTCCGCCTCTTTCTGTTTTTTGGCGGCCATGTGATGGCCCACCGCGCAGCCCGCTGCCGCACCGGCAACGCCATGATGAACCAGATGACCTGCCACGCCGCCAGCGACGGCGCCTTTCAGGCACCCTTTTGCCTCTGCCTGGGCGCTAACCACTAAAAGAAGGCCTGCCGCTGCCAGGGCCGCAATCCACTGTATTTTCATTGCCGTAAATCTCCATAAAGATATGTGTTATGTCAGTGATGCTGAGCATAGCCTGGCCGGGCTGACGGCATGATATACAGGGGTTAAACGGCGAACTTTGTTACCGATGGTTACGCTTATGCAGCAACGGTCTGCTCAGGACAAAGTCAGTCAGGGCGCAAAACGCACCGGTATCTTTTCTTTCAGATACGCAGGCCGCATGGGAAAGGTGTTGGCATCTATCGCCTGCTTTACCGCATCGATAGCGACGGCGCACAAATCAGCATCTCCGCCCTGTGCAGTGACGTTTGTCGGTGGCTGACCTAAGGGCTGCGTAATGACCAAATCACAGGTCTTACCGTGATATAAATTCGCGTCAAAAAACCGATACTGTATTGCGGAAACGGCCTGACAAAGCCACAGATGGGTATCTTTATTTGCTAAATGCGAGGAGGTTTGCGATTCGCACTCGCTTCTTATCTCGTAAGCGGTTGGAAACCTGAATGACTGCCTTGCTGTTTGTTTAGTATGGGACTGGCAGCCGACTAATAACATGACGGCGATAAGTGAGAGTGTTTTTTTCATCATGGCATCCATGCAGATCATTTATGCATTTATAGCATCCCGGACAGATTGCGGAAACCGCGCCTGCTATCGGGTTGCTTTCGCATTGGCAGCGAATACTCACAACCCAGCAACCGACCGCATTATAGATGTGAGAATAAACAGCGTAACGTCTCAAGCCAATTCGCAGACCCCATCAAAGGTTGCGAAATAAGGCCAGCGCGTTTTGGCCAGCCTGACATGGCGGGGTAGGTTTCTGTTGAAAGGTCGGGACGGCTGCAGAATAAATTCAGTAAAGATCTCTCTGCGCCCCCGACTTAATCCCCAATACGTAAGTGAGTTACTGAGCGTCCTTAGTATGATTTTCTTCTTCACTCAGGTGTTAGGAAGATGTTCTCAGCAATGATAAGTCCATTTCGTCATGTATGCGTTTTGCAATACTGGTTATTGATTGTGCAAAACTACCCTCACCACGCTCAAGCAGCAATGCCCAGGCATCTGATTCCATATTCCAATTGCGTGGAACATTCATGCCCGCATCAACATAGCACCACCAGGGCCACCATCCTTCACTTTCAATTTTTGCATCGATTTCAGGAAAAACATGCCTCATCGATTGAGCGATTGCAGGAAAATGATCATTATGCAACTTCTCGTGTGGCTCGATAGTTGAGCAGATCCCGTAAGCCAGATTACGGTAATCGCTGGTTTCAAACTCCCAGCACAATTTGAAGTCATCACCTTCTTTAAATAACACTGAGAACGTTGCGTATTTACTGCCCGTGCGCAACTCATCATTCATATCAACCTTGAACCCCAATGGCGATAATTCCTGACGAAGATATACGATGAAATCTTTCCACAGGCGTTCTTTTACCTGACGCATATTCTGAGCAATTAAAAAAGCTGCGCTAAGATTTTGCGGTGAAGCGACCAGTTGTTCTGTGAGTTCATTTTGCAGTTCCATAGCTGTTTCTCCATTAATATCTTCGCGAATGAATTTTATCAGAGCGTCTACAAAGCATCGTACTGCTGGTGCCTCAATGTGCAATGCACAGCGCGAAAGCCACTTTTCCAACTGGAAAAAAGTGATAGCTTTTACATGCTTGTTTATTTCGTCAGGTGACTGAGCGCGAAAAGTAAACTCATTTATTTCGTTGTTACAGAGGTATACTAAGGACCATCCACTGCCTCGTCGCTTCGCTTCCGCTGCTAACCAGTGAGCATAGTCATAAAGTTGATCTTTTTGGTCGGCTGCCCAGGGTTTGTTTTCAATACCTGTTAACTCGTTTTGATCCGCGACCAATATGTCAATTCTACGACTATTAGAAATGGTGAATTCAGTTGAAGTCCGAGCCTTCATGTCAGCTTTGAGCGTTTCTGGCTTCTCAATTAATTGGTAAAAACTCGTGAGAAATAGATCACCCTGAGCATGGCTTTCATCGGGGCTAAGAAGGAATGCCAAACATTTAGAAAGCGTATTTTCATTAATATTAAAAAAACGTAACAAACGAAAATCGGGAGCTATCTTACTGGCATAACGCTTCTTTGCTTGATGATAGCCCTCTTGCATTAACACAGTGCTACGCAACAACTCTCGTATATCTCGCCACTCATCGTTCTTTTCCATTATTCAGTCCCTTGTGTGATAATTTAGCCTTTTCAAATACTTTAACTATGTAGCAAGCAATTACTGAAAAAGATCGCCTGTTTTTGAGGCCGGTGTATTGTAATCTTTATCTATCTTTCAGCCAACATTCCTTGATAGTTTTAACAATGATGTTGTTCATTTCCCCCTGTTAATTTAGGAGATTAAATGTCAGATATGCGGCTCCCTACTGAAAGTAATAGATGGAGAAGTCAATGTCTTCGTAAACATCCTTGTCAGGATTCTTACGTATATGCGACATCGGAAAAATTAAAATGTCACCGCGGTATCGGGTATTTGGCCTATCCCTGGTATCAGATACCACCTTCAGTTAGTAATATCGGATTATGACCCTGAACCAGGAAGGAGCATATAGAAGTGTTATATTCTGATTTAAAAGGAAAAAGTAAAATAAAAAGGCTTTTAACAGGAGAAAATGGCACGCCCTACAGGATTCGAACCTGTGACCTACGGCTTAGAAGGCCGGTGCTCTATCCAGCTGAGCTAAGGGCGCATAGAAGATGCGTCGGATTATACGTCGGCACGCTGGCGCGTCAACGTTTTTGCCGCCAACGGACGGCAGAGTGTCGAGGGAATGAACAATTCGCCTTAATGACGCTGACGCCACTCGCTCAGCGAGACCAGATTACTCACCTCCGCGGATTCCCCTTCCAGTTCAATCCCCTGCGGCGTGAAGCGCGCATTATACTGCTCGCGTAACGCATGCAGCTCCTGTCTGTCCGGCTCAAGCTGGCGCAGAAAGCCCAGCGCCAGCAACAGCTGCTGACGTGAAATCAGGGCGGAGAACCCCGCCTTCGTCAGAATGTGATGCCAGCGCTGTGCGTTCTCATCGCTGCCATCAACAATCAGCACCTGCCAGATCAGCAGCACCGCCGCGCCATTATTGAGGTGCGCTTCGTTGTCGCCGCGAATGTAATCGGTGAACTCGTTTGCCGCCTCTTTGCCCATTTGCGCAAGCAGCGATTCAACATGCACCGGCGGCAGCTGCAGCCGCTTGCTGAGCGACTGCGCGGCGTGGCGCGAACCGGCGGTCAGCAGCTGAAATCCCACAACAAACACTATCGCCAGCGTGGCGAGCATCAACCAAATCATCACGTGTTCCACATCATTGCCTGGCGGGCATAATACGCGCTAAGCCTGGCGCGCGCCACGGCGAAAAATCGGGAAACCGGTCGCGTAAACGAATCTGTGACTGACAGCCGCACGCGCTTCTGACAGAATAGGCGCCATCCCCGATTTAACTCTCTACAGATGGATTTCCTCTCTGATGGCAGCAAAAATTATTGACGGTAAAACGATTGCGCAGCAGGTGCGCCTTGAGGTTGCCGAAAAAGTGCAGCAGCGTCTCGCTGCCGGTAAACGCGCCCCTGGCCTGGCCGTGGTGCTGGTCGGTGAAAACCCGGCATCGCAGATCTATGTCGCTAACAAACGCCGCGCCTGCGAAGAGGTCGGTTTTGTGTCGCGCGCTTATAACCTGCCCGCCAGCACCAGCGAAGCTGAACTGCTGGAGGTGATCGATGAGCTGAACAATGACGACGCTATCGATGGCATTCTGGTGCAGCTGCCGCTGCCGGCCGGGATCGATAATGTCAAAGTGCTGGAGCGCATCACGCCGGATAAAGACGTTGATGGCTTCCATCCTTATAACGTCGGTCGTTTGTGCCAGCGCGCCCCTAAGCTGCGTCCGTGTACGCCACGCGGCATCGTGACGCTGCTGGAGCGCTATAACATCGATACCTACGGCCTGAACGCCGTGGTGGTTGGCGCATCGAATATCGTCGGTCGTCCGATGAGCATGGAGCTGCTGCTGGCTGGCTGCACCACCACTGTCACGCACCGTTTTACCAAAGATCTGCGCCATCACGTTGAGCATGCCGACCTGCTGGTAGTGGCAGTCGGTAAGCCGGGCTTTATCCCGGGCGACTGGATCAAACCAGGTGCGATTGTGATTGATGTAGGTATTAACCGGCTGGAAAGCGGCAAAGTGGTCGGCGATGTGGATTTTGCGTCAGCCTCTGAGCGCGCGGCCTACATCACGCCTGTACCAGGCGGCGTTGGCCCGATGACGGTCGCCACGCTGATTGAGAACACGCTGCTGGCGTGCGAGCAATATCACGATGTGGAGCAGGCATAATGGCGAGTTTTTCACTGGGTAAATATGCGCACGTTGATTTGTGCGATCTGCTGAAGCTGGAAGGCTGGGTGGAGAGCGGCGCGCAGGCCAAAGCGGTGATCGACGAAGGCAAAGTGCGCGTCGATGGTGCCATCGAGACGCGTAAGCGCTGCAAGATTTTTCCCGGTCAGACGGTTGAGTTTGCCGGTCAGCGCGTAACGGTTGTGGCCTGATTTTTACCAGGCAAATCCGGACCTGTAGCGGCGCAATTTATTGCGCAATGAATTTCGCCGCTACGATAAGTGCATCAGGTTAGTTACCCATAACCAGTGGGTTGTAGTTAGCCGTATAAAAAGGGCGAACCGCAGTTCGCCCTTTTTGTTATTTACGGCGCCAGCTTGATCCCTGCGGGCCATCTTCCACGATAACGCCCAGCTCGTTCAGCTTGTCACGTGCGATGTCCGCCTGCGCCCAGTCTTTCGCGGCGCGCGCATCGGCGCGGGTTTTCACCCAGTGTTCAATCTCCGCCACTTCATCGGCATTCACCTGTGCGCCACTCTGCAGGAACTGCTCCGGATCCTGCTGCAGAATGCCCAGCACATCGGCCAGCTGACGCAGTTTCGCGGCCAGCGCATCGGCGGCGGCTTTATCTTCACCCTTCAGGCGATTGACTTCACGCGCCATATCAAACAACACCGAGTAAGCTTCCGGCGTGTTGAAATCATCGTCCATGGCGGTACGGAAGCGGGCTTCAAACGCCTCACCGCCAGCCGGCGTCGCGCTGGCATCGGTATGGCGCAGCGCGGTGTAAAGGCGCTCCAGCGCCGCGCGTGCCTGATTCAGGTTATCTTCGCCATAGTTAAGCTGGCTGCGATAGTGGCCGGACATCAGGAAGTAGCGCACGGTTTCCGCATCGTAGTGCTGCAGCACATCGCGCACGGTAAAGAAGTTGCCGAGCGATTTCGACATCTTTTCCCGGTCAACCATCACCATGCCGGAGTGCATCCAGTAGTTCACGTATGGGCCATCGTGCGCACAGGTCGACTGCGCCACTTCGTTCTCATGGTGCGGGAACATCAGGTCTGAACCGCCACCGTGGATGTCGAAATGGGTGCCAAGCTGTTTGCAGTTCATCGCCGAACACTCAATGTGCCAGCCCGGACGGCCATTGCCCCACGGTGAGCTCCATGCCGGCTCATCGGCTTTGGACATTTTCCACAGCACAAAATCCATCGGGTTGCGCTTCACTTCCGCCACTTCCACGCGCGCGCCGGCCTGCAGCTGTTCGAGATCCTGACGCGACAGCGCGCCGTAATCTTTATCGCTCAGCACATCAAACATCACGTCGCCGTTATCCGCCACGTAGGCATGGCCGCGATCGATCAGCTTGCCGACCAGTTCGATGATCTCCGCGATGTGGCGCGTGGCGCGCGGCTCGAGATCCGGCGGCAGAATACCCAGCGCGGCAAAATCTTTGTGCATTTCGGCGATCATCCGGTTGGTCAGCGTTTCGATGCTTTCCCCGTTTTCGTTGGCACGTTTAATGATCTTGTCATCGATGTCAGTGATATTACGCACGTATTTCAGCTTATAGCCCACGTAACGCAGGTAACGCGCGACCACGTCGAATGCCACAAAGGTACGCCCATGGCCGATATGACAGAGGTCGTAAACCGTGATTCCACACACGTACATACCGATTTCACCGGCATGAATGGGTTTAAATTCCTCTTTCTGGCGACTCAGGGTGTTATAGATCTTTAGCATTGAACGATTCCGTTGTTTACGTGTGCGGGATACGCCTTCTTGATGTAGCCGGTCATTGTGCCGTATTTTTCCGACTTGTGCATCGCTCGCTTCGCAACTGCCGTTGCCTTACTGACGCGTTATTGGAAATTGTGATATAAGAGGCGTCTACAAAAATGCCCCGCCGCCTTGCCGGTGCGGCAGTTGATACTGACGACAACCTCCACAGGACGAATATAATGGTCACTTTCCAGACGAACCATGGCGATATCGTAATCAAAACCTTCGATGACAAAGCGCCGGCTACCGTACAGAACTTCCTGGACTACTGCCGTGAAGGTTTCTACGACAACACCATTTTTCACCGCGTGATCAACGGTTTCATGATTCAGGGCGGCGGTTTCGAGCCGGGCATGAAGCAGAAAGCCACCAAAGCAGACATCCGCAACGAAGCCAACAACGGCCTGAAAAACACCAAAGGCACGCTGGCGATGGCGCGTACCCAGGCACCTCACTCGGCCACTGCACAGTTCTTCATCAACGTTGCCGATAACGACTTCCTGAACTTCCGTGACGAAAGCCTGCAGGGCTGGGGTTACTGCGTGTTTGCTGAAGTGGTTGAAGGCATGGACGTGGTCGAAAAAATCAAAGCAGTGAAAACCGGCCGCAGCGGCATGCACCAGGACGTGCCGGTTGATGACGTGATCATCCAGAAAGTGACCGTCAGCGAGTAATGTCGCGCACGCTGTTTATCGCAGATTTACATCTGTGTCAGGAAGAACCGGCAATCACTGCCGGTTTTCTGCATTTTTTGCAGCGGGAAGCGCAGCAGTGTGATGCGCTTTACATCCTTGGCGATCTGTTTGAAGCCTGGATTGGCGATGACGATCCTAATCCGCTGCATCAGCAGATCGCCGACGCCCTGCGTGCCCTGCCGGTGCCCAAATTCTTTATTCACGGCAATCGCGACTTCCTGTTAGGTCAACAGTTCGCCCGCGCCAGCGGCATGACGCTGCTGCCCGAAGAGCAGGTGCTGGAGCGCTATGGTCAGCGCGTGCTGATGATGCACGGCGACACGCTGTGTACTGACGATCACGGTTATCAGCGTTTTCGCGCCAAAGTGCATCAGCGCTGGCTGCAGCGGCTGTTTCTCGCGCTGCCGTTGCGTCTGCGCATGCGCATCGCTGCGCGGATGCGGGCCGACAGCAAGCAGGCCAACCAGCACAAGTCACTGCGCATCATGGACGTCAACCCGCAGGCGGTAGCCGCGGCGATGACGCGCCAGCAGGTGCCGATCCTGATTCACGGCCACACCCATCGTCCGGCGATTCATCAGTTCGAGCTCGCCGGCACGCCAGCGCAACGCGCGGTGCTGGGCGCGTGGCATGAGCGCGGATCAATGATTCAGCTGGACGCACAGGGCGTGCAGTTAATCGAATTTCCTTTCTGAGTTTTTGCGGCGGAAATGCCGGTTTTCCGCCTACGCAACCGTTTTCCTTGCCGCTGTCTCGTGCTATTCTCTGTGCCCTTCTTTACCTGCCCGCCCGGCCAGGTTCGTTTGATTATTCACAGGAGTTGACCGCATGTCATCCAACGCCGCCCCGGCCCGTATTGCCATCGTCATGGGTTCCAAAAGTGACTGGGCTACCATGCAGTTCGCCGAGGAAATCCTTAACAGCCTGGATGTCCCGTTCCACGTTGAAGTGGTCTCTGCGCACCGTACGCCAGATAAGCTGTTCAGCTTCGCAGAGCGCGCAGCCGACAACGGTTTTCAGGTGATCATCGCCGGTGCCGGCGGTGCGGCGCACCTGCCAGGCATGCTGGCGGCGAAAACCCTGCTGCCGGTGCTGGGCGTACCGGTACAGAGCGCAGCACTGAGCGGCGTGGATAGCCTCTACTCCATCGTACAGATGCCGCGCGGGATTCCAGTCGGTACGCTGGCCATCGGTAAAGCCGGTGCCGCCAACGCCGCACTGCTGGCGGCGCAGATCCTGGCGATTCACGATCGCGATCTGGCTGCACGCCTGGCCGCCTGGCGTCAGAGCCAGACCGATGAGGTGCTGAATAATCCGGATCCGCGGGAGGACGCATGAAGCCAGTTTGCGTACTCGGCAACGGTCAGCTGGGCCGCATGCTGCGCCAGGCCGGCGAACCGCTGGGCATCGCCGTGTATCCGGTCGGGCTGGACGCGGAGCCGTCGGCACTGCCGATCGCGCAAAGCGTGATCACCGCGGAAATCGAGCGCTGGCCGGAAACCGCGCTGACGCGCGAGCTCGCTAACCATCCGGCGTTCGTCAATCGCGATATTTTTCCGCGCCTCGCCGATCGCCTGACGCAAAAGCAGCTGCTCGATCAGCTCAACCTGGCAACCGCGCCGTGGCAGTTGCTGGCCGATAAAAGCGAGTGGCCGGCGGTGTTTAGCACGCTGGGCGAGCTGGCGATCGTCAAGCGCCGCACCGGCGGCTACGACGGCCGCGGTCAGTGGCGCCTGCGCGCCGACGAAACCGCAACGCTGCCGGATGAGTGCTACGGCGAGTGCATCGTTGAGCAGGGTATTAACTTCAGCGGTGAAGTCTCGCTGGTGGGCGCGCGCGGGCACGATGGCCGCACGGTGTTTTATCCGCTGACGCATAACCTGCATCAGGACGGCATTCTGCGCACCAGCGTTGCCTTCCCGCAGGCTGATGCCGCGCAACAGCAGCAGGCGGAAGCGATGCTGAGCGCGATCATGCATGAGCTGAAGTACGTGGGCGTGATGGCGATGGAGTGTTTCGTCACACCACAGGGCTTGCTGATCAATGAGCTGGCACCGCGCGTGCACAACAGCGGCCACTGGACACAGAATGGCGCCTCAATCAGCCAGTTTGAACTGCACCTGCGTGCGGTGCTCGGTCTGCCGCTGCCGCAGCCGGTGGTGTTTGCGCCGTCGGTGATGGTCAACCTGATTGGCACCGACCTCAATACCGACTGGCTGCAGCAGCCGCTGGTGCATCTGCACTGGTACGACAAAGAAGTCCGCGCCGGACGCAAGGTCGGGCACCTGAATCTGACCGACAGCGATCCGGCACGCCTCACCGCCGCACTCAATGCGCTGGCACCGCTGCTGCCTGATGCCTATGCGAGCGGCATCGCGTGGGCCGTGGCGAAGCTGTAGTTCCGCGGTGTTCCCCTCACCCTTGCCCTCTCCCACAGGGAGAGGGGATTATAAGGTGCGATTTTTCCGTTTGACGCTCACCTTAATGTCCTGAAGTGCAGAATCACGCATACGGGCTCGATCGGCTCCCTCTCCCGTGGGAGAGGGCTGGGGTGAGGGCATCAGGCAGCGTCAAACCGCCTGAACAGCGCTTTCCCCTTCAGTAAGCGGACACCCAGCCAGCCGCCGCACAGCGACAGCAGCGCCGCGCCACACAGCGGCAGCGCCAGCCACAGCGTCCAGTCCGGCTGCCACGGGAAATCAAAAATCCTGCGCTGAAGCCCCCACAGTGCCGCTTCCGCCCCCAGCGCCGCCGCGATTCCCGCGACCACGCCAAGCAGCGCAAACTCACACCACAGCGTACCGCGCAGCAGACGCTGGCTGGCCCCGAGCGTGCGATACACCACCAGCTCCTGCCGGCGCTGGCGCATGCCGACCTGGATCTGCGCCAGCAGCAGCAACACACCGCAAACCGTCACCAGGATCACCATGATCTCCAGCGCCTGGCTCACCTGCGCCAGCACCTGTCCAATCTGCTTCAGCATGCTGCCGACATCCAGCAGGCTCAGCGTCGGGAACGCGCGGTTGAGCTGCGCCAGCAGCGCGGGATCGTTCGCCATGCGGAAGCTGGTCAGCCAGGTTTGTGGCTGCTGATCGAGCGCGCCCGGCGGGAAGATAAAGAAGAAGTTTGGCCGCAGGCTCTCCCAGTCGACCTTGCGCAGACTGGTGATGGTCGCGCTGAACTGCTGCGTATCGCCGCTAAAAGTCAGCCTGTCGCCGAGCCTGACGCCCAGACGATCGGCCAGCTCGACCTCCATCGAGACTTCACCGGCTTTCGGCGGCCAGCTGCCGGCCACCAGCGGATTGTGATCCGGACGCTCCGCCTGCCACGTCAGATTCAGCTCGCGATTCAGCGCGTTATCCAGCCTGGGATCGGCCGGCTTGCCGTTCAG
This sequence comes from Pantoea sp. Cy-640, assembly GCF_011752635.1. Taxonomy (NCBI): domain Bacteria; kingdom Pseudomonadati; phylum Pseudomonadota; class Gammaproteobacteria; order Enterobacterales; family Erwiniaceae; genus Pantoea; species Pantoea sp. Cy-640. The sequence goes on along the minus strand of NZ_VWXB01000005.1, from coordinate 228,253 downwards.
CTCAGTGAGCCTTGCCCGCACGATCGGATAGAAGGTTCCGGCGTTAACCTGATGCTGCCGCAGGAACTCGTCTACCTGCGGCACCTGCTGCTGGGTCAGATTGAGCAGAAAATAGTTGGGCGCATCCGCCGGTAATTGCTGCTGCCAGCGATCGAGCAGATCGCCGCGCATCACCAGCAATAACGCCAGCAGCATAAAGGAGAGCGAAAATGCCGCCAGCTGGCTGAGCGTCATGGCTGGCTGACGCAGCAGACGGTTGATCGCCAGGCGCAACGCCAGATTACGCACCACCAGTCTGCGCAGCAGCAGGAGCGTCCCCCAGCCGAGCAGCGCCAGCAGCAGTGCCAGCATCACCACGCCAGCCAGCAGCGCCCACAGCATTTTGCTGCCGCCCATCAGCAGCGCAAGGAGCGCTACCACCACCAGCGCCATCACCGGCAGATAAATACGCAGCGGCCACAGCGAGGCTACCGCATCACGACGCAGCACGCGCAGCGGCAGTGTGGCCATCAGCAGACGGTATGGACGCAACCCAACCAGCAGCGAGATCACCACCAGCGCACCAATCGCCCACAGCCACGGCCAGACGCTGGCAGCCGGTAAAGCGGCGGGCAGCACCGGTTTAAGCATCATCAGCAGCGCGACTTCAATGCCCTGCCCCAGCGCACTGCCGGCGATAGCCGCCAGCAGCAGCAGGGCCAGCCACTGACCGATAATCAGCCGCTGCAGCGATTTACGCGTGGCGCCCAGCGTTTTCAGCACTGCCACCAAATCGTAACGGCTGCGGCAGTAATGACTCATGGCGACCGCCACTGCGGCAATCGCCAGCAGCAGGGTTAACAGCGCTGAGAGCAGCAGGAACTGCTGCGCACGCTGCATTGAGCGGCCCAGCGCATCCTCGGAATTTTCCACGCTGATCCAGCGCTCGCCGGCCTGCAACTGCGGCTGAATCCAGCGATCATAGCGCGCCAGCGGTGCCGCCTCGCCGGAAAACTTATAGCGCCAGCTCAGCCGGCTACCGGGCTGGATCGCGCCGGTTTTCTCCACGTCAGCAAGGTTCATCAGCAAACGCGGTGCCGTCTGAAACGGATTGAATCCGCCGTCCGGCTCCTGAATCACTTCGCCGGCAATGCGCAGCGTGGTATCGCCCACGTCAATGCGGTCACCGACCTTCAGGTTAAGCAGCGCCAGCAGACGCGGCGCGGCCAGCACCGTTCCGGCCACCGGACGCAGGCCGGGCGGATCCGTCTGCAGGGTGCCGAACATCGGGTAGGCATCATCGACCGCTTTGACATCGGCCAGCTGCGGTGTCTCCTGCGCAAAGGTCATGGTCATAAAGCTGAGCTGCCGGCTAACCGCCAGCCCCTCTTCGCGCGCTTTGTCCAGCCACGCATCAGGTGCCGGTTTACTGCTGCGCAGCGTGCGGTCGCCGGCCATAAAATCACGGCTCTGCTGGCTCAGCCCTTTCTCCATGCGATCGCTGATGGAGCCCAGCGCCAGCACGCAGGCCACTGCCAGCGTCAGCGCCAGCCAGACAATCAGCAGCGAGGGCGAACGCCACTCGCGCCAGAACCAGCGCCAGATCATGCTTCCTCCCACAGCTTGCCGTCGCACAGCCGCAGGCGACGATCGCAGCGTGCCGCCAGCTGCTCATCGTGCGTCACCAGAATCAGCGTGGTAGCGAAATCGCGATTGAGCGAAAACAGCAGATCGGCGATGCGATCGCCGGTTTTGCGATCGAGGTTACCGGTCGGCTCATCGGCAAACAGCAGGCCGGGACGGCCGCTGAAGGCGCGTGCCAGCGCCACGCGCTGCTGTTCGCCGCCGGAGAGCTGGGCCGGCAGATGGTGCAGACGATCTTTCAGTCCGAGCTGCGTCAGTAATTCAGTGGCCTGCGCGCGACTGTCGCGATCGCTGTCTCCGCGCAGCAGTGCCGGAAGCTGCACGTTCTCCAACGCGTTGAGCGTGGGCACCAGCATAAAGGACTGAAACACAAAGCCAACCTCACGCGCACGTAACGCGGCGCGCTGCTCTTCGTTCATCTGGTGCAGCGGCTGGCCCAGCAGATGCACTTCGCCGCTGCTGCCATCATCCAGTCCGGCGAGAATGCCCAGCAGGGTGGATTTCCCGGATCCCGACTCGCCGATCAGCGCCAGCGTCTCGGCTGGTTTGACAACCAGCTCAACTCCGGTAAGGATGGTCAGCTGATGCTCTCCCTGACCGACGGACTTAGTAAGATGATGAACTGCAACAATGTTTTCCGCTGGCATTATTCCTTCCTGTTGTTATTGCTGCTGCTGGTGTCGCGCATCGCCGCCGCCGATACCCTGCTGATTCTCGGCGATAGCCTGAGTGCCGGCTATCGCATGTCCGCCACCGCCGCCTGGCCGAGCCTGCTCGACAAAACCTGGCAACAGCAGCCCAAAGTGGTTAACGCCAGCATCAGCGGTGATACCGCCGGTCAGGGGCTGGCGCGGTTGCCGGGCCTATTAAAACAGCATCAGCCGCAGTGGGTGTTAATCGAATTGGGCGGTAACGATGGGCTGCGCGGCTTCCCGCCGCAAAACATCGCGCAGGATCTGAGTAAAATTATCGATCAGGTCAAAGCCGCTAATGCCCAGCCGCTGCTGATGCAAATTCGTCTGCCGGCTAATTATGGCCGACGCTACACCGACGCGTTCAGCGCGCTCTATCCGCGCCTCGCGCAGCAGTATCATATTCCGCTGGTACCGTTCTTTATGGAGCAGGTTTATCTGAAGCCGGAGTGGATGCAGCAGGACGGTATTCACCCCAATCCGGATGCGCAGCCGTTCATCGCCAACCTGATGGCTGAGCAACTGGCTCCGCTAGTTAAGCATGATTAACGCCGCGACGAGCCCAATGACAGGTAAAGATATGCAAAAGTCTGTATTAATAACCGGCTGCTCCAGCGGCATCGGTCTGGTGGCGGCCAACGATCTGCTGGCGCGCGGCTATCGCGTGCTGGCCGCCTGTCGCCGCGCCGACGATGTGGCGCGCATGGATGAGCTCGGCTTCACCGGCATCCTGCTGGATCTTGACGATCCGGCCAGCGTGGATGCCGCCGCCGATCGCGTGCTGGCCCTCACCGATCACTGCCTGCACGGGCTGTTCAATAACGGCGGCTTCGGCCAGTACGGTCCGCTGACCAGCGTGTCGCGTCAGCAGCTGGAGCAGCAATTCTCCACCAACTTTTTCGGCACCCACCAGCTGACGCTGCGCCTGTTGCCGGCGCTGCAAAATAGCGGCGACGGGCGGATTATTAACACCAGCTCGGTGCTCGGCCTGATTTCCACGCCGGGCCGCGGCGCTTATGCCGCCAGTAAATGGGCGCTGGAGGCGTGGAGCGATGCGCTGCGCATGGAAGTGCGCCACAGCGGCGTGCGCGTCAGCCTGATTGAGCCAGGCCCGATTACCACCCGCTTTACCGAAAACGTGCAGCAGGGCGAACGCGACAAGCCCGTGCGCAACCCCGGTATCGCCGCGCGCTTTAGCCTGCCGCCGGAGGCGATTCTGCCGAAACTGCGGCATGCGCTGGAGAGTAAACATCCGCGCCTGCGCTATCCGGTGACGCTGGTCGCCTGGGCGATGAGTCTGCTTAAACGACTGCTGCCGGGCTGGATGCTGGATCGCATTTTACGCAGTAACTAAACTGCAAGCCGGAATTGAACTTGAAGCCGGGGCGTTTGCCCCCATATCCTCAACACACTTTCTGCCAAGAGACGTATTCATGTCACACGCTTTGATTATCGACATCAACGAATCCAACCTGCAGCAGACGCTGGAGCAATCGATGCAGCTGCCGGTACTGTTCTACTTCTGGTCGGAGCGCAGCCAGCACTGCCAGCAGCTGACGCCGGTACTGGAGCGTCTGGCACAGGAGTACGCCGGCCAGTTTATTCTGGCGAAGCTGGATTGCGATAAAGAGCAGCTGGTGGCATCGCAGTTTGGTCTGCGCTCTCTGCCGACCGTCTACCTGTTCCAGAACGGCCAGCCGGTCGACGGCTTCCAGGGCCCGCAGCCGGAAGAGGCGATTCGCGCGCTGCTGGAGAAAGTCCTGCCGCGTGAAGAGGAGTTAAAGGCGCAGCAGGCGATGCAGCTGATGCAGGAAGGCAAGCCGCTGGATGCGCTGCCGCTGCTTAAAGATGCCTGGCAGTTGAGCAATCAGAACAGTGAAATTGGTTTTCTGCTGGCAGAAGTCCTGATCACCCTGAACCGCAGCGAAGAAGCCGAAGCGGTGCTGGCTGTGGTGCCGTTGCAGGATCAGGATACGCGCTATCAGAGCCTGATTTCGCAAATCGACCTGCTGAAACAGGCCGCCGACACGCCGGAGATCCAGCAGCTGCAGGAGCAGATGGCAAGCGAACCGGACAACGCCGGTCTGGCTGCTAAACTTGCGTTACAGCTGCATCAGGTGGGCCGCAATGAAGAAGCGCTGGAGCTGTTGTTAGGTTTTCTGAAGCGCGATCTCAGCGCCGGTGACGGCGAAGTGCGCAAAATGTTCCAGGAGATTCTGGCGGCCCTCGGCACCGGCGATGCCCTCGCCTCGCGCTATCGTCGCCAGCTCTACTCGCTGCTGTACTGACCGGTACCGCGCGGTAAACGGGCCGAAGCGACTCGGCCCGACAATCTGACAGCCAGGAGGTTATATGTTAACAGTGATTCCCGTCATCATCGTGCTCGCGCTGGTTACCGTGTGGGCCGGTGTCAAAATTGTGCCACAGGGCTACCAGTGGACGGTGGAGCGCTTTGGCCGCTACACCAAAACGTTGCCGCCCGGTCTGAATTTAGTCGTGCCGTTCATGGATCGTATTGGTCGCCGGATCAATATGATGGAGCAGGTCCTCGATATTCCGTCGCAGGAGATCATCTCCAAAGATAACGCCAACGTCACCATCGACGCAGTGTGCTTTATTCAGGTGGTGGATTCGGCGCGCGCCGCTTATGAAGTCAGCAATCTTGAGCTGGCCATCATCAACCTCACCATGACCAATATCCGCACCGTGCTCGGCGGCATGGAGCTGGATGAGATGCTGTCGCAGCGCGATAACATTAATACCCGCCTGCTGCACATTGTGGATGAAGCGACCAATCCGTGGGGGGTAAAAATTACCCGTATTGAAATCCGCGACGTGCGCCCGCCGCAGGAACTGATAGCGGCCATGAACGCGCAGATGAAGGCTGAGCGTACCAAACGTGCCGATATCCTCGCCGCCGAAGGCGTACGCCAGGCGGCCATCCTGCGCGCCGAGGGCGATAAGCAGTCGCAAATCCTTAAAGCGGAAGGCGAACGTACCTCCGCCTTTTTGCAGGCGGAAGCGCGCGAGCGTCAGGCCGAAGCCGAGGCCAACGCCACGCGAATGGTGTCAGAAGCCATCTCTGCCGGAGATATCCAGGCGATTAACTATTTCGTGGCGCAGAAATACACCGATGCCCTGCAAAAAATTGGCGAAGCGAATAACAGCAAAGTGGTGATGATGCCGCTCGACGCCAGCAGCCTGCTCGGCTCGGTGGCCGGTATCAGCGAGCTGCTGAAAGAGAGCCGTCAGGAGCGCAAACCGTGATGCTGATGGAGCTGATTGCGCATCCGCACTGGTTCTGGCTCACGCTGGGCGGTTTACTGCTGGCAGCGGAGATGCTCGGCACCAGCGGTTACCTGCTGTGGAGCGGCGTGGCGGCGGTGCTGGTCGGGATCATTGAGTGGCTGTTTCCGTTCTCGTGGACCAGCCAGGGCATGCTGTTTGCCGCTCTGACGCTGCTGTGCGTATTTCTTTGGTATCGCTGGATGCGCTTTCGCGAAAGTGCGCAGCAGCCCAATACGCTCAATCAGCGCGGCAGCCAGCTGATTGGCCAGCACCTGACGTTAGACAGCGCGCTAAAAGACGGTGTCGGTCATGTGCGCATTGGTGACAGCAGCTGGCGCGTGCAGGCGCAGGAAGATTTGCCAGCGGGCACGCCGGTGATCGTGACCGGCGTGTCAGGCATCACGCTGCTGATTCAGCCGCGTTTGCCGCCCTCCTGATGACCGCAGCCCGCCAGGTGATTGATGATGGGACATTCGGCACCGTCATCGCCCGGGCAGGCTGCAGCCAGTTCCAGCAAACGCGCGCGCATCGCGTGCAGCTCTTCAATATGCGCCGCGATCTCATCCGCCTTCTGCAGAGTGCGCGCTTTAACATCAGCACTGTGGCGCGCCGGGTTATTAAACAGCGCGACCAGTTCGCGACACTCCTCGAGTGTGAAGCCCACCTGCCGCGCCTGGCGCAGAAAATTGAGCTCATCCAGGTGGTGCGCGCCATAACTGCGATAGCCGTTGTCACTGCGTAACGGCGGCGTAACCACTCCTTTCTGTTCGTAAAAACGAATCGCTTTGCTGGTCAGCCCGGTTTTTTTTGCTACATCGCTAATGTTCATCTCTGCCCCTTGACCTTCCCCTGAATGGAAGGTTTAGGCTTTATAACTAATGCAAACCTTGCAGCGAGTCAAACCTGATAAACGAGGAGTTGATGATGTCACACACACAATTACTGGCTCTGGACGGCTTGTCCTGTGGCCACTGTGTTAAACGCGTTAAAGAGGCGCTGGAGCAGCGCAGCGATGTGGAACAGGCCGAGGTAACGCAGCAGGAAGCGCGCGTCACCGGCGCAGCCAGCGCCAGCGATCTGATTGCCACCGTTGAGCAGGCTGGTTATCACGCCACGCTGAAAAATGAGGCGTCCAGCCCAAAGCCTGATCCGTTGCCAGCTCAGGAGCCGCAGCCGGAGGCGCTGACAACGGAGTCGCAGCCGGCAGAAGAGAATCTTGCGGTGCACCATCTGCTGATAGGCGGGATGAGCTGCGCCAGCTGTGTCAGCCGCGTCGAGCAGGCGTTACAGAAAGTGCCCGGCGTGAGCCAGGCGCGCGTCAATCTGGGTGAGCGCAGCGCGCTGGTGCTGGGCGATGCCGTACCCTCAGCGCTGGTCAGCGCCGTAGACGAGGCGGGTTATTCTGCGGAAGTGATCGAAGATGAACAAACCCGGCGCGAGCGCCAGCAGGTCAGCGCACAGCAGGCGATGCGCCGCTTTAGCTGGCAGGCGGCGCTGGCGCTGATCGTCGGCGTGCCGATGATGGTCTGGGGCATGCTCGGCGATCACATGATGCTTAACGACAGCAATCAGACGCTCTGGCGCGTGCTCGGTGCCGTCACGCTGGCGGTGATGGCGCTTGCCGGCGGCCACTTCTATCGCAGCGCGTGGCGCAGCCTGCGTCATGCTACCGCCACCATGGACACGCTGGTCGCGCTCGGTACCGGTGCGGCCTGGATCTACTCGATGAGCGTCGCGCTGTGGCCGGCATTTTTCCCGCCGCAGGCGCGCCATCTTTATTTTGAAGCCAGCGTGATGATCATCGGCCTGATTAACCTCGGCCATGCGCTGGAACAGCGCGCGCGCCAGCGCGCCTCACAGGCGCTGGAGCGGCTGCTGGATTTAACCCCCGCGCAGGCCTGCGTGATCACCGCCGAAGGGGAAAAGCCGCTGCCGCTGAGCGAAATCGCACCGGGCATGACGCTGAAGCTGGTGACCGGCGATCGCGTACCGGTGGACGGCGAAGTCAGCCGCGGCGAAGCCTGGCTTGATGAAGCGATGCTTACCGGCGAAGCGCTGCCGCAGTCGCGCCGTCCTGGCAATAAGATTTATGCCGGGACGCTGGTGCAGGACGGATCGCTACAGTTCACCGCCCGCGCCACCGGCAGCCATACCACGCTGGCCCGTATTATCAATCTGGTGCGTCAGGCGCAGAGCAGCAAGCCGGAAATGGGCCGGCTGGCCGATCGCATCTCGGCGGTGTTTGTGCCGGTGGTGGTGGCGATTGCCCTGCTCAGCGGAGCGGTCTGGTATCTTGTCGGACCGCAGCCGCAGCTGGCCTATACGCTGGTGATTGTCACCACGGTGCTGATTATCGCCTGTCCGTGTGCGCTGGGCTTAGCCACGCCGATGTCGGTGATCGCGGGCGTCGGCCGCGCTGCCGAGCTGGGCGTGCTGGTGCGCGATGCCGATGCGCTGCAGCGGGCCAGTGAAGTCGACACCATTGTGTTTGATAAAACCGGCACCCTGACCCAGGGTACGCCGCAGGTCAGCGAGGTGCTGCTGTACAGCGACTGGGATCGTCAGCAGGTACTGCAGGCCGCGGCCCAGCTGGAGCTGGGATCGGGGCATCCGCTGGCGAAGGCCATCGTCGCCGCCGCACCGACCGTCAGCGACGCCCGCGTTGCGCAATTTCGTACAATACGCGGCAAAGGCGTGAGTGCTACTGTCGCTGACAGAACGCTGCTGCTGGGCAATGCGGCGCTGCTGGAAGAGCAGCACATCGACCTGCGCGCCGCACAGCAGGATATCGCGCGACTCGCTGCGCAGGGTGCCACGCCGGTGCTGCTGGCGGATCAGCAGCAGCTGCTGGGCCTGATCGCCCTGCGTGACCAGCTGCGTCCGGAGAGTCGTGCGGCACTACAGCGGCTGCATCAGTTGGGCTACCGTCTGATCATGCTGACCGGTGACCATCAGACCACTGCCGAAGCCATCGCTGCCGAAGCGGGCATTGATGAGGTGATCGCTGGCGTGCTGCCGGACGGTAAAGCGCAGGCGATTGCGCAGCTGCAACAGCAGGGGCGCAGCGTGGTGATGGTGGGCGACGGCATCAACGACGCCCCGGCGCTGGCGCAGGCGGATGTGGGGATCGCCATGGGCGGCGGCAGCGATGTGGCGGTTGAAACCGCGGCGATGGCGCTGATGCGCAACGATCTGCACTGCGTGGCCGACGCGCTGGCGATGGCCAACGCCACGCTGCGCAATATGCGGCAGAATCTGCTGGGTGCCTTTGTCTATAACAGCCTGGGCATTCCGATTGCTGCCGGCGTACTCTATCCGTTTACCGGCGTGCTGCTCAGCCCTATCGTCGCCGGTGCCGCCATGGCGCTGTCGTCGATCACCGTGGTGAGCAATGCTAACCGTTTGCTGCGCTTTAAACCGGCGCAGCGGCAATAGCAACCTCTGCCCTGTCTTTCGCTGAGCGAAATCGCTAGCATGGATTTTTGACTTAAAAAGGACACGGCATGAGACGCAGTGTGTGGCACCGCCTGCAACAGCTGGCCAGCAGCCTGTTCCCCGCCAGCTACAGCTGGCCCGCCATGGATATCAGACTCGGAGACCGCCGTCTGCATCTGGCTGGCAGTATTCATATGGGCACGCGCGATATGCAACCGCTGCCGGCCGGCTTGCTGCGCCAGCTGCAGAAAGCCGATGCGCTGGTGGTGGAAGCGGATATTACCCGCGGCAGTTCACCGTTTAGTGAGGGTGAAGCGTATCCGCCGCTGGCAACGCGGCTGACGCCAGAGACGCTGCAGCAGCTGACAGCGCTGTGCGATGAGCTGTCACTGAACATCGCGCTGTTTGATACCTTGCCGTTCTGGCAAATTGCGCTGATGCTGCAGGCGCAGCAGGCGCAGCGGCTGGGGCTGCGACCGCAGTACGGTATTGACTATCAGCTGCTGCAGGCAGCGCAGGCGGCAGGAAAACGCATTATTGAGCTGGAAGGGCCGGAAATGCAGATCGCGTTGCTGAAATCACTACCGCAGGATGGCCTGGCGCTGCTGCTGGATACGCTGGAACACTGGCACACCAACGCGCGACTGCTGCAAACCATGATCAGCTGGTGGCTGGATGCGCCGCCCGCCAGCCAGCCGGTGGCGCTGCCGACTACGTTCAGTAGTGAACTGAACGATACCCTGATGCGCAACCGTAATCAGCACTGGCGCGAGCTGCTGCTGGCGCTGCCGCGCGGGCGCTATGTGGTGGCGGTCGGTGCACTGCATCTGTACGGCGAAGACAATTTGCCGCAGCTGCTGAAGGCATAAAAAAAGAAGGCCAATATTGCTATCGGCCCGTCAAAGAGGAATTTGTTTATGATTTTGGTTATCGCCAGGGTGACTGGCGCCGGCCAATTTTCGCGCAAAGTTCAGATTTTCGCCAGTACTTTCACGCAAACCGAGATAAGAATTTTCGTAGCAAGGATTGAATATGACACCCGCCGTAAAACTGCTGGAAAAACAACAGGTCGCTTTTACCCTGCATCCCTATGAGCATGACAGCCATGAAACCCACTTCGGTGACGAGGCGGTGCGCAAGCTCAACCTGGATGCGCGCCAGGTGTTTAAAACCCTGCTGGTGGCGCTTAACGGTGATGGCAAAGCGCTGGCAGTAGCGGTGACGCCGGTCTCCTCACAGCTGGATTTGAAAAAAGTCGCCAAAGCGCTGGGGGCGAAGAAAGCCGACATGGCCGATCCGCAACTGGCGCAGCGCGTCACCGGCTATCTGGTGGGTGGCATCAGTCCGCTGGGGCAGAAAAAGCGGCTGCCGACGGTGATCGATCAGCAGGCCAGCGAATTCCCGACCATCTTTATTTCCGGCGGCAAGCGCGGGCTGGATATCGAACTGGCCGCGCAGGATCTGGCACGGCTGCTGGATGCCACGCTGGCTGACGTGGCGCGCCGCGATTAATCAGGCTGCTGCGCGCACAGCTGGTCGATCATCCAGCGCCCGGCCGGGCCCGGCGGATTGCGCCGCGACCAGATGACATCCACCGCAATATGCTGCGGCCAGCCCGGTACCGGCAGCTCGCGCAAGACCTGATGACCAAACTGCTGCACCAGCCAGCGCGGCAGTACGCTCCAGCCAAACCCCTGCTCCGCCATCTCCAGCAATAAAAGATAGGTTGGGGCCGACCAGGTGCGGCCCGCCGGCAGCGGCTGGCGGGTTTCCACCCAGGTATTGAGCCGCAGCTGACGCAATTCGCCCAGCTGCGCCTCGCTCACCTGCGAACGGGCTGCCAGCGGGTGATCCTGATGCAGGAAAATCGCCATTTGCGCTTCAACCTGCAGTCGCGCCACCGCCAGATCCGGCGGCAAACGCGGCTGGGCGCGCACCACGCCAAGGTGTACGCGCCCGGCCTGCAGTAAATCCAGCACATCCTCATCTTCCGCAATCATGCATTCAAACTCGATATCCGGATAGCGTGCCTCAAAGCGCGTCAGCAGATTTTCATGGTGATCGGCCTGCCAGAAGTCGGAAATGGCCAGGCTGAGGCGCGGCTCAACGCCCTGCGACAGCCGCACCGCCAGTTCATCCAGCCGCTGGCTGGCAGCAAGAATTTGCTGCACCTGCGCCAGCGCGCGCTGGCCCTGAGCGGTTAGCACCGGCTGGCGACCGCTGCGGTCAAACAGCGCAAAGCCTAAGTCATCTTCGAGATTGGCCACCGCGCTACTGATGGTGGACTGACTTTTTGCCAGCGCACGCGCCGCTGCAGAAAACGAGCCGCTGACGACGGTCTGAACAAATGCCTCAAGGGATTCTGGTGAGTACTTCATGCTGAACCATCGCTTTTATCGATAGGTAATCATTTTATCTTAGCATTGTGCAGTGAGAAAATGCGTGGCGTTACTCAAAAGGAGGTTTATATGCGTACCCGTTCACTGAAAGAACGTTTTTGTCATGCCGCAGGCTTTGAAGGGTTAGCGATCGTCACGGTTGCGCCGCTGGCCGCCTGGGTCATGGATAAACCGCTGTTTCAGATGGGCGCGCTGGCGATTATGCTGTCGACCGTCGCCATGCTGTGGAACATCATTTATAACAGCGGTTTTGACCGCCTCTGTCCGCCGCAGCGCCAGCGCGGTCTCGGCCTGCGCGCGCTGCATGCGCTCGGCTTTGAGGGCGGTTTTATCCTTATTGGCCTGCCGATTGCCGCGTGGATGTTGCACATTTCGCTGCTGGACGCTTTCCTGCTGGAAGTAGCGTTCTTTCTGTTCTTTCTGCCCTACACTATGGCTTACAACTGGGCATGGGATAAGCTGCGCCAGCGCTGGATGAGTCAGAAATCCTGCCGCGCCTGAAAAACCACGGGCGGCTGAAGTGCCGCCCGTTTTGTCACTCGTGCGCCGCGCGCGGCCAGATCCACGCCAGGATCATCTGCGGATAGCTGCGCTTCTTTTGCTTCTCCAGCGCTTTGTCGCGCTCCTCAACCTGCTGCGGTGTCAGATGCACAATCTGCGGTGGCGCATAATCGGCGACGCGCAGCGGTGAGTGCTGACTGACATAGTTGCGCAGCACCTCGGCATCACGCAGGCCGCTGTTGCGGAAACCAGCATGGCCATCAATCACCGGGTAGCCGTCGCCGCCGCTGGCGTTAAAGCTGTTGGTGGCCATGCGATAGGTTTTATCCAGCTGCAGCGGCTCGCCATTGATTTTCACTGCGCTGACGCTTTTGCCATCGGCCACCAGGCTGATGTTGCTGAACTGCGCGAAACCGCCGGAATCGGCTTTGATATTCGCCACCGTCGCCAGGTAGTTCAGCAGCTCTTTGCCCGTCAGCGTCACGGACACTACCTGATTGCCAAACGGCTGGATCTGCAACAGATCGCGCCAGCTGATCTCGCCCTGCGCCAGCGAGGTGCGAATACCGCCGCCGCTGATAACGGCAAAGTCGGCCTGAGTAGCCGCCATCTGCGCACGCAGGATCAGCTGAGCCAGCGGCATTTGTTCAAAGCGCACCTTGCTGCGGTCGCCATCAAACACGCTGTCGCTGCGACCCACGTTGACCGCCAGCTGTTTGCCGGCGCGCAGCTGATACGGCGTCAGCAGCTTCATCATTGCGCCGTTCTGCGCTATCGCTTCCTGATACGGCAGCCAGGTTTCGCTGCCATCAAGGTTCTTCACCTTGTGCTTAAGGTTGACCGGAATCAGCTGATAGTTATCCAGCGTCAGCTCACCATTGCGGAAGGTGAAATCGCCGCGACCGACAAATTTCCCCCACTCTTTCGCCTGCACGATCCACACGCCGTTCTGGCGATCCGGCTGACACGGCTGTCCCGGCTGATAATCCGCCACGCTGACATTCTCTTTTGCCATGCACACCGCATCGTGCGAATGCCCGCCGACGATCACATTAACCGTGCCCGGCGGCAGGCTGCGCGCCAGCTCCACATCGCCCGGTGCGTTGCTGCCATGCTGCCCGTCGTCGTAGTGGCCCATGTGCGTCAGCGCGATAATCACATCCGGCTTGTCGCTGGCGCGCAGTTCCGCCACCGCTTTTTCCGTCTCTTTCACCGGATCGCGAATCTCTATCTGCGCCACGTTTTGCGGATTGGCGATGCGCAGCGTGTCAGTGGTGGTCAGGCCGATCACCGCAATTTTCAGCCCCATGCGATTAAAAATCGCCCACGGCTTAAACAGGCGCTTATCGCTGCCTTTGGCATAAATGTTGGCGGCAAGAAACGGAAACTTCGCCCATTTCTGCTGCTTTTGCAGCACGCTGAGCGGTTTGTCGAATTCGTGGTTACCGAGCGCCATCGCGTCATAGCCGATGAGGTTCATGCCGCGAATGTCCGGCTCGGCGTCCAGCACATCCGATTCCGGTACGCCGGTATTGACGTCGCCCGCCGACAGAATCAGCGCGCCGCCGCCCTTCGCCTGCACATCATACCGCTGCTGATCCATCAGCGTTTTTTGCGCGGCCAGACCATATTCGCCCTGCGCGTTGGCCCAGAAATGGCCGTGATGATCGTTGGTGTGCAAAATGCTGAAGCGATAGCTGCGGTCCGGCTGCCACGCCTGCGCCAGCAGCGGCAACAGCAGCATAATCAGCGCCAGCCAGCGCCCTCTGTGCGGTGATAACAACAAAGCCGATCTCCTTATTCTGCGTTTTTTACCGGGCGGTGCGCCTGATGTGCTTTTTCGCCCTTCTGTGTCGCACAGTTCGCCCTTTAACTCAAGGCCAAAGGCGAATACAGTCATGCATGACGTAACAATCTGATAACGAAATTCCCACCCCTTCAGGATCTTTATGGCAAGTGAACAGACGTTAACCCCGACGCGGCGCACCGGGCGTACCGCTTTTGGCATTCTTGGTGCCATCAGTCTCGCGCATCTGCTGAACGATATGCTGCAATCGCTGTTACTGGCGATCTATCCGCTGCTGCAGAAAGATTTCAGCCTCAGCTTTGTGCAAATTGGTTTGATTACGCTGACCTATCAGGTTACGGCCTCATTATTACAACCGCTGATTGGCTATTACACCGACAAATATCCGAAACCCTGGTCACTGCCGGTCGGGATGGGGTTTACCCTGTTCGGTCTGGTGTTGCTGACCTTTGCCAGCACTTATCCGCAGGTGCTGCTGGCCGCAGCGCTGGTTGGCTGCGGCTCATCGGTGTTCCATCCGGAATCGTCGCGTGTGGCGCGCATGGCCTCCGGCGGCCGCCACGGGCTGGCTCAGTCGCTGTTTCAGGTCGGTGGTAACTTTGGCAGCGCACTCGGGCCGCTGCTGGCCGCCATCATCGTCGCGCCCTATGGCAAAGGCCATCTCAGCTGGTTCATGCTGGCCGCGCTGCTCGGCATCATTGTGCTGCTGCAGGTGAGCCGCTGGTACAGCCACCAGCAGCGCGCCACGCAGGCCAGCGCTGCCAGCAGGCCGCGTAACCCCCTGCCGCGCAATAAAGTGGCGCTGGCCATCGGCATTCTGCTGCTGCTGATATTCTCCAAGTACTTTTATCTCACCAGCCTGAGCAGCTATTACACCTTCTATCTGATGCACAAATTCGGGCTGTCCGTGCAGGCCTCGCAGTTCCATCTGTTTGCCTTTCTCGGCGCGGTCGCCGCCGGCACCATTATCGGTGGGCCGATAGGCGATAAAATCGGACGGAAATATGTCATCTGGGGATCGATTCTCGGCGTGGCGCCGTTTACCCTGCTGTTACCGCACGCCAGCCTGATGTGGACCAGCGTGCTGAGCGTCATTATTGGTCTGATCCTGGCCTCGGCGTTTTCCGCCATTCTGGTCTATGCCCAGGAGCTGCTGCCGGGGCGTATCGGTATGGTTTCCGGGCTGTTTTTCGGTTTTGCTTTTGGCATGGGTGGCCTCGGCGCGGCGGTCCTGGGCGTGGTCGCCGATCACACCAGTATCGAATGGGTGTATCAAATCTGCGCCTGGCTGCCACTTATTGGCCTGTTGACCGCTTTCTTACCTGATCAGCAGCAGCGCTGAGCCCTTTCGGGGGGCAACTATTTTTCTCTGCCCCCCTCCATTCTGCATAAATCCTGCCGATATGCTGAGATAACTGAGGAAAATAGCGCTTCGGCTGCGTTTTTGTCTCATTTTTTCAATTTTTTCGTCTTTCACCGCTCAAATTTTTAAACGCGGCGAACGATTGTGCATTACACTAGGTTGTTACAAGCGGATACATTTGCACACAAGGAGACAGGCATGCATCACACTACCCCGTTGATCACCACCATTGTCGGAGGTCTGGTCCTCGCATTTCTCCTTGGTATGCTGGCGAATCGCCTGCGCATCTCGCCGCTGGTCGGCTATCTGCTGGCCGGCGTGCTGGCGGGTCCTTTTACCCCGGGCTTCGTCGCGGATACCAATCTGGCCCCCGAACTGGCTGAACTCGGCGTTATTCTGCTGATGTTCGGCGTCGGTCTGCACTTCTCGCTTAAGGATTTGATGTCGGTAAAGTCGATCGCCATTCCCGGTGCCATCGCGCAGATCGCGGTCGCCACGCTGCTGGGAATGGGTCTGTCATGGGCGATGGGCTGGTCGTGGATGACCGGCCTGGTGTTTGGCCTGTGTCTCTCTACCGCCAGTACCGTGGTGCTGCTGCGCGCGCTGGAAGAACGTCAACTGATTGATAGCCAGCGCGGGCAGATCGCCATCGGCTGGCTGATCGTCGAAGACCTGGTGATGGTGCTGACGCTGGTGCTGCTGCCGGCCATTGCCGGCATGCTGGAGCAGGGAAATGCCAGCCCGACGCTGCTGGCGTGGGACCTGTTACTGACCATCGGCAAAGTCGCTGCCTTTATGGTGCTGATGATGGTGGTCGGCCGTCGCGTGGTGCCGTGGATTCTGGCCAAAAGCGCCGCCACCGGTTCACGCGAGCTGTTTACGCTGTCGGTACTGGCGCTGGCGCTGGGTATCGCGTTTGGCGCGGTGGAATTCTTTGATGTTTCCTTTGCCCTCGGCGCCTTTTTTGCCGGCATGGTGCTGAATGAATCAGAGCTCAGCCACCGGGCGGCACACGACACGCTGCCGCTGCGCGATGCGTTTGCCGTGCTGTTTTTTGTCTCGGTCGGCATGCTGTTCGACCCGATGATCCTGCTGGAGCAGCCGCTGGCGGTGCTGGGTGCGCTGGCCATTATCGTGCTGGGTAAATCAATTGCCGCCTGGCTGCTGGTCACGCTGCTCGGCCACTCGCGGCGCACCGCGCTGACCATCTCCGTCAGCCTGGCGCAGATTGGCGAATTCGCTTTTATCCTCGCCGGACTGGGGATTTCGCTCGGCATGCTGAGCGATGAAGGCCGTAACCTGGTGCTGGCGGCGGCGATTCTCTCCATCATGCTTAACCCGATTCTGTTTACCGTGCTGGAGCGTTATCTCGACAAAACCGAGACCATGGAAGAGCAGACGCTGGAAGAGGCAATTGAAGAAGAGAAGCAGATTCCGGTGGATATCTGCAATCATGCGGTGATCGTGGGTTACGGTCGCGTCGGCAGCCTGCTGGGACAGCAGCTGATGGAAGCTGATGTGCCGCTGGTGGTAGTGGAGAATTCGCGCCCGCGCGTCGAAGCGCTGCGCGAACAGGGCATCAAAGCCGTGCTGGGCAACGCGGCGCGAGTCGATACCATGGATTTAGCGCGTCTTGACTGCGCGCGCTGGCTGCTGCTGACCATCCCCAACGGCTATGAAGCCGGGGAAATTGTTACCGCCGCGCGCGAAAAGCGGGCAGATATTGAGATTATCGCCCGGGCGCATTACGACGACGAAGTGGCCTATATCATGGAGCGTGGCGCCAATCGCGTGGTGATGGGCGAGCGTGAGATTGCCAACAGTATGTTGCATGTATTGCAGGAAGAGATCGCGCAAAACCCGATTGTGCGCGAGTGCCCGATTTAAAGACGTTATTACACCGTAGCGGCGCAATTTATTGCGCATACTAAAGCCATATCACGGCTGAAGAATGCGCAATAAATTGCGCCGCTACGGGTTCGTTATTACCTGTCCCAGTAAGACTCTTCTAAACTGTCTTCCCGCTCCGGCAGCCCGCGCGTCAGACGCGGTGAGTGCTGGTTCAGCACCTGATAACTAACGCGGTTGGCATATTTGCACACCTGCGCCAGCGACGAGTAGGTCAGGTATTCGCGTGCGTGTTTGCTGGAGTTTGGCACTTTCTGACGGTGGAAATTGTTGGCGGTAATATCGTGCAGCAGCGCCGCCAGCGCGCCATCACCGGCACCGTTGGTGTTCATGATCTTCTCCGGACCACCCATGTAAGGCGCAATGTGCGAGAAGATCCGCAGCGGCTGCTGGCAATCCTGATGACGCATGGCGCGGCTGAACTCAAACTGGTTGAACTCGGCAATCGCCCCCGGCAACAGCGGATGATTGGTTTTGCGCTTAAACGCCTCTTCGGTGAACCCGGCCATATACAGCCCGGTCGGTCCGGCGGTGCACAGCACCAGATCGACCCAGTCGAGCGCCATGTTGGAGGCCAGCAGCGGATCCGCTTCGCCGGTCAGCGCGAACGCTTCCTCTTCATTCATCGCCACAATCGAGACGTGTTCGCGCAGGAAATCGCGCCAGAACTGCGGGTTATCCTGAATCACATATTTGGTACCGAGCGTCAGCACCACCGGTACATTGTGCTTTTTGGCGAAC
Organism: Pantoea sp. Cy-640; assembly: GCF_011752635.1. Taxonomy (NCBI): domain Bacteria; kingdom Pseudomonadati; phylum Pseudomonadota; class Gammaproteobacteria; order Enterobacterales; family Erwiniaceae; genus Pantoea; species Pantoea sp. Cy-640. Next base: position 210,496 of record NZ_VWXB01000005.1, on the reverse strand, counting down.
TCAATGGCCCGCAGCGTCGCGTCCGGCATCGGTTCGCCCGGCTGACAGCGCACCAGGTAGGATGTCAGCACCAGCGCCGACGCACCGGCAATCACCTCCTCCGGAATACTGGCGGCCTGCAGCTGGTTCATCAGACCAGGGCTGATAGCAAAGGTGCGCTCGCCCTGCTCGCCGATCAGGGTAAAGCAGCGGCCAATGGCGCCATCGACGCCCTGCAGGAAGTTAAGGTCCATGCGGCTGGAGGTATTGCACAGGTAGCGATAGGCGTAACCGCCAATCTGGATGTTGTTACACATCACGCCGAGCAGCACCGAACGGTCATCAGCCAGCACCGAGTAGTTGTGCAGCGTATTACCGATGGTGCCGCCGGCAAACTGGTGGCTGATCAGCTGCTCGCGCATTAGCTCGTTGTACAGCGCTTCGGCGGTCGCATCGTCGATCACCAGCGAATGACCGGCGCTCAGACCATAGCGCTGCAGGAAGTCGTCATCGACTTTGGCTTCGATATCCACCAGCGTCTGGTCGATACCCACCACCCAGCTGCCCTCTTCCTGCTCCTGCTGGGAAGCCTGCAGCAGCGGATCGCGCGCGTTGACGGGGAAATAGTGTTTGGATTTGCGTTTGCCGGGAAATTTCATGAAAGCTGCCGTCAGGGAAAATCAGGCAGAGAATGATATCACATTCTCTGCCGCACCCTTAGCGGCGCGCTTGTACCAGCTGCACCATCATCTCGATGTGCTCATCATCCGCATTAAGCGCCGGAATGTATTCAAATTTCTCGCCGCCAGCGTGCAGGAAGATTTCACAGTTTTCACCGCTGATCTCCTCCAGCGTCTCGAGGCAGTCCGCCGCAAAGCCCGGACTCATCACCTGCACATGTTTGATCCCTTTGGCCGGCAGGCTTTTCATGGTCTCATCCGTATACGGCATCAGCCATGGCTCGCGGCCAAAGCGCGACTGGAAGGTCATCATGATTTTATGCGGCGCAATGCCGAGCGCGGCGGCCAGGGCGTCGGTGGTGTCTTTGCAGCGCAGCGGATAGTCGTCGCCTTCATTGGCGAAGCGCTGCGGAATGCCGTGGTAAGAGAGCACCAGCAGATCCGGCTCGCCGTGTTGGGCAAACGAGCGCTCCACCGAGGCCTTCAGCGCGGCGATATAGGCCGGATGTTCGGCGTAATCGCGGATAAACGCCACTTCCGGCAGGGAACGCAGCGGTTTAAAGCTGGCCGCCAGGCCATCCCACACTGCCGCCACCGTGGAGCAGGAGAACTGCGGATAGAGCGGCAGCACGATGAATTTGGTGACGCCCTGCGCCAGCAGACGCTCTACCGCACCGTTAAGGCTCGGCTGGCCGTAACTCATGCCCAGCTCTACCGGCATATCCAGCCGCTGCGCCAGCGCGGCACGCTGCCGCTTGCTGAACACCATCAGCGGGGAACCTTCGTCCATCCACACCGATGCGTACAGCTTAGAGACGCGCGGCGAGCGGAACGGCAGAATGATGAAATTGAGAATCGGCCACCACAGCCAGCGCGGCGTATCCACCACGCGCGGATCGCCGAGGAACTGTTTCAGATAGCGTTTCACCGCCGCGGTGGTCGGTGCGTCTGGTGTACCTAAGTTAACCAGTAAAACCCCAGGCTTATCTTGCCTCATTGTATTTCCTTGATGTCGCAGACAATGGTTCTGAATCGGGGGAAATTGTAGCGGAAAAAGCGGAGGGGGAAAGCAATTGCTGCAAAAGGGCCGGACAACCGGCCCTGGTCACCACTTAGCCGAGGATATCGGCCAGCTGTGCACTCACTTCGGTCACCTGGCGGGTGCCGTCGATTTTGTGGTATTCGGTGTTACCGGCTTCAGCTTCTTTGCTGTAGTAAGCAATCAGCGGCGCGGTCAGCTGATGGTATTCCACCAGACGCTTACGCACGGTCTCTTCCTGGTCGTCTTTACGCGTAGTCAGCTCTTCGCCGGTCACGTCGTCTTTACCTTCCACTTTTGGCGGATTGTATTTGATGTGGTAAACGCGGCCTGACGGCGCATGCACGCGGCGGCCGACAATGCGATCGACAATCAGCTCGTCCGGTACGGCGAACTCGAGCACGTAATCCACCTTGATGCCCGCCTCTTTCATGGCGTCAGCCTGCGGAATGGTGCGTGGGAAACCATCGAGCAGGAAGCCGTTTTTGCAGTCTTCCTGCGCGATACGCTCTTTAACCAGCGCAATCACCAGTTCGTCCGTTACCAGTTTACCGGCATCCATGATGGCTTTCGCCTGCTGGCCCAATTCGGTGCCGGCTTTGACAGCCGCACGCAACATGTCGCCCGTGGAGATCTGCGGAATACCGTATTTCTCCATGATGAATTGAGCCTGAGTGCCCTTACCTGCGCCCGGTGCCCCGAGCAGAATAATACGCATTGCGTAATTCCCCTTGCGAATCGCATTGATCAATCTGAGAAGGCCAAGAACATACCATTATGACCCGCACACCACAAGGCAACGGGCCCCCGGGCGCTGAAAGGCCTACTTTGACCTGCTTTAGCGCGGTGCGCCAGTAGCAGGCGCGTTTTTAAGAATTTCGGCTGTCTCTGAGCACCTCGCGCAGCCGTTTTTTTAGCGCAGCGGTGACGTTCTGCGGCTTATTGCCGTTGCCGCGCACGCTGACCGGCAAAAACAGGCGATGCGGCGCGGGCAGCAGCTGCATATCTGCGGGCAACGCTGGCAGCGCACTGCCGGGTGGCAAGGGCAGCAGCGCAAACGGCAGGCCGGGCTGGTGAATCGACTGCAGCGTGAACGGCGTATCCAGCGTTAGGCTGTCAACACTGGCAACGTTAAAGGGCTGCCAGTCGTCCTGCGCCATGCACTCCAGCGCGCGTTCCGGCGCGTCACCCAGCGCCAGTCCCTGTTCGAACAGCCGCAGTTCGCTGCGCACCAGCGTACTAAAATCATGAGTACGCAGCGCAATCAGCACCAGATCGTCGCTCAGCATCGCATGCTGATTCAGCTGGGTGACAAACAGTCGCGCCTCGCTGATGAGTCGTTTATGCAACACGCTGGCGAAGGAGCCGGACGCGTGCGTCACGCCCTGGCTCTGGCAGGCACTGAGATTGCGCACCCGGCCCTGCTGCATATCGACGTGATCGACCAGCGCGATATTGCCCGCCATCATCGGCAGGGCCGGCAGCACGCTGAGTTCGCTGACCGGATATTGCGCGGCGTAGCGCGTCTGATTGCGCGCCTGCTCCTGGCGCAGAAACAGTTGCGAGAGCAGCACGCGCGCGATGTGCAGTGAAGGGGCAAAAAACAGATCGTAATTTTCCAGCCGATAGTGACGGGACAGCAAGCCGCGCAGCCGATCGCGCGCCGCCGCCCTGGCAGTAGCCTGTTGTGAAGTCATCACGTGACATTTCTCTTGGTTATTCTGCTGTGTGAAGCTGGCGCTGGCAGCGGACATCGCCGCTGCTGTACACAGCGAAGCCGGTCCGTCAACCCGCCAGATTAAGCAGGAAAGGTTAGGTTAATGCGGCTGGACATTAAAATGATATAAACTGACAATCCCTGTTAGGTTTTTACACAGGGGATGAGTATGACCGCGCTTCCGTCGTTACGTGCACTGCACTATTTTCATCAGGCGGCGCTGCATTGCAGCTTTAGCGTCGCGGCCGAATGTCTCCATGTCACCCACAGCGCCATCAGCCATCAGATTCGCCAGCTGGAGAGCTGGATGGGCAAACCCCTGTTCATCCGCACTAACGGGCGCGTGCGCTTAACCTCTCACGGCGAACGTCTGCTGGTGAGCTGCCAGAAAGCCTTTAGCGAACTCTCTACCACCTGCGTAAGTATTCGCACCGGGATGCGCAATCATCTGAGCGTCGCCTGTACCCCAAGTTTTTTATCCCAGTGGCTGATTCCGCGCATCAGCAGCTTTTACCAGCGCTATCCCGATATTGAAGTGCAATTTCAGCCGCAGGGCGAGATTGCTCAGCTGCGCAGCGAACACACCGATGTGCTGATCCTCAGTTATGAACAGGCGCCGGACGACGACATAGATGCCTCGCTCATCAGCGATGATTACGTTGGCCCGCTGTGCGCCCCACAGTACGCGGCGCGTTTTCACAGCGAGCAGGATCTGGCGTCGCTGCCGCTTTTGCACGCCGATACCCGCCTGCAGGCCTGGGCCGAATGGGCGAAGATCAGCGGCGTGCGCGGTAATTTTTGGCTGGGCAAACATTTCGATAATCTGACGCTGGCGATTCAGGCCGCGAGAAACGGGCTGGGCGTGATTGTGGCGCCGCGCCTGCTGGTGCGTCAGGAGCTGAACGACGGCACGCTGATTGCGCCGCTGGGGTTTGTGCGCGCCGACCGTGCCACCTGGATGATGACCAAGCGGTCACGCCAGCACGATGCGGAGATTACGTTGTTCCGGGATTGGCTTCGGGATGAAGCGCTGAAGTAAGCAAGGGCGGCATAAATAAAAAAAGGTCGGCATTCATGCCGACCGTTCCGATTACCGCACCGCGTTACGCCGTCAGCAACTGATTCATGCGGCGGATAAACTGGTTAGGATCGTCCAGCGTGCCGCGCTCGGCCAGCAGCGCCTGATCCAGCAGCAGTTCAACCCACTCCGCAAAGCGCGCTTCATCCTGCGTATCAGCCACGCGTTTCACCAGCGTATGCTCCGGGTTGATCTCAAAGATGTACTTCACTTCCGGCACATCCTGACCGGCCGCGGCGAACAGCTTCGCCATCTGCGTGGTCATTTCGTTGGCGTCGGTGGTGACAATCGCCGGCGTGTCGGTAAGGCGATGGGTCAGGCGCACCTCTTTGACGCGCTCGCCCAGCAGGGTTTTCACGCGATCAACAAACGGCTCCAGCGCTTTTTCCGCTTCCTTCTGCGCTTCCGTCTCTTCGTCCGCCAGCTTGCTCAGCGACTCATCCGCTTTGCTCACCGACTGGAACGCTTTGCCATCGAACTCCGTCAGGTAGCTCATCATCCACTCGTCGATACGATCGGACAGCAGCAGGACCTCGATGCCTTTCTTACGGAACAGCTCCAGATGCGGGCTGCTTTTCGCGGCGGCATAGCTGTCGGCAGTGATGTAGTAAATCTTCTCCTGCCCTTCAACCATGCGGCTAACGTAATCTTCCAGTGAAACGGTCTGCGCCGCGCCTTCGCTCTGGGTGGTGGCGAAACGCAGCAGTTTAGCAATCGCCTCCTGGTTGGCATGATCTTCCGCCGGGCCCTCTTTCAGCACCAGACCGAACTCTTTCCAGAACTGCTGATATTTCTCTGCGTCGTCTTTGGCCAGTTTTTCCAGCATCTGCAGGCTGCGTTTGGTCAGCGCGGCGCGCAGGCTCTGCGTGACGCGGCTGTCCTGCAGGATCTCACGGGAGACGTTGAGCGGCAAATCGCTGGAATCTATCAGGCCACGCACAAAGCGCAGGTAGTTGGGCATAAACTGTTCCGCATCATCCATGATAAAGACACGCTGCACGTACAGCTTCAGACCGTGCTTGCTGTCGCGGTTCCACATGTCAAATGGGGCACGCGACGGGATGTACAGCAGGCTGGTGTACTCCTGCTTGCCTTCGACGCGGTTGTGGCTCCAGATGGCCGGATCGCTGAAATCATGGGCGATGTGTTTGTAGAACTCGTTGTACTCTTCGTCGCTGATTTCGCCTTTGTTGCGCGTCCACAGCGCCTGGGCTTTGTTGATCTTCTCCCAGGTGACGGTATCGTTCTCTTCGTCTTTGGTCTCGATCTCCACCGGCAGCGCGATGTGATCGGAATATTTGCTGATCACGTTGCGCACGCGCCACGCGTCGAGGAAGTCATCTTCGCCTTCACGGAAGTGCAGCGTAATTTCGGTACCGCGATCGGCTTTCTCAATCTCCGCCAGCGTATACTCGCCTTCGCCGGCGGATTCCCAGAACACGCCTTCGTCGGCTTTGGCGCCCGCGGCACGGGTGCGTACCGTCACTTTGTCAGCGACGATAAACGCCGAGTAGAAACCGACGCCGAACTGGCCGATCAGCTGGCTGTCTTTTGCCTGATCGGAACCCATCGATTCCAGAAACGCTTTGGTACCGGATTTCGCGATGGTACCGAGGTTTTCAATCACCTCATCACGGCGCATACCGATGCCGTTATCGCTCAGCGTCAGCGTGCGTTTTTCCTTGTCGACCGAGATACGCACGCGCAGGTCGCCATCGCCTTCGTACAGATCCGGCGTCGACAGTGCGCGGAAGCGCAGCTTGTCAGCCGCATCAGAGGCGTTGGAGATCAGTTCACGCAGGAAAATCTCTTTGTTTGAATAGAGGGAATGGATCATCAGGTGCAGAAGTTGTTTTACCTCTGACTGGAAGCCACGCGTCTCTTGTCCTTTCATGGTCATTGCTACCTCAACAGAATCGGGGTTGATCAATTGTTGAGAGTGAAATGGGGATGGTGGGAAGAATTTCAAGCCGGTATCGCAGCAGGATACCGGCAAGTGGTCAGAATTTAATCTTGTGCCGTCCGGCAAGCGAGTGCGACAGCGTTGTGCCGTCGACCATTTCCAGTTCACCGCCGACCGGAACCCCGTGCGCAATGCGGCTGGCGTCGACGCCATACTGGCCGCACAGCTCGGCGATATAGTTAGCCGTGGCTTCGCCTTCCACCGTGGGGTTGGTGGCGAGGATTACCTCCTGCAGCGTCTCACGTTCAAGGCGCTGCTCCAGCCGATCCAGGCCAATGTCCTGCGGGCCGATGCCGTCCAGCGGCGACAGATGGCCCATCAGCACAAAGTAGCGACCGCCAAACTGGCCGGTCTGCTCGATGGCGTGGATATCCGCCGGGCTCTCCACCACGCAAATCTGGCCGTTTTGCTGACGGCGGGGATTGGCGCAGATGGTGCAGATCTCCTGCTCGGTGAAGGTGCGGCAGTCGGAACAGTGGCCGATTTCTGCCATGGCGCGGGTCAGCGCCTGCGCCAGACGCATGCCACCGCTGCGATCGCGCTGCAACAGATGAAACGCCATGCGCTGCGCCGATTTCGGGCCAACGCCCGGCAAACAGCGCAGCGACTCCATCAAAGCTTCAAGCAGTGGACTGGTTTGCATCAGAACGGCATCTTGAAGCCAGGCGGCAGCTGCATACCGGCAGAGACGGACGCCATCTTCTCTTTCTGCGTTTCATCAATACGGCGCGCCGCATCGTTGAACGCCGCAGCGATCAGATCTTCCAGCATCTCTTTGTCATCTTCCAGCAGGCTGGGATCGACTTCAACGCGGCGGCAGTTGTGCGCACCGTTGATGGTCACTTTGACCAGGCCAGCCCCTGATTCGCCGGTGACTTCCAGTGCGGCGATCTCTTCCTGAACTTTGGCCATTTTATCCTGCATCTGCTGGGCCTGTTTCATCAGGTTGCCCAATCCGCCTTTACCAAACATAGTTTTCTCTCTCTGCTGGGGCTGCGCGCAACGCTGCGCGACAGCGTGATCATACGGGTCGGATACTCTCTTCATCCAGGTCCGCATCAAAGAAGCGACGCAGCGTCTGAATGTGGGTATCGCTTTCGATCGACTGACGCGCCTGCGCCAGTTTCTCTTCATAAATGGCCTGACGCCACTCCAGCGGCGTCAATACCGCCGGATTATCGTCTTCCACGATGGTCAGTTCAACCGTCTGGCCGGCCGCCTGGCTCAGCGCGTCCTGAATCGCCTGGCGCGCCGGGGCAGAGTTGAGATGACGCTGGCTGCTGCGCAAATGCAGCGTCACGCCCTGCTCATTCACCTCTTTCCACGCGTTCAGCGCGACCTGCTGGACCAGCTTCGGCAGCGTCAGCGTGGCGATTTCTGCCGCCCAGGCATCGCGCTGCAGCGCCTCTTCCGCCAGTTTGAGCGCCAGCTCTGGCGTTTTCTCATGCTCCAGCGCAGAACGCAAGGCTTTTGGCGTCGCCACCGGCTCCGGCTTAATCTCCTCCTGCTGCTGAGCTTTCCAGCGATACGCTTCCGGTTTCGCCGGCGCTTTTACCGCCGGTTCAGACGCGCGCTGTTGCACGCGCTCGGTGACGCTTGCCAGACGTTCCAGCGCCGGGTTTGCCGGCCGCGCGGAACGCGCTGCCGGCTCACTCTTTTTTGCTTTGCCGGCTCCCTGACGCAGCAGCTGCGTCCGCGCCTGTAACAGCTGACTGGTGGCGTCGGGCAAGTGCTCCGGGGCCGGTGCCATATCGGGATAATCATCGGCCGGCGGCGGCGACTCATCCATCGGCGGTGCCATCTGCGGCTGCGCGGCCACAGCGGGTGCGGCTTTAGTCTGAGGCGCTGGCGCGGCAACGGCCGGTGCGGCCTGCGGCGTCAGCGACGGGCGCGCCACCGGTTCAGCAATGGTGGCCTGCGGATGAAACGCCAGCGCACGCAGCAGCGTCATTTCCACGCCCAGCCGGCGATCCGGCGCCAGCGGCAAATCTTTGCGCCCCATCAGCAGCGTCTGATAATAGAGCTGAACGTCAGCAGGCGGCAGCACGCGCGCCAGTTCGCGCAGGCGCTGCGCCTGGCTGGCATCATCTTCGCCAAGCGAGCTGGGCAGCAGCTGGACCATCGCGATACGGTGCAGCAGACGCAGCATCTCCACCAGCAGCGCCTCCCACTCCACGCCGCGCGATGCGGCCTGATTCAGCAGCGCCATCACCTGTTCGCCGTTGCCTTCCACCAGCGCTTCAATCAGCGCCAGCGGCTGTTCATCATCCAGCGTGCCCAGCATTTGCGCCACGCTGTCGCGCGTGACGCTGCCCTGCCCCATAGCAATCGCCTGATCGGTGAGGCTGAGCGCATCGCGCATACTGCCGTCGGCGGCGCGCGCCAGCAGATGCAGCGCGCGCGGCTCGGCGTCAATCTGCTCCTGCTGCAGCACGTGCGCCAGCTGCTGCTGAATCTGTTCGACGTCGAGGGCTTTCAGGTGGAACTGCAGGCAGCGCGACAGAATGGTTACCGGCAGCTTCTGCGGATCGGTGGTCGCCAGCAGGAATTTCACATGCGACGGCGGCTCTTCCAGCGTTTTCAGCAGCGCATTAAAGCTGTGGCGCGACAGCATGTGCACTTCATCGATCAGATAGACCTTAAAGCGCCCGCGCGCGGGTGCATACTGCACGTTATCCAGCAGGTCGCGCGTGTCTTCCACTTTGGTGCGCGAGGCGGCATCGATTTCGATCAGATCGACAAAGCGCCCCTGTTCAATCTCGCGACAGTTATCGCACTGTCCGCAGGGCGTGGCCGTAATACCGGTTTCGCAGTTGAGGCCTTTGGCCAGCAGACGCGCAATCGAGGTTTTCCCCACGCCGCGCGTGCCGGAAAACAGATAGGCATGATGGATGCGTCCCAGTGACAACCCGTTGGCCAGCGCCGTCAGCACATGTTCCTGACCGACTACGTCGGCGAAAGCCTGGGGACGCCATTTTCGCGCAAGTACCTGATAGCTCATGTGGATTCAATCACTGGAGTTGTTTAACCTGGCACAGCAGCACGCTCAGTTGCGCCGATTCTGCCGTGGGACTTAGGGGAAAAATGCGGTGACGCAAACCCTGTTTATTTTGACAGGAGTGTAACAGCCACAGCCGGATATGCCTATACCCGTGATACGTTGCGCGCTGCGCTTCAGGGCGGAATACGCCTGTCAGGGAGTGCGAAGAGAGGCGCCGCCGGGCATCAAGGCTGGCGGCGCGATGGCCTTAGTGGCCGGGGAAGTTGACCAGGCTGTAGCAGTCGATACCCAGCGCGTTCAGGCGCGCTTCGCCGCTTAAATCAAACAGGTTGATCACGAACGCGGCATCTTTAACTTCACCGCCCGCACGACGAATCAGTTTCACCGTGGCTTCAAGGGTGCCGCCGGTAGCCAGCAGATCGTCCACTACCAGCACCACATCGCCGGGTTTGATGGCGTCTTTGTGCAATTCCAGCGCGTCTGAACCGTACTCCAGTTCGTAGCTTTCGCTGAAAGTTTCACGCGGCAGTTTGCCCGGCTTGCGCACCGGCACAAATCCCACGCCCAGACCCAGCGCAACCGGCGCCCCGAACAGGAAGCCACGCGCTTCGGTGCCCACCACTTTGGTGATGCCTTTATTACGATAACGCTCCACCAGAATGGCGATCGCTGCGGCATACGCCTGCGGATCTTCCATCAGACTGGTGACGTCACGGAACAGGATGCCCGGCTTCGGATAGTCAGGAATGCTTTTGATGCTGTTTTTGATCAGTTCAAGCTGCTGCGCAGTTGCGGTCATAAAGGTTACGCCTGGAAAAATATCTAAAACGCGCAGCTTCCACAGCGCCAATACCCGGAAACCGGGTTAAGCGAAGTCGTTTCTCAAAGGGAAGCCACGCACGAAGATGCCCAAATCTAAGCAAACAGCCGGCTAAATGCAACCCTGATGCTACGGTTCGTGCGGGTTCGCACTTTCTGCTACAACCGGGATGCGCCACAGCATGAGCAGCAGCAGCGCCAGCATCACACCGAGCAGGATGCGCAGCCACAGCAGCTTCACCAGCCAGATTGAAACCGCAAAGGTGATGACAATCAGCAACATGGCGCGGCTTTTGGCACCGGGCGGCATGGCGCGATGCTGCTGCCAGTGGCGCAGATAGCGGCCAAACGGCGAGCGCCACAGCAGCCAGTGGTGAAAGCGTGGCGACGAGCGGGCAAAACACCAGGCGGCCAGCAACACGAATGGCGTGGTCGGTAGTAAAGGTAATACAATGCCCAGCGTGCCCAGCACAATCGCCAGCCAGCCAAGGCTTAACAGTAAAATGCGCTGCATGCCAGATGCCTGAAAAATGTCACAACAGCGCTACGTTAACACAGACGGAATCGAAGTGATGCCTCAACTGCCCGCCCAACAGCGTCTGCATGCAATGATTGACACGCTGCGCCAGCAGATTGCGCAGCAGCCGGACGGTAGCTGCCGTCAGCCGCGCTTTGACGCGCAGCTGTTTCGCTGCAAAGGCACGCGGCTGGCTGACTATCTGCAAGAGCTGCAGCACAATGCGGCGCAGCTCGCGGCGTCCGACAGTGATGCGTCGCGCCGCCAGTGGCTGGCGCAGAAGGTGCTGGACCAGATTGCCGCGCTGCAGCGCGAGTGCAGTAGCCAGCAACTGCGCGTGGTGCGTGAACGGCCGCGTCGCGATCCGCTGCAGCCGAAGCGTGATGAGTACCGCGGCTACGAAACGCGATTGCTGGCCATGCTGCAGCAGCGCGAACAGCACCTGGCGCGCGCTGAAACGCTGAGCGTGCAGCAGCAGCTGATGCGCGAGGTGGAGATTCTGCAGGAGCGGCTGGCGCGCTGCCGCGCCGCGCTGCATAAACTGGAGATTGCGGCGCAGCCGTAAGCCGTTCGCTTTCCTCTATACTGGAAACAGCGCTGACGGGAGGAGAAGCATGACCCTTATCATCTGGATTATTATTGGCCTGGCTGCCGGCTGGCTAAAGCGGAGGGTGTTTCCCGGCCGTCCCGGCGGACTGGTGCCGACGCTGGTGCTGGCGGTGATCGGCGCGCTGATTGGCGGCTACATCGCCACGTATTTCACCACGGGCGACCTCGGTACGCTGCATCCGACGGGCTTTGCCGTGGCGCTGGCCGGTGCTCTGCTGATGCTGCTGGTCGCCGCTAAACTACGTATTTAGGAGACACTATGACGCTGGATACCGCGCCGGACGACATCAAGCTGGCGGTCGATTTAATTCAGCTGCTGGAGGAAAACCAGGTACCCACGGCCACGGTGCTGGCTGCGCTGGCGATTGTCCAGCGCGATTACGAGCAGAAGCTGGCGGCCGAACGCACCGCTTAGCGCGTGCCGGCGAGCGTCGGGCTCAGGCGCAGCATATCTATAAAGGCCTCGACCACCTGCGGCGCTTCACTCACCAGATCAAAACTTTGCGGATTGAACAACCAGCTCTCCATCATGCCGCTGATGTAGCCGCGCATCAGCAGCGCCGCCTGGCGGGTGTTGAGGCTGGCCGGGAGCTGCCCGGCCTCGATACAGCTGCGCAGCACCTCTTCGATGCGGTCATAACACGCCTGCAGCAGCCCCTGCTGCATCGCCATTAACGTCGACATTTCGCCAACGAACTCACATTTATGGAAGATAATCTCCATTAATGCGCGTCTTTGTGGATCCTTTGCTGTGGCTTCAAGGATATAGATCAGCATCGAACGCATTACAGAAAGTGGATCGCCAGGGTATTTTGTCTGATACTCAAGTTCCACATCGTCGAGCCCGGCGTCGCAGCGCAGCCAGATCTCCTGTAAGAGATCGGCTTTATTTTTAAAATGCCAGTAGATAGCGCCGCGCGTGACGCCAGCGGCCGCGGCGATATCCGCCAGTGAGGTGGCGGCCACACCGTGTTCAGAAAAGTGAGCTAAAGCGGCATCCAGAATTTGATGTCGCGTTTCAAGTGCTTGCGCTTTGGTTTTTCGTGCCATAGAGGACTGTTTTTACAAACTGGCAAGTTTACATACATTTGTGAATGTATGTACCATAGCACGACCCGTGTTTTAACGCAGCAATGGGTTTAACGGTTTGTGATCCATTGATCATTTGATATCGGACACTAGAGGTTTATTTATGAATAAAAACAGAGGATTAGCGCCTCTGGCGGCCGCCGTGATGCTTACAGGCAGCTTTTTGTTAACAGGATGTGATGATAATAAATCCCAGCAAGCCGCCCAGCAGCAGCCCCCGGAAGTGGGTGTTGTCACGTTAAAAAACGAGCCCCTGAAAATCACCACCGAACTGCCAGGCCGTACTTCGGCGTTCCGCGTGGCTGAAGTGCGTCCGCAGGTGTCAGGTATCATTCTCAAGCGTAATTTTGTTGAAGGCAGTGATGTTAAAGCCGGCGATTCGCTGTACCAGATCGATCCCGCCACCTATCAGGCCGCATACGACAGCGCAAAAGGCGATTTAGCCCAGGCTCAGGCCAACGCGCGCGTTGCCCAACTGACGGTGAATCGTTACAAGCCACTGCTGGGTACCAAATATATCAGTCAGCAGGACTACGATAACGCCGCGGCCACCGCCGCGCAGACCGCCGCAGCCGTGCAGGCGGCGCAGGCCAATGTGGAAACCGCCCGCATTAACCTGGCGTACACCAAAGTGACCTCGCCAATCAGCGGCCGCATTGGTAAATCCTCGGTGACGGAAGGTGCGCTGGTGTCGAACGGCCAGACCACCGCGCTGGCGACCGTGCAGCAACTCGACCCGATGTACGTCGATGTGACCCAATCCAGCGATGATTTCCTGCGCCTGCGCGGCGAGCTGGAGTCTGGTCAGCTGAAACAGAACGACGGCAAAGCTAACGTTACCCTGCTGATGCAGAACGGTAGCGCATACAGCCAGCCGGGCACACTGGAATTCTCTGATGTTACCGTGGATGAAACCACCGGCTCGATTACCCTGCGCGCGATTTTCCCGAATCCGGATCATCGTTTGCTGCCGGGCATGTTCGTGCGTGCACGTCTGGATGAGGGCACTAACCCGACGGCGCTGCTGGTACCGCAGACCGGCGTAACCCGCACGCCAACCGGTGAAGCCACCGCGATGGTAGTGGGCGCGGATAATAAAGTTGAAGTGCGTAAGATTACCGCGAACCAGGCGTTTGGCGACAAATGGCTGGTGACCGATGGCCTGAAAGAGGGCGATCGCGTAATTACCGTCGGTATTCAGCGTGCTAAACCGGGTGCTCAGGTGACGCCGCAGGAAGTCAAAGATGATGCCAAAGCCGCACCGGAATCTCAGTCTGCTAAATCATCGTCATAAACAGGAGCCGTTGATACATGGCTAAGTTCTTTATCGATCGCCCCATTTTTGCCTGGGTGCTTGCCATCATTATTATGCTGGCGGGTGCGCTATCGATTATCAAACTTCCGATCGAGCAATATCCCAACGTTGCGCCGCCGGCAGTTGAAATCCAGGCATCTTATCCGGGTGCAGATGCGAAAACGCTACAGGATTCGGTAACGCAGGTTATCGAACAGAATATGAACGGCATCGACGGGCTGATGTATATGTCCTCGAGCAGTGACTCTTCTGGTACGCTGACGCTGACGCTGACCTTCCAGTCTGGCACTGACGCCGACATTGCTCAGGTGCAGGTGCAGAACAAACTGCAGCTGGCGATGCCACTGCTGCCGCAGGAAGTACAGCAGCAGGGGATTCAGGTGAAAAAATCCTCCAGCAGCTTCCTGATGGTGGCCGGTTTCGTCAGCGAAGATGGCAGCATGACGCAGAACGACATCTCAGACTACGTAGCGTCGAACATCAAAGATCCGATCAGCCGTACGCCTGGCGTCGGTGACACTCAGGTGTTTGGTGCGCAGTATGCGATGCGTATCTGGCTCGATCCGCACAAGCTTAACAACTACCAGCTGACGCCGGTGGATGTGATCAGCGCGCTGCAAACCCAGAACACCCAGGTGGCCGCCGGTCAGCTGGGCGGTACCCCACCGGTGCCAGGTCAGCAGCTTAACGCCTCGATCATTGCCCAGACGCGTCTGACCTCGACCGAAGAGTTCGGCAACATCATGCTAAAGGTCAATCAGGACGGCTCACAGGTGCGCCTGCGCGATGTCGCGAAGATTGAACTCGGCGGTGAAAACTACGAGATCATTGCCCGCTATAACGGCAAACCAGCCTCCGGTATCGGTGTCAAACTGGCGACCGGCGCCAACGCGCTGGATACCGCCGACGCGGTGAAAGCGGAACTGGCCAAGCTGGAACCGTTCTTCCCGGCCGGCATGAAAACCGTTTACCCGTACGACACCACGCCATTCGTTAAGATCTCCATTTTCGAAGTGGTGAAAACGCTGTTCGAAGCCATCGTGCTGGTGTTCCTGGTAATGTATCTGTTCCTGCAGAACTTCCGCGCGACGCTGATTCCTACCATCGCCGTGCCGGTGGTGCTGCTGGGCACCTTTGCCATCATCAGTGCCTTTGGCTACTCGATAAACACCCTGACGATGTTCGGCATGGTGCTCGCCATCGGCCTGCTGGTGGATGACGCCATCGTGGTGGTGGAAAACGTTGAGCGCGTCATGGCGGAAGAAGGATTACCGCCGAAAGAAGCCACCAAACGCTCGATGGAACAGATCCAGGGCGCGCTGGTTGGCATAGCGCTGGTGCTGTCAGCGGTATTTATCCCGATGGCGTTCTTCGGTGGCTCAACCGGGGTGATTTATCGTCAGTTCTCGATCACCATCGTTTCGGCGATGGCGCTGTCGGTGCTGGTGGCGTTGATTCTGACGCCAGCGCTGTGTGCCACCATGCTGAAGCCCATCAAAAAAGGCGAACACGGCAAAACCACCGGTTTCTTCGGCTGGTTTAACCGCCTGTTTGATAAGAGCACCAACCATTACGTCGACAGCGTCGGCCACATTGTGCGCAGCACCGGTCGCTATCTGCTGATTTATCTGCTGATTGTGGTCGGCATGGCTTACCTGTTCCTGAAACTGCCTACCTCGTTCCTGCCGGAAGAGGATCAGGGGCTGTTACTGGCACAGGCGCAGCTGCCTGCCGGTGCGACCCAGGAACGTACGCAGAAGGTGCTGGATCAGGTTACGGATTACTTCCTGACCAAAGAGAAAGACAGCGTGAATTCGGTGTTTACCGTTAACGGCTTTGGCTTCGCCGGTCGTGGACAGAACACCGGTATCGCCTTCGTCAGCCTGAAGCCATGGGATGAGCGTGGTGATGCCAGCCTGAAAGTGCCGGCGATTGCCGGACGTGCGATGCAGGCGCTGGGTCAGATCAAAGATGCCATGGTGTTCCCGTTCAACCTGCCGGCCATTATCGAACTGGGTAACGCCACCGGTTTCGACTTCCAGCTGATCGATCAGGGTAACCTCGGCCATGAGAAGCTGACCGCCGCGCGTAACCAGCTGTTTGGTATGATTGCCCAGCATCCGGATACGCTGGTAGGCGTGCGTCCGAACGGGCTGGAAGATACGCCGCAGTACAAACTGATTATCGATCAGGAAAAAGCGCAGGCGCTTGGTGTGTCGCTGTCTGACATCAACACCACGCTGGGTGCGGCCTGGGGCGGTTCTTACGTCAACGACTTCATCGACCGTGGTCGCGTGAAGAAAGTGTACGTGATGGGTCAGGCCGACTCGCGCATGCTGCCGGATGACATCAGCAAATGGTACGTGCGCAATAGCGCCGGGACCATGGTGCCGTTCTCTGCCTTCTCTTCGGCGAAGTGGCAGTATGGTTCACCGCGTCTGGAGCGTTACAACGGTCTGCCATCAATGGAGATCCTGGGTCAGGCAGCACCGGGCAAGAGCTCGGGTGATGCCATGAACCTGATGGAGAGCCTCGCCTCGAAGCTGCCTGCGGGTATCGGCTACGACTGGACCGGCATGTCCTATCAGGAACGCCTGTCCGGCAACCAGGCGCCTGCACTGTACGCCATTTCGCTGATTGTGGTGTTCCTGTGTCTGGCCGCACTGTATGAGAGCTGGTCGATTCCGTTCGCGGTCATGCTGGTGGTGCCGCTGGGTGTGATTGGCGCCCTGCTCTTCACCACGCTGCGCGGTCTGAGTAACGACGTGTACTTTGTGGTGGGTCTGTTGACCACCATTGGTCTCTCGGCGAAGAACGCCATCCTGATCGTCGAATTCGCCAAGGATTTGATGGAGAAAGAAGGCAAAGGGCTGGTCGAGTCGACGCTGGAAGCCTCACGTATGCGTCTGCGTCCGATTCTGATGACGTCGCTGGCGTTCATCCTCGGCGTACTGCCGCTGGCGATCAGCAGCGGTGCCGGCTCCGGCGCACAGAACGCCGTCGGTACCGGCGTAATGGGCGGGATGGTGACGGCCACCGCGCTGGCGATCTTCTTCGTGCCGGTGTTCTTCGTGGTGGTGCGCCGCCGTTTCAGCAAGAACAAGTCTGAGCTGGAACAGGGCCATCCGGTCGATCACCCTCACTGATAGTCTCTCTCTGCTTAAAGGCCGCGCAAGCGGCCTTTTTTAATGCGCACTCCCCGGCCCGCACGTCCCATGACAAACCCGCACCGGACGCGTGGTTGCAATCCTGCGGCGTGAGGTTCATAATATTGTTATATTATAACATTACACGAGAGCGCTACTATGAAACCAAACATTCATCCGCATTACCGTCCTGTGGTGTTCCACGACACCACCGTCGACGAATACTTCAAAGTCGGCTCAACGATTCAGACCGATCGTACCATCCAGTTTGAGGGTGAAGAGCTGCCGTACGTCACGCTTGATGTGTCGTCGAAGTCGCACGTTTACTACACCGGTAAACAGAAAGAGTTTGCCAAAGAGGGCAGCGCCGCACGCTTCAACAAGCGTTTTGGCAGCTTCCTGACGCGCAGCAAATAACCGGAGTTCAGCCACATGCAAGTTGTCAGTTCATTGCGGTCTGCCAAGACCCGTCACAAAGATTGCAAAGTCGTGCGGCGTAAAGGTCGTATTTATGTGATTTGCAAAACCAACCCGCGCTTTAAGGCGGTGCAGGGAAGAAAGAAAAAACGTTAGGAAAGTGTCGTGATAATTGGCCGGGATGCTCCCCGGCCTTTTTTTTACTTCATGCTGTGCAGCAGAGTTTCCACGTTGTGCTTAAACGCCGCCTCATAGGTAGGCGCCGGCCCGCTGGCCGCTGACAGCGCTTCCGGATAGAGCTCGCCACCGGGTTGCGCACCGGTTTCACTGGCGATCTGTTTCACCAGACGCGGATCGGTCTGATTCTCCATAAAGTAGGTCGTGATATGCTCGGCCCGGAGCTGTTTGATGATAGCGGCGACATCGCTGGCGCTGGCTTCCGCTTCGGTTGAGAAGCCCACCGGCGCGAGGAATGTCACACCGTAGCGCTGGCCGAAATAGCCAAAGGCATCATGGCTGGTGAGTACCTTGCGTTTACTTTGCGCCACGCCGGCAAATTCACTTTTGGCCCAGCTATCCAGCTTCTGCAACTGCTGAATATAGCGTTCACCGCTGTGACGGATGTCGGCGGCATCGTCCGGATCGGCTTTGATCAGCGCGTTCATCACGTTGGTGGCGTAGATCACGCCGTTGTGCATGCTGTTCCACGCGTGTGGATCGGTGATGGTTTTGCCATCCTCCTCCATTTTGCGCGTATTGACGCCGTTCGAGGCGACCACCACCGTGCCCTTGTAGCCGGACGCGCTAATCAGCCGGTCCATCCAGCCTTCCATGCCCAGCCCGCTGACGAACACCACATCGGCCTGCGCCAGCGCCTGACTATCCTGCGGCGTGGGCTCAAAGGTGTGCGGATCGCCATCCGGACCCACCAGCGATTTCACCTTAACGTGATCGCCGCCGACCTGTTTAACGATGTCTGCCAGCACGGTAAAACTGGCTACGGCATCAACGGTTTTTGCCAGCGTCAGCGGGCTAATCAGCATCGCGCCAATCGCCAGACTCAACGGTAACTTCTTCATACTTATCCCCTTGTCATCTTATTATCGACGGCGCAGCAGGCCGCCACATGGTCCTGTCAACACAGACAGCAAAAACAGTACGGCCGCACTCAGTACCACCGCCGGTCCGGCAGGCAGGGCATAGTGCCAGGAGAGCAACAGTCCGATAAAGGCGGCGATCAGCGCCAGCAGCATGGCAATCGCCAGCATGCGCGTAAGGTGACGGCTCCAGAAGCGCGCGCTGGTGGCGGGCAGCATCATCAGCCCAACGGACATCAGCGTGCCGAGCACCTGAAAACCCGCCACCAGATTCAGCACCACCAGCGTGAGGAAAATACCGTGCACCAGCGGTGCGCTCCATTTTCCCTGCGCACGCAGAAAATCAGGATCAAAGGCATCAATGACCAGCGGCCGGAAGATCACGGCCAGCATCAGCAGGGTGAACGCGGCGATGCAGCCAACCAGCACAATCGCGCCGTTGTCCACCGCCAGCAGCGAGCCGAACAACACGTGCAGCAGATCGACACTGGAACCGCGCAGTGATACCAGCGTGACGCCGAGCGCCAGCGAACCCAGATAGAAGCCGGAAAAGCTGGCATCCTCCTTCAGGTGGGTGTAACGGCTGACCGCACCGGACAACAGCGCCACCGCCAGCCCGGCAATCAGGCCGCCAATGCCCATCGCCACCAGCGACAGGCCGGACACCAGATAGCCGATGGCGGCGCCCGGCAGTACCGCATGGGACAGCGCATCGCCCACCAGGCTCATACGGCGCAGCGAGAGAAAGACGCCGAGCGGCGTCGCACTGATCGCCAGCGCCATGCAGGCCACCAGCGCCCGGCGCATAAAACCAAACTCAATAAACGGCTGGAGTAACGTCATGACGCCACCCGACACAGCCGCGGTTGCTGCGCACTGTCGCGCTCATCCAGCGACAGCACGTCACGAAAATGGCGCGCCACCAGCAGCTTGTCGTGCAGCACCACCAGCAGCGTGGTGCCCGCCCGCTGCTGCTGCTCGAGAATCGACATCAGTAAGGTTATCGTCGGCGTATCAATGCCGTTGAAGGGTTCGTCCAGCAGCCAGAGCTGGCTGCGCTGGAGCATCAGGCGCGCAAACAGCACGCGCTGCAGCTGCCCGCCGGAGAGCATCGCGGGCTGCGCAGTGGCGAAGTCGCGCATCTGCACCGCCTCCAGCGCGGCATCAATCTCCTGCCTCAGCGCACGCGTGATGCCACCGAACCAGCCGCAGCGCGGCCAGCAGCCCATTGCCACCAGCTCATAGACGGTGAGCGGGAAGCGGGTGTCCAGCTCGCTGCGCTGCGGCAACCAGCCCAGCGCTTTTCGCGGCAGCTGCAGTTCACAGCGTCCCGCCACCGGCGGCAGCAGTCCGGCAATGGTCTTGAGCAAGGTTGATTTGCCCGTACCGTTGGCCCCGACCAGTGCCGTCATGCTGCCGGCCGCCAGTTCGCCATTCACCACCGGCGTCACCGCCCTGCCCTGATAGCCGCCCTGCAGACGATGAAAACGCATCATTGGTGCAGGCCCCAGACGATGGCTAGAGCCAGCAGGCCACTCAGCAGTAGCGCTACCAGCAGGCGCCCGCCGAGCGAGAGAAGTAATCCACTGTGATTCATGATAGGCAACCAAAATGTTATAACATAACAATATACTACCTGATGGCATCATCGCGACGCGCGGACGAAAGTGTTTCAAAAATTGATCAGCGGCGATACGCCTGGGCGATTTGTGCCATCAAGCCAGCGCCCATCGCAGCAATCGCCCTTTCTGTTTACCAATGGCTTGCAATGTCCGGGCTGAAAGCCAATGATAGAACTCTCCTTGCTTTTTACGGGATGCAGAATGCAGTCTATTATTCATAGTGATATTGACGTGAATGAGGATGATTGCGGCAAGTTACGCCAGATTATCCAGGGGAATATTCTCAAAATAGCCCAGGACCTTGCCGGCGATTTACAGTGGTATTCTCAAAACGCGCAATTAGTTCCGGACAGTTTTACCATTATTTCCATTCAGCCCGTCGGCCACAAACGATTTAAAATGCTTTACGATTTCACGTGGGATTTATTTAATCCCTGCCTTGATTTAAATGAAACCTTTACCCAACGTGAAGAAGTTATGTTCCAGACAACGCCCGGTGCGCTGGTGTTTGAGGTGATAGACAATACCCGCCCGTCACCGTGCGACGAATTGTAATATTTAGTAATTGGGTGAGCAAAACTAATGATTGTGGATTATATTTAAAAGGTCGCTGAATTCTTTTTATTCGTGATCGCTCCCTGGTAGCTTTTCCAAATCTCGCCGCGTCGCGGTAACTGTGCTCGCTATGGAGGGGAAAAAGATGGACGAATACTCACCGAAACGGCATGATATTGCCCAGCTTAAATTTCTGTGTGAGAACCTGTTTGACGAAAGTATGGCGACGCTAACCGACAGCCATCACGGCTGGGTTAATGATCCCACTTCGCCAGGCAATTTACAGCTCAACGATTTGATTGAGCATATCGCCTCTTTCACGATGAATTACAAAATTAAGCATGTTGAAGATGAAGCGCTGATTACGCAAATCGATGAATATCTTGATGATACCTTTATGCTGTTTAGCAGCTATGGAATCAATACGCAGGATCTTCAACGGTGGCAACGTTCAGCAAAACGCTTATTTAATCTGTTTGCCGAAGAGTGCGCTTATCTCCAGCAACCCAGCCATTCCTTTTAGCATCAGAGTGAGACCGGTTTATTTATGAGCAACCCAGCCTTAACCAAAACAGACTATTTGATGCGACTGCGTCGTTGTCGCTCAATTGACACCCTTGAACGGGTGATTGAAAAGAACAAGTATGAATTACCCGATGATGAGTTAGCGGTATTCTACTCCGCAGCCGATCACCGTCTGGCCGAGCTGACCATGAACAAGCTCTATGACAAAGTGCCCGGATCTGTCTGGAAGTACGTCCGCTAAGTTTTCTCCCCGCAGGTCGCTTCGTTACTCACCTTTATTTCCACGGATGACAGGCAGGCAAAGGAGTGCCGATACGGTGCTGTGCCGCATTGCGCGCAGGGATTTTGCATGGGCAGAAATGGTGGAGGCCCTGCCAGCTACATCCCGGCACACGCGTCGCCTGCTGCGGCTGCTTCCTTCCGGACCTGACCGAGTTCACAAGTTAGCGTTGCGGGAGAACCAACAGGGCCCCCATTGACGAGCTCTCATGTTGAGAGCGCTGGCATTATCGGGGAAGCCCCTGGCAATTGCAAGCGCAGGCCGGGCAACCGTTGGTTTCTTGAACAGGCCGGCGGCAAAACCCTGCTGATAGCCGCAATCGCATGCTAAAGTGGCGCTTTTCCCGCAGACGAGGTGCGTCAGTGAGTGAACAGAGCAATTTTTCCGAGCGCGTCTGGCAAATTGTTGCCGCTATTCCTGCCGGTAAAGTGACGACCTACGGCGATGTAGCACTGCTGGCCGGTTCACCGCGTGCCGCACGTCAGGTGGGCGGCGTGCTGCGGCGCCTGCCGCCAGGCAGTAAACTGCCGTGGTTCCGCGTGATTAATCGTCATGGTCGTATTTCGCTGCAGGGCGATGATCTTTTTCGTCAGCGCGATGCGCTGGAAGCCGAAGGTATTGAAGTGAGTGATGCGGGAGAAATTGAACTGGCGAAGTATCGCTGGGAGTATTAATGCAAGCGGTGCAAAATGTGGCCCCCGAGCCCGCAGCCGTTACGTAAAGCCGCTGTCTCGTCCCTGATCGCTCGGCACACGCCATCCCTGGCGTGTGACGCTTTACTTCACGGCAGCGGGCCCGGGAGCCTGTCTGCTGCGATGGGTGTGTTACAGACTGGTTGGTGCCGGCACGGAGGCTGACGGCGTAACCTGAGTTGGCGACGTCGAAGGCACGGTGGTAGCAGCGCCCGGCTGGGTTGGCATCGCCATATTGGTCACCGGTACCAGCAGCAGTTCCGCTTTCGTTCCACCCTGATTAATCACCGGTTTCACCGTATCGGTAATAAACGCCAGCTTGCCGTCGATGGTGATCGCTGCGCTCAGCAAAATGCGCGCGTTCGGCTGGATATCAGCCGGGTTAAAGGGCAGCACAAACTGGAACGGTGCCTGCTTGCCCTCGGTGCGAACCACACGCTGTGACAGCACTTTGGACGGCGCGTCCGCCAGTGACGCATCGGCCAGCGTCACGGTCAGCACAGCATCCGGCGGCAGCGCAATACGCTGGCGAATATAGACGGAACCGCTTACGTTTGGCTGGGCAATCGCCGACGGCTGCCCGGCCACGCTGGCGCCTAAAGT
This sequence comes from Pantoea sp. Cy-640, assembly GCF_011752635.1. Taxonomy (NCBI): domain Bacteria; kingdom Pseudomonadati; phylum Pseudomonadota; class Gammaproteobacteria; order Enterobacterales; family Erwiniaceae; genus Pantoea; species Pantoea sp. Cy-640. The sequence goes on along the minus strand of NZ_VWXB01000005.1, from coordinate 187,753 downwards.
TGGCGTCGGCACGGGTTTACTGTGATCGGCACAGCCTGTGATTGCCACCGCCAGTGTCATACCGCTAATTACATGCCAGAGTTTCATCGATGTCGTCTCCTTATGAACACTATGATTGTCGGCGGTAAATTTATTGGCTGGGTTTTCCACCGCCGATTGCTGTTAATTCTGGCACAAAAATCCGCTTTGCGCCTGAAGCCCCGCCATCCTGCTGAAAACCGGGTAAAAGCGTTGCGCAAACTGGTCGGATCTTTCACACTGACGCCATTGGCATCACTGAGGAATCCGTTATGAGCCAGGCACTGCACAACCTGCTTAATTTATTGAATCTGGAAAAACTGGAAGAGGGTCTGTTTCGCGGCCAGAGTGAAGATCTCGGCCTGCGCCAGGTGTTTGGCGGCCAGGTGGTGGGACAGGCGCTGTATGCGGCAAAACAAACCGTGCCGGAAGCCCGTATTATCCACTCGTTCCACAGCTACTTTCTGCGCCCGGGCGACAGCCAGAAAGCCATTATTTACGATGTGGAAACCCTGCGCGACGGCAAAAGCTTCAGCGCCCGCCGCGTCAGCGCCGTACAGAACGGTCAGCCGATCTTCTACATGACCGCCTCCTTTCAGGCACCGGAAGATGGCTTCGAACATCAGAACAGCATGCCGCAGGTGCCCGGACCCGATAACCTGCCCTCCGAGCAGGATCTCGCCCACCGGCTGGCTGCGCACCTGCCGCTCAAGCTGAAAGAAAAATTCCTCGCCGAGCGCCCGCTGGATATCCGTCCGGTGCAGATCCATAATCCGCTGAAAGGCCACGTTGATGAGCCGCTGCGCCAGGTCTGGGTGCGTGCCAATGGCCAGCTGCCGGACGATCGCCGCATTCATCAATATCTGCTGGGCTACGCTTCCGATCTCAACTTTCTGCCGGTCGCGCTGCAGCCGCATGGCAAAGGCTTCCTTGAGCCGGATATGCAGGTGGCGACGATTGACCACTCCATGTGGTTCCACCGTCCATTCGATCTCTCGGAGTGGCTCCTGTACAGCGTGGTAAGCACCTCAGCGTCCGGCGCGCGCGGCTTCGTGCGCGGTGAGTTCTTCAGCCAGGACGGCACGCTGGTGGCGACGACGGTGCAGGAAGGGGTGATGCGTCAGCGCGAAGCATAAAAAAAGGGGCGATTATCTCGCCCCTTTCTCATCATTATAGTTATAGCGCACTGCTCTTCTGCCAGCCGGCACTTACTGGTTGTAAGCGTTCTCGCCGTGGCTGTTCACATCCAGACCTTCACGTTCCTGTTCTTCCGGTACGCGCAGGCCAACAATCATATCTGCCAGCTTGAAGCCGATGAATGCGACCACGCCAGACCAGACGATGGTCAGGCCACAGCTGAACAGCTGAACCCAAACCTGATGGCCCATGGTCACGCCTTCTGCGTAGCCCACGCCGCCCAGTGACGAGGAGGCAAACACGCCGGTCAGGACACAACCGAGGATGCCACACACGCCGTGCACACCGAACACGTCGCACGGGTCATCCACGCGCAGCCATTTCTTCAGCGTGGTCACACCCCAGATACCTGCCAGGCCACCGGCCAGACCGATAATCAGTGCGCCGCCGACGCCGACATAACCACAGGCTGGCGTGATGGCAACCAGACCGGCGATGAAGCCAGAAGACGCACCCAGCAGTGAAGGCTTACCGCGCAGCGCCCACTCACCAAACACCCACGACAGCACGGCACCCGCAGTGGCCACCACGGTATTCAGGAAGGCCAGCGCCGCGATTTCGTTCGCGGAAGACGCAGAGCCGGCGTTGAAGCCGAACCAGCCAACGTACAGAATCGCGGTACCGGTAAACACCATCGGCAGGTTATGCGGTTTGAACGCTTCTTTACCGAAGCCAGCACGCTTGCCTACCAGGTAAGCACCAACCAGACCCGCAACGGCGGCGTTGATGTGCACCACGGTACCGCCAGCGAAGTCCAGCGCGCCATCCTGTGCCAGGAAGCCGCCAGCCCACACCATATGTGCGATAGGCAGATAGGCCAGCGTCAGCCACACCAGTACGAAAATCAGTACCGCGGAGAAGCGAATACGCTCAGCCAGCGAACCAACAATCAGCCCCACGGTGATACAGGCAAAGGAAGCCTGGAACGCCACGTGAATGTACTGATAGAAGCTGCCCATCACCGCTTTCAGCTCGATATTTTTCAGCATCGCCCACTGGAAGTTACCGAAGAAGGCGTTGCCTTCACTGAACGCCAGCGAGTAGCCGTAGACGATCCACAGTACGCACACTAACGCGAACGTCACCGCGACCTGCGTCAGCATCGACAGCACGTTTTTGCCGCGAATCAGGCCGCCGTAAAACAGGGCAATGCCGGGAATTGTCATGAACAGTACCAGCGCGGTACAAATCATCATAAACGCGTTATCGGCTTTATCCGCTACGGCAGGCGCAGCTGCCATCGCAAGAGACGGTAACAGCGCCAGGCTGGTGAGGCCCAACTTAGTCATTACTTTATTCATTTCTTTCCATCCCATCACAATTCAGAGCCCCAGTTACAGTGCTGCTTCGTCGGTCTCGCCGGTACGAATACGAATCACGCGCTGCAGTTCCGCGACGAAAATTTTGCCGTCGCCAATTTTGCCGGTGTACGCGGCTTTGCTGATCACATCCACCACTTCATCCAGCTGATCGTCCGCAATCGCAATATCGATTTTTACTTTTGGCAGGAAGTTAACGCTGTACTCGGCACCGCGGTACAGTTCTGCATGGCCTTTCTGACGACCGAAGCCTTTCACTTCGGTCACGGTCAGGCCCTGAATGCCAATGGAGGATAAGGCTTCACGCACGTCCTCCAGCTTAAATGGTTTGATTACCACGGTAACCAGCTTCATACGTTCCCCTCCGGATATAAAAATAGGTGAGTCTTCGCGGACACGCAGAGAGTTAAGCAAAGGCTGTGCCACAAATGGCAAAAGTGGGCGCTAAGGCTGCCGGGCGCAGAGTATCGCGCTCCGGTATGGCGTAACGGGCAAGGTTTTCATTCGGAAAAACAGAAAGGTGGGACTTTACTGCACTCCTTTGGTGCTTGCGGCCTCAAAGGAGTGCATCAATACAGAACATTCCGATAAATCTGCGCAAAAAAGGTGCAAATCACCCCTCTGCGGTTGCGGGTATGCCCGCCGCGAGTTCATCGCCAGCCTGCTGCAGCTGGTACATCTGCCAGTAACGGCCCTGCTGCGCCAGCAGTTCGGTGTGCGTACCGCGTTCGACTACCTGACCACGGTGCAGCACCAGAATCTGATCCGCTTCGGTGATGGTGGAAAGACGGTGAGCAATCACCACCAGCGTGCTGTGCTGGCGCAACGTACGCAGCGCCTGCTGAATCGCCTGCTCGGTGCCTGAGTCGATATTGGCAGTGGCCTCATCGAGGATCAGAATCTGCGGAAGCGACACTAGCACGCGCGCCAGCGCCAGCAGCTGCTTCTGCCCGACCGACAGCGTGTTCCCCTGCTCACCGAGCCGGGTATGAATGCCGTCGCGCATCGTGCGGGCCAGCGGTGCCAGCTGCACCTTCTCCAGCGCGCGCCACACGTCCTCTTCGCTGATATCGCGTCCAAGGCGCACGTTGGCCAATAGCGTATCGGCCAGTACCACCGGATCCTGTTGCACCATCGCCACGCTGCCGCGCAGCGCATCGTGCGTCAACTGGCGCAGCGGGCGGCCATCCAGTTCTATGCTGCCGCGCGTCACCGGATAGTAGCCCATCAGCAGATTGGCTAAGGTGCTTTTGCCGCTGCCGGTGTGGCCGACCAGTGCCACGAAGCCGCGCGCCGGCACCTCGAGATCGATATGGCTGAGCACGTCGCGGTTGTCGCGGTAGGCAAAGCTGACATCGCGCAGGGTGATAAGCCCGGAAGCCAGCGGCTGAGCGTCACTGCCGTAGCCCTGCTGCGCCGCATCCATCAGTTCAAAAATACGCTCGCCCGACACCACCGCCTGCTGCAGCATTGACTGCTGCGTGGTGAGCTCGATCAGTGGCTCGTTAAGGCGGCCAAGGTAAGTGATAAAGGCGTAAAGCACGCCAACCTCAAACACGCCCGGCGTGGCAAAGCTGAACAGCATTAGCAGACCGCACAAAATCAGTGCAGAAAACAGGCTGAGCAGCGGACGCAGCAGGAAGCCGTCCAGCCGCAGCGTCTCCATCCGCGCCAGATAGTGTGAACGGCTGGCTTCGCCCATGCGCTCGCCAAAGCGCGCCTGCTGGCGAAACTGCTGGATCACACTCATGCCGTTAATCACTTCGTTGAAGCCATTATTGATCTCGGCCAGATAGCTACGTACGCGGCGCGCAATCGGCGTGCTGTAGCGCTGATAGATCAGCATCACCGTTAACACCAGCGGGAAAATCACCAGCGCCACCAGCGCCATACGCCAGTCGAGTGCAAACATCGCCACCAGCATCGCGCCAATCAGCGCAGCGCTGCGCAGCACAGTGGCCACCACCGTGACGTAAAGATCTTTGATCACTTCGGTGTCGTTGGTGACGCGCGAAATAATCTGCCCCACCGGCTGAGTGTCGAAAGCACTGAGCGGCTGGCGCAGCGCCGCATTCATCACGTCGACGCGCAGTTGCTGCACAACGCCAATCGCCGCGCGGTTAAACAGCAGCGCCTGGAAATAGTGCAGGCCCGCTGCCAGCAGCTGCAGCAGCACAAAGCCCACCAGCAGCCCGGCCACGATGCCCCACGGCATCTGGTGTTTTGCCACCAGGTTATCGATAAAATAACTCACCAGCACCGGACCGGTGACTTCGGCAGCGGCAGCGATCCACAGCATGCCGACGGCCAGCCACAGCGATTTGCGCCACGGTTTACCGTAGGCCAGCAGGCGTTTCAGCGTTGGCCATAAGCGTTGCGATTTAGCCATGGTCGGCTCCCTGTTCTGCCTCGTCCTCATCCAGTGCGGCTTCCAGCTGCTGATAGCGATACATATCGCGATACCAGCCCGGCTGCGCCGCCAGCGTATCGTGATCGCCGCGCTGTGCCACTGCGCCCTGCTGCAATACCAGAATCTCGCTGGCTTCGGTCAGCGCCGACAGTCGATGCGCGCTAATGATCAGCGTGCGCCCTTTGCCCCACAGGCGCAGGTTATGCAGGATTTCATGTTCGGTACGGCCATCAACCGCCGACAGCGCATCGTCGAGGATCAGAATCTCCGCGTTGAGCAACAGCGCACGCGCAATGGCGATGCGCTGTTTCTGCCCGCCAGAAAGCATGACGCCGCGCTCGCCCACTTCGGTAGCGTAACCCTGCGGCAGACGCAGAATGTCATCGTGCACGCAGGCCATCTGCGCCACGCGCTCGATCTCTTCCTGCGTTGCCTCCGGGCGGCCCAGCGCCAGGTTATTCGCAACGGTATCGGAAAACAGGAACGGCGTCTGACTGACCACCGCCAGCCGGCTGCGCCAGCTGTCCAGCCGCAGCTGCGGCAGCGGAATGGCGTGATAGCAAATCTCGCCCTGATCGATATCAAAATGGCGCTGAATCAGGCTCAGCAGCGTGCTTTTGCCGCAGCCGGTAGGCCCGCACAGCCCAAGCATCTGCCCGGGCTGTAACTGGAAATGCACGTCGCTCAGCACCGGCGCGCTGCTCGCCGGATAGTGGAAGGCGCGGATCGCCACCTGCAGCACGCCCGCTTCCGCCGGCAGTGGCTGCTGACCATCCTCAACCGCAGGCGCTTCCGCCAGCAGCGCACCAATACGGCTCCACGCCGCGCTGCCGCGCTCGACGATGTTAATCATCCACGCCAGCGCCAGCATCGGCCAAATCATCAGCCCTAAGTACATGACGAAGCTGGTGAGCTGCCCGAGCGTCAGTGAACCGTGCCACACCATCCAGCCGCCACCGCCAATCGCCAGCAGATTCGAAAAGCCCACGGCGATATAAATGATGGGATCGAAGCGCGCATCGACGCGCGCCACGTGCAGATTTTTGCGGCCGGTGTCGCTGGCGATATCGGCAAACTGGCTCGACTGATGATCTTCCAGGCCAAAGGCTTTGATCATGCGGATGCTGGTCAGACTCTCCTGCGTTTGATCGTTCAGGCTGGAGAACGCCGCCTGCGCCACTTTGAAGCGCTGATGCAGGCGCGCGCCGTCTTTCTGGATCACCAGCGCCATAATCGGCATGGGAATCAGCGCCAGCAGCGTCAGCTCCCAGCTGATCTGCACGCTCATTACCGCCAGCACGACCAGCCCCATCACCAGCGAATCCACCAGCGTCAGCACCCCTTCACCCGCGGCAAACACCACGCGATCGACATCGTTGGTCGCGCGCGCAATCAGATCGCCGGTACGGTGGCGCAGGTAAAACGCCGGATGCTGGCGGCTAAGTTGACGGTAAAAATCTTCGCGCAGCTCCACCGCCAGCTGGTAAGAGGCGCCGAACAGTAGCACGCGCCAGACGTAGCGCAGCAAATAGACAATCACTGCGGTCACCAGCATCACGCCGATCCACAGAAAAATTTCGCCGCGCGTCAGGCTGTGCTGGGTCACGCCGTCGACAATCACGCCGACCAGATGCGGAGGCAGCAGCTGCAGCAGCGCAATGATAATCAGCAAGCTGATGGCGCCCAGATAGCGCCGCCACTCGCGCAAAAAATACCAACTTAACTGGCTGAATAATCGCACAAAACAATCTCTTGTGATGCCCGTTCAGGGCGCTACCGGCAAGGCGGTGGTGTATTTAATCTCTTCCATAGCGAAGCTGGAGGTGACGTCAATCAGCCCCGGCACGCCGTTAACCAGACGCTTGTAAAACGCGTCGTAGCTCTTCATATCGGCCACCTGAATGCGCAGCAGGTAGTCGTACTCGCCCGCCATGCGGTAAAAGGCCATCACTTCCGGCATCTGCTGTACCACCGCGACAAACTGCTGAAACCAGTCGCTGCTGTGCTGCTGGGTTTTGATCAGCATAAAGGCGGTGAGCGACAGGCCGAGCTTTTCACCATCCAGCAACGCGACGCGCGCCCGAATAATGCCATCATCTTCCAGCTTTTTCAGGCGTTTCCAGCACGGTGTGGTGGTGAGATTCACCGCATCGGCCAGCGCCTGCAGCGACAGCGTGCAGTCTTTTTGCAGCAGCGCCAGCAGTGTGCGGTCAGTTTTATCTAGCATTCGCCACCTCAGGAGAAAAATTTTCTCTTATTTGCCGATTATAACCAACTTTTAGCAACCTCTTTTTCCTGCCAGTGCCTTACACTGAGCGCAATCTCGCTGCAGGAATCGCACCATGCAAACGCCCTGGGTTCGCCACGCTATCAATGAAATTAACGCCGACTTTCAGCGCTCCGCTGATACGCACCTGATCCGTTTTACGCTGGACGATTTCCCGGGCATTCGCTTTTATCTTAAGGATGAAAGCACCCATCCAAGCGGCAGCCTGAAACATCGCCTGGCGCGTTCGCTGTTTCTCTATGGTCTGGCCAATGGCTGGATTGGAGAAAACACGCCGATCATCGAAGCCTCCTCCGGCAGCACCGCGGTGTCGGAAGCCTATTTTGCCCGTCTGCTCGGCCTGCCGTTTATCGCCGTGATGCCAGCCAGCACTGCGCGGCGCAAAATCGAGCTGATCCGCTTTTACGGCGGGGAGTGCCACTTCGTCGCCGATCCGTGCCAGCTGTACAGCGAATCCGAGCGTCTGGCGCGTGAACTCAACGGCCATTTTATGGACCAGTTTACCTATGCCGAACGCGCTACCGACTGGCGCGGCAACAACAATATTGCCGAAAGCATTTTCCGCCAGATGGCGCATGAACCTTTCCCGGTGCCACACACCCTGATCATGAGCGCCGGCACCGGCGGCACCTCGGCTACGCTGGGGCGCTACATCCGCTATCAGGGCCACGACACGCGCCTGCTGGTGGTCGATCCGCAGCACTCGGTGTTTTTCGATTACTGGCACAGCCGCGATCGTACGCTGCGCAGCGAGCGTGGCAGCCTGATTGAGGGGATTGGTCGCCCGCGCGTTGAGCCGTCGTTTTTACCGGATGTGATTGACGAAATGATGAAAGTGCCGGATGGCGCCACCGTGGCGGCCATGTTAAGGCTGGAGCAGATTCTCGGCCGGCGTCCGGGTGCCTCTACCGGCACCAATTTCTGGGGCATGCTGCAGGTGGCAAAACGGCTGCGCGCGCAGGGGCAATCCGCCGCGCTGGTCACGCTGCTGTGTGACAGCGGCGAGCGCTATCCGGATACCTATTACAATCCACAGTGGGTCGCTGAGCAGATCGGCGATATTCAGGCGTGGCAGCGCGAGCTGCAATAAAAAACCGGACATCCTGTCCGGTTCACTGTAAGCCTCAGCATTCGGGGGAATAATCGAGGTGTGGTGTGGTCATCCAGTGATTTAAGTAGTGAGACACCGCCTGTGTCTCGCAATGGCCAATAATCGGTAAATGGGGCAGCGAGGTTTTCAGCTGGTGCATGGCGTTGCCCATGATAAAACCACGCCCGACGCGCTCCAGCATTTCGCGGTCGTTCATCGCATCGCCAAATGCCATGCAATCCGCCAGCGACAGCGACAGATGCTGGCACAGCCGCGCCAGCGCGGCGCCTTTGTGGCAATCCACCGGTAAAACTTCCAGGCACTCCCTGGCGGAGAAGCACAGGCTGGCGCGATCGCCGAGCGCCTGTTGCAGTTCAATCTTCAGCGCCAGCAGCATCTCATACGGCGCGATAAAACAGATCTTGGTGACTTCATGTGCCGGCATGCGGCGTAAATCACGCAGCTGATAGTGAAACCCGCTCATCGCGTGCGCTTCCAGCAGTCCCGGGAGCGGTTTATCGGTAAACCAGCCTTCGTCATTGAAGATGTGGATCGACGCGGGGGTTTGCCAGTGACTGTGTAATACCTCTTCCGCCACCGACGGCGCTAAATCACAGCCGTACAGCTGCCTGCCCTCGACATCGTGAATGCGCGTGCCGTTACCGGTGATCAGCCAGGCGGGCAAGGTGATCTGCTGGCGTACTGCCTGCATATCCAGCAGGTGACGCCCCGTGGCAAACGCCAGTGTAACGCCACGCTGGTGTAGGGCGTTGAGGCTCTGCAGCGTCTCCGCACCTAAACGGTGGGTAGGCAGCAGCAGTGTACCGTCCATATCAAATGCCGCGAGGCGGGCCATAGCAACTCTCCGGTCTGAATGAGGGGTTTACTATCGCCTGGTAATTACGGAACTAATAGTGAATACTTTCAAAAAACTGTTCCGGGTTTAATCATGCGACAGCTTCATCGGGTTAATCAGTTTCAGCGCCTGTGGCAGCTTAGCCAGGGCGAAGCGCAGCGCATCAGCGTTGCGGCCATGGCGCAGCACTGCTATTGCAGCGAGCGCCACGTGCGTACCCTGCTGCGGCAGTGGCAGCAGGCGGGCTGGCTGCAGTGGCACGGTGCGGCGGGACGCGGTAAACAGGGCGAACTGCGCTTTCTGCTCTCTCCCGAACAGCTGCGTCAGCAATTGCTCAGCCAGCAGCTGGCAGCCGGTGAAGCGGTACAGGCGCTGCAGGTACTGGATGTCGCGCCTGAACGGCTGGTGAAAATGCTGCGCCCACTGATGGGCGGCCAGTGGCAGAATCAGGCGCCGGTGCTGCGCATTCCCTATTATCGCGCGATGGAGGCGCTGGATCCGCTGCAGCTCACCGGACGCGCCGAGCAGCATCTGGTACGCCAGATTTTTTCCGGCCTGACGCGCTTTAACGCGGATGATGTCGAGGGCGATCTGGCACATCACTGGCAGCACGATGCGCAGGGCCGCGAATGGTATTTCTGGCTGCGGCCGCTGCTCAGCTGGCACAACGACGAACCGGTGCAGGCGGCACAGCTGGTCCAGCAGCTGCAACGTATCATGCAGACGCCGCAGGGCGGCCGCCTGCTGGCGGCGGTGGAACACATCGATGCGCCACATCCGCTGGCACTGCGTATCCGGCTGCGCACCAGCGATTACTGGCTGCCGCAGCGGCTGGCGCATCAGTTTTGCCTGCTGCCGCATCCGGAACATGCCGATATCGGCAGCGGACCGTGGCGCCTGACGCACTTTACCCGCGAGCTGGTGCGGCTGGAGAGCCATGCGCGCTGGCACCATCAGCGTCCGCTGATTCAGGTGGTGGAATACTGGATTACGCCGCAGCTGTTCGATCGCGGGCTGGGCACCAGCTGTCGCCATCCGGTGCAGATCGCCATTGGCGATCCCGACGAGCTGGACACGCTGCGGCCGGTGGATCGCAGCATCAGTCTCGGTTTCTGTTATCTGGCGCCGCGTTTCTCGGCTCGCTTCAGCCAGGCGCAGGCCAAAACGCTGCTCGCGCTGATTCAGCACAGCGGCGTCATTAAGCAGCTGCCGCTGGATGAAGGCTTAATTACGCCAACCGCAGAGTTGCTGCCCGGCTGGCCGCTGCCCGCCCCGCACCGCCCGGATGGCGCACTGCCCGCAACGCTGACGCTGCATTATCACCTGCCCATCGAACTGCACGTCATGGCGCAGGCGCTGGTGCCGCTGCTGGCGGCACAGGGCTGTACCCTCACCTGCGTATTTCACGACGTCAAAAGCTGGCGCGACGACATCGATCTGAGTGACGCCGACATCATCATGGGCGACCGTCTGATTGGTGATGCGCCGCAGTTTACCCTGGTGAACTGGCTGGAAAATGATGCGGTCTGGCAACCGCTGCGTCCGGCGGTACTGCAGGCACCGCTGCACGCTATCGCCCGTCAGGCCAGTCCGGCACTGCGCAGCGCCGCGATTCATCAGCTGTTTCAGCAGCTGATGCGCGACGGCCATTTGCTGCCGCTGTTCAACTATCGCTACCAGGTGTTTGCTCCACCAGGCGTCGAAGGTATTCAGCTTAACAGCATGGGCTGGTTCGATTTCACCCGCGCCTGGATCCCGCCGCCTGCCGCAGGCGGTGCTGTTCAGCCCGCGCCGGAGCCAGTACCATAGGCGCACTGATTTATGGGGAAGAAAACATGAAACGAGCCGTTGTCGTATTCAGTGGCGGACAAGACTCCACCACCTGTCTGATTCAGGCGCTGCAGCAGTATGATGAAGTGCACTGCGTGACCTTTGATTATGGTCAGCGCCATCGCGAAGAGATCAGCGTCGCCGCAGAGCTGGCGCACCAGCTGGGCGCGCGGGCGCACAAAGTGCTGGACGTAACGCTGCTTAATGAACTGGCGGTCAGCAGCCTGACGCGCGATAACATTCCGGTGCCGGCCTACAATCCACAGGCCAGCGGCCTGCCCAGCACCTTCGTACCGGGGCGTAACATCCTGTTTCTGACGCTGGCCTCAATTTATGCCTATCAGGTGGAAGCCGAAGCGGTGATCACCGGCGTGTGTGAAACCGATTTTTCCGGCTACCCGGATTGCCGTGACGAGTTTGTCAAAGCGCTGAACAACGCTGTCAGCCTGGGCATGGCGCGCGACGTGCGTTTTGAAACGCCGCTGATGTGGCTGAATAAAGCAGAAACCTGGGCGCTGGCGGACTACTGGCAGCAGCTGCCGCTGGTCCGCTCTGAGACGCTAACCTGCTACAACGGCGTCAAAGGCGACGGCTGTGGTGAGTGTGCGGCCTGCCACCTGCGCGCACGCGGCCTGGCCGATTACCAGGCCAATGCGGCCAGCGTGATGGCGGCGATGAAACAGAAAAGCGGCCTGCGCTGATTGCGGCCGCGCTGCGGGCTGGCGTGCTTTCTGGGCATGCCAGCTCAGGAAGTCGCGGTCATCAATGCCGCCAGGCGTTCACGTAACTCCCCTTCCAGCGGCACGGTTTTTTGCGTGCGCAAATCGATGCAGACGAAAGTCAGCGCCGCATCCGCCACCAGCGTGTTGTCTCCTGCCAGCACCACCCGCTGTAAAATAATGCCGCTTTTGCCGTTGAGCTGCGAGACCTCGCTCTCAATGTGCAGCACGTCGCCCAGCACCGCCGGACGACGATAGTTAATGTTGATATTCACCACCACAAATGCCAGCTGCTGCTCCAGCAGCCAGTGAAAGGCATCGGCATCTTCCAGCCACTGCCAGCGCGCCTCTTCCAGAAATTCCAGGTAGCGCGCATTGTTCACATGCTGATAGACGTCAAGATGATAGCCGCGCACTTTGATGGTGGTTTGCATGATTGCTCCTGTTCAGGCTGTGAATGACAACTGGTTGGACCTGTTGAGCATAGCACAGCCTGATGGGCCGCTTTAGCAATCCTTCAGAGTCGCGAGCCGCTTCACAATTTCAGCCGCGCGCTGTTCCGCTCCACCAGCGCACTGCCAATACCCGGCACTTCTTTCAGCTGCTCGATGGCGCTGAAGGGCCCGTACTGCTCACGATAGCTGACAATCGCCTGCGCTTTTTTCAGTCCAATACCGTTCATGGCGGCGGCCAGCTGCTCGGCCGTGGCCTGATTGATGCTGACCTGTTCTGGCTGCGGCGTGGACACCTGCGTCGCCTGCGTTTCACTGGGGCTTTCCGCCGCCGCCAGTCCGCTGGTCCAGAGCGCGCCGCCCAGCGCCAGCGTGATGCAAAAGGCACGAAATGTTGATTTAACCATGCTGTGTTTCTCCTTGTGTTTGACAGCCACTGCAGGGTGGCACAAGCGAGAAACGCACTCAAAAGGCGATGATTAGAAATGGAAAAGGCCGCAGAAGCGGCCTTTCGGTATTGCAGCAGTTTACCTTTTTTTGTGAGGCTTACTGGTTTTGTGCGGCGGCGCCGTACTTAATCTTCGCCTCTTTACGCAGGTTTTCCAGCAGCGCTTCAAAGGCAATCTGCGCGTTGTTTTGCGTCACGCCTTTTACCATTTCATCGATCTGCGCCTGCGGCATGTTGCCCGCGCTGACCTTATCCAGCGCGACCAGCACCACGTTGCCCTGCATATCTTCGCTGACACCCCAAGACGGCTTGTTATCCGCTGGCTGTGGCAGGTTGAATGCGGCCTGAGCCACCGGATCCTGCGCGTTGCGATCGACGGTTTTGCTGGCGCTCAGCGTCAGACCAGCTGCCTGCAGCGCGTCCTGTTTGCCCGCTTTCAGCTCGGTCAGCAGTTTGTCTGCCTGCGCTTTGGCCTGCTGCGTCGCTTTGTCATGCTTCAGGCTGTCGGCAATCTGCGCTTTGACCTGATCCAGCGGTTTAACCGCTTCCGGTTTGTGCTCGCTGATGCGCAACACAAACGCCCGATCGCCATCGACGCTGATGATGTCGGAGTTGTTGCCCGGCGCGCCGTTCTGACCGGTCAGGCCACCGTTGAAGATCGCCTGTTTAACCGCATCGAAATCGAGATCGGCCGGCACGTTATCGCGGGTGATCCAGCCCGTTTCCACCACTTTCAGGCCAGATGCCTGTGCGGCGCCCGCCAGGGATTCGTTGTCGTTGCTGGCGGCTTCGCTCACCTTCTGCTGCATCTTATAGAAGGCGTCGACGGCTTTTTCCTGCTTCACGTTATCCGCCACCGCATCGTGCACCTCCGCCAGCGGTTTAACCTGCTCTGGCTGGATATCGTCCAGACGCACCACCAGGAAACCTACTGAGGACTTGATCACGCCAGACAGCTGACCTTTCTGCGTCAGGTTGGCGTTTTTCAGTTCATCCGGCGTGGTGTTCGGCTCCAGCCAGCCCATGTCGCCGCCTTTACGCGCAGAGATTGGGTCGATGGATTTGCTCTTCGCCAGCGTGGCGAAATCCTCGCCCTTTTTCAGCGCATCCAGCACCGCGTTGGCATCAGCTTCGGTTTTGGTCTGAATGATGCTGTAACGGTTGCGCTGCGGCTGTGAATAGTCGGCTTTGTGCTGATCGTACCAGCTCTGAATATCCGCTTCGCTGGCGTTCTCCTGCAGGCTGGCCGCATCCATTTTGATATAGCTGACGCGGAACTGCTCAGGTGCCATAAAGCTGCTCTGATGCTGCTGGTAGTACTGATTGATTTCGTCGTCGCTGGCAGTTTGTTTCGCGGCCAGCGCATTAACGTTAATCACCGCCTGACGAATCGCGCGCTGCTGCGAGACCAGATCCACCAGCTTGCTGGTTTCACCCTTCAGCATGAAGTCGGTATTGGCGATGGCGTTGATCAGCTGCTGCGTCGCCAGCTGCTTGCGCAGCGCTTCGGCGTACTGATCGGCACTGAAGCCCATGCTGGCGATCAGGCCGTTGTATTTTGCGTTGTCGAACTTACCGTTGGTCTGGAAAGCCTGCTGATTGAAAATAGCCTGCTTCACCTGATCGTCGCTGATGCCAATGTGCAGATCTTTGATGTACTGATCGAGCAGCGCCTGATCGATCAGCTGTGACAGCGCCTGCTGGCGCATCTGCTGCATGTAGCCGTCGTTGCTGGCCAGCTGCGAGAACTGGTCGCCCAGCATCTGCTGCTGACGGTTGCGCTCGTTGTTAAACGCCTGTTCCAGCTCACCGCGGCTAATTTCATGGCCGTTCACTTTGGCAGCGTAATCGCTATTACCGCCAATCAGGTAGTTGCCCACCCCGGTCAGTACGAATGACAGGATGATCAATCCCAGAATAATCTTGAGCACGACATGGTTCGACGCCGCGCGTAAATTGTCCATCATGGTATGACAACACTCCGCTGTAGTGTGGATGTAAAGCTCTGACACGATGTCATCATCGTGCAGCTGCGGTTCAGGCTGGCAGCTGGCAACCATGCGGAGACTGAAGCCAGCGGCTAAAGTCGCGCATCAAGATAAAAAAAGGCACATCAAAAATGATGTGCCCGTATGTTACATGAGAACGCCTTTTTCGTCCTCAATCCATGGAAGAAAATGCTTCGATGGACAGGTCAGCGGTCATTAATTGACGGCGTCTTTCAGTGCTTTACCTGCACGGAAGCCCGGTACTTTACCAGCCGGGATGGTGATTTCTTTACCGGTTTGTGGGTTACGGCCGGTGCGGGCAGCACGCTCGCGTACAGAGAAGGTACCGAAACCGACCAGTGCCACTTCGTCACCGCCTTTCAGCGCGTCAGAAACGGAGCCCATGAATGCATCTAACACACGTCCCGCTGCCGCTTTAGAAATGTCAGCGTCTGCAGCAATTTTGTCGATCAACTGTGACTTATTCACTCTCTTCATCCCCTCTTTTATTATTCACTCGCACCCGCGCTTCCCGCCCGGTGCGAACGCGCAGCCAGTTATATCAAGCCTGTGGAGCTGAAACAACGGTATTCATCTTAATCGTTGATCCAGCAGCCCCCTAAATTAGCGGCACAAAAAAAAGCTGGCAAGCCCGATTTGGCCTGCCAGCTTCGCTTTTTAGCGCTTTTTGTCGCTAATCACTATTTTGCCGTGGCAACCTGCATCCCGTACGGGGCATTTTCCAGCGCCAGGCTCAGCACTTCTTCAATACGCTTCACCGGATGGATCGACAGATCGGCAATCACGTTCTGTGGAATCTCTTCCAGATCGCGCTTGTTTTCGTCCGGGATCAGCACGGTTTTGATGCCGCCGCGATGCGCCGCCAGCAGTTTCTCTTTCAGGCCACCAATCGGCAGTACCTGACCGCGCAGCGTGATCTCGCCGGTCATCGCCACGTCCGAACGCACCGGGTTACCGGTCAGACAGGAGACCAGTGCGGTACACATCGCGATACCGGCGCTCGGACCATCTTTCGGCGTCGCCCCTTCCGGTACGTGCACGTGGATGTCACGCTTCTCGTAGAAGTCGCCGTTGATGCCGAGTTTCTCCGCACGGGCGCGGACTACCGTCAGCGCCGCCTGGATTGACTCCTGCATCACCTCACCGAGTGAACCGGTGTAGGTCAGCTTGCCTTTGCCCGGCACGCAGGCGGTTTCGATGGTGAGCAGATCGCCGCCCACTTCGGTCCACGCCAGGCCGGTGACCTGACCAACACGGTTTTCGCTGTCGGCACGGCCGTAATCAAAGCGCTGCACACCCAGGAAATCCTTAAGGTTTTCGCCGGTGATTTTGATGCTCTTTTTCGCTTTGTCCATCAGCAGCGCTTTCACCGCTTTACGGCACAGCTTGGAGAGTTCGCGCTCCAGACTACGCACGCCCGCTTCACGGGTGTAATAGCGGATAATGCCGATAATGGCGCTATCGTCAACGCTGATCTCTTTCTCTTTCAGCGCATTACGCTCGATCTGCTTCGGCAGCAGGTGCTGTTTAGCGATGTTGAGCTTCTCATCTTCGGTGTAGCCGGAGAGACGAATCACTTCCATACGATCCAGCAGCGGAGCCGGAATGTTCATGGAGTTAGAGGTAGCCACAAACATCACATCTGACAGATCGTAATCCACTTCCAGATAGTGATCGTTGAACGCAATGTTCTGCTCCGGATCCAGTACCTCCAGCAGCGCTGAAGCCGGATCGCCGCGCATGTCGGATGACATTTTGTCGATCTCATCCAGCAGGAACAGCGGGTTTTTCACGCCGACTTTGGCCATTTTCTGGATCAGTTTGCCCGGCATCGACCCGATATAGGTACGACGGTGGCCGCGGATTTCCGCTTCATCACGCACGCCGCCCAGCGCCATACGCACATATTTACGGCCGGTGGCTTTAGCGATTGACTGTCCCAGCGAGGTTTTACCCACGCCCGGCGGTCCGACCAGACACAGAATCGGCCCTTTGATTTTGCTGACGCGACTCTGCACCGCAAGATACTCAAGGATGCGGTCTTTCACGCGCTCCAGACCGTAATGGTCGGTATCCAGCGTCTCCTGCGCTTTCCGCAGGTCTTTTTTCACCTTGCTGCGCGCGTTCCACGGAACCTGCACCATCCAGTCGATGTAGCCGCGCACCACGGTGGCTTCCGCTGACATCGGTGACATCATCTTCAGCTTCTGCAGTTCGGCTTCGGCCTTCTCGCGCGCCTCGGCCGGCATTTTCGCCGCGTCGATTTTGCGTTTCAGCGCTTCGTATTCATCCGGCGCATCATCCATCTCGCCCAGCTCTTTCTGAATCGCTTTCATTTGCTCATTCAGATAGTACTCGCGCTGGCTTTTCTCCATCTGCTTTTTAACGCGGTTGCGAATACGCTTCTCAACCTGCAGCAGATCGATTTCCGATTCCATCATCGCCATGAGATATTCCAGACGCTCATTGATGTCGGACATCTCCAGCACTGACTGTTTGTCAGCCAGCTTAAGCGGCATGTGCGCCGCCACGGTGTCGGCGAGACGCGCCGCGTCGTCGATGCTGTTGAGTGAAGTCAGCACCTCCGGCGGGATTTTTTTGTTCAGCTTGATGTAGCCTTCAAACTGATTGATGGCGGTACGCACCAGCACTTCCTGCTCGCGCTCTTCAATTTCCGGCGAGATCAGGTATTCGGCCTGGGCAACAAAGTGGTCGCCATTGTCCGCTAAAGTGGTGATGTGTGCGCGCTGAAGACCTTCCACCAGCACCTTAACGGTGCCGTCTGGCAGTTTCAGCATCTGCAGTACGGAAGCAACGGTCCCTACCGCGAAGAGATCGTTAATACCAGGTTCATCCGTTGAAGCCTCTTTCTGGGCAACCAGCATGATCTTCTTGTCATGATCCATCGCCGCTTCGAGGCAACGAATCGATTTTTCCCGACCAACAAACAACGGAATTACCATGTGCGGATAAACCACCACGTCGCGCAACGGCAACACGGGGATTTCAATGCGTTCAGAACGCTCAGGATTCATAGAGCTCTCTCTTAGTTTAATGTCCGCCAGGTGATGGGAACCGCGTGATACAGGCTGTATGCAGTTAGACCCACAGGATTATGAGTATATGGGGATGCTTGCACGACATTCAATGTCACAGAGGTGAGAAAAATAAAAGGGGAAACATTTTCCCCTTTTTTAAGATAACAACGTGGTGTAATTGATTATTTATTCGCCAGAAGCCTGGGCTTCATGCTTACCGTAAATCAGCATCGGGTCAGATTGCCCCTCGATCACTGACTCATCGATCACCACTTTCTCTACGCCTTCCATTGATGGCAGGTCGTACATGGTTTCGAGCAGCGCCGCTTCTACGATAGAACGCAGACCACGTGCCCCGGTTTTACGCGAGTTCGCTTTCTTCGCAATCGCCGTCAGCGCTTCGTCACGGAACTCCAGCTCCACGCCTTCCAGGTTAAACAGCGCCTGATACTGCTTGGTCAGCGCGTTTTTCGGTTCACGCAGGATCTGGATCAGCGCTTCTTCGCTCAGCTCGTTGAGCGTCGCCACCACCGGCAGACGACCAATGAACTCCGGAATCAGACCAAATTTGATCAGATCTTCCGGCTCAACCTGTGACAGCAACTCGCCTTCGCTGGCTTTCTGCGATTTACCTTTAACGGTCGCGCCAAAGCCAATACCGGAGCCGGTTTCAACACGCTGTGAAATCACTTTATCGAGGCCGGCAAACGCACCGCCACAGATAAACAGGATTTTCGAGGTGTCGACCTGCAGAAACTCCTGCTGCGGATGCTTACGTCCACCCTGCGGCGGCACGGCAGCCACTGTGCCTTCAATCAGTTTCAGCAGCGCCTGCTGTACGCCTTCACCTGACACATCACGGGTGATAGACGGGTTGTCTGATTTACGGGAAATCTTATCGATTTCATCGATGTACACGATGCCGCGCTGCGCTTTCTGTACGTCGTAGTCGCACTTCTGCAGCAGTTTCTGGATGATGTTTTCCACATCCTCGCCCACATAACCGGCTTCGGTCAGCGTGGTGGCATCCGCCATGGTGAAAGGCACATCCAGCAGGCGCGCCAGTGTTTCCGCCAGCAGGGTCTTACCGCTACCGGTTGGACCGATCAGCAGAATGTTACTTTTGCCCAGTTCAATCCCGTTGCTGGTGTCGCCGTTACGCAGACGTTTGTAGTGGTTGTACACCGCCACCGCCAGCACTTTTTTCGCCTTCTCCTGACCGATAACATAATCGTCAAGGTGATGGCGGATCTCATGCGGCGTCGGGAGCGCGCTGCGCTCGCGGTGCGGGGCCACTTCTTTTATCTCTTCGCGAATGATGTCGTTACACAGATCGACACACTCGTCGCAAATATACACTGACGGCCCGGCAATCAGCTTACGGACTTCATGCTGGCTTTTGCCGCAGAAAGAGCAGTACAGCAACTTACCTGAACCGTCTTTGCGCTTATCTGTCATCAGCTAACCTCTTTTCGTTCTCAGACCTAATTGGTGTACGGCAATGGCCGCACAGCAACGGCCGATATGCATGCAACTCACCTGTCTGCACCCGTTAACTATAGCGTAAGGGGCAGACAGATGTGTCTTATTGGCGATGCGTCAGGATGGAGTCGACCAGGCCATACTCTACCGCTTCGCTGGCAGAGAGGAAACGATCGCGCTCGGTGTCGCGTTCAATCTGCTCCAGCGATTTGCCGGTATGTTCCGCCATCAGCTCATTCATACGCTGCTTCACTTTCAGGATTTCACGCGCGTGGATCTCAATATCCGTCGCCTGGCCCTGATAACCGCCCAGCGGCTGGTGAATCATCACGCGTGAGTTTGGCAGACAGAAGCGCTTGCCTTTGGTCCCCGCCGTCAGCAGGAATGCGCCCATCGAACAGGCCTGGCCCATACAGATGGTGCTCACGTCCGGCTTGATGAACTTCATTGTGTCATAAATCGACATACCGGCGGTAATCACACCACCAGGCGAGTTAATGTAGAGGTAAATGTCTTTTTCAGGATTCTCAGCTTCCAGAAACAGCATCTGCGCCACAATCAGGTTCGCCATGTGATCCTCAACCTGACCGGTCAGGAAGATCACGCGCTCTTTAAGCAGGCGGGAGTAGATGTCGTAAGAACGCTCGCCGCGCGAGGTTTGTTCGACCACCATTGGCACCAGCGCATTGGTTGGTGCAGTAAATTCACGATCGCCACTGTATGACATTACCGTCTCCTGATAAATTTCATTGGCAACATTCTGTACCGATTTTACGCGAGGCGCGCGGCGAAAACTATGCGCAGCGGTCTCGTTCCGACATAACAGGACGGTTAATCAGCCAGTCTTACTGTTTTCACGCATTCTCCCTGTATCTGGGGATGCAGCCCAGTTGTTTCAAGCATAACAACCTTTTCCCCATTCGCTAACACGGAAAAACAGCTTAGCGAAGAATTTGCCGATTAATTAGTCAAATAGCGCACAAATGTGGTTGGTTTCCGCCAGAAACGAAAAAGCCCGCGACACAGCGGTCGCGGGCTTTAGCACTCAGGGTTAACTCACGAATCAGGCCGCAGAGGTCTGGTTCATCAGCTCCTGGAAGTTAGTGGCTTTATCAGTCACTTTGGCTTTCGCCAGTACCGCTTCAACCGCCTGCTCTTCCAGCGCAACGTTGCGCATGTTGTTCATCAGCTCGCTGTTTTTGCTGTAGAACTCGATCACTTCCTGCGGATCTTCGTACGCAGAAGCCATCTCTTCGATCAGCGCTTTAACGCGATCTTCATCGGCTTTCAGCTCGTTGATGCGAATTACTTCGCCCAGCAGCAGACCGACCACAACGCGACGTTTTGCCTGCTCTTCGAACAGTTCACGTGGCAGTTCCAGCGCCTGCTTCTCGTTGCCGCCGAAACGCTGTGCAGCCTGACGACGCAGAACGTCGATTTCGCTGTCGATCAGTGCCACTGGCACGTCGATTTCGTTCGCGTTAACCAGACCGTCAATCGCCTGCGTCTTCACGCGGTTACGGATAGCGCCTTTCAGTTCGCGCTCCATGTTCTTACGCACTTCAGCGCGCAGACCTTCGATGGAGCCATCTTCCACGCCGAAACGCTTGATGAATTCAGCGGTCAGCTCCGGCAGTTCGCGGGTTTCCACTTTCTTCAGCACGATGTCGAACTTCGCATCTTTGCCTTTCAGGTTTTCCGCGTGGTAGTCATCCGGGAATTTCACGTCGATGGTGAAGGTGTCGCCGGCTTTCTTGCCAGTGATGCCTTCTTCGAAGCCTGGGATCATACGACCCTGACCCATCGCCAGCACGAAGTCAGACGCTTTGCCGCCTTCGAACTCTTCGCCGTCTACAGAGCCGGTGAAATCGATGGTCGCGCGATCTTCTGCTGACGCCGCAGCATCGGTCTCTTTCCAGGTCGCCTGCTGCTTCTGCAGGGTTTCCAGCATGGTGTCGACGTCAGCGTCGGTCACTTCAACCACCGGTTTTTCAACTTCGATTGCATCCAGGCCTTTCAGCTCAACTTCCGGATACACTTCGAACTCAACCGCGTAGGTGAAATCTTCACCTTCTTTATACTCACCCGGCACGTAGTTCGGTGCGCCAGCTGGGTTGATCTTCTCTTTGATGATGGCGTCAACGAAGTTACGCGTCATCAGCTCGCTCAGGACGTCCTGACGAACAGAGGCACCGTAGCGCTGATTAATGATGGTAGCCGGCACTTTGCCTTTACGGAAACCGTCGATACGGACTTTCTTAGCCACTTCCACCAGTTCTTTCTTCACTGCGCTTTCGATGCTGTCCTTAGGAACAGTAATCGAAATGCGACGGCCCAGACCCTGAGTGGTTTCTACTGAAACTGTCATCTTGTTACCTCAAAAAATCACGTGCTCGGTCAACTTCAGACACCACACAATTAATGCGCCGTATCCAACAACCGGGACGGCCTCTGCAGGCAGAACCTAATCCCTGTCACCAGAAGCGTCCCGAAGACATTCCGGAAAAATAGACGCCGCATTATAGCGGCATCCCCGGAATGAGTCGAGGCTGCAAACTCACCACTTTTTAACGGTTTTGCTGCTTTTTTGCGCCGCAGATCGCGTTTGTGCATCATTGAGGTAAGAAAAAACGGCCCGCAGGCCGTTTTGGAGAAAGCTGGAGAGGAAAACTCAGGCCAGCGTACCGGCCCCGCGACAGTTCGGTGAGGCGAGTACGGTATCCTGCAGTCCATCCCACTCTTTGCGCGTGTAGGTATGCAGCGCCAGCGCATGGACGCTGCCTGCCAGTTCGGTCGCCAGCTCGCCATAAATGGCGCGGTGACGCTGCAGGAAGCGCTGTCCGGTGAAAAGGTCGCTGACGATCACCACTTTGAAGTGACTTTCAGAACCGGCAGGCACGTTATGACGATAGCTTTCGTCATGCACTTCAAGATGTGCAGGCTCAAAAGCGTTACGCAGCTTTTCTTCTATTTGTTCGCGAATCATTGTTAACACTCCTCTACGGCGAGCGCTGTGCCCCATCTGTTTAAATATTAGTAGGTTTTTTATCTTTCCCGCAGTCTGGCAGGAAATAAATCCTGCTGCGCTGCGCATCTTAGCCTGCTGAGGCTGCCGGTCAATCGGTTACCGCGTCCGGCTGTCCGAAAAAATCCTTTACAATCAATTTCCCCTGGTGCGGGGCTTTTTTCGCCGTGCCGCAATGCTATGATGGCCGCAGTTTTGCAAACCAACCCATATGCTAACGAGAATGAGTATGTTGAAAAAACTGTTATTCCCTCTGCTGGCTGCCTTTATTTTGGCCGGCTGCGCCAGCAATAACACCACGCTGAACATCCAGCCAAAAATCCAGCTGCCACAGCAGGATCCGAGCCTGATGGGCGTTACCGTCAGCGTTAACGGTGCCGATCAGCGAAGCGATCAGGCGCTGGCCAAAGTGAACCGCGACGGCCAGCTGATCACCCTGACCCCATCACGTGACCTGCGTTTCCTGCTGCAGGAAGTGCTGGAGAAGCAGATGACCTCGCGCGGCTACATGATTGGCCCGAACGGCGCGGTAGACCTGCAGATCGTGGTTAATGGCCTGTACGCCGATGTTACTCAGGGCAACGTGCGTTACAGCATCACCACCAAAGCGGATATCTCTATTATCGCTACCGCGAAAAACGGCAACAAGCAGGTGAAAAACTACCGTCAGACTTACAGCGTAGAGGGTGCCTTCAGCGCCACTAACGATAAGATCACCAACGCGGTTAACTCGACCCTGAGCGACGTGATTGCCGATATGGCGCAGGACACCAGCGTCAATAACTTCATCAAGCAAAACGCGCGTTAATTTTCCGCAGTAACCTGCCCGGTCCCCGCTGACCGGGCTTCATTTCAGGCTGGCTATGACATCTCACTATCTGCGTATTTTTACCCAACGTAACGCTGCGGTCCTGCTGCTGCTCGGTTTCGCTTCCGGTCTGCCGCTGGCGCTGACCGCCGGTACGCTCCAGGCGTGGATGACGGTAGAGAATGTCGACCTGAAAACCATTGGTTTCTTCTCCCTCGTCGGTCAGGCTTACGTGTTTAAGTTCCTGTGGTCGCCGATGATGGATCGCTATACCCCGCCCTTTCTTGGCCGGCGGCGCGGCTGGCTGCTGGTCACGCAGTTAGCGCTGATTGCCGGCATTGTGGCGATGGGCTTTATGCAGCCGTCACGCGACCTTACCCTGCTGGCGGCGCTGGCGGTGCTGGTGGCTTTCTGCTCAGCCTCGCAGGATATTGTGTTTGATGCGTGGAAAACCGATGTGCTGCCGCCGGAAGAGCGTGGCAGCGGCGCGGCGATTACCGTGCTCGGTTACCGGCTGGCGATGCTGATTTCCGGCGGCCTGGCGCTGTGGCTGGCGGATCGCTATCTCGGCTGGCAGGCCACCTACTGGCTGATGGCGCTGCTGATGGTGCCCGGTCTGATCGCTACGCTGCTGGCGCGTGAACCTGAGGCGCCGGTGCGCGAGCCGCACTCGCTGCGTCAGGCCGTCGCGTTTCCGCTGAAGGATTTCTTTCAGCGCAACAACGCCTGGCTGCTGATCACCTTAATCATTCTCTACAAGCTGGGCGACGCGTTCGCCGCTTCGCTCACCACCACTTTCCTGATTCGCGGCGTGGGCTTCAGCGCCGGTGATGTCGGTCTGGTGAATAAAACGCTCGGCCTGCTGGCGACCATTATTGGTGCGCTGTACGGCGGCGTGCTGATGCAGCGCCTGAGCCTGTTCCGCGCGCTGATGATCTTCGGCGTGCTGCAGGCAGTATCTAATTTCGCTTACTGGATGCTGGCGGTAACGCCACCGCATCTGTGGAGCATGGCCAGCGCGGTATTTATCGAAAACCTGTGCGGCGGCATGGGCACCGCCGCCTTTGTGGCGTTGCTGATGACGCTGTGCAACAAATCGTTCTCGGCCACGCAGTTCGCGCTGCTGTCAGCGCTGTCAGCGGTTGGACGCGTGTATGTCGGTCCGGCGGCTGGCTGGCTGGTCGAACTGTGGGGCTGGCCGGTATTTTACGCCTTTACCGTGGTGGCCGCCGTACCAGGCCTGCTGCTGCTGTGGGCGTGTCGCGGCACGCTACAGGCAATGCAGCACAGCGGTGAATTCATGAAGCGCAGCCTGTGGCCACAGGGTTATCGCTGGACGGTACGCCTGTTCGCGGCGGGCTGTACGCTGCTGGCGCTCTGGCTACTGACGCTGGCACTGCGTGCGGCGGATATCTGGCACAGCGCGACGCTGCCAACTCATCTGTTTGAGGCAGGGATGGCGCTGGCGCTACTGGCGGTGCTGCTCGGCGTGATGCTGGACTGGCTGGCATTAAGAAAAACAGCGTCAAATCGTGCACATTAACGCTGCGCTATTTGCCAGACGGGGATAAATCGCTTAAAAATAGCCCCCGGCGAATTTTAAGCGATAGCATTTTTTTTAACGCGAAATAGAAACATTAAATTAACAAACCCGCGTAATATTTAAATCCGGTGAGCAATTAATTTGTAGAAATTTCATCGCCAAAATGATGCAGAATTGTTAAATAAATGAGTATTAAAACTCCGGTTTATGCTTTCCCTGTTTTCTCTGCGGTTAATGTCATTGGTTTTTGTTATATTGCCGCCAACTGCTTGTCGCAGTTAATAATTTGTCACCCTGCGCAACATCTGTGACACCCTTAGCAAAAGGTGTCAACAGCCTTCTGACACATCCTTAAGCTGGTTTACACTGCATAAACCTTCCCGTAAAATGCGCGCACACTTAAACGACAATAGAGCCCTTTGTCATTGAGGTCGTTAAATGAGACTCAGGAAATACAATAAAAGTTTGGGGATTTTGTCATTAATTGCAGGCGCTGTATTACTCAGCGGCTGCGATAGTGCGTTGTTAAATCCCAAGGGACAGATTGCACTGGAGCAACGTTCACTGATTCTGACAGCTTTCGGCTTGATGATGATCGTCGTTATTCCGGCAGTCTTAATGGCTGTTGTGTTCGCCTGGAAATATCGGGCAACCAATACCAACGCGAAGTATAGCCCTAACTGGTCACACTCTAACAAAGTGGAAGCCGTGGTCTGGACCATTCCGATCCTGATCATTCTCTTCCTCGGCGTGCTGACCTGGAAATCAACCCACGCGCTGGAGCCGAGCAAACCGCTGGCCTCTGACGTGAAACCGGTTGAGATCGACGTAGTGGCACTGGACTGGAAATGGCTGTTCATCTACCCGGAACAGGGTATTGCAACCGTCAACCAGATTGCCTTCCCGGCAAATACTCCGGTGAACTTCAAGATCACCTCGAACTCCGTCATGAACTCCTTCTTTATTCCTACGCTCGGCAGCCAGATCTACGCCATGGCGGGTATGCAGACCAAACTGCACCTGATCGCCAACGAGCCAGGTACGTTCGACGGTATCTCTGCTAACTTCAGCGGTCGCGGTTTCTCTGGCATGAAGTTCAAAGCCATTGCCACCAAAGACGATGCGGAATTCCAGCAGTGGGTTGCCAAAGTTAAAGCGGCACCTAACACGCTGACCACTATGGATGATTTCGAAAAACTGGCTGCGCCAAGCGAAAATCACCCGGTGGAATATTTCTCAACTGCGAATCCGGAACTGTTCAAGCAGGTTATTGATAAGTTCATGATGAGCCACGGGAAAATGGACATGTCGCACGAAGGCATGGACATGAATCACGCCGCAGCTGCGGGAGCCGAGGAATAATACGATGTTCGGAAAATTAACACTGGATGCAGTGCCCTACCATGAACCCATTATCATGGTTACGGTCGCCGGTATCATCATTGGTGGTCTGGCGCTGATCGCTGCTATTACCTATTTCGGTAAATGGCAGTATCTGTGGTCTGAATGGTTAACCTCCATCGACCACAAAAAACTGGGTATCATGTACATCATCATGGCCTTTGTCATGCTGCTGCGCGGCTTTGCCGATGCGGTAATGATGCGTACCCAACAGGTTATGGCTTCCGCCGGGGAAGCAGGCATACTGCCACCGCACCACTACGACCAGATCTTCACCGCTCATGGCGTGATCATGATCTTCTTCGTGGCGATGCCTTTCGTGGTGGGTCTGATGAACATCGCGGTTCCGCTGCAAATCGGTGCCCGTGACGTTGCCTTCCCGTTCCTGAACAACCTGAGCTTCTGGTTCACCGCTATCGGTGTGATCCTGGTTAACCTGTCACTGGGTGTGGGCGAATTCGCACAGACCGGCTGGCTGGCTTATCCACCGCTCTCGGGGGCAGAATACAGTCCTGGCGTCGGGGTCGATTACTGGATCTGGAGTCTCCAGCTCTCCGGTATTGGTACCACGCTGACCGGTATCAACTTCTTCGTGACCATTCTGAAGATGCGTGCACCGGGCATGGACCTGTTCAAGATGCCGGTATTCACCTGGGCAGCACTGTGTACTAACGTCCTGATTATCGCTGCGTTCCCGGTTCTGACCGTGACGCTGGCACTGTTGACGCTTGATCGTTACCTCGACTTCCATTTCTTTACCAATGATATGGGCGGTAACATGATGATGTACGTCAACCTGATCTGGGTCTGGGGTCACCCGGAAGTGTACATCCTCGTTCTGCCGGTGTTTGGTGTCTTCTCTGAAGTCACGGCCACCTTCTCGAAAAAGCGTCTGTTTGGTTACACCTCGCTGGTGTGGGCAACCATTGCCATTACCGTTCTGTCGTTCATCGTTTGGCTGCACCACTTCTTCACCATGGGTGCCGGTGCGAACGTTAACGCCTTCTTCGGTATCATGACGATGATCATCGCGATTCCGACCGGGGTGAAAATCTTTAACTGGCTGTTCACCATGTATCAGGGTCGTATCGAGTTCAACTCGGCGATGCTGTGGACCATCGGCTTCCTGGTCACCTTCTCCGTTGGTGGGATGACCGGCGTACTGCTGGCAGTACCAGGCGCAGACTTCGTGCTGCACAACAGCCTGTTCCTGATTGCACACTTCCACAACGTTATCATCGGTGGTGTGGTGTTCGGTTGTATGGCTGGCGTGACCTACTGGTTCCCGAAAGCCTTCGGCTTCACCCTGAACGAAACCTGGGGCAAACGTGCTTTCTGGTTCTGGATCATCGGCTTCTTCGTTGCCTTTATGCCGCTGTACGCGCTGGGCTTCATGGGGATGACCCGTCGTCTGAGCCAGGACATCGATCCGCAGTTCCACTCTCTGCTGGTGGTTGCAGCAGGCGGTGCGGCGCTGATCGCCTGCGGTATCCTGTGCCAGCTTATCCAGTTCTGGGTATCGGTACGTGACCGTGAGCAGAACCGCGATCTGACCGGTGACCCGTGGGGCGGCCGTACGCTGGAGTGGGCAACCTCTTCACCTCCGCCGTTCTACAACTTTGCTGTGATCCCTCATATCCACGAGCGTGATGCGTTCTGGGAAATGAAAGAGAAAGGCGAAGCGTACAAGCAGCCAGAAAAATATGAAGAAATTCATATGCCGAAAAACAGCGGCGCGGCCATTGTTATCGCTGCCTTCATGACAGTCTTCGGTTTTGCCCTGATCTGGCACATCTGGTGGCTGGCAGGTCTTACTTTCCTTGGCACCATCGTGACCTGGATTGTGAAGAGCTTCGATGAAGACGTGGATTACTACGTACCGGTTGCTGAAATCGAGCAGATCGAGAAGAAGCACTTTGATGACATCAGCAAAGCAGGTCTGAAATAATGTCAACTGAAACCGTTAAACACCACCACGACGCCCATGCGGAGCATGGGCATCACGATGCGGGAGCCAATAAAGTCTTTGGCTTCTGGATCTACCTGATGAGTGACTGCATTATCTTCGCAACCCTGTTTGCGACCTATGCGGTCATGGTTAACAACACTGCCGGTGGCCCGGCAGGTAAAGATATCTTCGAACTGCCGTTTGTGCTGGTTGAAACCGCGCTGCTGCTGCTGAGCTCCATCACGTATGGTATGGCAGTGATTGCGATGAACAACCAGAACAAAGGTTCGGTCATCAGCTGGCTGGCGTTGACCTTCCTGTTCGGTGCCGGATTTATCGGGATGGAAATCTATGAATTCCATCACCTGATCAAGGAAGGTTTCGGTCCTGACCGCAGCGGCTTCCTGTCTGGCTTCTTTACTCTGGTCGGTACGCACGGTCTGCACGTGACCTCTGGTCTGATCTGGATGGCCGTGCTGATGTTCCAGATCGCTAAACGCGGTCTGAGCGCCACCAACCGCACCCGTATCATGTGTCTGAGCCTGTTCTGGCACTTCCTGGATGTGGTGTGGATCTGCGTATTCACCGTTGTCTATCTGATGGGGGCCATGTAATGAGTCATTCTGTAAACGAACATGGTGCATCTCACGGTAGCGTGAAGTCTTACATGATCGGCTTCATCCTCTCGATCATCCTGACGGCGATCCCGTTCTGGATGGTGATGGATGGCAGTGCTTCTCACGGCACCATTCTGGGTGTGGTTCTGGTGTGTGCAGTGGTTCAGGTGCTGGTGCACCTGGTCTACTTCCTGCATCTGGACAGCAAATCCGAGGGTGGCTGGAACATGGTGGCCATTGTCTTCTCCGCAGTCATTATCCTGATTGTGGTGATTGGCTCACTGTGGATTA
The DNA here is from genome assembly GCF_011752635.1 of Pantoea sp. Cy-640. Taxonomy (NCBI): domain Bacteria; kingdom Pseudomonadati; phylum Pseudomonadota; class Gammaproteobacteria; order Enterobacterales; family Erwiniaceae; genus Pantoea; species Pantoea sp. Cy-640. The sequence continues at coordinate 158,965 of NZ_VWXB01000005.1, read as the reverse complement.
TGTGGAACCTCAACTACAACATGATGGCCCACTAAAGAGTCACGCGTAATGATTAAGCAATACCTGCAAGTAACAAAACCAGGAATTATTTTCGGCAATTTAATTTCTGTGATCGGTGGATTCCTGCTGGCTTCAAAAGGCAGCATTGATTACCCCCTGTTTCTCGTCGCTTTGGTGGGCGTTTCGCTGGTGGTCGCATCCGGTTGTGTATTCAACAATGTGATTGACCGCGACATCGACATCAAAATGGAGAGAACGCGGAACCGTGTTCTGGTCAAAGGCCTGATCTCGGCGAAAGTAAGCCTGGTTTATGCAACCGCATTGGGTATTGCTGGCTTTGCGTTGCTGTATTTTGGCGCTAACCCGCTGGCCATGTGGCTGGCGGTGATGGGCTTCGTCGTCTATGTCGGCATTTACAGCCTCTACATGAAGCGTCATTCGGTCTATGGCACGCTGATTGGCAGCCTCTCAGGCGCCGCGCCGCCAGTGATTGGCTACTGTGCGGTGACTAACCAGTTTGATGCCGGCGCGTTAATCTTACTGGCTATCTTTAGCCTGTGGCAGATGCCGCACTCCTACGCGATTGCCATCTTCCGCTTCAAAGATTATCAGGCCGCCAATATTCCGGTTCTGCCGGTGGTGAAAGGCATCTCCGTGGCGAAAAATCATATTACGCTGTACATCCTGGCGTTCATGATTGCCACGCTGATGCTGTCGCTGGGCGGTTATGCTGGCTACAAATACCTGGTGGTGGCTGCCGCCGTCAGCGTGTGGTGGCTGGGTATGGCACTGTCAGGTTACAAAACCTCAAACGATAAAGTTTGGGCGCGTAAACTGTTCGTGTTCTCCATTGTCGCCATCACTGCGCTGAGCGTGATGATGTCGGTGGACTTTATGGCCCCGGCCTCTAAGGACCTGCTGACTTACGTCTGGTAAGTCAGACCGTTACTCCGGACAAGGGCGCGAATTTCGCGCCCTTTCTTTTTGTTACCACTGCTTAAAAACAATTGTTTTACCCGCCCTGCCCTGCTTTCTAAAATAAGCGCTGCATGTCCCGGTGAGCCGGGTCGCAGATAAGGGCGCGCAACCTGTGCCGCTGCAACCTGAAGTCCCAGGGGCATAAACTTACAGAGGTTGGAATGAACGATAATAGAATGACACCAGTTGAGCTTCGGGCAACATGGGGTTTAGGCACAGTTTTTTCCCTGCGCATGCTGGGAATGTTTATGGTCCTGCCGGTACTGACCACTTACGGTATGGCTTTACAGGGCGCCAGCGAAACGTTGATCGGTCTGGCAATTGGTATTTATGGTCTGGCGCAGGCCGTGTTTCAGATCCCCTTTGGTCTGCTGTCCGACCGTATCGGCCGCAAGCCGCTGATTGTCGGTGGCCTGCTGCTGTTTGTGCTCGGTAGCCTTATTGCCGCCACCAGCACCTCCATCTGGGGCATTATCCTTGGTCGCGCACTGCAGGGCTCCGGTGCCATTGCCGCGGCGGTGATGGCGCTGCTGTCAGACCTGACCCGTGAACAGAACCGCACCAAAGCGATGGCGTTTATCGGCATCAGCTTCGGCGTTACCTTTGCGATTGCCATGGTGGTCGGCCCGATTGTCACGCACGCGCTGGGTCTGCACGCGCTGTTCTGGATGATTGCCCTGCTCGCCAGCCTGGGTATCGTGATCACCCTGCTGTTAGTGCCCAATGCGCCGGGCCACGTGCTGAACCGCGAATCCGGCATGGTCAAAGGCAGCATTCGCGCAGTGCTGGCCAATCCCAAATTGCTGAAGCTGAATATCGGCATTCTCTGCCTGCACATTTTACTGATGTCGAGCTTCGTCGCGCTGCCGGGCCAGTTTGAACAGGCGGGCTTCCCGGCGGCTGAACACTGGAAAGTGTATCTGGTGACCATGCTGGTGGCGTTTGTCGCCGTGGTGCCGTTTATTATCTATGCCGAGGTAAAGCGCCGCATGAAGCGGGTGTTTGTCGGTTGCGTGGCGCTGATCATCATCGCGGAAATTGTGCTGTGGGGCGCCGCAGGCCACTTCTGGACGCTGGTGATTGGCGTGCAGCTGTTTTTCCTCGCCTTTAACCTGATGGAAGCGATTCTGCCGTCGCTGATCAGCAAAGAGTCGCCCGCGGGCTACAAAGGTACGGCCATGGGGATTTATTCCACCAGCCAGTTTATTGGCGTCGCGATTGGCGGCAGCCTGGGCGGCTGGATTTTCGGCCACTTCGATGCGCAAACGGTGTTTCTGGTCGGCGCGATAGTGGCTGCGGCGTGGCTGTTTGTCGCCATGTCGATGCAGGAGCCGCCGTACGTCAGTAGCCTGCGCCTGGTGCTGAGTGATGCGGTGCTGGCAGTACCGAATCTGGAGAAACGGCTGCGCGCGCAGCCCGGCGTGGCGTCGGTGTTTATCGTGCCGGAAGAGAAAAGCGCCTACATTAAAATTGACAGCAAAGTGACGAGCCGCGTGGAGCTGGAGGCGCTGCTCGCCAGCAGTTAATGATTTAGCCTCAGCGGACCGCGATGATCTGGCTCCACGCGGTCCGCTCAGCGACGTTACAGCGACATATCCACCACAATACGCCCTTCAATTTTGCCGGCGTGCATGCGCGCAAAGATATCGTTGATGTTAGTCAGCGGCTCAACCGCGACATTCGCTTTCACCTTATGGCGACCGGCAAAATCCAGCGCCTCCTGCAGATCTTTACGCGTGCCGACAATCGAGCCGCGCACCGTAATGCCATCCAGCACCATGTCGAAGATCGAGAGATCGAATTTCCCCGGCGGCAGGCCGTTAAGTACCATGGTGCCGCCGCGACGCAGCGTGCCGATCGCCTGTTCAAACGCTTTTGGCGAGACCGCCGTCACCAGCACGCCGTGCGCACCGCCAAAGCTCTCCTGAAACACCTTCGCCGGATCGACCTGCTTCGCATTGGCAACCACGCTGGCACCGAGCCGTTTGGCAAACGCCAGCTTATCGTCGTCAATGTCGACCGCCGCCACGTTAAGCCCCATCGCCACCGCATACTGAATAGCCATGTGCCCCAGCCCGCCGATACCGGAAACCACCACCCAGTCACCCGGTTTGGTATCAGTCATCTTCAGACCTTTATAGACGGTTACGCCGGCACACAAAATCGGAGCCACTTCATTAAACTCAACATTATCCGGAATGATGCCGACGTAGTTGGCATCCGCAAGGCAGTACTCGGCAAAGCTGCCGTTGACCGAATAGCCGGCATTCTGCTGCGACAGACACAGCGTTTCCCAGCTGTCGAGGCAGTGCTCGCAGTGGCCACACGCCGAATAGAGCCACGGTACACCGACGCGATCGCCCAGTTTGAGATGTTTCACCCCTTCGCCGACGGCTACCACCTGCCCGACGCCTTCGTGACCGGGAATGAACGGCGGATTGGGCTTGATCGGCCAGTCGCCTTCGGCGGCGTGCAGGTCGGTGTGGCACACGCCGGTGGCGGCGATTTTCACCAGAATCTGTCCTGGCCCAACGGACGGCACCGGCACCTGCTCAATCACCAGCGGTTCACCAAACGCCTTCACAATCGCGGCTTTCATGGTGGTTTTGATTTGCATATTCATCTTTCACTCTCCATTTGAACGGATGCGGACTCAGAACAGCCCCAGTGGCGCTGTGCCATAGCTGACCAGCAGATTTTTGGTTTGCTGATAGGCGCTGAGCGCCATTTTGTGGGTTTCACGCCCGACGCCCGACTGCTTGTAGCCACCGAATGCCGCATGAGCGGGATAGATGTGATAGCAGTTGGTCCAGACGCGACCGGCTTTAATGCCGCGGCCCATGCGATACGCCAGATTGGTATCGCGCGTCCACACGCCCGCGCCCAGACCAAACTGGGTTTCATTGGCGATCGCGAGCGCCTCTGCCTCATCGTGGAACGTGGTGACGCCAATCACTGGCCCAAAAATCTCCTCCTGGAAACAGCGCATCTGGTTGCTGCCCTTGATCAGGGTGGGCTGGATGTAGAATCCGTTATCCAGCTCCGCGGCGATATGCGCACGCTCGCCCCCTGTCAGAATCTGACCGCCTTCTTCACGGGCGATGTTGATATAAGACAGGATTTTGTCGAATTGCTGGCGGGAAGCCTGAGCCCCGATCATGGTGTCGGTATCGAGCGGATCGCCACGGCGAATGGTGGCAACCTTGGCCAGCACCCGCTCCATAAAGGGCTGGTAGATCGATTCATGAATCAACGCGCGCGATGGACAGGTACAGACTTCGCCCTGATTAAAGAAGCCCAGCACCAGCCCCTCGACCGCTTTCTCGATGAACGCCTCTTCACCCGACATCACATCCGCGAAGTAGATGTTGGGTGATTTGCCGCCCAGCTCGACGGTGCAGGGAATGATGTTCTCCGCCGCACAGGCCATGATATGCCGCCCGACCGGCGTGGATCCGGTAAAGGCAATTTTAGCGATGCGCTTGCTGGTGGCCAGCGCTTCGCCGGCTTCGCGGCCAAAGCCCTGCACCACATTCAGCACGCCCGGTGGGAACAGATCGCCAATCAGCTCCATCAGCAGCGTAATACCAAGCGGCGTCTGCTCAGCCGGTTTCAGCACCACGCAGTTACCGGCGGCCAGCGCCGGTGCCAGCTTCCACGCCGCCATGAGCAGCGGGAAATTCCACGGGATGATTTGTCCGACCACGCCGAGCGGCTCGTGGAAGTGATAGGCCACCGTGGTTTCGTCGATCTCAGCGGTGCTGCCCTCCTGCGCGCGCAGGCAGCCGGCAAAGTAGCGAAAATGGTCGACCGCCAGCGGTAAGTCGGCGTTGAGCGTCTCGCGAATCGGTTTACCGTTATCCCAGCTCTCCGCTACCGCCAGCTTCTCAAGACTGGCTTCCATGCGATCGGCCACCTGCAGCAGCAGGTTGGCGCGCTGCTGTACGCTGGTTTTGCCCCACGCATCGGCGGCCTGATGCGCCGCATCCAGCGCCAGATCGATGTCGCGCGCGTCGGAGCGCGGGAACCGGGCGATATCGCTGCCGTCTACCGGCGAGGTGTTCATAAAGTACTGGCCGCTCAGCGGCTCGGTGAAGTTGCCGGCGATATAGTTGCCGTAGGTCGCCTGGAAAGAGACCAGCGCGCCGGGCGTGCCGGGATGTGCATAACGCATCGCAAACTCCTTATTATCAGGTCAGAGGGTCTGAACAGGCAGCGCAACTGCCTGTGTTGGTATTGCAGCGCGCGTGCCAGTTTTTTCTCATCAGGCGCAAAAGCGATAAATGCTCTATTTATCAATCAAATAAAATCATACCCCGCCAGCAACCCTGCCAGTTCCCCGGGACAAACACTGTATCTGTGTTGCGTATCGCAACAGTGCAGAAACCCGAACGCTACAATGTTGCAACACTTACACGCCGTTCTGAGGTCACTCATGCAGGGAAATTCAGCCGCGTCTGCCGTGCACGCCAACCCGCTGTTAAGCGACTCCTGGTTCCGCAGCAAGCTGTATGGATTAGAGCGCAGCGCCGATGATTTCCCGCGCGTGCGTCAGGGCGAGCTGGCCGATGTACTGGCCAGCAACGCAGGGCTGCAGCAGTTTGCGCAACCGGTCATCCGCCAGCTGGCGCAGCAGATGGCGGAGACGCAGTCGGTGGTGATCCTGTCCGATGCCAGCGGCCTGGTGCTGAACACCTTTGGCGATATGCAGGCGCTGGAGAAAGCCCAGCGCTTTGCCCTGGCACCCGGTAATCTGTGGAGTGAATGCGGACGCGGCACCAATGCGATTGGCACCGCGCTGGCGATTGATGACGGCTGTGAAATTGATGGCCAGCAGCATTTCCTGACGCGCAATCAGGGTCTGTACTGTGCCGCGATGCCGTTGCAGATGCCCAACGGACAGATAGCCGGCGTGCTGGATATCTCGGGTCCGGCACACTTTCCGCATCCGCATACCCTGAACCGGGTGAAAGCAGCGGCAAAGCAGATCGAGTACCTGTGGGTGAAGCAGAGCCTGCATCCGCAGCAGTGGCTGCTCAGTCTGCATCCGCAGCCGCAGGGCATCGACACCAGTGATGAATTGCTGCTGGTATTCTCTGACAATGTGCTGACCGCAGCCAACCGGCTGGCGATGCGCGAACTGGCTCTCAGCGCCGACCGCTTTGCCAGCCTGACGTTTCAGCAGCTGTTTCCGCAACTGCAGCAGCAGGCCAACAGCGTTCCCGCCGCGGTCGACATTGGCACGCAGCGCTACTGGTTCCGCCTGCGCGCGCCGCAGCGCAGCCACGTCAGCGTGCGGGACAGTCGCACGCATGATCTGCCGCGCGTGCTGGGAGCTGACGGCGCAAAAATGCTGCGGTTGCTGGATGCCGGCGTTTCGCTGTGCATTTATGGTGAAACCGGCAGCGGCAAGGAGTATGTCAGCCGCGCGCTGCACCAGCAAAGCCGCTGGCGCACGGGCAAGTTTGTCGCTATCAACTGTGCCGCCATCCCCGAAGCACTGATTGAATCCGAACTGTTTGGCTACCAGCCCGGCGCATTTACCGGCGCCAGTAAAAATGGCTACATCGGCAAAATTCGCGAAGCGGATGGCGGCGTGCTGTTTCTGGATGAAATCGGTGATATGCCGCTGACGCTGCAGACCCGTTTGCTGCGCGTGCTGCAGGAAAAAGAGGTGGCGCCGCTCGGCTCCAGTCGCAGCTGGCCGGTGAATTTTGCCGTGATTTGCGCCACGCATCGCGATCTGGCCCAGCGCGTGGCCGCCGGCGAATTTCGAGAGGATTTGCTCTATCGTCTGCAGGAGTTCGCGCTGACCCTTCCGCCGCTGCGCGCCTGGCCGAACGTCGCCGGGTTTATCCGTGATTTATGGCAGGAACTGGGAGCCGCGCAGCGTGGCGTACAGCTTTCTCCGACGCTGCTGACGGCGCTGGCGCAGCAGCCATGGCCGGGCAATGTGCGCCAGCTGCGCAGTCTGCTGCGCGTGCTGCTGGCGCTCGCCGATGAGGGCGAAACGCTGACGGAAAGTCACCTGCCGGCAGAGTATCGCCGCCCGCCGGCCCCGCCGCTGCGCGAACGCCACGATGAACAGCTGATCAGTGAAACGCTGCAGCGCTATGACGGCAATATCAGTAAAGCGGCGCAGGCGCTGGGGGTCGCGCGCAGCACGCTGTATCGTCGTGCGGCGCGCGACAGAGGGGATTAATCGCGGAAGTTTTTGAACTGGAACGGCTGACCCAGGTTGCCACCGCGCACCAGCGCCATCGCACCCTGCAGATCGTCGCGGGATTTACCGGTGACGCGCAGCTCTTCACCCTGAATCTGCGTCTGCACTTTCAGTTTGCTGTCTTTGATCAGCTTAACGATTTTCTTCGCGACATCGCTTTCGATGCCTTTTTTCAGCTTCGCTTCAACGCTCCAGCTTTTACCGCTGTGCACAATCTCTTCCGGTACTTCAATCGCCGCGCCTTCAATGCCGCGCTTCAGCAGCTTTTCACGCAGAATATCCACCAGCTGCTTCACCTGAAAATCCGATTCGCTGGTGACTTTGATGGTCTCATTCTTTTCGTTGAGCTCAAAGCTGGCGCTCACGTTGCGGAAATCGAAACGGGTTGAGATCTCACGGTTGGCATTCTCCACCGCATTACGCACTTCCGGCAGTTCGACTTCGGAAACGATATCGAAAGATGGCATCTTTTCTTCTCCTGATACTAAAGTGACATGCATAATACGCGTCTTGTCGCGCTAATAAAACACGCGACGCGGAAAGCTATAATTAAGGGTGTGACACCCATTCACCCACCCGCCAGCGGGAGGCATAATGAAAATTACCGTGTTGGGTTGCGGCGCCCTGGGGCAAATCTGGCTCGCGGCCCTTGCACGCCAGGGACATGACGTTCAGGGCTGGCTGCGCGTACCGCAGCCGTACTGTTCGGTCAACGTGGTCGATCCGCAGGGCCACGTCAGCAATCACACCTTCATCGCTAACGATCCGCTGTTTCTGGCTGAAAGCCAGCTGCTACTGGTGACCCTGAAAGCGCCACAGGTTTCACCTGCGGTGAAAAACCTGCAAAGCGTGCTGCCGCGCCACGCGCCGATCCTGCTGCTGCACAACGGCATGGGTACCATCGAAGAGCTCAAAGAAGTGCAGCAGCCGCTGCTGCGCGGCATCACCACGCACGCGGCGATGCGCGACGGCACGGTAATTAAACATGTCGCGCAGGGCATCACCCACATCGGGCCTGCCAGCCGCGAAAGCGCGGCGCTGAGCGATATCGCCGATATTCTGCATCAGGCACTGCCGGACGTGGCGTGGCACGATAACATCGCGTCTGCCAGCTGGCGCAAACTGGCAGTTAACTGCGTGATCAACACGCTGACCGTTGAGCACGACTGCCAGAACGGCGCGCTGCGCGCCTGGCCGGAGCAGATTAACCGGCTGTGCGAGGAGCTGGCCTGGGTGATGGAGCGCGAGGGCCAGCACATTGCGCTGGATAACCTGCGCGACATTATTTACGACGTCATCGACAACACCGCCGCTAACGTCTCCTCAATGCTGCAGGATGTGCGTGCGCAGCGTCAGACTGAAATTGATTACATTACCGGCTACCTGCTGCGCCGCGCCCGTGCGCAGGGGATTGCGCTGCCGGAAAACACCCGCCTGTACGACCTGATTAAACGCAAGGAGTCCCAATATGAGCGCGAACGCATCAGTGCTGGTTTGCCTGGCCCATGGCAGTGAAGAGACCGAAGCAGTCACCACCATTGACCTGCTGGTCCGCGCCGGCCTGAAGGTGACCACCGCCAGCGTGGAGAGCGACGGCACGCGCGAGATTGTCTGCTCCCGCGGCGTACGCCTGCTGGCTGACGCACCGCTGGTTGAAGTGGCGGATAACGATTTTGCCGCCATCGTCCTGCCGGGCGGCCTCAAAGGCGCTGAAACCTTCCGCGACAGCCCGCTGCTGGTGGAGACGGTACGCCAGTGTCATCTGTCAGGCAAAATTGTCGCGGCGATCTGTGCCGCGCCGGGCACGGTACTGGTACCGCATGACCTGTTTCCGGTGGGCAACATGACCGGTTTTCCCGGCCTGAAGCACACCATTCCGGAAGAAAAATGGATGGAGCGCCGCGTGGTGTGGGATCCGCGCGTTAATCTGCTGACCAGCCAGGGGCCGGGCACGGCGATCGATTTTGCCCTGAAGCTGATTGATCTGCTGGTGGATAAAGAGCAAGCGCGTGAAGTCGCATCACAGCTGGTGCTGGCGGCAGGGATTTATAATTATCAGGAATTTGAAGAGCGCGCGTAAAAAAGGTCGCCATCAATGGCGACCCCACGAGATCAGCGCACAGTTTTATTCGTCGCGGTGATTACAGGGTGCGCATTCCTGCGCACCGGGTTTTGCCCGTGCATCCGAAATCAGGCGCGCCAGGCTTAACTCCCGCCGCGGTTACGGACGGTACACCTTCACGTTCTTAAAGCCCTGCTCATGCAGATACAACGCCTGCAACCGGCTCATCACGCCGCGATCGCAGTACAGCAACCAGGTTCTGCTCTGATCGAGATCGCCGAACTGGGTGCTCAGCTTATAGAACGGCAGCGATTTCACTTCCACGCCGGTCAGCGCCAGCGGCTTGTCGTCCTGTTCATCAATTGAGCGGATATCCAGCACCACATCGTTGCCGCTGAAGGACGCCACGGTTTCCACTTCCACCACTTCTTCTTCCGTCTGCTCCGCGATTTCACGGATATCGACGTTGCTGGCTTCCTGCACCACGCGCTGCAGAATGTCGAAATCGAAGTTCTGCTCTTCGGCTTCGATCTTCGCCTTCACCGCTTTCACCGTGGGGCTTTTCGAAATCACGCCGCAGTACTCCGGCATGGTGCGGGCAAAGTCTTCGGTGCCGATCTGACGCGCAATATTGATGATGTGCTCTTTATCGTGCGAGATCAGCGGGCGCAGAATCAGGGTGTCGGACGCGTTATCAATCAAACGCAGGTTAGTCAGCGTCTGGCTGGAGACCTGGCCCAGCGCCTCACCGGTCACCAGCGCCTGCACGCCGTAACGCTCAGCCACCATCGACGCCGCACGCACCATCATGCGCTTCAGCACCACGCCCATCTGGCCGTCATCAACTTTTTCCAGAATTTCGCCCACCACCGGCTCAAAATTGATGGCGACAAAACGCACGCGATGTGAACGGCCAAAACGCTGCCACAGATAGTGCGCCACCTGACGCACGCCGATTTCATGCGCCGCGCCGCCAAGGTTAAAGAAGCAGTAGTGCACACGACAGCCGCGGCGCATCAGCATATAGCTGGAGACGCCGGAGTCAAAGCCGCCAGAAATCAGCGACAGCACATCTTCCTGGGTGCCGATCGGGAAGCCGCCCAGGCCTTCATAGCGGCCGGTAATCAGCAGCAGGCGATCGTCTTCAATCTCCAGATTCACCGTCACATCCGGGTGATTCAGCTGCACGCGCGCGCTTTCAATGTGCTGATTGAGACCGCCGCCGACGTAGCGCTCCACATCCTGCGAGCTAAAGCTGTGCTTGCCGCGACGCTTTACGCGCACGCAGAAGCTCTTGCCTTCCAGCCGCTCGCGGTTGAGCGCCAGCGTCTGCTCGAAGATATCGTGCATGTCGGTATAGGCGCGGTCTTCGACGGCCAGCACATGGTGGATACCGGGAATGCGCGTCAGCTCTTCCGTGACGGTGGCACGCAGCGCTTCCTTCTTCGCGCGCACTTCGATGTGATCCCAGTGGCGCACCACGGCGATCTCTTCGTCGAGGGTGCGCAGGGTATTACGGATGTTACCGGTCAGAATTTTGATAAAGCGCAGGCGCACCGACTGACTTTTGATGGTGATTTCAGGGAAGAGCTTGATGATAAACTTCATGGCGACACAGCTTCGTTGGGCAAATAAGTGCTAAAATCATCAACACTTAGCTGGTAAAATCATATAATTGCGGGTTGGCATCAGCCACCGCATCCGAGGCGCGCAAGTATATCACCTTTGTCGGGTGACTGCTGTAAGCAACCTTCGCCGCATTGATTATTTTGCTAATCAATGCCCGTCGGCTACCATGACCGATTGCAACATAATGTCCCAACCTGTGAGTCGACACTGATTATGCCGAAAAAAGCCGAAGCGCCCGTGAGTTTTGAAAACGCACTGCAGCAGCTGGAACAGATTGTCAGCCGTCTGGAGAGTGGCGAACTGCCGCTGGAAGAGGCGCTGAATGAATTCGAGCGCGGCGTACAGCTGGCACGCAGCGGCCAGCAAACCCTGCAGGCGGCGGAACAGCGCGTGCAGATTCTGCTGAGCGACGACAAAGACGCCCCGCTCACCCCTTTCACGCCGGAAAATGAGTAATGGATTTCGTGCAACTGCAGCGCGCCTACCATGAGCGCGTGAACCAGGCGTTGACGCGCTTAATAGATCCACTTCCTTTTCAGAGTTCTCCTCTGGTGAACGCCATGCAATATGGGGCACTATTAGGCGGTAAGCGCCTGCGCCCGTTTCTGGTGTATGCCACTGGCGAGATGCTGCGCGCCGAGGCGGCCAGCCTGGATGCCCCCGCCGCAGCGGTGGAGTGCATTCACGCTTACTCATTGATTCATGATGACCTGCCGGCGATGGACGATGATGCGTTACGTCGCGGGCAGCCAACCTGCCATATCAAATTTGGCGAAGACACGGCGATTCTGGCCGGCGATGCCCTGCAAACCCTGGCGTTTACCATTCTTGCGGACCAGCCGATGCCCGGCGTAAGCCCGCAGGATCGCATTGCCATGATTTCCGAACTGGCGCAGGCCAGCGGCGTGGCCGGCATGTGCGGTGGCCAGGCGCTGGATTTAGCCGCCGAAGGCCAATCCGTGGACCTGAACCAGCTGGAGCAGATCCATCGCCACAAAACCGGCGCGCTGATCCGCGCCGCCGTGCGTCTCGGCGCCCTCACTGCGGGTGCCGCGGGCCGCGATGCGCTGCCGCAGCTGGATATCTACGCCAACGCCATCGGACTGGCGTTTCAGGTGCAGGATGACATCCTTGATGTGGTCGGCGATACCGCCGTTCTGGGCAAAACCCAGGGAGCCGATCAGGCGCTGGGGAAAAGCACTTACCCGGCGCTGCTGGGACTGGATAACGCGCGGGCCAAAGCGCAGGATCTCTATCGCGAAGCACTGGGCGCGCTGGAGGTGCTGGCGGCACAGTCGTATGACACGTCCGCTCTGCAGGCGCTGGCCAGCTTTATAATTGAACGCGATAAATAACTTATATAATGAGTCTCTGATGAGTTTTGATATTGCAAAATACCCGACACTGGCGTTAGCAGGCACGGTTCAGGAATTACGTTTACTGCCTAAAGAAAAACTTCCGGACCTGTGCGACGAGCTGCGTCAGTATCTGCTGGACAGCGTGAGCCGCTCGTCCGGCCACTTTGCTTCGGGTCTGGGCGTCGTCGAGCTGACCGTCGCGTTGCATTATGTGTACAACACCCCGTTTGATCATCTGGTGTGGGACGTCGGCCATCAGGCCTATCCGCACAAGATTCTGACCGGCCGCCGCGACCGTATCGGCACTATCCGTCAGAAAAATGGCCTGCACCCGTTCCCGTGGCGCGGCGAAAGCGAATATGACGTGCTGAGCGTAGGCCACTCGTCGACGTCCATCAGTGCCGGGCTCGGCATGGCCGTGGCCGCCGAACGCGAAGGCAAAGGTCGCCGCACCGCCTGTATTATTGGCGACGGCGCGATTACCGCGGGCATGGCGTTTGAAGCCATGAACCACGCCGGTGATATCAAGCCGGACATGCTGGTGATCCTCAACGACAACGAGATGTCGATCTCTGAGAACGTGGGCGCGCTGAACAATCGCCTGGCACAAATTCTCTCGGGGAAAACCTATTCACGCCTGCGCGAAGGCGGCAAGCGCGTGCTGGGCGGCCTGCCGCCGATCAAAGAGCTGGTGAAGCGCACTGAAGAGCACCTGAAAGGCATGGTGGTGCCGGGCACGCTGTTTGAGGAGCTGGGCTTTAACTATATTGGTCCGGTCGATGGTCACGATGTACTGACGCTGGTCAGCACGCTGAAGAATATGCGCGATCTGAAAGGGCCGCAGTTCCTGCACATCATGACCAAAAAGGGCAAGGGCTATGCACCGGCGGAAGAAGATCCGATAACCTGGCACGCGGTGCCAAAATTCGATCCGGCCAGCGGCTCGCTGCCGAAAAGCGCGCCGGGCCTGCCGAGCTACTCGAAAATCTTTGGTAACTGGCTGAGCGAGATGGCCGCCGACGATGCGCGGCTGATGGCGGTGACGCCGGCCATGCGCGAAGGCTCCGGCATGGTGAGCTACTCGCGTGATTATCCGCAGCAGTATTTTGACGTGGCGATCGCCGAGCAGCATGCGGTGACGTTCGCCGCGGGCATGGCCATCGGCGGTTATAAGCCGGTGGTGGCGATTTACTCCACCTTCCTGCAGCGCGCCTACGACCAGGTGATTCACGACGTGGCAATTCAGCAATTGCCGGTACTGTTTGCTATCGATCGCGGCGGTATCGTGGGTGCCGACGGCCAGACGCACCAGGGGGCGTTTGATATCGCCTATCTGCGCTGCGTGCCGGGCATGGTGATCATGACGCCTAGCGATGAAAACGAGTGCCGGCAGATGCTTTACACCGGCTACCACTATCAGGATGGCCCGAGCGCGGTGCGCTATCCGCGCGGCACCGGCACCGGCGCCACGCTGGAACCGCTGGCCAGCCTGCCGCTTGGCAAAGGGGTCATCCGGCGTCGCGGCGAGCAGCTGGCCATCCTCAACTTTGGTACTCTGCTGCCGGAAGCGCAGGCCGCCGCCGACGCGCTCAACGCCACGCTGGTCGACATGCGCTTTGTTAAGCCGCTGGATGAAGCCCTGATTAGCGAGCTGGCGGCCAGCCACGACGCGCTGATTACGCTGGAAGAAGGCGCGATCAAAGGCGGTGCCGGCAGCGGCGTCAACGAATACGTGATGGCGAAACGCCTGCGCGTGCCGGTGCTTAACCTCGGCCTGCCGGATGAGTTTATTCCGCAGGGAACGCAGGAAGAAGTGCGTCAGGATTATCAGCTGGACGCCGCAGGCATCCAGCAGCAAATCGCCGCCTGGCTGGCGCAGTAACCGCCCTTCCCCGCTCCTGCTGCTATGCTTGAGGGTAAAACCCCACGCATAAGAGCAGGAGCCCTTCATGAAAACCGTTCGTTTAGGCCAGACCGATCTGCAGGTTTCACGTCTCTGTTTAGGCTGTATGACCTATGGCGATCCGCTGCGCGGTAACCACGCCTGGACGCTGCCGGAAGAGAGCAGCCGACCGCTGATTAAGCAGGCGCTGGACGCGGGCATCAACTTCTTCGACACCGCTAACAGCTACTCCGACGGCAGCAGTGAGGAGATCCTCGGCCGCGCGCTCAAAGATTATGCGCAGCGCGATCGGGTGGTGGTGGCGACCAAAGTCTATTTTCCGCTGAGCAACCTGTCGCAGGGGCTGTCGCGCACCAATATTCTGCAGTCGATTGATGACAGCCTGACGCGGCTTGGCATGGAGTATGTCGATCTGCTGCAGATTCATCGCTGGGATTACGCCACGCCGATTGAAGAGACGCTGGAAGCGCTCGATCAGGTAGTTCGGTCAGGCAAAGCGCGTTACATCGGGGCTTCCTCGATGCATGCCACCCAGTTTGCGCAGGCGCTGCAGTTACAGCAGCAGCATGGCTGGGCGCGTTTTGTCAGTATGCAGGATCAGTACAACCTGATTCAGCGCGAAGAAGAGAAAGAGATGCATCCGCTGTGCCAGCGCGAAGGCATCGCGGTGCTGCCGTGGAGCCCGCTGGCGCGCGGTAAGCTGACGCGTCCGTGGGGAGAAACCACTGCGCGTTCGGTGTCGGATAACGTAATGGAAAAACTCTATACCGGCACCGAAGAGAATGACGCGGCCATTGCGCAACGGCTGGCAACGGTGGCTGCGGACAAAGGCGTAACGCGCGCGCAGGTGGCGCTGGCGTGGCTGCTGCATAAGCCGGTGGTTACCGCGCCGATTATTGGTGCCTCGCGCGAGCAGCAGTTTGCCGAACTGGTGAAAGCCGTCGACGTGGAGCTGAGTTCAACCGACATCGCCGAGCTGGAGAGCGTCTACCAACCGCATCCGGTGGTGGGATTCGAGTAACGTCCAGTCAGGTCGCCTTCAGGGCGACCTGATGTCACAGGCAGCGCATGCATGGCGACCTGCCTGCGGGCTACGCATTCCTGGCGACCTGCCTGCGGCAACGCATTCATGGCAACGCTTTCTGTAGGGTGCGCATTCATGCGCACCTGGCGCATTAAAG
Source organism: Pantoea sp. Cy-640 (assembly GCF_011752635.1). NCBI lineage: Bacteria > Pseudomonadati > Pseudomonadota > Gammaproteobacteria > Enterobacterales > Erwiniaceae > Pantoea > Pantoea sp. Cy-640. Next base: position 143,631 of record NZ_VWXB01000005.1, on the reverse strand, counting down.
CACCAGCCCCAACCCATACAAAATCGCCGCTGAAATGACCCCGGCGATAATGTCATCGACCATAATGCCCATGCCGCCGTGCACGTTACGGTCGAACCAGCGAATCGGCCACGGCTTCCACATGTCGAAAATACGGAAAATCACAAAGCCGACCAGCACCCATTGCCAGCTCATCGCCGGTATCGCCATCAGCGTAATCCACATGCCGATGAACTCATCCCACACGATGCTGCCATGGTCGTGCACGCCCATATCACGCGCGGTGCGGTGACACAGGTAGACACCCACGCTGATGCCAATCAGCACCAGCAGCGAATACAGCTGCAGCGGCAGCAGCGTCATCAGCCACCAGAAGGGAATGGCGGCAATTGAACCGGCGGTGCCGGGCATAATCGGGCTCAGGCCGCTGCCAAAACCGGTCGCCAGCAGGTGCCACGGATTGGCCATGCGCAAACGGCCTTTGGCCACATCTTTATTTAGCGTCAAAGTGATCAAATCCCTTGTGATGGAAACTGCGCGGCTTGCCGTTCTCCAGCAGCGTCAGCCCTTCTGCTTCCGGCGCGATCTGGCCGATGCAGGTATACGCCACGCCAAGATGGCCCAGCGCCACATCCAGTGCACCACGATTGACTTCCGGCACGGTAAAGCACAGCTCATAATCCTCACCCCCGCTCAGCGCCCAGCGCAGCACCTGTTCCGGCTCGAAGTGATCGCGCAACGCAGCCGACAGCGGCAGCGCATCCAGATTGATGCGGGCACCCACGCGGCTGGCGGTGAGAATGTGGCCGAGATCGGAGATCAGGCCATCGGACAGATCGATGGCTGATGTCGCCAGATTGCGCAGCGCCTGGCCCTGCAGCACGCGCGGCATCGGGCGCAGATGACGCTTGATCAGCACTTCATGCACTGCCGGATCGTTCAGGCGATGATGGTGCTGCAGCAGCGACAGACCAGCAGCGCTGTCGCCCAGCGTGCCGGTGACAAAAATCCAGTCACCCGGTTTGGCCCCGGCGCGCTTCAGCGCACGGCCGGCCGGCACCAGGCCATGAATGCCCAGCGTCAGGCTGAGCGGCCCGCGCGTGGTATCGCCGCCGATCAGCTGCATATCGTAGTAATCCAGCAGCTCAAACAGGCTGTCGCTGAACGCCGCCAGCCAGGACTCATCCACTTCGGGCAGGGTTAACGCCAGCGTTAACCATGCCGGATCGGCGCCCATCGCAGCCAGGTCGCTCAGGTTAACCGCCAGCGCTTTGTAGCCGAGATCGGCCGGATGGATATCACGTAAGAAATGCACGCCCGCCACCAGCGTATCGGTGCTGATGGCCAGCGTCTGTTTTTCCGGCACGTTAAGTAACGCGCAGTCGTCACCAATTCCCTTCTCCACATCGCGGCGGGAGCTGGTGACGCGGTTAAAATAACGTGCGATCAGTTCGAATTCACCACAGGACATAAGTCAGGTCTCAATGAAAAAAGGCCGGTGAGCCGGCCTTTTGCACTTATTTTTTGTTCGGTCGAATTTGCGGAGCGGCTTTATCCAGCACGCCGTTAACAAATTTATGGCTGTCTTCAGCACCAAACACTTTAGCCAGTTCGATACCTTCGTTGATCGCCACTTTGTACGGCACATCGTCACGCTTGCTCAGTTCATAGAGCGAAATGCGCAGGATGGCTTTTTCTACCTGGCCCAGCTCTTCCAGCTGGCGCGACAGGTAAGGCTTCATCAGGCCGTCCAGGAACGCGCTGTTGGTCGCCACACCGGCCAGCAGTTCGCGGAAATAGCTAATATCGACGTCTTTGACGTCTTGTTCCGCCAGAAACTGGTATTCCACATCGGCAATGTCGTTGTTAGACAACTGCCAGGAGTAAAGCGCCTGGACAGCGCACTCACGGGCGCGACGACGAGCAGCAGGTTTCACAAAATTCCCCTTACAAAAATCAGGCTTTGATGGCTTTCAATACGTTAATCATTTCAAGTGCGGTCAGGGCCGCTTCGGCGCCTTTGTTACCCGCTTTGGTGCCGGCGCGTTCAATCGCCTGCTCGATGTTTTCGGTGGTCAGGACGCCGAAGGTCACCGGAATTTCGCTGTTCATCGCTACGTGAGCGATGCCGGAGCTGGCTTCACCCGCCACGTATTCGAAGTGTGCGGTACCGCCACGGATCACCGTGCCCAGTGCAACGATCGCGTCGTGCTTGCCGGTTTTCGCCAGGGCGCGTGCCGCCAGCGGCAGCTCGTAAGCGCCCGGTACCCAGACCACGGTGATGTTTTCCGCTTTGACCTGGCCGATACGCTTCAGCGCGTCAACCGCACCGTCCAGCAGGCTGTCATTGATGAAATTGTTAAAACGCGCGATTACGATGGCAATATTGGCATCAGGCGTGGCAACAGCAGCTTCGATAACTTTCATACATATCCTTTGGGTGTTTGTTTTATGGCCCCGCAGAAGGGGGCGGATTCTATCATACTCTTCGGCAACGCGCTCAGGCTTTTCCGTGCATGCTCAGCGCGGTGTCAGGGTCAGCCGTAAATCGTCGCCGACCTGACGCACGTCGCTAAAATTCAGCGCTGGCGCATCGGCCAGCGTTTCCAGTCCCGGCAGCGCACACAGGCCGCGCGCGGCATTACCCAGCAGTTTCGGCGCCAGATAAACGATCAGTTCATCCACCAGTCCGGCCTGCAGCAGCGCACCGGCCAGACCGGCACCGGCCTCGACCCACACGCTGTTGATCTGACGCTGACCGAGCAGCATCATCATCGCCACCAGATCGAGCTGCTCACCGCGCGGCGGCACCTCAATCTGACTCACGCCCGGCGGCCAGCTTTGTGCATCAGCCTCCGTGCGCATCAACCAGGTTTCGCCGGGCTGGGCGATCAAACGATGCTGTGGCGTCACGCGCTGCTGGCTGTCGATCACCACCCGCACCGGCTGACGCAGCTGGCTCTCATCCAGCTGCTGGCGCACGGTCTCGCTCAGTTCATCCCAGCGCACCGTCAGCGACGGATTGTCCGCCAGCACGGTGGCGCTGGTGGTAAGGATAGCTGAACTGCGGGCACGTAAACGTTGCACATCGCGCCTTGCCGCTGCGGAAGTGATCCACTGGCTTTCGCCGCTGGCCATGGCGGTACGGCCATCGAGCGAGGCACCCAGTTTGAGCTGAATCCACGGAAAACCGGTACGCATGCGTTTGAGAAAACCACGATTAAGCGCTTCCGCTTCGTTCATCATCAGGCCGTGACTCACGTCGATGCCCGCCTGCTGTAAACGATACAAGCCGCGCCCGGCCACCTGCGGATTAGGATCCTGCATCGCCGCGACCACCCGGCTGACGCCGGCGGCAATCAGCGCATCGCAGCACGGCGGCGTCCGACCGTGATGGCTGCAGGGTTCCAGCGTGACATACGCGGTCGCACCGCGTGCGTGGTCACCCGCCATGCGCAGCGCGTGCACTTCCGCGTGCGGTTCACCGGCGCGCTGATGCCAGCCTTCGCCCACGCTCTCGCCGTCGCGCACGATAACGCAGCCGACGTTAGGATTTGGGGTGGTGGTATATTGTCCGCGCCGCGCCAGTTCCAGCGCGCGCGCCATGTAGTGCGCATCGGTCATGGATTAATCCTGTAAGCGGGCGATCTCTTCGCCAAAATCACGAATATCTTCAAAACTGCGGTACACCGATGCGAAGCGAATATAAGCAACTTTATCCAGCTTCTTCAGCTCTTCCATCACCAGGTTACCAATCAGCTTGCTGGGAATTTCACGTTCGCCGGTGGCGCGCAGCTGGGTTTTGATGTGATTGACCGCATTGTCGACGGCATCCGCGCTCACCGGACGCTTCTCCAGCGCCTTCATCATGCCGCTGGCCAGCTTATCTTCGTTAAAGGGTTCGCGCACGTCGTTGCTTTTCACCACGCGCGGCATTACCAGCTCGGCCACTTCAAAGGTGGTAAAACGCTCATGGCACACCAGGCACTGGCGGCGGCGGCGCACTGAGGAGCCTTCACTAACCAGACGTGAATCAATCACTTTGGTGTCCACAGCGGAGCAGAATGGGCAATGCATGACGTTTCCTGTCGCGAGAATTGGGGGCAGATAGTGTAGCGCGTTCCCGGTTGCAACAAAATACAGGGCGCAGAATCGCCACCTGGCTCACAGCGACGCCTGACGGTTACAGCAAACCGTGAAAAGTTACTAAGCTTAGAGAGCCAATCCGGCTTAATGACAGGAGGATGTATGGGTTTATTCAATTTCGTCAAAGAAGCGGGTGAAAAACTGTGGGATGCGGTGTCAGGCGGCGATGACCAGAGCAAAAAGCTGCAGGAGCACATTAATCAACTCGGCCTGCCCGACAGCGATAAAGTGAAAGTCGATGTCCAGGGCGATACCGTGAAGGTCAGCGGTGACGGTATCTCGCAGGAGTTGAAAGAGAAGATTCTGGTGGCGGCGGGTAACGTGGCCGGCATCACCAAAGTGGAAGATAACGTCACCACCAGTGACAGCGCCGCGCAGGCCGAATTCTACACGGTGAAAAAAGGCGATACCCTGAGCGCTATCTCGAAGCAGGTGTACGGCACGCCGAACGAATACAACAAGATCTATGAAGCGAACAAGCCAATGCTGACGCATCCTGATAAGATCTATCCCGGCCAGGTTTTACGTATCCCTAAATAACCGGAAGGACATTGCATGACGTTCAGGATGATTTGGGTGCCGGCAGCGCTTGCTGCGCTGGTGCTCAGTGGTTGCAGCTCCACCCCCGCTTCACCTCAGGTCAAAGCGCTGCATCAGGAAGTGAGCCAGCTCAACCAGCAGATGCGCAAACTGACCAGTCAGGCCAGCGCGCTGGAGATTCAGGGGCAGCTCAACAGCCAGTCGACGCAGGGCGCATGGTTACTCCCGCAGGCGAATACGCCGGTAGAGCTGCAGACGCAGCTGGGTAAACTGCGCCTGTCGCTGTCGCACGTTGAGGGGGAAGCCAGCGGCAGCCGCGCTAACCTGAATATCCGTTCAACCGATGATAAGCCGGTGCCGGCGCTCAGCGCCCGCGTGGTATGGGGCGAAATGGATCCCGCCAGCGGCAAGCCGCTGAACGCCGACAGCCTGAGCCAGACCATTACCGTGCCCGCCAGTCTGATGCCGCGCAGTTCGGTCAGCGTACCGCTGCGACTCAGCGGGCTGGCACCGGGTCAGCTCGGCTACGTGCGCGTGCATGATGTGCAGGCGGTGACGGATGCCAGCACGGTCGTTGCAGGCCAGTAACTCTGGCGTCAGGCATAAAAAAACGGGCTGCACTCAGGCAGCCCGTTTCATTTCTCCGGCACAATTACGGCAGAATCGAAGGCTGATCGGCGCCCTCTTTCTCTACTTTCTGCACCAGCATGTGTTCACGCTTCATGCCCAGCTTCAGCGCCAGCGCGGACGACACGTAGATCGACGAAATGGTACCGATGGTGACACCGATCAGCATGGTCAGCGAGAAGCCTTTCAGCAGCGCGCCACCAAAGATGAACAGGATCAGGATCATCGCCAGTGTGGTGATCGAGGTGATCAACGTACGGCTCAGCGTCTGGGTCAGCGACACGTTAGTGATGTCGTAAGAAGAACCGCGACGGATTTTGCGGAAGTTCTCACGAATACGGTCGGAAACCACAATCTTATCGTTGAGCGAGTAACCAATCACCGACATCAGCGACGCCACAATCGTCAGATCGATCTCAATGTGGAACAGCGACAGAATGCCGCAGGTGATGATCACGTCGTGCGCCAGCGCCAGCACGGTGCCCAGCGCCAGACGCCACTCAAAGCGAAAGCCGATGTAGATCAGAATCGCAATCAGCGCCGACAGCAGCGCCATCGCCCCGGCCTGCGCCAGATCGCTGCCCACGCTCGGGCCCACGAACTCAATTCGCTTCACGGTCGCGTTCTGCTGCGTCGTCTGGTTGATCGAGGCGACCACTTTGTTGCCCAGCTCCTGGCCTGCATTGCCGGTGGTCGGTGGCATACGCACCATCACATCACGGCTGCTGCCAAAGTTCTGTACCAGCGGCTCCTCAAAGCCTGCCTTCACCAGCCCGTCACGCAGCGCATCCAGATCCGCCGGCTTCTCGAGGTTGATCTCAATCACCGTCCCGCCGGTGAAATCGAGCCCCCAGTTAAAGCCGCGCACACCGATAATGGCGATGGACGCCACAATCAGCAGGCCGGAGATGATAAAGGCCAGCGTGTCCCAGCGCATAAAGTCGACGACTTTACGCCCATGGTTCAGCTGTTCAATACTATATTCCTGTGCCACAACGCACTCCTCAGATAGACAGCTTATTGATGCGTTTGCCGCCGTACACCAGGTTAACGATGGCACGGGTGCCGACGATAGCGGTGAACATGGAAGTCGCGATACCGATAGCCGTGGTAATCGCAAACCCTTTGATCGAGCCGGTACCGACCGCATAAAGAATGATAACTTTAATCAGCGTGGTGACGTTGGCGTCGACGATACTGGAGAAGGCGCCTTTATAGCCTTCATGAATCGCCTGCTGTACCGAGCGTCCGTTACGCAGTTCTTCTTTAATACGTTCGTTAATCAACACGTTAGCATCCACCGCCACCGCCAGCGTCAGCACGATACCGGCAATACCCGGCATGGTGAGCGTGGCGCCCGGTAACAGTGACATGATGCCGACAATCAGCACCAGGTTGCACAGCAGTGCGCTGGTCGCAATCAGACCAAACTTCTTGTAGAACACCACCATAAAGATGATGGAGGCAATCAGACCCCACAGACAGGCTTCGAGACCCTGCGTGATGTTCTGCTGGCCCATGGTTGGACCGATGGTCCGCTCTTCCACAATCTGGATTGGCGCAATCAGCGCACCGGCACGCAGCAGCAGCGACAGCTGACGCGCTTCGTTCGGGTTGCTGATACCGGTAATTCGGAAGCTGTTGCCGAGGCGCGACTGAATGTTCGCCACGTTAATCACTTCTTCCTGCTTCACCAGAATCGCACGACCGTTTGCATCTTTCTTACCGCTGTCCTTGTACTCCACAAACAGGGTCGCCATCGGCTTGCCGATGTTGTCCTTGGTGAAGTTGGACATGATGTTACCGCCGGCGCCATCAAGCGAGATATTCACCTGCGGCTGGTTGTACTCATCCATGCTGGACGTCGAGTCGGTGATGTGGTCACCGGTGAGAATCACGCGCTTGTACAGCACCACCGGCTGACCTTCACGCGTCTTTTTCACTTCCGAGTCACCCGGCACGCGGCCGCTGGCGGCTGCGCTCGGATCCACCGAGGTGTTGACCAGGCGGAACTCCAGCGTTGCGGTAGCACCCAGAATCTCTTTAGCACGCGCGGTATCCTGGATACCCGGCAGCTCAACCACGATGCGGTCAGCGCCCTGACGCTGTACCAGCGGCTCAGCTACACCCAGCTGGTTCACACGGTTACGCAGGATGTTGATGTTCTGCTGCACCGCATATTCGCGCGCTTCACTCAGACGCGCATCGGTCATCACCGCACGCAGCGTGTCGCTGCCAGCGCTGGTGATCACCAGGTCGCGATGGCGCGGCGTCAGATAGCTGATGGCCGCATCACGGCTGGCGCCGTCGCGGAAGCGTATTTCGGTGCCGTAGTTAGCGATTTTGCTAACGTTGGTGTAAGGGATATTTTTTTCGCGCAGATCGCTGCGCAGGCCATCAGCATTCTGCTCCTGCAGCTTGCCAAGGGCAGTATCCATGTCGACTTCCATCAGGAAGTGCACGCCGCCGCGCAGATCGAGGCCGAGTTTCATCGGTTCAGCGGCCAGCATGGTCAGCCAGCGCGGTGTGGCAGGGGCCAGGTTGAGCGCCACGACGAAATCTTCGCCCAGCGCATTGGTGATGGCTTCACGCGCGCGCAGCTGAATATCCGTGTTAGCGAAACGGGCCAGAATGGCACCATTTTCCAGCGCGAGGGATTTGCTCTGGATATTGTCTTGTTTTAATACGGTCTGGATCTGATCCAACGTTTGCTCACTGGCGGCGCCACCGCGCGCACCAGTGATCTGAACGGCCGGATCCTCACCATAAAGGTTAGGAAGCGCATACAGCAGGCCGACGAGAATCACGACGACCAGCATGATGTACTTCCACAAAGGATAACGGTTTAACACGGCAGTTCCCTTCGGGAAGAATAAATTACAGCGCCTTCATTGTACCTTTCGGCAGAACGGCGGCCACGAAATCACGTTTAATCACTACTTCAGTGGTGTCGTTCAGGGCGATAGCGATGTAGCCGGTTTCAGCCACTTTCGTTACGCGGCCCACCAGGCCACCGTTGGTCAGCACTTCATCACCTTTGGAGATGGAATCCATCAGCTTTTTGTGATCTTTGGCGCGCTTCTGCTGTGGACGCAGGATCATGAAGTAGAAAATCAGACCAAAAACCACCAGCATGATCACCAGAGAATACGGACTTCCCTGAGACGGAGCGCCAGCTGCGGCCACGGCGTCAGAAATGAAAAAGCTCATTAAATTTCCCTCATTGATAGAATTATCAGACGTTTAACGGTGGAACCGCTTTGCCCGTCCGTTGGTAGAACTCGCTAACAAAGTGCTCTAATTTACCCTCTTCGATGGCCTGGCGTAAACCCGCCATCAGACGCTGGTAATAGCGCAGATTGTGGATGGTGTTCAGACGTGCGCCCAGTATTTCGTTACAGCGATCAAGATGATGCAAGTAGGCACGCGTGTAATTGCGACAGGTGTAACAATCACACTCCGCATCCAGCGGCGCGGTGTCATCTTTGTATTTCGCATTGCGGATTTTCACCACGCCATCGGTGACGAACAGATGGCCATTGCGCGCGTTACGCGTTGGCATAACACAGTCAAACATATCGATACCGCGGCGAACGCCTTCCACCAGATCTTCCGGTTTGCCGACGCCCATCAAATAACGCGGTTTGTCTTGCGGAATTTGCGGACAGACGTGTTCCAGGATGCGGTGCATGTCCTCTTTCGGTTCACCCACCGCCAGGCCGCCCACAGCGTACCCATCAAAGCCAATCTCTACCAGACCTTTAACCGAGACATCACGTAAATCTTCGTAAACCCCGCCCTGAATAATGCCAAACAGCGCATTTTTGTTACCGAGCGCGTCAAAGCGGTCGCGGCTGCGCTGCGCCCAGCGCAGTGACATCTCCATTGACCGTTTAGCGTAATCCCAGTCCGCCGGATACGGCGTACATTCGTCGAAGATCATCACAATGTCGGAACCGAGATCGTACTGAATCTCCATCGATTTTTCCGGGTCGAGGAAAATCGGGTCGCCGTTGATCGGGTTGCGGAAATGCACGCCGGCTTCGGTGATTTTACGGATATCGCCGAGGCTGAACACCTGGAAGCCGCCGGAGTCGGTCAGGATCGGTCCCTGCCAGTGCATGAAATCGTGCAGGTCGCCGTGCAGTTTCATGATCTCCTGCCCCGGGCGTAGCCACAGGTGAAAAGTGTTGCCCAGCAGGATCTGCGCGCCGGTCTCTTTCACTTCTTCCGGCGTCATGCCTTTGACCGTGCCGTAGGTGCCGACCGGCATAAAGGCCGGGGTTTCCACGACGCCGCGATCAAAGACCAGACGGCCACGGCGCGCGCGCCCGTCGGTGGTATCTAATTCAAATTTCACATTGACCTCTTTCGATAATCAGAGAAACAGTCTGATTACTCAGCCACCAACGATTTCGTCGGGAGCCTGTGGATTACGGGTGATGTACATCGCATCCCCGTAGCTAAAGAAACGGTACTGCTCCGCCACCGCGCTCTGATAAGCCGCCATGGTGTGTTGATAACCGGCAAACGCCGAGACCAGCATAATCAGCGTCGATTCCGGCAGGTGGAAGTTGGTGATCAGCGCATCAATCACCTGGTAGTGATAGCCCGGATAGATAAAGATCTGCGTGTCATCGAAAAACGGCGCGATCAGCCCATCCTGGCAGGCCTGCGCTGCGCTCTCCAGCGATCGCACCGAGGTGGTACCCACCGCCACCACTTTGTTACCGCGCGATTTGCACGCCAGCACCGCGTCCACCACGTCCTGCGGCACTTCGGCATATTCAGAGTGCATGATGTGATCGTTGATGTTCTCTACGCGCACCGGCTGGAAGGTGCCAGCGCCGACGTGCAGCGTCACAAACGCCATCTCCACGCCTTTCGCCTTCAGCGCCGCCAGTAGTGGCTCATCGAAGTGCAGACCGGCGGTCGGCGCTGCCACCGCGCCGGGGCGCGCGCTGTACACCGTCTGGTACAGCTCGCGGTCAGCTTCCTCATCCGGACGATCGATGTAAGGCGGCAGCGGCATATGGCCGACGCTGTTCAGGATATCCAGCACCGCGCGATCGTCCGCAAACTCGATTTCGAACAGCGCATCGTGGCGCGCCACCATGGTGGCTTTGACGCTTTCGTCGTCGCCCAGCAGTAATTCGGCACCCGGCTTCGGCGCTTTGGAGGCGCGCACGTGCGCCAGCACACGTTTGTCATCCAGCATGCGCTCAACCAGCATCTCAATTTTGCCGCCGCTGGCTTTACGGCCATAGACGCGCGCCGGAATCACCCGGGTATTATTGAACACCAGCAGATCGCCCGGATTGAGCTTATCCAGCACATCAGTAAACACGCCATGGTTCAGCGCCCCGCTCGGGCCATCCAGCGACAGCAGACGACATCCGCTGCGCTGCGCCTGCGGATAGTGGGCGATCAAAGATTCCGGTAATTCAAAGGCAAAATCGGCTACACGCATGCATCACTTCTTCAGGACTCAAAAAACAGGCGGCATAGTTTAGCGGAAAAGTGGGCAATTCTGAACAACTGGCTGCGCCGGTGTGATTCTGCCTATAATGCGCCATGAACTTTCTTGCTCACCTTCACCTCGCAACCCTGGCCGACAGCTCACTGCTGGGTAATCTGCTGGCCGACTTCGTGCGCGGCAACGTTGAGGCGCAGTGGCCGCAGCCGGTGGTGGCCGGTATTGCCCTGCACCGGCGCATTGACGTGCTGACCGATAACCTGCCGGAAGTGCGCAGCGCGCGTCAGCTGTTCCGCGCCGAAACGCGCCGCGTCGCGCCCATCACCCTCGACGTGATCTGGGACCACTTCCTGGCGCGCCACTGGGATCAGCTGCATCCGGCGCAGTCGCTGTCTGATTTTAGCGCCGCCGCCGAGCGCGACATTGTGCCGCAGCTCCCCGGCACGCCGGGCGATTTTATCGAGCTCAACGCGGTAATGTGGCGCGAACGCTGGTTTGAACACTATGCTGACCCGGCGCGGCTGGCGCGCGTACTAAGCGGCATGGCGCATCGCCGGCCACGGCTGGCGGCGCTGCGCGACTCGTATCAGGATTTTGTCGACCACTACACCCGGCTCGAACCGCTGTTTTTCCAGTTCTATCCACGCCTGATGGCCGCCGCGCGCGCCCGGCAGCTGTGAAGCACAATTTGCCGCTGCCCCGCATTGCCTCCCCTTGCCAGCCGCAGCCATCTGCGGCTTAATGAAGCCTTGCTTAACTTTTGTTAAGCCAGTCACACAGCCATGGCGCTTTATCCGGCGTGGTTCGCCACGTCGATTGCCAGTGAATGATAAGAGGGAAAAATGTCATCAGCTACGCTAACCGAATTAGATGCCCGTTATCACTATGCCTGTGAGGTGGCGAAAACCGCCGCCAGCCGCGCGCTGGCGTGGTATCAGCAGCGCCATCAGCTGGTGGTGGAGCACAAGAAGGATTTGCAGGATGTGGTCAGCGAGGCGGATCGCAACGTTGAGCTGCTGGTAAAACACCTGATTCATGAGCGTTTTCCTGACGATGCGGTGCTGGGTGAAGAGAGCGGCGGTGACGTCAGCGGCGCGCGCTTTATCTGGGTCATCGATCCGATTGACGGCACCAGCAGCTTTCTTAACGGACTGCACAACTGGTGCGTCTCGCTGGCGATTGTCTGTGACGATCAGCCGGTGATTGGCGTAGTCAGCGATCCTAATCATCAGGAAACCTTCCACGCCTGCCGCGGCAAAGGTGCCTGGGTGAATGACAAGCGCATTCAGGCACACAGCGCGCAGCGGCTCGACCAGGGGCTGCTGGGCCTCAGCAGCTCGAACAGCCAGCCGATTGAACCGCTGACCACCTTTATCAGCCAGCTGCTGGCGCAGGGCGGCATGTTTATCCGCAACGGTTCCGGTGCGCTGATGAGCGCCTGGGCGGCCGCCGGCCGGCTGATTGGCTATTACGAAGCGCACATGAATCCGTGGGATGGCCTGCCTGGCATTGTGCTGATGCGCGAAGCGGGCGGCGTCACCAACGATTATCTCAGCCACCATGGCCTGCAACAGGGTAATCCGGTGCTGCTGGCCAACGCGGTGCTCTATCCGCAGCTCAAAGCGCTGCTGCCGGCACAGCCAACGCTATGACACGTCTGCTGCTGAGCGCGCTGCTGGCTTTGCTGGCGCTCACCGCGCAGGCGCAGTCGCGCTACCAGCTGGAAAAAGTGGTAGAGATCAGCCGTCACGGCGTGCGTCCACCCACCGCAGGTAACCGTACGGAAATCGAAGCCGCCACCCAGCGCGCCTGGCCGCGCTGGCGCAGCGCCGACGGCGAACTCACCGCACACGGTTATGCAGCGGTCGTGAATAAAGGTCGCTGGCAGGGTGAACACTATCGCCAGCTCGGCCTGCTGCGCGCCGGCTGTCCCGATGCCGGGCAAATCTACGTGCGCGCCAGTCCGCTGCAGCGCACCCGCGCCACGGCGCAGGCACTGCTGCAGGGCGCCTTTCCTGGCTGCGATGTGGCAGTTCATCACGTCGCGGGGACGGTCGATCCGCTGTTTCAGAGCGAAAAACTGCCGTTTGGCCAAACGGATGCTGCCACGGAGCGGGTAGCGGTCGCGGCGCGCGCCGGCGATCTCGCCGCACTGCAGCAGCGTTTACAGCCCGCCGTGCAGCAGCTCAGGCAGGCGGTGTGCGCGGCAGATTGCCCGTTCTTCGATCGCCCCTGGCAGCTGAAGCAGAGTAAAAGCGGCCATACCTACGTGCAGGGTCTCAGCGTGCTGGCCAGCATGGCCGAAACCTTACGGCTCGGCTGGAGCGAAAATCTGCCGTTCAGCCAGCTGGCGTGGGGCAACATCACCCGGGCGCAGCAGATTAGCGCCCTGCTGCCGCTGCTGACCGCCAATTACGATCTGAGTAATGATGTACCGTATATCGCGCAAAAGCGTGCGTCGATTCTGCTGGACGCGGTGGTGCGCAACCTGCAGGACGATGCGGCGACGCCCTCCACCCGCTGGCTGCTGCTGGTGGCACACGACACCAATATCGCCATGTTACGCACGCTGATCGGCTTCAGCTGGCAACTGCCCGGTTACGCGCGCGGTAATATTCCGCCCGGCAGCAGTCTGGTGTTTGAGCGCTGGCGCGATAACCAGACGCAGACGCTGCTGTTGCGCGTCTATTTTCAGGCGCAAAGTCTGGATGCGCTGCGCCAGCTAACGCCGATCGATCGGCAGCACCCGCTGCTGCGCCAGGAGAGGCATCAGCAAAACTGTCGCCAGACGGCGGTGGGCACGCTGTGCCCTTATCAATCGACGCTTGAGCACTGGCGCACCGCCATTGATCAGCGCGCGGTAATCCCCGTGGACTATCCCTGACGCCAGCCACCGGGTTAAGCCAGACAGATTACGCCGGCTTATTCCTGCAGCGAAATTACAGCAATAAACTGCAAGCTGATGGGCACGGTTATCTGAGACTTTTCTTTTTTTTCCCTTAAAAGCGTTAGCGCTGTAAAACTGCGATATGCTGCACGGGTCAATCATCCCTTAGTAATACCTTTCTCTTTTTACATTTTTCGGCGACAGGATGCGCCGAGCTATTTTTACCCGCAGTAATAAAATCGCAAATTAACATTGAATAACTGGGATCCTGTTATGTCTGTACCTGTCTCGCTGCGCTATCGTCCGGACATCGATGGTCTGCGCGCTGTCGCCATTATATTGGTTGTGCTGTTTCACTGCGGCGTCAGCGCCGTGCCGGGCGGCTTTATTGGCGTCGATATATTTTTTGTTATTTCCGGCTTTTTAATTGGCGGTATTATCAGTAAAGAAATTACCGCCGGCACCTTCTCGTTTTATCAGTTTTATTTACGCCGCATCCGGCGTATTGCGCCCGCCCTGTTTTTTATGCTGATGGTATTGCTGCTGCTCGGTTATCTGCTGTTATCACCGCTGGAATTAAGCCAGCTGGCAAAATACAGCATGGCGGTATTTCTCTCGGTGCCCAATATGCTGTTACTGAAGAGCGGCGACTATTTCAGTGCGGATGCCGATCTCAATCCGCTGCTGATGACCTGGTCGCTGGGCATTGAGGAGCAGTTCTATATCGTGCTGCCGTTTGTTCTGCTGCTGGCCGTGCGGCTGCGGCGCACAATGACCGGCATGGTGCTACTGCTCAGCCTGCTGTCGCTGGCCGGCTGCCTGTGGTTAACGCCCCTCTCCAGCACTCAGGCGTTTTATCTGCTGCCAACCCGCGCCTGGGAACTGGGTGCCGGCGTGCTGCTGGCGCTGTGGCAACCCCGCCCCGTCACCGGCCGGCTGGCCAGCCTCTGTCATCTTGCTGGCTGGCTGCTGATCATCGGTGCCACGCTGTTACTCAGCCATAGCGATCGCTTCCCCGGCTGGCTGGCGCTGCTGCCGGTGCTGGCGGCCTGTCTGATGATCGGTGCACGCAGCCCGCTCAATCAGCGGTTGCTGGAGAATGCGCCGATGCGCTTCATCGGCAAAGTTTCTTACTCGTGGTATCTGTGGCACTGGCCGCTGCTCAGTCTGGCGCGCATCTGCAGCGATCGGCCGCTCAGCATCTGGCAGGCGCTGAGCATCTGTGCCGTGGCGCTGGTCATCGCCTGGCTCTCCTGGCGCTTCATCGAACAGCCATTCCGTCGGGCGCGCAGCGGTACGCGCTGGCTGATCCCCGGCTACTGCGCCTCGTCGCTGCTGGCAGCCGGTGCCATGGTGCTGCTGTGGCAGAGCGGTGGCCTGAAATCGCGCGTCAGTGAAGCGGTGAAGCTCGGCGACGAATGGAAAGTCGCCGCCCAGCGCGATCCCTGCCTGCTGGATTACGGCGCCACGCGGCCCGCCCGTGATGCGCAGTGCCAGCCGCAGAGTGACACACCGGCGATAGCGCTGATCGGCGACAGCCATGCCGCCGCACTGGCGGCCAACGTCGCCGATTACGCCCGGCGGCAGCAGAAACCGCTGTTTCAGCTGACCAAAGCCTCCTGCCCTTTCCTGCTTGACGCCACGCGCGCGATGCCGCAAAAACCGCAGCATGCACAGCAGTGCCTCGATTTTAATCAGCGGGTTTTGCCGATCATCCTGAGCGATAAAATAGACGAAGTGGTGATCAGCGCGTTCTGGGCGGCGGGCCTCAGTGATCAGCCGGGCAGCGGATTCCGCAGTCTCCGCGATCCGGCGCAGGACAATCTGCAGGCGCTGAAAAGCGGGCTGGATACCGTGGTGGCGCAGCTGCTGGCGGCGGGGAAAAAGATCACCCTGATTGACGATGTGCCGACCATCACGCTCGATCCGCTGCGCTACAGCCATAACCGCAATATGCCGCTGCGCCGCAGCCTGAATAGCTGGCTCAGCGCGCAGGATGGCGCGGCGCTGGCGGCGGAACGCACGCAGCAGTTGCAGATGCCAAACGCATCGGTGGCAGAGCTGTTAAAGGACTATCAGCAGTATGGCGTACGCGTGTTGTCACTGCAGGAGACGTTATGTAATGCGCAGGGGTGTCTGGTCACTCATCAGGGCATGCCGCTCTGGTACGACAACAATCACCTGAATCCGTACGGCGGAGAGATGGCGCTGGGGAAAAACTGGTAATGCACCACGGGCGAAGTCTCGCTTCGCCCGTGGTAAAGCTTCTTACGCTTTACGTTTCTTCGCCAGCGGCCACGCCAGCAGCAGCAGAACAATCCACGCAAACCCGACGTACAGCGAGATACGCGTATCCGGGAAGTAGCCAATCAGCGCGATGATAAAGGCAAGGAACAGCACCCCCACCCACGCCGTAGCGCTGCCGCCCGGCAGAGCAAACTGCAGCTTACCGGCCTGCTCTTTGCCGATTTTGTGGCGGAACGAGATCTGCGACAGCAGAATCATAATCCACACCCACACGGTGGCAAACGTCGCCAGCGAGGCAATCACCAGGAACACTTTTTCCGGCATCAGATAGTTGAGGTACACCGCCACCAGCATGGCAAGCATCATCACCAGCACCGTGACCCACGGAATGCCGCGATTCGACACCTTCATAAACATCTTCGGCGCATGACCCTGCTGCGCCATACCGTGCAGCATGCGGCCGACGCCAAACACATCGCTGTTAATCGCCGACAGCGAGGCAGTCAGCACCACAAAGTTCAGAATGGAGGCGGCGGCGGCGATGCCAAGGTGCTGGAAAGTCAGCACGAACGGGCTGCCTGCGGTACCGACCTGGTTCCAGGGATAGATCGACATGATCACAAACAGCGTGCCGACATAGAACACCAGAATGCGCAGCGGTACGGAGTTGATGGCACGCGGGATCGATTTCGCCGGATCTTTAGCTTCGCCGGCGGTGATACCAATGATCTCAATGCCGCCGTAGGCGAACATCACCATCTGCAGCGACAGCAGCATGCCGACGATACCGTGAGCAAAGAAGCCGCCGTTGGTCCACAGGTTATGGATGCCGGTCGGCTGACCGCCGTTGCCGATGCCCCAGAAAATCATGCCGAAACCGGCCACGATCATGATGATGATGGTGGCAACTTTGAAGAAGGAGAACCAGAACTCCACTTCGCCAAACACCTTCACGCTCATCAGGTTGATGGCACCAATGATCAGCACTACCGACAGCACCCAAATCCAGTGCGGCACCTCCGGGAACCACACGCCCATGTAGATACCAAAAGCCGTGACGTCGGCGATCGCCACAATCAGGATTTCAAAGCAGTACGTCCAGCCGGTGATATAGCCCGCCAGCGGTCCGAGATAATCCTGCGCGTAGCGTGAAAACGAGCTGGCCTGCGGATTGTTAACCGACATCTCGCCCAGCGCGCGCATGATGATATACGCCACGGCGCCGCCGATGATGTAGGCCAGCAGTACGCTGGGGCCTGCCATTTTGATGGCATCTGCCGAGCCGTAAAACAGCCCGGTGCCGATCGCCGATCCCAGCGCCATAAAACGGATGTGGCGCGTGCTCAGTCCGCGTTTGAGCTTATTGGTTTCTTGCATAACAAACAGTACCTGTGGAAATGAAAAAACCACGGGCAAGCCCGTGGTCGGAATTAACAGCGATGTCGCTTACTGGTGAACGGCAACCTGCTCACGCCCTTTCACCCGGTCAACCACCGCAGCAATCACCAGCATTGCCAGCGACGGCGGCAGCCAGGAGAGACCCTGATCGGCCAGCGGCAGATGCTGGCTAAACAGCGGCAGCGCATCTTTAAAGCTGGTGGTTTTGATGGCATCGACGATACCAAACAGCAGGCTGATCAGCATGGTTGGCGCAATGATGCGCGTGCTGCGATTCCACCAGCTCAGGGTAAAGCTCAGTACCACCAGTACGATGCACGGCGGATAGATAGCCGTCAGCACCGGAATCGAAATCTGAATCAGGTGGCTGAGACCGAGGTTCGACACCAGCATGGCGAACAGGCCGAGAATAAACACCAGCGCTTTATACGACAGCGGCAGGTATTGCGCAAAGAATTCTGCGCAGGCGCAGGTCAGGCCCACCGCCGTAACCATACAGGCGACGAAAATCAGCGCGGCGAGGAAGACACTGCCCATGCCGCCGAAGGTCTGCTGCACGTAAGCATGCAGAATCGAGGCGCCGTTGGCGTTCTGATCGACAATCGCGCCGCTGCCGGAGCCCAGCTTGAACAGGCTGAGGTACACCAGCGTCAGGCCAACACCGGCGATCACGCCGGCCAGCATGGTATAGCGGGTCAGCAGTTTGCTGTCTTCCACGCCACGTGAACGCGCCGCATTAACGATGACGATACCGAACACCAGCGCGCCGAGCGTATCCATGGTCAGATAGCCGTTCACGAAACCGCTGGAAAAGGCCGCACGCTGGTAGTCGGCGGTAGCCGGCGAAATGCCGCCAGCCGGCCACAGCAGCGCCGCGACGCCCAGAATGGTCAGCGCGACAATTTTCAGCGGCGCGAGGAAGTGGCCGACGGTGTCCAGCAGCTTGCCCGGATAGAGCGAAATGCCAATCACCAGTGCGAAGTACACCAGGCTATAGATAAACAGCGGCAGCGGGCCGTCGCCGGTCAGCGGCGCAATCCCGACTTCAAATGAAACGGTCGCGGTGCGCGGCGTGGCAAACAGCGGGCCGACGGCGAGATAGCACACGGTGGCGAGCAGCAGACCGGCCGCTTTACCAATCGGTGAGCTGAGCGCATCAATACCGCCGCCAACGCGCGCCAGCGCGATCACGGTCATCACCGGCAAACCAACCGCGGTGATCAGGAAGCCGAAGGCGGCAATCCAGACATGTTCACCAGACTGAATACCGACCATAGGCGGGAAAATGATGTTTCCTGCGCCAACGAACAGGGCAAAGGTCATGAAGCCCAGCGCCAGGATATCCCTGGAGGTTAAACGATGTGTCATAAACTTCTGTACTGCCTGTAGCTGATGTTGCGGTGGAAGTTGGGTTTGTGTTGTCCCCTGAATGCGCGAAAACAATGGCTTAACTGGCTTGGCCAGTGCGTTATGCGGGCCGAATCGGTACAGCGCAGGTGATTTAAACTGCTTTTCTTCTGTTCACAGAGGGATGAATCGACAACGGCGCAAATTAAAACGTTTATAGCGAAGAAAGGCAATACGGGATCGGAAAACCAGAAGGATATAACAGGAAAGCGTCAGAACGCAGTGGATAAGCAGGAAATAGTCGGAAAACACCTGAGATGATTTGCTTAAAGTTTCTGCAAAGCGGGCGATCTCCTTGCAGAAACCGCCGCAGGGATGCACAAAAGGCGCGCTTTACGCGCCTGTTTGCACAACTTTACAGCATCACCACACCTGTTGTGCGATGTCGACAACCAGACGAATCTTCTGCCACTGCTGCGCTTCGGTCAGGCTGTTGCCCTCTTCCGTTGACGCAAAGCCGCACTGCGGGCTGAGGCAAATCTGGTCGAGGCTGACAAACTGCGCCGCTTCCTGCAGGCGCGCCTTCACCTGTGCAGCGTCTTCCAGCTCGCCGGTTTTGGTGGTAATCAGCCCTAATACCACTTGCTGATGACCCGGTTTGATGAAACGCAGCGGCTCAAAGCCACCGGAGCGCGCGTTGTCGTACTCGAGGAAAAACGCGTCGATATTCACGCTGCCAAACAGAATTTCCGCCACCGGCTCGTAGCCGCCTTCCGAGATCCAGGTCGAGCGGAAGTTACCGCGACACACGTGCAGGCCGACGGTGAGATCCGCCGGTTTATCTTCCAGCGCGCGATTCAGCACCTGCGCATAAATGTGCGCCAGCTGTTGCGGATCTTCACCGCGCTCGCGAATTTGCTGCTGCTGATCGCCTGAACACAGGTACGCCCACACGGTGTCATCCAGCTGCAGATAGCGGCAGCCAGCGTCGTAAAACGCCTTAATCGCCTCTTTGTAAGTCTGTGCCAGATCGGCGAAGTACTGCTCCAGATCCGGATACACCGTGGCATCAATCACTTTACGGCCGCCGCGGAAGTGCAGCACGCTCGGGCTGGGAATGGTCATTTTCGCCACCGCATCGCCAGCCACGCTTTGCAGGAAGCGGAAATGGTCCAGCATCGGATGCTGCGGGTTAAAAGCGACTTTGCCGGTGACCTTCACGCCGTGCGCTTTGGTCTGCACGCCGTTGAACTGAATGCCCTGATCGGCCTCGAACAGCTCGACGCCGTGCAGATGGCCAAAGAAATCAAAGTGCCACCAGGCGCGGCGGAATTCACCGTCGGTCACCACCTGCAGACCGCTGGCGCGCTGCTGCTCCACCACCTGGCGAATTGCATCGTCTTCTACCTAACGCAGCTGGTCGGCGCTGAGGGTGCCACTGGCGAACTGCTCGCGTGCCTGCTTAATGGCAGTGGGACGCAGAAAACTGCCGACGGTATCGGCGCGGAACGGGGCGGTGTTGCGTTGCATATTCACTCCTGCACTGGCGCATAATTGCATCAGGGTATAATTGCGCATGGTTATTTTTGGCCATCTGGATGGCTATATGTCCATAAGAGTGACATGCCGCCCTGCCGGCGGCAATAGAAGAAAATTCAGGGGACGTGAAAAAAATTCATGATCGGTCAGCGTGAATTAGTTTTGCGCAATCGCCGCGCGCGCCTGCGCGATCTGGCTGTCGGACAGCGGCAGGTAGCCGGCCTCTGTTACGCGGCGCTGGCCCTGCGCAGAGAGCACCTGCTGCAGAAAGGCGGCGACCAGCGGCGGCAGCGGTTTGCCGGGCGCCTTGTTAACGTAGATATACAGCGGGCGCGACCACGGATAGCGGCCGCTGCGGATCGATTCGGCATCTGGCATAACGCTGTCGCCGCTGGCGGTGACGATCGGCAGGGTTTTCACGCCGCTCAGGTGAAAGCCAAAGCTGGCGTAGCCGATGCTGTTGGGCGTGCTGGCGACCGCCTGCACCACCGCTGCCGAGCCGGGAAACTCCGCGACGTCAGCGCGGAAATCGCCGCGACACAGCGCCTGCTGCTTGAAAAAGCCCCAGGTGCCGGAAGCGGAGTTACGGCCAAAGCGCTGAATACTGCGCGTTGCCCAGTTCGCCGTATGCAGACCAACATCGCCCCAGCGCTGTGGCACCTGCTGTGCGCCGCATAGCCGCGTCACGGAGAACAGCGCATCCAGCTGCGGCTGACTGATGGACGGCAGCGGATTGTCCTGATTAACCACCACCACCAGCGCATCCATCGCCACCGGCACCGCCAGCGGTGCATAGCCATAGCGCGCGATAAACAGCTGACGCTCATCCACCTGCATCGGCCGGCTCATGGCGCCAAGCTGAGCGGCCCCGGCGGCCAGCGCGGTCGGCGCCGTCGACGATCCCGCCGCCTGCACCTGCACATTAACGCCCGGCGACTGACGGCTGAAATCTTCGCCCCATAGCGTCATCAGATAGCCCAGCGTGTCCGAGCCCACGCTGCTCAGGTTGCCGGTCAGCATGCTTTGCTGAGCCGTCGCCAGCAGCGGGCACAGTAATAAAAGAGAGAGCAGCAGTGATTTCATCACAGAGTCCGGTGGCGTTTACTGCGCCACATTCTCGCGGATTCCGTTCGCCACAATCAAGCGCGGTGGCAGCACGAAGCGGAAGCAGGTTTCCTGATGCGGCACGCTGCTGATCTCCAGCCGCGTGGTGTGGTGGCCGAGCGCGTGCTTAACAATGGCCAGCCCCAGCCCGCTGCCGCCGGTGGCGCGCGAGCGCGCTTTATCCACGCGGTAGAAGCGTTCGGTCAGGCGCGGCAGATGCTCCTCGCTGATGCCGGGCCCGTTGTCGCACACTTTAAATTCGGCGCCCTGTTTGGTGCGCAGCCAGCTGATGTCGATGCGCGTGCCATCCGGCGTGTGGTTCACCGCGTTATACACCAGATTGGAAATCGCGCTGCGCAGCTGTTCATCATTGCCGAACACCTTCAGGTGTGGATCGGTATGGAAATGGATGCTGTGACGGCCCTGGCTGAGGGTTTCCGCCTCGCGCTGTAACAGCAGCAGCATGGTCGGCACATCCACCGTCTCTTTCAGATCAATGGCGGGGGCCGCTTCGATGCGTGACAGCGTCAGCAACTGCTTCACCAGGCTGTCCATGCGTCGCGTCTGCTCCTGCATGGTACTGAGCGCCTTGCTGCGGGTGCGCTCGTTCATCCCGGCATCGTCCATCATCTCCAGATAGCCCTGCAGCACCGTCAGCGGGGTACGCAGTTCATGGCTGACGTTGGCGAAGAAGTTACGCCGCGCCCCTTCCAGCTGGTGCATCTGGGTGACGTCACGCGCCACCATCAGCCACTGCCCTTCGCTGTAAGGCATGACGCGGAACTCCATGTGATGCTGATTATTCAGCACCAGCGTCAGCGGCTTGTTGAAGTCGCGCTGGCGGATATAGCGGGAGAATTCAGGGTAGCGCAGCAGGTTGAGGATATTCTGGCCATTATCTTCCGGCCAGCGCAGCCCGAGATGCTGCTGAGCCAGACCGTTACACCAGAAAATGGTGCCCTCTTCGGTGGTGAGCACCACCGCGTCCGGCAGCGACTCGGCCCCGCTGCGAAAGCGTTTGATCAGATTGCCCAGCTCGCGCCGGCGGCGGCGATTGCGCAACTGCATTTGATACAGGCCGTAAAACAGCGGTTCCCAGCTGCCGCGCCCGGTGGGCGGCGTCATTGAACGATCAATCCACAGCCAGTGCGACAGCCGCATCAGATTTTTGAAGTGCCAGAACAGCACGCCGCATACGGCCAGTAACAGCCACCACGGCAGATAGCCAACCAGCAGCCCCAGCACCAGCGCAGGCAGACACACCAGCGCCAGCTCGGTCAGTAATCTCTTCCAGGAGAGTCGTTCCAGCACGGTAAAAGACTCCGTTTAGTAGCGGGCAGAGAAACGATACCCTGTTCCGCGAACGGTTTGTACCATGCGATCGTGGCCGGAAACTTCCAGTGCTTTACGTAAACGACGGATATGCACATCCACGGTGCGGTCTTCCACATACACGTTAGTGCCCCACACGTGATTCAGCAGCTGTTCGCGGCTGTATACGCGCTCCGGATGCGTCATAAAGAAGTGCAGCAGTTTGTATTCGGTCGGCCCCATTTCCAGCGGCGTGGTTTCGGACATCACGCGATGCGAGGAGGGATCGAGGCTCAGCCCCTGCATCTCAATCACCTCTTCCACCGCCATCGGTGAGATGCGGCGCATCACGGCTTTAATGCGCGCCATCAGCTCTTTGGGCGAGAACGGCTTGGTGATGTAATCATCGGCGCCCACTTCCAGCCCGCGCACGCGATCTTCCTCTTCACCGCGCGCCGTCAGCATCATCACCGGAATATCACGCGTCATGGCTTCACGCTTTAAATGTTTGATGAACTGAATGCCGCTGCCGCCGGGTAACATCCAGTCCAGCAGAATCAGATCGGGCCAGGGTTCGATCAGCTTGCCAATCGCGCTGTCATAGTCCTCAGCCTCAATCGGCTGGTAATCGTTTTGTTCCAGCACGAAACATAACATTTCACGGATGGGAGCTTCGTCTTCCACAACCAAAATGCGCTTAGCCATTATTACTCCTGCGATTGTGACGGCATGTCACGGGGGTTTGCGGCGCCATTATGCGTCAGTTTTGTGACACTTTTATGAAAAACCCACCTCATGATAATCAGATAAAAAGCGCAATTGTGACAACCGGTTTCGCTTTTTTTTCATTGCGTTGTTAAGCGGTTATACTGCCGTTTTGCGATAGCAGGCACGGAGCATTCATGCGCATTATTCACACCGCTGACTGGCATCTCGGTCAGTTCTTTTACAGCAAAAGCCGCGCCGCCGAGCACCAGCAATTCCTCGACTGGCTGCTGGCCGCGATTGTGCAGCATCAGGTGGATGCGCTGATCGTCGCTGGCGACCTGTTTGATACCGGTTCGCCGCCCAGCTACGCGCGCGAACTGTTTAACCGTTTCGTGGTGGCGCTGCAGCCCAGCGGCTGCCAGCTGATTGTGCTGGCCGGCAACCATGATTCGGTCGCCACGCTGAATGAATCGCGCGAGCTGCTGGCCTGCCTCAATACCCGCGTCATTACCAGCGCCACGCCCGGCGGCGAGCAGCAGGTGCTGACGCTGCAACAGCGCGACGGCACGCCGGGGGCGCTGCTGTGCGCCATTCCCTATCTGCGTCCGCGCGATATTCTGCGCAGCCAGGCGGGTCAGTCCGGACGCGATAAGCAGCTGTCGCTGCTGCAGGCGATTGAGCAGCACTATCAGCACTGTTATGCCGCCGCCGTGGCGCAGCGCGAAGCCATGGGCAGTACGCTGCCGATCATCGCTACCGGGCATCTCACCACCGTGGGCGTCAGCAAGAGCGATTCGGTGCGTGATATCTACATCGGCACGCTGGACGCCTTTCCGGCGCAGGCCTTCCCGCCAGCCGACTACATTGCGCTGGGCCACATCCATCGTGCGCATCGCATCGCCGACAGCGATCACATCCGCTACAGCGGTTCGCCGATTGCGCTCAGTTTTGATGAGCTGGGCCGCGAGAAAAGCGTATTCCTGCTGGAATTTAGCACCCGGCTGGAGTCCGTCACACCGCTGGTTATTCCGTCATTCCAGCCGATGCAGATGTTAAAAGGCGCGATGGCAGAGATTGAACAGCAGCTGACCGCGTTTCACACCCATGAAGGCGATCTGCCGGTGTGGCTGGATATCGAAATCACTACTCAGGAATACCTGAGCGACCTGCAGCGCCGCATCGAACAGCTTACCGACGCGCTGCCGGTTGAGGTGCTGCTGGTGCGCCGCAGTCGCGATCAGCGTCAGCGCAGCCTGGCGCGGCTGGAGAACGAAACCCTGAGCGAACTGAAAGTTGAAGAGGTATTTGCCCGCCGGCTGGCGCTGGAGGAGCAGCTGGAGGATGAACAGCGCGCGCAGTTAACGCAGCTGTTTCGCAGCACGCTGGCGACGCTGGAGGATCCGGGCGCATGAAAATTCTGACGCTGCGTTTTAAAAACCTCAACGCGCTGCGCGGTGAGTGGTTTATCGATTTCCGCCGCGAGCCGTTTGCCAGCAACGGGCTGTTCGCCATCACCGGCGCCACCGGCGCGGGTAAAACCACGCTGCTGGATGCCATCTGTCTGGCGCTCTATCACCAGACGCCGCGCCTTGGTGGCCTGTCGCAGAGCGAAAATCAGCTGATGACGCGTGACACCGCTGAATGCCTCGCCGAAGTGGAGTTTGAGATCAAAGGTGAAGCCTGGCGCGCCTTCTGGAGCCAGAACCGCGCGCGCGGCCTGGCGGAAGGTAAACTGCAGGCGCCGCGCGTCGAACTGGCGCGCGTGGCGGACAACCAGATCGTCGCCGATAAAGTCGGTGACAAGCTCAAAGCCATCGAAACCTTGTCCGGTCTCGATTTTGCCCGCTTCACCCGTTCGATGATGCTGTCGCAGGGGCAGTTTGCCGCCTTCCTCAATGCCAAACCCGGCGAGCGCGCCGAGCTGCTGGAGGAGCTGACCGGCACCGAAATCTACGGTCACATCTCGATGCAGATCTACGAGCGCTGGCGCACGGCGCGCGCGGCACTCGACACGCTGCGCGCCCGCGCCGGTGCGGTGCAGTTGCTCGACGACGCCCGCCGCGCCGAACTGGCGCAGCAGCTGGAGCAGCTCACCCGCACCGAACAGGATCTGAGCGAGCAGCTGGCGCAGGCCCAGCAGCAGCAGCAGTGGCTGACGCAGCAGCAGCAGCTCAACGCGGAGCAACAGCAGGCGCAGCAGGCGTTGCAGGCTGCCGCCACGGCCTGGCAGCAGGCGGAAGGCGATCGCCAGCGGCTGGCGCGTGCTGAACCGGCGGAGAAGCTGCGCGACAAACTGCAGCAGCGCGAACAGCTGCAGCGCGACCAGCAGACACTGAACCAGCAGGCGCAGCAATTACAGCAGCAACAGCAACAGGCGCAAGCGGCGCTGCAGCAGGGTGAAAGCCACTATCAGGCCGCACAGCAGGCACGTGAACGCGCGCTGGCCGAACAGCAACAGCTGGAGACGCTGCTGAGCGAACAGGTGATCCCGCTCGATCAGCAGATCGCCAGCCGTGCACAGCAGCTTGAGCAGCAGCAGGCGCTGCTGAGTGAACAGCAAAAAACCCTGTTACTCAGCCAGCAGGCGCTGGATCAGCATCAGCAGGCAAGTGAACGCTTACAACAGCAGCTGGCGCAGCAGCAGGCGTTTCGCCTGAGTGAAGCCGCTGTCGCCCGCTGGGGCGGCGAACTGGCGCGCTGGCAGGCCGAACTCGCCCGGCTTGAAGAGCGTGAGCAAACGCTGACGCAGCTCAGCGCGCAGCAGCAACAACTGCAAAGCCAGCTGGAACAGCAGCAGCAGGCGCTGCAGGCGCGCGAACAGGCGGCACAGCCGCTGCAACAGGCAGAAGCCGCGGCACAGCAGCCGCGCCAGCAGGCGGAGCAGGTGCTTACTTCGCTGGAAGCGGAGATCGCCAGCCCGGCGCTGCGGACGGCGCTGGCGCAGCATCAGCAGCAGCGCGGCGTACGTCAGCAGCTCAGCCTGCTGGCGGCACAGTGGCAAACGCTCCAGCCGCAGCGCCAGCAGCGCCAGTTTAAGCTGCAGCAGTTACAGCAGCATGCTGAGCAGGAAGCGCTGGCGTTGCAGCAGCTGCGCGAGGAGTACAAGCGCGAGCATCAGACGCTACTGGATGTGCGTCGCCTGTGTGAACTGGAGCGCACGATTATTCAGCTGGCCGACGAGCGGGCGAAGCTGCAGCCGGAACAGCCCTGCCCGCTGTGCGGCTCCTGCCAGCATCCGGCCATCGACCGCTACCAGCAGTTGCAGCCGGACGAAAATCAGCAGCGCCTGGCCGCGCTGGAGAGCCGCGTGATGCAGCTCAGGGAAGCCGGCACTGCGCGGGGCGAGCAGCTCAAACTGTCGCAGCAGCAACAGCAGGCGCTGCAACAGGAAATCGCCGATCTCGACCAGCAGATCGCCGCCACCCGCGAGCGCTGGCAGGCGCTGTGCGGTGAGCTGGCGCTTACCTTCAGCGCTGAACAGCACGCAGAATTCAGCGCCTGGCTGCAGCAGCAGGACGCGCTCGAAGCCCGCCAGCAGCAGCAGTTGCAGGCGCGTGAACAGGCGGCCGTCACGTTGCAGCAGGCCAAAGACGCGCATCTGCAACAGCAGCAGCGCTGGCAGCAACACCAGCAGCAGCAACAGCTGGCACAGCAGCAGCTTGCCAGCGCCCGGCAGCAGCGGGATGAGCTCGATCAGCGCGTCAGCGGTGAACGTCAGGCATGGCAGCAGCAATTACAGCAGCTGGAACAGCAGCTGGCTGCCCATCAGCTTAGCCTGCCGGCAGCGCCCGAGCGCGCCGGCTGGCTGCAAACGCTGCAGCAGCGCTGGCAGCAGTGGCAGGAAAGTGAGCGGTTACTTGCTGAGCTACAGCCGCAGCTGGCGAAAAGCGAAACGGAAGGCAGCAGCCTGCAGCACGCTCTGGCGCGTGAACAGCAGCAGGTTGCCAGGCTGCAGCAAGCCCTTAACCACCTGCAACAGCAGCAGCAGGCCCAGCAGCAGCAGCGCCAGCAGCTGTTTGGCGAGCGGTGCGTGGCGGACGCGCGTCAGCAGCAGCACGTCACGCTGCAACAGCATGACCAGGCGCTGGCGCAACAGCTGCAGCGCTGGCAGCAGGCGCAAAGCGAGCTGCACGGCCTGAAAGGTCAGTATGAACAGATTGTCAGCCAGCAGCAGACGCTGGCGCAGCGCGCAGCGGACGCCGAAAGCGCCTTCCGGCAGGCATTGCTGCTCAGTGATTTCGCTGACGAAAGCGCCCTGCGCGCCGCGCTGCTGGCGGAAGATGAGGTGCAGACGCTGCGCCAGCGGCTGCAAACGCTGGAGCAGCAGCATCAGCAGCACACCGCGCTGCATGCCAGACTGGCGCAGCGGCTGAGCGATCACCAGCAGCAGCGCCCGGCCGCGCTCAGCGATGCCGATGCTGGCTCCATCGCCATCCGGCTGGAGCAGCTGCGCGTGGCGCTGCGTGACAACGCACGCCAGCAGGGCGAAGCGCAGCAGCAGCTGCACAGCGATACCCAACAGCGTCAGCAGCAGCAAACGCTGCTGGCGCAGATCGCCGCTGACGAAGCGGAACTGGCACAGCTGAGCCGCCTCAACGATCTGATCGGGTCGGCCAAAGGCGACAAGTTCCGCCGCTTTGCTCAGGGCTTAACCCTCGATCATCTGGTGTGGCTGGCAAACCGCCAGCTCGATCGCCTGCACGGCCGCTATTTATTGCAGCGCCGCGTCAGCGATGAGCTGGAGCTGGAAGTGGTCGATACCTGGCAGGCCGATGCCACGCGCGACACGCGTACGCTGTCCGGCGGCGAGAGCTTCCTCGTCAGCCTCGCGCTGGCGCTGGCGCTGTCCGATTTGGTCAGCCATAAAACGCGCATTGAATCGCTGTTTCTCGACGAAGGCTTCGGCACGCTGGATGCCGAAACGCTGGACACCGCGCTGGATGCGCTCGATGCCCTCAACGCCAGCGGGAAAACCATCGGCGTGATCAGTCATGTGGAAGCGATGAAAGAGCGCATCCCGGTGCAAATCCGGGTGCGTAAAATGAACGGGCTCGGCTACAGTAAACTGGAGCTGCCGGGCGAGTGATGCGTGAAGTGGCGCGGCGATCAGCCGATCGCCGCGCCAGGTAGATTAACGCGTAACCGGCGCTTTGTAGCGCGGACCGGCCAGCAGACCACCCTGCTCGTTCTGCGCTAACAGACGTGCGCTGGTGACACCCGCAATGGTGTGCGCTTTGTCACCCGCGTTGCTGGCGATCTGTTTGATCGCCGCCGACACCAGCATGCCAATGATGCCGCCGTTGCTGTTGTTGCTGTTCTCAGAATCATTGGCGGTGGCCATGCCCTGCCACAGCTCTTTACCGCTGCGCAGATCAACCAGACGGGCAGTGGCCGAGACCGTGGTCACCGAATCAACCACCAGATAGCTGCTGCCATAATCGGTAATCGAAATGTACAGTGCGCTGTCTGCGTTGAAGATGTCATGCAAGCGCTTCGTGCTCACCGCCTGAATTTCATGCCCGTTGCTCAGGCCGTTTTGCTGGAAGGTCTCTTCCACCACCGCCACCGGGAACACGTAGTAACCCGCTTCCGCCAGCGGCTGGGTCACCAGCGAGGTGAAGCTGTGCGACGCGTTGATATCCGGCGCACGGTTATCGGCAGGCAGCACCAGAATTGACGCCGGCTTACTGGCACGGAAGGCGCTGTAGTCATAGGGTTTCTTATTCTGGGCACAGCCGGTCAGCAGCAGCGCCGCGAATACGCTGCACACGGCAATCAGTTTTTTCATTGGTTCACTCCTTTTTTCTTCATCAGAAAGTCCATGTACGGCGCCGATTCCGGAAACAGCTGCTTCTCAAGGGCGAACTGGCTGAAAGCTTTATCCGTATTGCCGTTTTTGGCGTACAGCAGGCCCAGCTGGGCGTGCAGACCCGGTGCTACCGGCTTGTTCACCGCTTTGGCCTTTTCGATATCCAGATTCAGCGCATCAATCTGCTTCTGCGGATCGCTGTCTTTCTGGTAATAGCTGTAGACCTGCTGCTGGTAATCACCCCAGTAGTAGATCGGCTCCGGTCCTTTTGGCGCACAGCCGGCCAGCACGCCTGCCGCGATCAGCGCGGCGCTCAGTTGCAGTAATTTCATCGTCAATATCCTTATTTCACCGGGCGCCATGCGCCGTTATTGATGCCATCCACCAGGTGGTCGACCGCTTCACGGATCGCCAGATCCATCACTTTGCCGTTCAGGGTAGAGTCATAGCTGGCGGTGCCGCCAAAGCCGATCACCTCACGCGCTGACAGCTGGTATTCACCCGCGCCCTGCACGCTGTACACCACTTCTGAAGTGGTCACATCCACCACATTCAGGTTCACTTTGGCGTAAGCGATCTGGCTTTTACCGCGCCCGAGGATGCCCCACAGCTGCTGGTCGCCCACTTCTTTGCGCCCGAACTCGGTGATGTCACCGGTGATGATGTAGTTAGCGCCCTTGATGTTCTGCTGGCTGTGTTTGAAGTCGGCTTCCTGCTGCAGCTCTTTCAGGTTGCTGCGATCCAGCACGTTGAAGCGATTGGTCTGCTGCAGATGCGTAATCAGAATGGTTTTGGATTGGTTGCCCAGACGATCAACGCCGTCGGAGAAAATCCCATTCATGTATGACGAACGGTTATCAAACTGTCCCACCGCGATTGGGCTGCGCACGCCCTGATAAGCCGGCTGGCTTGCGGCGCGAACCTGAGGCGCATCGATAGCGCGCGACGACTCGGTGGCACAGCCACTGAGCAGCGCGGCGCTTAACAAGGAGAGTGCCGCAAAGGCATATTTCTTCTGCATTTCTGGTCCATGAATAAAGGAAGGGATAACACCGCCACCAGGCGGCAAATTCTGGTTATGCCGACAGTCAGAGTAATGCCATAGCATTCCCTGCTGCGGTCTGTAGACTGTCGGCAGCAGCGCCAGGAATCTTTAGCGAAAATGCAGGCTTATTAATGAATTTAATTAATCGATTAGCGAGACTATCAGGTGGGTTAGTAATGATGGTGGGGCTCAGCGCCTGCCAGCAGGTGGCCGCGCCAGCCCCCAGCCTGGCCAATCAGTGCCAGCCGCAGGACAATGCTGACAGCGCCGCCTGCCACTGGAGTGAAGCACTGCAGCAGCAGCTCAATAAACAGTTTCACGATGCGGCGCGCTATGCCGGACAGCAGTGCTGGGTGCGCCTGGAGTGGCAGAACAGTGGGCGCTACGCGGTGACGCAAACCCAGGGCGACGAAGCGCTGTGTTTGCGTGCGTGGCAACTTATTGGTCAGTCGCGCGGCTTACCGCCTCCGCCGCAGCGCGACCAGCCAGCGTGGTTTGGCTTTGCGCCACACCGGCCTGACTTACCAGCCCATCCTGGCGCCACTGGCGCGGGCTGATGCCGAACCAGCGGCGGAAGGCGCGGGAAAACGCGCTGACCTCGGAATAGCCGAGCAGCAGCGCCATCTCCGAGATGGGCAGCTGTCTTTGCTGCAGGTAGTGCGTGGCCATTTCGCAGCGCACCTTATCCACCAGCGCGCTAAAGCTAATGCCCTCTTCGCGCAGGCGTCGCTGCAGCGACCAGCTCGACAACCCCATTTTGCCGGCGATCTCCTCCAGTACCGGTTCGCCCTGAATGAGCGTCAGGCTGACCTGCGAACGCGCCTGTTCGACCACGCTCTGCACGCTGGCGCTGCTGTTGAGGCGGCGAATGGCATCCTGCATCACCATCAGCAGCATCGCATCCTGCTCCGGCATGGCGCGCTGCAGGTCGCGTTTCGCGATCAGCAGTGAGTTAAACGGCTGATCGAACCAGACCGGCGCATCAAACACTTTGCAGTGCTCGTGCCACTGCTCCGGACGCGGATGTTCAAAGTGCACCTCGCGCGGCGCCCAGTTTTTGCCCGCCACGTGGCGAATCAGGTTGAGGAACATGCCGAGCGTCAGCTCCGCATCCTGACGGCGTGCCAGGATCGCCCCGTGGCGCACCTGATAATCGAGCCGCCAGCAGTCGCCCTTGTCCACCAGCCGCGTCAGCGTATCGTGCTGGTGCCAGGGAAACGCGTTCACCACATTGTGCAGCGCCTGCTCCAGCGTCGGCGAGCACAGTCCGATGTAGCCAATTAACCCTAATGACTGCGGTTTGAACTGCCTGCCGTAATGCAAACCGAAGTTATCAAAGCCGGAGTGGCGCGCCGCTTCTTCCATCACGCGGCAATAGTTCACCAGCCCGAGGCTCAGTGTCGGGCTGGCCAGCAGTTCGGAATCGATACCGCTGATGCCAAAGATGCGATCGACATCGCCACCTTTATCCGTAATGAAGGCGCTCAGACCGGTCGCCGCCGCCGCCAGAACGCCACGGTTGCTGGCGGGTGTGGCAAACGCGCTGAAGGCATCTGCAGCAGAGATGAGTGATTGCATGGGAACCTCTCAGGGATCGCGCGGATAACAGAATGAAGGGATCCAGCAATTTTCATACCAGCGTCACCCGGCGGCGCGCGGTGCAAGGCAATGCACCGCCTGGCCGCCGCTGGCGCGCTCCCGGCGAAGATCTGCGTGCCTGTCAGCGCGCCTGTGACGGCCGGCGCGCTTGATGCGCAGGCACCAGATTACGCCATCAGCGCGCGCCGCTGCCCTCTGCTGGTGCAGGTCACGCGCCTACCGGCAGTTCGCTGCTCTCAAGATAGCGACGGCACAGCCGCACCGAATGGCTGGCCCAGTGCGGCCCGAGGCTGAGCGCCATCTCGGTATCGGCGTGCGTGCCCATCCACGCCGTCATCTGAATACGACGCTGAATCAGCAGCGTCGGCACCAGCGCCATCTCAGCATCGCTGATGTGCGCCACGCGTTCATAGCCGAGGATCCAGTTATCCACCCACTCCGCCGCACGCGGATGGTGCTCGACGAAGCTGATCGCGGCCGCCAGATCGTGCAGATACCAGCCCATGCCGCAGTCGTCGAAGTCGATCACCCGGGTCTCGCCTTTGTGCAGCAGCAGATTGGTCAGACGCAGATCGGCGTGGATCAGGCCGTAGCGATCGCGCTCTTTACCAAATTCCGCCAGCGCCTGCCCGGCGCGATCCACCGCCGCTGCGATAATGCCGTGATCGGCCGGATCGAGATGCGGCGCATCCTGCCAGCGCCCCCAGTGGCTGTGCTCGCTGACCATGGTGTGATGATCCCAGATAATGCGCTGAAAACCTTCGGGTTTCTGCCAGCTGCGGCTGTGCTGATGCAGGCGCGCGGTGATGGTACCGAGCTGCTGAAAGGCTTTGGGATCGACGTCGGTGGTCGGCATCTCGCCGTCAATCCAGTGGAACAGCACCGCATGACGCGTGCTGCCGTCCGCCAGCGTCAGCGTCAGCACGCTTTCACCGTCGCGCGCCGGGATGGCCTGCGGCACCATGATGCCGGTCTCGCGCAGCGCATCGAGCCACATCAGTTCACTGAGAATATCCGCTTTGCTATGGTAATCCGGCCGGTGCAGGCGCAGCGCGTAGCGTTTGCCGCCGGCACGCAGCAAAAAGGTGGCGTTCTCCGAACGGCACAGCAATTGCAGCTCACCGTGCAGCGCGGCGGGATAGCAGGCCAGCGCACGTTGCGCCAGCAGGGTGATCTCGGCATCGGTCAGGGATTCGGCTTGTTTGGCGCTCATTCATCACTCTCCAGCATCAGTCTCTTTAAACCAGTGTTATCAGCATGGGATGAGGTCGTCCTGACTGCCTGACCGCAGAACAGCAAAAGTTGACCGCAGCGTACAGCCCGCGCTTTTTCTGGCAGCGAGTTGACCGCAGAGGACAAAACTCACTGCGCCGGCGTCAAGTTTTCCCGTCCCGGGCAGCGGCATTATCCCTTCACTGTAGCGCAAACCCACAATAGCGCGGTGCCAACGCCGCACAACAAGCATGACGGGGAGATGAAGATGACAGGCAAACTAAAACCCACGCTGGGCACCCTGCATTTATGGGGTATTGCGGTTGGACTGGTGATTTCCGGTGAGTATTTCGGCTGGAGCTATGGCTGGGGCGTGGCCGGGACGCTGGGATTCCTGATCACCACCGCGCTGATCGCCACGCTTTATACCTGTTTTATTTTTAGCTTTACCGAACTGACCACGGCGATTCCGCACGCTGGCGGGCCGTTCGCTTACAGCCGTCGGGCATTTGGCGAAACCGGTGGTCTGATTGCCGGTCTGGCGACGCTGATTGAGTTTGTGTTCGCCCCGCCGGCCATCGCCATGGCGATTGGCGCCTACCTCAACGTGCAGTATCCCGATCTCAACCCCAAAACGGCGGCGGTCGGGGCTTATCTGTTGTTTATGGCACTGAATATTCTCGGCGTGAAGCTGGCCGCGATGTTCGAACTGGTGGTGACGGTGCTGGCAGTGCTGGAGCTGCTGGTGTTCATGGGCGTGGTATCGCCGGGTTTCAGCGTCGCTAACTTCGCCGCCAACGGCTGGGCTGGCAGCGATCATTTTGGCATGCCAGCGCTGTCCGGCATCTTTGCCGCCATTCCGTTCGCTATCTGGTTTTTCCTCGCCATTGAAGGCGCGGCCATGGCGGCCGAAGAAGCCAAAGATCCGAAGCGCACCATCCCGAAAGCCTACATCAGCGGCATTCTTACCCTGGTGGTGCTGGCGATTGGCGTGATGCTGCTGGCCGGCGGCGCGGGCGACTGGCGCAAGCTGTCGGACATCAACGATCCGCTGCCGCAGGCGATGAAGATGATCGTCGGGGAGCACTCTAACTGGATGCATATGCTGGTGTGGATCGGCCTGTTTGGCCTGGTCGCCAGCTTCCACGGCATCATCCTTGGCTACTCGCGTCAGTTCTTTGCCCTGGCGCGCGCGGGCTATCTGCCGCCCAGCCTGGCGAAGCTGTCGCGCTTCCAGACGCCGCACCGTGCCATCATCGCCGGCGGTGTCATCGGTATCGCCGCCATTTACAGCGACGGACTGATCAATTTGCAGGGCATGACGCTGACGGCGGCGATGATCACCATGGCAGTGTTCGGCGCGATCGTGATGTACCTGATGAGTATGCTGAGCCTGTTTAAGCTGCGCCGCAGCGCACCGGATCTGGAGCGCAGCTTCCGTGCGCCGGGCTATCCGCTGGTACCGGGCATCGCACTGGTGCTGTCGCTGGTGTGTCTGGTGGCGATGCTGTGGTTCAACCCGGTGATTGGCGGATTGTTTGTGGCGATTATGGTGCTCGGCTACCTTTACTTCCTCGCCACCAAAGCCCAGCGCGAGCGCGCACCGCAGGATTCCATGCTGGTCGGCGAGTAAGCAACGCATTGCCCCTGCCCTTCAGGCAACGGAGGCGGGTACACAGAGCTCTTTGTGTACCCGCCTCTTTCTGCCCCACGCGATAAATCCATCCCACCACAGCACCGCTCCGGTCATGCTGCTGTGATACCTTTTTTGCATGACGAAAATGACAATTCATTACGCGTAATCGGGGTGCAACAATCAAAAAAACCACAAAAGGAGCCACTATGCACACCCGACATTTATCGCAAACCCTGACTGTCAGTTCGATCGGCTATGGTGCCATGGGACTGAGCGAATTTTATGGCCAGACAGACGACCACGCTTCACTGCAGCTGTTACACACGCTTATCGACCTGAATATCACGTTTATCGACACCGCGGATATGTACGGGCGGGGCCATAATGAGCGGCTGATTGGCCACTTTCTTGCCGGTCTGGATAACACCACGCGTGAGCAGTTTAACATTGCCACCAAGTGCGGAATCGATCGCCCTGCGGACCAGGCTTATGCCCGGACGATTAACAACCAACCTGACTACATCACCCGCTGCTGTAATGAATCGCTTAAAAGGCTTGGCGTTGAGCGCATCGATCTGTTCTATCTTCACCGCGTGAGCCAGGCACGCCGATTGAAGAGAGCATGGAATGCCTGAGCCGCCTCGTTAAAGCGGGTAAGATCAACCACATTGGATTGTGTGAGGTTTCTGCTTCAACCCTGCGCCGGGCCCATGCCATTCACCCGCTCACTGCCCTGCAAACCGAATATTCACTGTGGACGCGCGATATCGAAGCTGAGATTCTGCCGGTGGTGAAAGAGCTGGGTATAGGTTTAGTTCCCTACTCTCCGCTGGGCAGAGGGTTTCTGACCGGAAAGTATCGTCATAACAGCGACTTCGCTGAGGGTGATTTCCGCAAAAATAATGCGCGCTTTAGTCAATCCAGCCTCGACCATAACGCCCAGCTTCTTGACGCGGTGCACCCGCTTGCTGAAAAGTACAGCTGCACGCCGGGGCAGATTGCGCTGGCCTGGCTACTGGCGCAGTACGACAAGCTGATCCCCATTCCGGGAACGAAACAGACCCGCTATCTGGCGGAAAATGCGCAGGCCGCCGATATCGTGCTGGAGCAGGCAGATATCGCCTTACTGAACGCTATCCACCAGCATATTGAGATCAGGGGCGAGCGCTATTCTCAGGAAGGGATGAAAAGCATTAATGCCTGAAGCCATAACCGGGTAACGCCCGGTTATTTTTTCTGACGTCGCGCCGCGCGGCCAGACCGATTAACCCCATATCCTGCTGATCTTTCGCGGGGTAGAATAACGTCTTTGATTACCCGGATGGACTCTATGGCGACGGCAGAGCACCTTATCAGCAACCATCTCCCCAGCGTGAAACAGCTTCAATGCTTTCTTGCGGTTGCGCACGAGCTGAACTTTCGCCGGGCCGCCGAACGGCTCAGAATGACTCAGCCTCCGCTAACCCGACAGATTAAGCGCCTTGAAGCCGTGCTGGAGCAGCCGTTGTTTAGCCGCAGCACCCATGACGTTAGTCTGACGGACGCTGGCCGGGCGCTGGTAATCAAAGCGGAGAAGATCCTTCAGGCGCTGAATGAACTCAAGCCAGGCTCGCTTTCTTCAGAAAAGCGCCTGCGTATCGGCCTCACCCGCACGCTGAATTTTGCACTGATTGCGCCCATTCACCAGCAACTGCTGAAACTGGACGCCGCCGACGATGTGGAAACGCCCGATCTGACGTCTGCGCAGTTGCTGCAGTGTCTGGCAAAAAACCGCCTGGACCTGGTACTGACGGGCGAAAGGGCAACCGGCCACGAAGATACCGTTCAGTACCAATGGATCGGTCGTGAGCCGTTGCTGGTAGCAATGCCGGCCAGACATCCGGCCAGCCTGAAAGAAAAAGTCTCGCTGGAAGCGATCGGTGATTTACCGCTGTTCTGGTTTGCCAGAAGCGCCAATCCGTCGTTCTACGATAAATGTGAACGCTTGTTTTCACAGCTCCACACCCCGCTTAAAAGAGTTAAAGAGCCCGATGATTCACTGGTTATGCTGACACACATTGCCAGAGGAAAAGGCTTTGCCCTGATGCCACAGTCGAAATGTACCTTTCATCAGGAAGGGTTGTGTTATCGCGCACTGACTGACGATGAAGCGCAAAATCTGCATATCGATATTTATGCCGCCATCCGACTGAATGAAAACCGGCCAGCCGTGCTGCATGCGCACGATATCGTGTGTCACGCCGGTCAGTTAAGCCAACACTGACCCGCTTCGGCCCCCTCTTCCGCTGGAAGAGGGGTTAAGCACGCATAAAGCGTCGTTACGCTACCCTTTCACCGGCCACAGCCAGGCGGCACCGCGCACGCCACTGGAGTCACCGTGCACCGCTTTCAGCACCGGCGTTTCGCACTCGCGGCCAAACACCCACTGCTTCATCAGCGTCGGCACCGTCTGGTACAGCCGATCGTTGTTGCTCATGCCGCCGCCGAGCACGATCACATCCGGATCGAGCAGGTTGACCACCTGCGCCAGCGATTTGGCCAGCCGCGTTTCATAACGGCTCATCGCCAGCTCGGCCACCGGATCCTGCTGCTCGATCAGCCGGATGATCTCCGCGCCCTTCAGCGCCTGTCCGCTGAGACGCTGATAATCAATGGCGAAGCCGGTGCCGGAGACAAACGTCTCAATACAGCCCTGCAGCCCGCAGTAGCACGGCACTTCCGCGCGATAACGCAGTTCGTCTTCATCCATCCACGGCAGCGGATTATGCCCCCACTCGCCTGCGTTACCGTTACCGCCAATGCGTGATTCTCCGTTGATGGCCACGCCTGCGCCGGAACCGGTGCCAATGATCACCGCAAACACCAGCGGCTGGCCTGCGCCTGCGCCATCCACCGCTTCGGAAACCGCCAGGCAATTCGCGTCGTTGGCGATGCGCACGTCACGATTCAGCGCACGCGCCAAATCTTTGTCCAGCGGCTGGCCGTTGAGCCACGTCGAGTTAGCATTTTTTACCCGCTGGGTATAAGGAGAAATCGTGCCGGGAATACCGATGCCGACCGTCCCCTGCTGCCCGGTCTGTGCTTCTGCCAGCAGGACTAAATCGACAATCGCCTGCACCGTGGCGGCGTAGTCGTCACGCGGGGTATTCACGCGGTGGCGGAACAGCTCCTCGCCCTGGTCAGACAGCGCAATCACTTCAATTTTGGTGCCGCCTAAATCAATACCGATACGCACGATTTATTCCTCATTATTCGTTCAGGTGACAGATACAGTAGAAGGCTGAATCGGGAAAGGCAATGAAACCACTCCGATGTTTCGCTATCATGCGCGCTGACTGTTTTAGACTTGTGCGCCCGATCGCACCCACGGTAAGGAATCCTGATG
The DNA here is from genome assembly GCF_011752635.1 of Pantoea sp. Cy-640. Lineage (NCBI taxonomy): Bacteria > Pseudomonadati > Pseudomonadota > Gammaproteobacteria > Enterobacterales > Erwiniaceae > Pantoea > Pantoea sp. Cy-640. Next base: position 105,636 of record NZ_VWXB01000005.1, on the reverse strand, counting down.
TTGTGGTTTAAAAATATGATGGTTTATCGTCTGAATCGGGACATCCCGCTGTCCGCAGACGATCTGGAAAAACAGCTCGACGCCTTCACCTTCACGCCGTGCGGCAGCCAGGACATGGCCAAAACCGGCTGGGTCTCGCCGATGGGCAACCGCAGCGAAGCGCTGACGCATGTGATTAACGGTCAGATAGTGATCTGCGCCCGCACCGAGCAGAAAATTCTGCCGTCGCCGGTGGTGAAGCAGGCGCTGGAAGCCAAAATTGAGAAGCTGGAAGCGGAACAGAGCCGCAAGCTGAAAAAGACCGAAAAGGATTCGCTGAAAGATGAAGTGCTGCACAGCCTGCTGCCGCGCGCCTTCAGCCGTTTCAGTCAGACCTTTATGTGGATCGACACCGTCAATAATCTGATCATCGTCGACTGCGCCAGCGCGAAGAAAGCGGAAGATACGCTGGCGCTGCTGCGTAAGAGCCTCGGCTCGCTGCCGGTGGTGCCGCTGACGCTGGAAAATCCGATTGAGCTGACGCTGACCGAATGGGTGCGTTCCGGTGAATTGCCGGCAGGTTTCACCCTGATGGACGAGGCTGAGCTGAAGGCGATACTGGAAGATGGCGGCGTGATCCGCTGTAAAAAGCAGGATCTGGTTTCCGACGAGATCGCCACCCACATCGAAGCCGGTAAAGTGGTCACCAAACTGGCGCTCGACTGGCAGGAGCGTATTCAGCTGGTGATCGCCGATGATGCCTCGGTGAAGCGTCTGAAGTTTAGCGACACGCTGCGCGAGCAGAATGACGATATCGATCGCGATGATTTCGCCCAGCGTTTTGATGCCGATTTCATTCTGATGACCAGCGAGCTGGCGGCATTGATCAGCAATCTGGTGGAAGCGTTAGGCGGCGAAGCGCAGCGATAAGCGGGCATCGCCGGCAGAAAGGATAGTACGGGTGTGTTTAACGGTCGCCATGAATGGCGCCCCTGCAAATATGCTGATTCATACCTGTAGGGTCAGCATTTATGCTGACCGCAGGCCACACCCCATGCTGGCGCATAAAAAAACCGGTAACGCCGCACAGGCTTTACCGGTTGATAATGGATGCTGCTTTAACGCTTAAAGATAGCGGCACAGGTAAGACGTTGGCTCCGCCACCTGCAGATGGAATTCGCTGTGGCCCGGCACGTTAAATACCGATCCGGCTTCGTACCATTTCCACTCGGCTTCGCCCGGCAGCAGCACTTTCAGCGCGCCGCTCACTACCGTCATCTCTTCCGGCTGGCCGGTACCAAAGGTGTATTCGCCTTCCGCCATCACGCCAACGCTGGCCCGGCCAATGGTCACGCTGTCGAAACCAATGGATTTCACTTTTCCGTCGAAATACTCACTTACGTTGAGCATGTTACTTCCTCACAGCACATTAGGGTTACCGGCAGATTACAAGGGAACTCGCTGATCTGTCACGCGAATTAGCGCCGCCCGTCGCAAGTTGTGATCGGCCTCGATCAGACGATCAGTTCAGCCGCCAGTTTCGCCACCAGCACATTCGACAGCAGCACCGGAATGCCCAGCATGTTCTGCAGGAAATCGCGGTGTTTCTGGTGATAACCGATACAGTCGAGCACCACCACATCAGCGCCCTGCTCCTGCAGAGTCAATCCGGCTTCCATCAGTTCGCTCTGCTGCGCCAGGTATGGGCTGGCGACGGCAAAACAGGGCGAGCTTTGCAGGTTACGCCATTTGCTGGCCTGCTCAGCGATCTGTTCCTCAACCGGCACCACGATGCCGATTTTGTGCGTCTGTACGATGGCGCTGACCAGCGGCGGAATGATGCGATCCGGCTCCAGCAGCAGCGCCGACGTGGTTTTCAGCGTGTCGAACTCACCGGTACACAGCAGCAGAATGGTGTCGTAACCCTGTTGCTCCAGCGCGGTAATTTTACGCTGCAGTCCCTGTTCGACGGTGGCCGCCGCCAGCCGTACCTGTTCGCCGCTGCTCATGCGCGAAACCAGCACTTTATCGCCCGGCGCGGGAGCGTATAACTGCTCCACTTCGGCCAGCGTCAGGCCATCCAGCAGACCGGCATGCGCGACGGCGTCGGCGGGCAAATGCTCCTGCAGCAGCGGCAAAATATCGCTACGCGGTGACTGGCCAATGGTTAAGGTTACAAGCGACGGTTTCATCATCAGGCTTTCCGGCTGCGCAGGTGGCTGAGGCTACCATACAAAGATAGCAGCAGCGCGTACTCCTGCGGGTCATAAAACTGGCAGGTCTCACGGCCAAACTCTTTGGCCACTTCCACCGCAAAGCGCACGGTCGCCGCGATGTCCACTTCATGGCTGGCGCCGGTGCCGCAGCCAGGCACCACGGATTGCGCACAAATCGCGACGCCCACCACCGGCACATCGGTGGCGGTGGACGGTTGCAGGATGCTGTTAAGGTGATACACGCCGTTGCCGTAAGGGGTGATGTCCTGCGTAGTGATCGGGAACGTCACCGCAGGCTGACCGCTGGTCATCTCCATGATGCGCAGCAGATCTTCCGATACACGCAGGATGTAGCCCTCTTTCACCGTGGGAGACAGCGCATAGCCCTTATGGTTGAGGATGCGGTTTCCTTTAGTGGTATCGATAGAGAGAATCGCGTCGACGCCCGCAACCACTTCGTTGTCATTCATGGTGATGTCGTCGCAGGGCGAATCCATGAAGTCCACCGGCTCGTGCGGCCGGGTCGGCGCATCCGGACAAATATGGGTGGTTACGATCACATCGCCGGCCAGCACGTCGCCTTTGGTTTGCATCTGTGCCAGCTTCAGCGCGCTGCTCACCGCAGCAACCGCACCGTCGGCGTCGGACACCATGCCGATGCGCGTCGGGCGAGCACCGATGCCGCCGAGACGGCCAATGATCCCCAGCGTCGGCGCGCTGCCGCCCCGGCTTTTGCCCTGGGCCCCCGGAATATCGATGCGCACAAAATCGGTGCGCCCTTTAGGCCCGCTGACGCGCTTAAAGCTGGCTTGCACGCCCGGATAGGCGGCGAACAGATCGACCACCTGCTGGCCATCCACGTAGGCGCTGTCGAGTAACTCAAAAACCTGTAGTGTCTGCTGTAAACTCATCGCTAAATCCCTGGATTATTTCTTACTGCTACTGGCAAAAAGTGAGTGGAAGAAGCTGTACAGCGCGTCGCCCGCAATGAATCCAGCGGCCATCACCTCCATCGGTGAACGTCCACGCTCGCCCCACACGCGCAGGATCAGGACACGTAACGCAATCCCGACCAGCACCGCCCAGCCTGCGGCGGCGTTGTTGATTAACAGACCGGTGGCTAGCAGCACGCCGAGCTGGCGCTTAGGCCCGCCGATCAGCTGAATAATCGCCCCCGGAATCGCCCACATCAGCAGGCTACCGGCAATGCCGGGCTCCGCGCCGGCCTGAATGGTTTTGGCGTAAACGCGCGCCACCGGCGGCAGCAGATTATCGACAAAGAACAGGTTATGCGCATACCACACCACCGGGATTGCGATGACGAAAGCGATCATCGCGGCGATCAGCTGGATGCGGCGGCCCCACAGCTCCTGCTGCACATCGGCCCCGTTGCCGCGCAGAATAAAGCCGGCCTTCAGGTCATAGCCCATATCGGCGAAGGCCGGACCGGTGGCCGCGGTGAAGCCGCACAGCAGGCACAGCGCCAGCGGCGGGAAGCCGAGCAGGATGCCGAGGATCAGGGTGATCAGCGCCACCGCGAAGGCCGGGAACCAGCCCGAGTGCATGGCGGCGATGCCGACAATCAGCTCATGCACAAAGGCGGCAAAGGCCGCGTAGATAATAAACAGCAGCAGCATCGGCAGGCCCATTTCGCTCCACAGGCCGCCGCCCAGCGCCAGCAGTGCCGAGATCACGATATAGCCGACAGTCCCCAGGCCGAGCGCGCGTTTGACTTCGCTGTCGCTGCGGCTAACGTTGAGGTTGTCGTGACGGCGGCTGCGAATCACCTGCACCACCTGAATCAGCGCCACCAGACCGGCTCCGACCATGACGCCGTGCGGAATGTACAGCGCGTTAATATCGATACCGGCAACCGGTTGCGCATAGGCACGCAGCAGGAAGCCGATGCCGAGCATGGTCAGCGCCCAGATATTGCCAATGAATGCCGTACCAAAGGCGGACATCGGGATTTTCAGCATTGAGCCCGCGACGCCGCCCACGATTCCAGCCACCAGCAGCCACGCCTGGCGACCGCCCTTATCACCGGCTTTAATCGCTTCTGCCGCTGCCACGCCCGGTGGCCATGCATTGCTGGCCGGGAACACGCGCGTGTCGAACAGACGATACAACAGCCACGCATCCAGCAGCATTGCCGCGCTGACACCGACAAACAGCGGCAGCACCAGCTGCGGCTCACCCAGCGCCCACGGCACGGCAATCGGCATCAGCAGGCTATTGGCAGCGCCGAAGGTGGCGGAAGAGATAGCGGTCTGTGCAAGGTTTTGCACTTCAACCGAACGGTAGCGGCGAAACCACCGCAGTGGAATGCGCGCCAGCAGCATGGCAAATAGCGCGCCGATAATAGAAGTATTGGGCGTTACCCCAATAGTTGTGATCAGCTGTACCCCAATGATGGCCCCTGCAACTGACAGCAGAACCAGCATCAGGCCCACGCCAATATTTTTTATTGGATTATCCAGACGCATATTATCCCCGTATTTTCACCCTTTAGAAAACGCGCAATGACATTGTGCCCGACACGCGGAACCTCAACGTTTTATTCATCGTTCCCTGATTATTGAAATAAGCAGGTCCGAAGACCTGCTATTTCCCCGGTGTGGCGCGAAGTATTACGCCTTGAAATCAAATTAGGGTTGTCCTGTTTTATTCAGGACGCTGCGCCATATTTTTCGGCCATCAGTGCAGCCGTTGCGCGCAATTCGCTGAGCAGCGCTTCCGGATAACCCGGGGCCGCTTCCTGCGAAAGAAATGAGAGACACAATGCGGCACTTTCACCGCGGTGTTTATTGGTTACCGCTACGGCAAGCGAGCTAATGCCAGGCAGCGTTTCATTGCGGGCCAGTGCCCAGCCCTGCTGACGAATCAGCGCCAGCTCTTTGCACAGTGCATCGATATTCAGCGGTGAATTGATCGACGCGGTTTGCCAGTTATCGCTGAAGCGCGCGCGCACCTCGTCATCGCTCAGCTGCGCTAACAGCACGCGGCCGGTCGACGTGCCGGTAACCGATACCCGTGTACCCGGCGGCGTCACCAGCTGGGTAAAGAAGCGACCGTGGTACATGCGCATCACCAGCACATCGTCACCGTCCAGCACCGAGATATAGCCCATGCAGCCGCTGCTGGCCGCCAGGCGCGCCATCGGCGCCGATGCGCTGTCAATCAGCGGTGTCGAAAGATAGTGCCCGGCAACGGACAACAGCACGCGGCCAATCTGAAAACAGCGGCTGTCGGGATCGCGCTCCAGTAAACCTTCGCTTTCCATGGTCGCCAGCAGGCGCGACACGGTACTTTTCGGCAGCCCCAGCGCCTCCACCACCTCGGTAAAGGTCAGGCCGGGATGGCCCTGCGCCACGCCAAAGCGCTGAAACAGCTTAAGCACGGCGGCGGCATTTTCGAGTGTGGTCATGGCGCTGGTTTCACTATATGGAACTGAGTTCCTGTATCGATAACCCGAAAGTAAAACGCGACGGTTTATCGGTCAAGCGCAAATTTTGCACCGGACAAAACGCAGGCTATTTAAGGCAGCAGAAAATAAGGGCTAAAGGCAAAATAAAAAGACGTTATCAGGCAGGAGAGCGATTAAACAGAAAAGACGGCAGCTTTTATCGCCGTAATTAGCGCATCAGGGAAAATAAAAAATCTATTTAGCGACCGGACGTAATTAAACTAAAGCGGGCATCCCTGCCCGCCGGGATTATTCTTTTTCCACATCTTCATAGCGGTCTTTGGCATCCTGCGCTTCCGCTTCCGATTTATGTTCGCTAATTAAGGTATCCGGACGTGGATGGTCGGCCCGTAATTCATACCAGGTGACGGTATTGCCCGCCTGCCCTTTTTCAACGGCAACAATGCGCGCTTCTCGCGGATAGGGTGGTCTGGTTGGCATCGTTTTCCCTCTTATGTCAGGTTTCCACACAGACAGCGATGATCCTCTGCCTGCTATTCAGTATAGACAATCGAGGATCGCTGTAAAAAAGAGGGAGAATTCTTAGGCAGTTAGCTGGCGCGGGCGAGAGACAGCGATTGCAGAATATGTTCCACCACCTGCTCCGGCGCCTGCATCGCGTTGACTTCATGGTGCGCGGCCTGACGATAGAGCTGCGCGCGTTCACGCAGGATATCTTCCATCTCTTCCGCAATGGGCCGGCCGGTCAGGGTCGGACGCTGTGCCGCTTCTGGCTGGCGCTCCAGCCGATCGGCCAGCACGCCAGAGGGCGCGTTGAGCCAGATGACCTGGCCATGCTCGCGCATGAAGTGGCGATTGACGTCAGCCAGCACCATGCCGCCGCCGGTGGCGATTACGCTGGCAGGCGCGGTAACCGCCCGCAGCGATTCACTTTCACGCGCGCGAAAGCTGTCCCAGCCTTCCGTCGCCACAATCTCTGCCACGCTGCGCTGTGTGGTGAGCTGCAGGTGGTGGTCGGTGTCACGAAAGGCATAGCCCAGCGCTTGCGACAGCGCCTGGCCAATGGTGGTTTTACCGCAACCGCGTGCGCCGATCAGATAGATGGGTAATGACATCCGGGCTCATCCTCCGCCGTAGTCTGCCGCGCGGGCAACGTCATCAGGTCAATAATGCGTCGCATGATACCTGGATTTTATTTTATCAGCCAGCCGCGAAGCACGAATTACGCGTATTTCAGCGATAGCTAATGCCATTGTTTTGATTTTTAAAGGGAAAACGATGCGCATTTCGTGCATCAGGCGATTTGTAAGCGCGGGGCAACATTTGCTTACCAGGCCGCTGATTTACTTTCTGTCACGCAGCCCGCATATACGCTTTATAGTTCAGGCAACGGACGTCCTGTTGGTCGCCTGAAGAACAACACGCTATGCCTAACCGGAGGTTCACCATGCAGAGCCAGGAACAACAACTTATTGAAAGCCTGTTCAGCCGTCTGAAACAGGCAGAAAGCCAGAGCGGCCCGCGTGATGCCGGTGCCGAACAGTTAATCAATCAGCATTTACAGAGCCAGCCCGGTGCGCCCTACTACATGGCGCAGGCGATCCTGATTCAGGAAGCGGCGATGAAAAAGCTCAACGCGCAGGTATCGGAGTTAGAGAGCCGTCTGGCGCAGGCGCAGCAGCAGGCCCCGCAGCAAAGCAGCGGCGGTTTCCTGTCGAGCCTATTTGGCGGCGGTTCACGCCCGGCGCAGCCGCAACAGCCGGCATGGAACAGCGCACCGCAACAGCCACAATATGCCGCACCGCCTCAGCAGCAGTATGCTGCACCGGCGCGCGGTACCGGTTTCCTGGGTGGCGCACTGCAAACGGCTGTCGGCGTGGCCGGCGGTGTGGTGATGGCGGACATGCTCACCAGCCTGTTCCACCATTCGCAGCCGGAAGAGATCGTCAATATCATCAACGAACCGGCGCTGCCGCAGGTGGATGATAATCTGGACACCTTCAACGGCAATGACAGCAACAATGCCTTCCTGAATGACAATTCAGGCTGGGACAACAACAGCTTTGCCGATAACAATGATTTCAACGATTTCGGCAGCGGCGGTGATTTTGACGACGACGACAGCTTCGTCTGATTAACGCTGACGTAACCATTTATCCAGTTCGTTGGCAAACTGCTGGCGGTCTCGTGGGCTTAATGCCGACGGGCCGCCGCTCTGAATGCCGCTGGCGCGCATCGTTTCCATAAAATCGCGCATGGTCAGGCGCTGGCGAATGGTATCGCTGCTGTAACGTTCCCCGCGCGGATTCAGCGCTGCCGCCCCTTTCTCCAGTACTTCTGCTGCCAGCGGAATATCGCCGGTAATTACCAGCTCGCCCGGCTGCACGCGTTTCACAATCTCGTTATCGGCCACATCAAAGCCGGCAGCTACCTGCAGCGTTTTCAGAAACGGCGACGGCGGTACGCGCAGCGGCTGGTTAGCAACGAAGGTCACGGTGACTTTGGTGCGCTCAGCGGCGCGATACAGCACCTCTTTGATGACATTGGGACACGCATCGGCATCCACCCAAATCGACATGTTTAATCCTTATTAACGGGCAATGCCTGCGATCTTGCCGCGCTGGCCGCGAATGGCAAATGTTATTTGTGCGCGACTTGTTATTCACCGCCGCTGACGTAAGCTAACCCACTGAGAAAACCGAACCACGTTAAGGATAAAGCGATGCTGGAGAAGAAAATCGGGTTTGTCGGCTGCGGCAATATGGCGAAAGCCATCATCAGCGGCCTGGTGAACAGCGGGCAGATCGCCCCGGCCAATATCTGGGTGCACGATCGAAAACCCGACACCAACCAGGCGATGGCGCAGCAGTATGGCGTGACGGCGGCGGAAAGCGTCGAGAGTCTGGCACGTGAAGTGGACATTCTGTTTGGCGCGGTGAAACCCAACGTGATTCTCAAAGTGCTCAAGGATCTGGCCGGCCAGCTGAAGAAAGATGCGCTGGTGGTGTCGATTGCCGCAGGCGTGACGCTGGATTCGCTGGCGGCGGTGCTCGGTCACGATCGTAAAATCATCCGCGTGATGCCGAATACGCCGTCGCTGGTCAATGAAGGCATGACCTCTATTACGCCGAACGTGCTGGTGGAACCGCAGGAAGTGGACGAGGTGGTGACCATTTTTGAGAGCTTCGGCAAAGCGGCGGTGGTGAACGAGTATCTGATTCATGCCGTGGTGGGTGTCAGCGGCTCGGCACCGGCTTACGTGTTTATGTTTATCGAAGCGATGGCTGATGCCGCCGTGCTGGGCGGCATGCCGCGGGCGCAGGCTTATCAGTTTGCGGCGCAGGCGGTAAAAGGTTCTGCCCAGATGGTGCTGGAGACCGGCAAACACCCTGGCGAACTGAAAGATATGGTGTGCTCACCGGGCGGCACCACCATTGAAGCGGTGAAGGTGCTGGAAGAGAAAGGCTTCCGCGCTGCGGTGATGGGCGCGATGCAGCAGTGCATGGCGAAGTCCGAGGCGCTGAGTAAGCAGTGATGGTGCGGGTTTTCCCTCACCCTAACCCTCTCCCGCAGGCGGGAGAGGGGACTGTTGGGTGCTCGTTTGTCTCTCCCGCAGGCGGGAGAGGGAACGGTTGGGTGCCGGCTTGAACCTTAACCCTGATACGCTTCAAACAGCGCCAGGCCTTGTTCCAGCGTCATTGGCTGCTGCATCTCATGCACCAGCGCGGCGGTGAGCGTGTACATGCCGGCTGAACACACTGCCGCAATCATGCCCTGCTGGCAGTAAAAAGCGATGAAGCGTTTGTCCTGCAGCGATCCCAGCAGGCGATAATCATCCCACTCCTCTGCATGCCCCAGATACTCATAGCGGGTGCCGTAATGCGCAGTCCAGAAGAACGGCACGCGATCGTACATGATGCGTTTGCCCAGCATATTCAGCGCGGCAATGCGCCCCTGCTGATGCGCCACGCGATAGTGCTCAATGCGCTGCACGCCACGCGGCGTGAGATAGCTGGCAATATCTCCCGCGACCCAGATGTTTTCACTGACCCGCAGCTGACTGTCGGCCAGCAGGCTGCCATCCTTCTGTAAGGGCAGGTCGTGAATAAAATGGGTGGCCGGCACAATGCCGGTGGCAAACAGCACCTGGCTGGCTGGCACGGTTTTGCCACCTTTGAGCCGCACGCCACTCACTGCACCTTCACCGGTCAGCGCTTCCGTTTCACCCTCGACAAATTTCACGCCGTTGCTGCGGTGCAGCTCATAAAAATGACGGCCAATCTCTTCGCCGAACTGGCTGGCAAACGGCAGCGGATGACGCGCCACCACTGTGACATCAATGTCGCGGTTTCGCAGCGCACCGGCCACTTCCATACCGATAAAACTGTTGCCGATAATCACCAGCTGCTGCGCCTCATCCACCTGCGAAATCAGCGTGTCGGCCTGGCGCAGTGAACGCAGCAAATGCACGCCATCCAGATCTTTGCCCGGGATATCTAGCGGCTGCGGCACGCCGCCGGTCGCGATCAGCAGCTGGTCAAACTTCACCTGCTGCCCGTCTTTCAGCACCAGCGTCTGCTCCTGCGCCTTCAGCTGCACCACCTCCCCCTGCAGCCACACCACCGGGCCCAGCACATCCTGTTTCAGCAGCTTGGGTACCTCGTCGATGGCCATCTTGCCGGAGGGGACAAATTTACTCAGCGTGGTGCGATCGTAGGGGGCGTCGCTTTCACGCTCAATACGCACAATACGGCCGCTAAAGCCTTCATCGCGCAGCGTCCAGATCGCAGCACTGCCCGCCGCGCCAGAGCCGAGAATCACGCACACCGGCGCTTCACCCTGGGCCACCGGCGCACTGGCCGGCGACATCGCCTGCGGATTGATCAGCACCTGCCCCTGTTCAATGCGCACCGGATAGCGTTTGAGATTGGCCAGCGCCAGCGGCTCGCACATTTTGCCATCGCGCAGCTCAAACACCGCCTTATGCCACGGACACACCAGTTTGTCGCCGCACACTGCGCCCTGCTCCAGCGGTGCGCCCGCGTGCGGACATTTTGCCTGCAGCGCCTGCACGCGGTCGCCATCGCGAATCAGCACCATATCCGTTTCGCCGACGGTCACTTTAGTGGGTTTACGCTGCGCCAGCGCCTTGAGTTCCACGACAGATTGATAGCTCACGGTTCGCCTCCTTCGGGGTTATTCGTCTGATACGACAATTCCTTACAAAGAGTAAGTGTGGCAAAGCGTGAGGATTTAGCAGGAGAAACAAAGCGAAACGGCGGTTAACTGACTGTTAAACCGCCGTTTTAAGCGGCACGAAAGGATCAGAAGAAGACGCTGGGCACGATGATCAGCGCGAAAATCGCCACAATCAGTCCATGTTTGACCCAGTAATACAACCGGCGATTACGTTTCTTCAGGTTCTGACCGGCATCGCGCAGCGCATAAACGTATTTGAAGATGCGGTTGAGGAAGCCGGTACGATCGTTTTCGTCGTTGGGCGACGCCGCTGCTGACATTAACGTCGAGCCCACCCAGTGATTGACCGCCTGCGCCCAGCGCCATTTCATTGGCCGCTCGATATCGCAAAACAGGATGATACGCGTCTGCTCGCTTTCATTCTGCGCCCAGTGCACGTAAGTTTCGTCGAAGATCACCGCCTGACCATCGCGCCAGCTGTGGCGCTGACGATCCACTTCAATAAAGCAGCGATCGTCGTTGGGCGTTTGCAGCCCGAGGTGATAGCGCACCGAACCGGCATAAGGATCGCGGTGTTTGCCCAGATGGCTGCCCGGCGGCAGTTCAGCAAACATGGCCGCTTTAACGCCGGGAATGTTGCTCACCAGTTCGGTGGTTACCGGACAGAGTTCGCGCGCTGACGGATGCGCATCGCTATACCATTTTAAATAGAAGCGCTTCCAGCCACGCTTGAAGAAGGTATTAAATCCGGCATCGTTATGCGTCTGCGCCGCTTTAATGTGATCCTGCAGGCGAATGGCTTCATCGCGAATCACCTGCCAGTTATCGGTCAGCTGACGCAGCTCAGGAAAATCCTCAACCGGAAAATAGGGCTGTTTAGCCGGCAGTCGCGACAGCCCGGTCATAAACATATTGATCGGCGCCATAAAAGTGGAGTGATCAAATAACTGACGGGAAAACTTTTGCTTTTCCACGCCGCGTGAGTGGGCGTAAAGCACACTAACGATAAATACACCAATAATGATCGCAGCGACCATACAACAGGTTCCTTATGTTGCACGTAAAGCCGCTCTGGCCACGGTTAAGCGTCAGAGAGACTGGATGGGGAGAAATGGAATTTTATGTAAGGATTTTGTAAAGTTTTGGCAACGCGTGCCGTTTATGACAGAAAAAATACCCCGCGTATTAACCCTGCGAGTGCGGACACAAAAAAGCGGCCCGCAGGCCGCCAGAGGTTTAAGCACTCTTCTTCAGACAGCTGCTCATAAAGGTTTTACGCGCATCGCCGCTGAGTTTTTTCTCTCCTGCTTCGCTATTACAGCTTTTCATTTTCATCTGCTGCGGCGTCATATTGCCCATTTTGCTGTCTTTCTTCAGGCATTCGCTCATAAAGCTTTTACGCGCATCGCCTTTCAGATTTTGCGCGCCTGCATGCTGATTACACAGCGTCATTTTTTCCTGCTGCGCGGTTTTCTCCGCCGCGCCCGCACCGCCAGCCAGCAGCAGGCCTGCTGCCATTATTGCCACAAGACACGATTTCATTGCCGGTTTCTCCGTGTGATTATTGCCTGTTAAGCATGGCACGGAATAAGCAAAGCGGAAAAAAATCTATGCGCGTACGGCGGGATTATTCGCGCGGGTGGTTGAGCAACTTTTCGACGTAATTGCGCAGCATCAGCGCGTCCGGATTTTCCTGCACGGAAGCGGCGGGCGGCATCGCGCGATCAATACCCGCCGCGATGTCGCTAACCTGGGCGGCATCCAGTCTGCGCAGCATGGCGGTGAGCACGATTTCCAGCGCCTCAACCTGGACCACTAATTCTTTAGACTCTTCTTCTTTTTCTGCCAGCTTGAGCAGGAGTTCCGCAATCAGGTTTTTCATGCGATGGACTCAGTCAGAATGGGAAAACAAAAATTAGCATTGGCAGGATTAAAACAACAAGAATTTTTGCCGGCCAGAGGAAAAATAATGGTTAGCCGAAGCGTAAAAAAAGTGGCTGAAATTCAATATATAACGGCGAAACGTTTCACTGACAAAATACGCCGCAGATAAAACGTTTCGCATCGCTGCATTAATTATGCACTGGCGCTAAATTAACGCGGACCCTGATACCCATGGCCGGGACCGCCACCGCCAGGACCACCCCAACCTCCTCCTCCGCCGCCCGGCGGGGGAAAAAGACAACCGCTTAACGCGGACACCAGCGCCACAACGGCAGCGAGCTTAACGATACGGATCATATTGACCTCAGGTTGCTGAAATTGCGCTGAGTGTATGAAGCGGCAGTTAACACGGCAATACAGAATGCTCCGCAACCCGGCGCTATTCATGCCTGCTCACCACGCTTAACGTTTTAGTGGCAAGAAACCGCTAAAAAAGCCTCACAGACCGCGCAATACACCAGCTTAAGTTACAGCGAACGCTGTGCCGCAAACGTCAGTGCTGCTCGCTGTGCGCGCAGTAACAAAATTGCGCGCTGCGTCTTTACAGCTAACGCCATTTCACGCAATGTGAGCGCAATACAATTAATGAGATCTCACTATGACCTTAGCGGCTGTTTCTCTGAGTGAAGTGCTGGCGCGCCGTGACTGGGAAAACCCGGTTATCACCAGCCTGCATCGCCTGGACGCGCATCCACCGTTTGCCAGCTGGCGCGATGAAGTCAGCGCGCGCGATGGCCATTCCTCACCTGCGCAGCAGCGGCTGAATGGTCAGTGGGCCTTCAGTTATTTTACCGCGCCGGAAGCGGTGCCGCACAGCTGGCTGCTACAGGACTTACCGGACGCCGCAACGCTGCCGGTGCCTGCCAACTGGCAGTTGCACGGCTACGACGCGCCCATTTATACCAACGTGCAGTATCCCATTCCGGTCAATCCCCCTTTGGTTCCACGCGAGAACCCCACCGGATGTTACTCGCTCACATTTAAAGTTGATGACGGCTGGTTAAGCCAGGGGCAGACGCGCATCATCTTTGATGGTGTCAGCTCGGCCTTTTATTTGTGGTGCAACGGACAGTGGATGGGCTATTCGCAGGATAGCCGCTTACCCGCCGAGTTTGATCTTAGCCACGCGCTGCAGCCGGGAAACAACCGTCTGGCGGTCATGGTGCTGCGCTGGAGCGACGGCAGCTATCTGGAAGATCAGGATATGTGGCGCATGAGCGGCATTTTCCGCGACGTGACCTTGCTGCACAAACCGGACACCCGCCTGAGCGATGTGCAGATCGAAACCGCGCTCAGCCCGGAATATCTGCGCGGCGATTTACGGGTGAGTGTCAAAATCCATGCCAGCGCGCGCCCGCTCAGTCAGTGTCGGGTGCGCGTCACGCTATGGCGCAACGGCGACTGTATTGCGCAGCACGAACAGCCGCCGGGCAGCGCCATCATTGATGAACGTGGCCACTATCCGGAACGCACCCTGATGGTGTTGCCGGTACTGCAACCGCTGTTGTGGAGCGCCGAAACGCCTCATCTCTACCGCGCGGTCGTCACGCTGCTTGATGATGCCGGCGAGGTGATTGAAGCCGAAGCTTATGATGTGGGTTTCCGACGCGTCAGCATTGAGCACGGCCAGCTGTGCCTCAACGGCAAGCCGCTGCTGATACGCGGCGTTAATCGTCATGAGCACCATCCCGAGCGCGGTCAGGTGGTGGATGAAGCCAGCATGCGTCAGGACATTGAACTGATGAAGCGCCACAACTTTAACGCGGTGCGCTGCGCTCACTATCCTAACCATCCGCTGTGGTATCGGCTGTGCGATGAGTACGGCCTGTACGTGGTTGACGAAGCCAATATCGAAACGCACGGCATGCAGCCGATGAACCGCCTCTCCGACGACCCGCGCTGGTTTGCCGCCTATAGCGAACGCGTAACGCGCATGGTGCAGCGCGATCGTAATCATGCCTGCATCATCATCTGGTCGCTGGGCAATGAGTCCGGCCACGGCAGCACGCATGATGCGCTGTACCGCTGGGTGAAAAGCAGCGATAGCACGCGCCCGGTACAATATGAGGGCGGCGGTGCCAACACGGCAGCCACCGATATTCTGTGCCCGATGTATGCGCGCGTCGATCAGGATCAGCCCTTCCCGGCGGTGCCGAAGTGGTCACTGAAAAAATGGATCAGCCTGCCGGATGAAGCGCGTCCGCTGATTCTGTGTGAATACGCCCATGCGATGGGAAACAGCTTTGGTGGCTTTGCCAAATACTGGCAGGCATTTCGCCAGTTTCCGCGGCTGCAGGGTGGCTTCGTCTGGGACTGGGTCGATCAAAGCCTGACGCGTTATGACGAACACGGCCAGCCGTGGCAGGCGTACGGCGGCGATTTCGGTGACGCGCCCAACGATCGCCAGTTCTGCATGAACGGGCTGGTGTTTGCCGATCGCACGCCGCATCCGGCGCTGTTTGAAGCACAGCGCGCCCAGCAGTTTTTCCGGTTTACGCGCGATCCCGGCGATGCGTATCGCGTGACCGTCACCAGCGAATATTTATTCCGCCGCAGCGACAACGAACGGCTGCGCTGGTGGATTGAGCAGGACGGTGTAACCCTCGCGCGCGGTGAATGGGTGCTGGATCTCGATGCCGAAGGCAGCCACACCTTTACCGTGCCCGCGCCTGAAGCGCTGCAGGGTGAAGCGTGGCTCAACCTCGCGGTGCATCAGATCGCCGCCACGCCCTGGTCTGAGGCGGATCATCGCGTGGCCTGGGATCAGTGGGCGCTGCCGGCCGCGCTGCCGGTTACGTTGCCGCCGCTCAGCGCCTGCGCGCCCCAGCTGGAAACCAATCACAATCTGGTGGCGGTGGTGCTGCCCACGCAGCGCTGGCACTTCTGTCGCCGCAGCGGCGCGCTGCTGCAGTGGTGGGTGAACGATCGTGAAACCATGCTGACACCGCTGGAGGAGTGCTTTATTCGCGCACCGATCGATAATGATATCGGCACCAGCGAAGCTGCCAATATCGACCCTAACGCCTGGGTCGAGCGCTGGAAACGCGCGGGCTATGATCGGCTGCAAACAGAGTTGCTGGCGATGCAGGTCGACAGCCTGCAGCACGGCGTGCAGATCGAAACCTGGCATCGCGTGCTGGGTGAGGGTCAGCACCTGTTTACCAGCCATAAGCGTTATGGCATTAGCGGCGATGGCGAACTGACTATCAGCGTCGATGTACAACAGGCCGCCGGTCTGCCGCCGCCCGCGCGCATCGGCCTGCGCTGCCAGCTGGCTCAGGTCCCGCACCAGGTGAGCTGGCTGGGTCTGGGGCCTCATGAAAACTATCCGGATCGCCAGCTGGCGGCGCAGTTTTCACGCTGGCAGCTGCCGCTGGCGGCGCTCAGCACCGGCTATGTCTTTCCGGGTGAGAATGGCTTGCGCTGCGGCACGCGCCAGCTGGATAGCGGCAGCTGGCAGATCAGCGGCGACTTTGCCTTCTCGCTCAGCCGCCACAGCCTTGAGCAGCTGCGCGCCACCTCGCACCGCCATTTGCTGCAGGACGAACCCGGCTGCTGGCTGCATCTCGACGGCTTCCATATGGGCGTCGGCGGCGACGATTCGTGGAGCCCGAGCGTCAGCCCGGAGTTTTTGCTTTCTCAGCGGCGCTGGCACTATGCGCTGACGCTGCGTCAGCCGGCTTAGTAGCGGCCGCCGGGCTAAGGGGTTTCAGCTCGGTTTTTGGCCGGCGATAGAAGCGCCGCAGCAACAGCACGTTGAGCAGAACGACGACCGCGGTAGCGAAGAATACCCAGCGGTAACCGGTGGCGGCTGAGACCGCTGCGCCCAGCAGCGGTCCGGCGACGTTACCGAGGTACATGAACGACTGGTTATAACCAAAAATACGGCCGGTGACGTTATCGCGTGAATGACGCACCAGCAGAGTTTGCACCGCCGGCATCATCGCGCCATCGGCAAAGCCGAGCAGAAAGCGCAGGACGCCCAGCTGCGTGGCGCTGGTGACAAACGACATGGCAATCAGCAGCAGCAGCGAGGCGATCATGGTCGCCAGCAAAATACGCTGGGTACCGATGCGATCGCCGAGTTTGCCGAGACGCGGTGCGGCGATGAGTGCCGACACGCCGGGCAGCGCGGCAATCACACCACTGAGAAACGCGATATTCTGCGCATCCGGCGCCAGCTCACGCACGAACAGCGTCAGGATAGGATTCACCGAGCCGTTACACATCTGAATCACCATGGTGGTGACGAACAGGCAGAACATCAGACGTGGATTATCGAGGCTGCGCATTACTTCGCGTCCGCTCAGTTTGTCCTGCTTGCTCACCGGCGTGTAGCCGGTCTCCTTAATCAGAAACAGCGTCACCAGAAAGCTGACCATCAGCAGTACCGCGGTAACGATAAACACCATGCGCAGGCCCAGCCAGTCGGCCAGCAGACCGCCAATCATCGGCCCGAGGATCACGCCGCCAATTTGTCCGGTCGACACGCAGCTCAGCGCCCAGCCGCTGCGCTCACGCGGCACCTGCGCGGCCACCAGCGCCATGGCGTTGGGAATATAACCGGACGTCAGTCCCATCAGCGCGCGCAGCAGCAACAGCTGCCACGCCTGAGTGACAAACGCCTGCAGCAGAATCACCGCGCCCATGCCAAACGAAGCGCGCAGCAGCATCAGCTTGCGCCCTTTGCGATCGGCAAGGCTGCCCCACAGCGGCGCCACGGCGGCAGAAACAATAAAGGTGACACTGAAGGTCAGACCTGACCAGATACTGAGCGCGTTGCCGCCACGGATACCCAGCTCTTCCACGTAAAGCGGCAGGAAAGGAATGATCTGACTAATGGCCAGGCCGGTAAAAAAGCAGCCAAACCAGACGGATATCAGATTGATCTTCCAGGATTCGATGGAGCGTAGCATGAGCGCAGATGTCAGAAAAAATGAAATGAGGGTTCAGTCTAACAACCTCGTAACATTACCGGACGGCAAAACATGGCATGAGGATGAAAACGCAGTTTTTCGCTGCCGGGCGTGATTCTGCTCACAGCAAATAGGGCAATGCCTCACTTTTGTAGTGTCTTTATGTGCGGTTACCCGGCCTAAGGCCCGATAAGCGCATCGCGAGAGACGGGAAACGTGAAAAAATATGACGATTCGTTACTGACAATATTCCACACCGCATCTATGTTTAAAAAATCACCAGTCATCACTGGCGAGGCGCTGCCCGTCCTGGACAGTCCGCATGCTTAATTCAGGTTTTCAGTTGCTGCCCGTCGTGGGTGGCAGGCTTCGTTGTCTCTGCGGAGGTCGGCTATGAGAACGCACCATGACAGCGCCAGTCGGGCGATTACCGACTATTTCAACAGCCCCGCCTGGCACGCGCCGCACGAGAGCGATTTGCTGGCCGCCATCATGCGCGAGCTGATGGATGATGGCCAGCCCGCCACCAATAAAGCGGTGATTGCCCGCGTGATTACCCGGCTGGAAGTGGAAGGCGATGAACAGCGCCTGCAGAGTTACCGCAACCTGCTGGCGCAGCTGTTAGAAGCAGGGCCGCAAAAATAGCGGCCCCGGAGATTATTTCACCACCCGCAGCTGGTCGGCTTCGCTGACCACTGCTTTACCGCTCTGACGCTGATACAGGCACAGTTCCCGCCCCAGCTGATTCTTCATGTGCTTTTGCGGATAGCGGCCTTCGAGCAACAGCGCATCGTAGCCAACGCTGTCGTCGTACATGATCGGCTTGCCTACCACTTTCACCGCTTTCAGACCGCTGGCCTGCACACACGCCTGCTGCAGGTTTTTATCGTGTTGCTGCCATGCCGCCTCGCTTGAGGCCTGCGCCAGCGGGCTGAGCAGCAGCGTCAAACATAGCGTTCGGGTCAGGTATTTCATCGTCACTCCTGTAAGGTCAGTCTGTTATTGCTGCCTGTACGCCTGGCGTCGCAGAGCCGCGATTCATCGCGCTATGGCGGGGGCAATATGGCGCAGCAGGCAGGTTATAGCGAAAAAAATTCCCGCCGTAGCGGGAAGAAACAAGACGAGCATTGCATATTCGAGAGTGACGAGGAAATCTCCGTAATGCGCAGCTATCCTCGCCCGCCGCCGTGACAGCCCGATGACAATGCCGTGTCCGTTTGGTGTTACCCGCAGTAAACCCGGGAAATTTTCCCGTTCTGATCGCCGAGGAAATTCAGGCGGCGCAGATTGAAGTCCATGGTGGCGGCACCGTTCCACGGAATCGCACGCACCGGTACGGCAAAGCGCTGGGTATCAAGCGCGCTCAACGGCTGACCGAGGTAATTCTGATACTGCGAGGCACCGCACTGGTCGGTTTCCGGATCGTGGCTGACGGCGTGACTGCTGTCAGTTTTACTGGCTGACTGACAGGCCGTTAAGGCGAGCATCGCCGTCAGCAGCAGCGCTTTTCCATAATGGTTCACAATTTTCTCCTCCTGGATAATGAACAAGCGGGTTCCTGAGAGTAACAAAGCGTGCCGCCGATGCGAAAATTTTTCCAGCAGACTGGTCGCATTGCGTGACAAAAGGCGCGATTTTCTGCTCACATTTTCGGATTAATCGCACACTGTGTCTAAAAATCACCCGGCCAGACGCTACAATTACCTAAGACTTTTCTGAGGAGATAATGATGGAACTGGCTATTTTTATCGGCTTCGCCATCGTGATGACCTTCGTGGCCGTCCGGGTGCGTTAAGCCTCGTTAATTTTCTCTCTGCCGTTGTGCACTAAACGGTGCCAGCGGCATCCTCCGCGCCAGATAAATGATTCGGTTCCCTCTCCGCCTGCTCGTCAGCGATGAAAGCGCAAGCCGTCATGCCGCGCATCGCCTGCGATGAGGCGGTCAGTTAGCGCCGCGATTGTGGCGTATCTGAACCGGCGAAAATCTCCGCAAACGCACCTCGACAGCACCGATCGCCGTTGCTACTATGCGTCTTCCTCTGCCCGCTGAGTCGCCTATGGACACTCAATCCGACAAAGTTACGTTGACCCTGTTTTACGTGGGTAGCTTTGTGGTTTATTACCTCGTGACCATGCTGATTACGCTGTTTCCCAATTACGGGACGCTGCGCAATAACGGCTTGCTGGTGCCAGTGCTGTGCCTGTTTGAATTTGCCGTGATCTATCCCCTGTACCGTTTCTACTGCCAGCGCCGCAGCGACATTCCTCTGGGCTTTCTGCGCCCCGGCCAGGCACTGCTGTTTATCGGCGCGCTGTTTGTGCTGATGGTGGCGCAGACGCAGTTCCTGCAGCCGGAAGGCTGGCTGATTGAACAGAGCCAGCAGGGACGCAGCTCAATGCTGATTCTGCTGCTCACCGCCGTGCTGCTGGCGCCGGTGTTTGAAGAGGTGCTGTTCCGCGGCTTCCTGCTGCAGGCGTTTTTGCTGTGGGCGCCCAAAAGCCGTTTTGCCTGCATGTTGCTCACATCGCTGCTGTTCGCCGCGTTGCACACGCAGTACGTGCACTGGGAAACCATCGTTGCGCTGACGCTGTTCTCGCTGCTGCTGTGCTACGCGCGTCTGCGCAGCAACAGCCTGGCGCTGCCGATTTTTCTGCATACGCTGAATAACCTGATCGCCATCCTGCCCGCCTGGTTCTACGCCTGATCCCCCTCACTGTTTGCTAACGATGCCATTAATTTCCCTGCATTTTCAGGTACTATCGCTTTTTAGCCTGCAGGAATGATGGTCGAAGCGCTGATGATTACTATGCTGGATGTGGCCCGCAAAGCGGGCGTTTCTAAAGCCACCGTGTCGCGCGTGCTGGCGGGCAACCGCTATGTGAGCAAATCCACGCAGCAGAAAGTGTTTCAGGCGATAGAGGAAACAGGCTACCGCCCGAATCTGCTGGCGCGCAGTCTGGCGACGCAAAAATCGCAGAATATCGGCCTGATCGTCACCCATTCGCTGTTTAACGGCCCCTATTTCAGCGAGCTGCTGTACCAGACGGCCACGCTGACCAACAACTATGGCCGCCAGCTGATCCTCGCCGATGGCAAAACCAGCGCTGACGATGAGCGCGCGGCAATCGAGTTTCTGCTCGATCTGCGCTGCGACGCCATCATTATCTACCCGCGTTTTCTCGACACCGCCGCGCTGGAAGCGATCATCGACCAACACGATATCCCGATCATGGTGGTTAACCGCCGTCTGACGCAGCACGCGGCGAACTGCGTCTGGGCTTCGCACCAGCAAAATACCCGTGATGCGATGAATTACCTGATTGCGCGCGGTCACCATGACATCGCGTTTATCACCGGACTGGCGGGATCGCCCACCGCCGACGCGCGTCTGGCTGGCTATCAGCAGGCGCTGGCCGATCATCAGCTGCCGTATGAAGCGGCGCGCGTACTGCCGGGCGCGTGGACGCCGGAGAGTGGTCAGGCAGCGGCACGCCAGTTGCTGAGTGCCGGCGTACCGTTCAGCGCGCTGATGGCCAGCAATGACGATATGGCGATTGGTGCCGCGCTGGCGCTGAATGCGGCGGGCAAACGGCTGCCGCAGGATGTATCGCTGATGGGCTTTGATGATATTCGCATGGCCGAATTTTTCCTGCCGCCGCTCACGACGGTTCACGTGCCGGTGGCGGAGATGATTCAGCACACGCTGGCGCAGCTGGTGGCGATGCTGGAGGGCGAAGCGATTGCGCCTTTGCCGCCGTTCAGCGGACGGCTGATTGAGCGCGCTTCCGTGGCCGATGGACCGTTTCGCCGCTCATAACGCCTCGCCGGCATCCTGCGTGACCAGCCACTGCTCCAGCTGCTGTAGCGTAGCAGCCTTAACGCTCTCCTGCGGGCGCACCAGGTAATAGGTGTGCCGGCCACAGTCCAGCTGGTAATCCTCCATGGCGATTAGCGTGCCTGCCTTCAGCTCCGCTTCCACCAGCACGCGCTGCGCCAGCGCAATCCCCTGCCCTTCAATGGCGGCCTGATAGGCCAGCGCCGAACTTTCCATCTGCCGCCGGTGCGGCAGCGCGTCCATTTCCACGCCAAATGCTTCGCACCAGCGCTGCCAGTCATCAGGACGTCCGCGCACCAGCAGCAGGGTATGCTGCGCCAGCCCGGCCAGATGCATGCTGGCGCGCCGGTCAGCCGTCGGACGACACACCGGCACCAGCACGTTTTTCACCAGTGGCGTGGCGTGCTGCTGCGGCCACGTACCGTCACCAAGCCGAATCGCCGCGTCGCAATCCACCGTATCGTCCCATTCCGACGCGGTCGTCAGGCGCACGTCAATCGCCGGATGCGCCAGCTGAAACTGTGCCAGCCGCGGAATCAGCCAGCGGGTGGCGAAGGTGGTGAAGGAGTGCAGCCGGATGACCGTGCGGCCGGCATTGCGCTGCAGCGTGGCGCTCGCCTGGCGAATACCGTCGAGGTGCTGGCTGATTTGCAGAAAATAGGCATTGCCGGGCAGCGTCAGTACCAGCCCGCGCCCCTGACGCTGAAACAGCGCCGTGCCAAAGTACTCTTCCAGCAGACGAATCTGACGACTCACCGCGCCTGGCGTCACCGACAGGCCATCAGCCGCTGCCCGCACACTGCCGCTACGGGCGACATATTCAAACGCCAGCAAGGCATTCAGGGGTGGCAAATCACGCATCAGTTAACCGTTCAGTTTTTCTCAATGATGGAGCAATTTTAATCGATTGTGGCGAAAAGGCCAGGCGCGCATCATTTCTGCACAGCGGCAGCCAGCCCGATAACGCTGACTGCCAGGTTGTCACATTGATTCTGACACTGGAGCACACTGGAATGATTAAAGTCACCAATCCTGCCGACGGCAGCCTCGTCGGCGAAGCACCGTTCATGCGCCACGACGAGGTCGCGGCCGCTATTGATCGCACCTGTGCCGCGTTTCCGGCATGGGCGGCAAAAAGCGCGAAACAGCGCAGCGACCTGCTGCGTGGCTGGTACGATCTGGTACGCGCCGATAAGCACCTGTTTGCTGAACTGATGGTCAGGGAGAACGGCAAATGCCTGAGCGAAGCGCTGGGCGAAATCGAGTACGGTCTCGGCTTTATTGAGTGGTATGCGGAAGAGGCCAAACGCGTCAACGGTGATACCCTGCCGTCGCACGATGCTAACGCCTCCGTGCTGGTAGTAAAAGAGCCGGTCGGCCCGACCGCGGCCATCACGCCGTGGAACTTCCCGTTTATGATGATCACCCGCAAAATCGCTACCGCGCTGGCCGCGGGCTGCACCATGATCATCAAACCGGCAGAAGAGACGCCGCTTACCGCGTATAAACTGCTGGAGTATGCACGTCAGGCCGGTATTCCCGCGGGCGTGTTTGAGATGGTAACCGGCGATCCGCAAGCCATCGGCGAAGCTTTTACCAGCGATACGCGCATCCACAAAATCTCCTTCACCGGATCTACCCGCGTCGGCAAACTGCTGGCGCAGCAGTGCGGGGCCACGCTGAAAAAGATGACCATGGAGCTGGGCGGCAACGCGCCGTTTATCGTGTTCGCCGACAGCCCGCTGGAAGAGAGCGTGGCCGGGCTGGTCAGCGCCAAACTGCGTAACTCCGGCCAGGTGTGTATTTCGCCTAACCGCATCTTTGTGCATGACGCGATTTACGATGCCTTTGTGCAGCAACTGGTGAAAACAGTCAGTGAGATCCGTGTCGATCAGGGTATGCAGCAGGAATTTGTGGTTGGCCCGCTGATTAACCGCATGGCGCTCGATAAAGTCACCGCGCTGGTGGATGATGCGGTAGCACAGGGGGCGACGCTGCGCCTCGGCGGCAAGCCACACGCGAAGGGCGGGCTGTTCTATGAACCCACCATCCTGTGCGATCTGGACGCCTCGTTTGCCGTGCACAACACCGAGATTTTCGGACCGGTATTTGCCCTGTACCGTTTCAGTGATGAAGAGCAGGTGATTCGCTGCGCTAACGACACCGAATACGGTCTGGTGGCCTATGCGTGGACGCGGGACGTTGGCCGCGCTTTCCGCCTGTCGAAAAAACTGGAAGCCGGCATGGTGATCCTCAATTCCGGCTCAGTCGGTACGGCGTCAGTGCCGTTTGGCGGTATCAAGCACTCCGGCTACGGCCGCGAGGGCGGCCATTACGGTATTGAAGAGTATGTGCAGGTAAAATATGTGCTGATGGCGGGACAACACCGCTAATCACGCTGCTGGCGCGGCGGCGACCCAGCCGGGATGCCGCCGCGCCGCGCGTTAGTATTCCACCTCCGCATCAGGCTGTGCACCGTTATTGCGGATCAACTGCTGATACCAGAAAAAGCTCTTCTTGCGATAGCGCGCCAGATCGCGCAGATCGTGTTCATCGCGGTTAACGTAGATAAAGCCGTAACGTTTGCTGATGCCTTGATGGGTGCTGACCAGATCGATGGCCGACCACGGACAGTAGCCAAACAGCTCGACGCCATCGGCAATTGCCAGCCGCAGCTGAGCGATATGCTCGCGCAGATAGGCGATGCGATAGTCGTCATACACTTTGTTGCCCGCCTCCAGCGTGTCGAACGCACCGAGACCGTTTTCTGTCACAATCAGCGGCAGGCGATAGCGCGCGTAGATCTCGCGCGCGGTAATGCGGAAACCGACCGGATCGATATACCAGCCAAACTGATTCTGCTGCAGATGCGGATTGTTACAGCCGACGTACACCGATTTGTCGATGCCGGCCATCTGCTGGTCGGCCTGCTGCTTGCTGTTCAGCTCACCACGCGCGACCTCAGGCATGTCAGCACTGACGGTGGCCGATGCATAATAGTTGAAGGCGATAAAGTCCGGCTGGCCAGCGGCGATGGTCGCCATATCCTCCGCCTCAATATGCGGCAGCCAGCCGCGCTGCTGCAGAAACGCCCACACCACGTTGTTGTAATGGCCGTGCACCGCCAGGTCGAGGTAGAGCCAGTTGCGGATCGCTGAAAAGTTATCGGCGGCCAGCACATCTTCCGGTCTGGCGCTGGCGGCATAGATACAGGAGATGTTCGGTGCCGGGCCAATTTTGGCCTGCGGCAAGCGCTGGTGACAGGCAATCATCGCTTTAGCCTGCGCCAGCATCATATGGTGGTTCTGCTGATACAGCGTCTTCTGCGCATCCACCGTGCCGGCCGGCAGCGTACCAATCACCTCACCTTTGAGGATCATCATGTTCTGTTCATTGATGGTCAGCCAGTATTTCACCCGGTCGCCATAGTGCTCGAAACAGGTGATGGCGAAGCGCTCAAAAGCGGCCACGGTACGCCGGTTTGACCAGCCGCCATCCTGCTGCAGCGCCCACGGCAGGTCGAAGTGATAGAGCGTGACCAGCGGCTCAATGCCGTGGCGGCAAATTTCATCAATCAGCTGCTGATAAAACTGAATGCCCGCCGGATTCAGCTCGCCGTCACCCTGCGGATAGATGCGGCTCCAGGCGATGGAGAATCGATAGGTTTTCAGGCCCAGCTCCGCCAGCAGCGCGATATCTTCCCGGAAGCGATGATAGTGATCGCTGGTGACGGTGAAATCCGTCATCCCCTCAGGAAAATGGCCTTTATCGATCACCGACGGCCCTTTGCCGTCTTCGTTCCAGGCACCCTCAACCTGATACGCCGAGGTTGAAGCGCCCCACAGAAAGCCGTGCGGAAACGCACCGGGGTTAGGATGTTGCATACTGCCTCCTTGTTAGTCCGCAGCCAGCTCGCGCCGCAGCTGGATGATCTCTTCCGCCAGTTCACGGCACAGCATGGCGTTCATCAGGTGATCCTGCGCATGTACCATGATCAGATTGACCGGAATTTTGCCGCAGCCTTCGTCGGCACCAATCAATTCGGTCTGGATACGGTGCGCGGCTCTGGCCGCCTCGCTGGCTTCGCTCAGCAACGCATCGGCGCGTGGCCACTCTTTGCGCCGCGCAGCGCGCAGCGCTTCCATCGAGCAGGAGCGCGCTTCTCCCGCCTGAATAATCAGTTCCATGACCGTGCTCTCATCAATTTCCATCATGCCTCCTTAACCGGTTGCGCTGCAGCGGCCTGCTCAAACTCCTGCTGCAGCAGTTGCCGCTCATAAATTTTGAAAAACGGGTAGTAAATCAGCGTGGCGATGGTTACCAGCACGGCAATCAGCACGATGACGCGCCAGTCCCAGCCGGTCGACCAGGCCGCCCCGATCGGTGCCGGCGTGGTCCAGGGGGCCAGCGACACCACGTGGTTAATCAGGTGGGTTTTGGTGGCTGTCCAGGCGAGCGTGGCGTTGACTAACGGCGCGCAGATAAACGGAATGAACAGAATCGGATTCATCACCACCGGCGAACCGAAGATGACCGGCTCGTTGATGTTGAACATGCTGGGCACAATGCTCAGCTTGCCAATCGAGCGCAGATGCGCCGAGCGGCTGCGCAGGTAGAGCAGCACCAGCCCCATGGTGGAACCGGAGCCGCCAATAACGATGAAAAACTGCCAGAACGGCTCGATAAACACGTGCGTGATCGGCTCACCTGCGTTAAGCGCCTGCTGGTTGAGACCGAGGTTAGTCAGCCAGAACGCCTGCAGAATGCCGCCGACAATCACCGCACCGTGAATGCCGGCGAACCACAGCATGTGGCACAGCAGCACCGCCACCAGCACCGCCGGTAACGAATCCGAGGCGGAGATAATCGGTGCGAACAGCGCCATGATCGCCTGCGGCAGCAGCAGGCCAAACTGCGCCTGCACCCACAGGCTGAGCGGAAACAGCGTGATGAAGATGGCGATGATCGGGATCAGCAGATCGAACGACTGACGAATTTTGGGCGGCACCTGCTCCGGCAGCTTAAAGCCGATGTTGTGCTTTTGCAGGAAGTGCATCAGCTCAGTGGCGAACAGCGCCACCAGAATCGCGGTGAAAATGCCCTCGCCGCCAAGTGAGCCAACCGGCAGCGTGCCGTTGCTCTGCGGCGCGGCCACCACCAGAAACGCCATCAGCGCCAGGCTGGCCGCCATAAAGCCGTTCATCTTGTAGCTGTTCGCCAGGTTATAGGCGATGGCGCTGGCGATATACAGCGCCATGATGCCCATGGTCATGTTATACGGCATCATGATTTGCGCTTCATGCGCGCGCACCATACCGAGCCACCACTGGGCAAACGCCCATGAGCTGTCAGCTGAGAACGGCGGATGGGCAAACAGCAGCATAAACGAGCCCACAATCAGAAACGGCATCGAGGCAATAAATCCATCGCGGATGGCAATCACATGGCGCTGGCTGGAGAGGCGTCCGGCCAGCGGGCTGATGCGGTTTTCAATCACACCAAATAACGATTCGCTTATGCTGCTCATCGGCGAGCTCCTTGCATCAGGCAACAACAGAATAAGCCTGTGCATTGGCGCACAGGCGTAAACAATTATTTTATTTTCGGAACAATCGTCAGGCGTGAATCAGCTTTAGCGAATCATCTAATATTTTCGCGCCATTCATCATGCCGTAATCCATGCTATTAATCACAGTGATAGGCTTATTTAGCTGCTGCGCCAGCGGCTGGAAGTCCGCCAGTTTGTATTTAATCTGCGGCCCGAGCAGGCAACAGTCAAAGTTCGCGATCTGATCGTTAAACTCTTCAATGCCAACGGCTTTTATCTCAACCTCGACGCCCTTCTCTTTGGCGGCCTTCTCCATTTTCTGCACCACCATGCTGGTGGACATTCCGGCGGCGCAGCAGAGTAGAATCTTTGGCATCATTCAATCCTCAGTGTGGGGTTTAATTAACGAATACCCGCGCTAAAGATTTTCTGCAACCGGTTTCAGATTTGCGTTACGGATCTGTGAGAAATATCAAAAAGCGCGCTGCAAATTTAATCGGGATGCAATAATAAACGGAAGAGATTATGTGAAAGTCGGGGAACAGTGGCGCGGCCAGACACAGCGCGCCACCGGGGGCAGAACGTCAGGAGATGGCGGAATCTTTTTGCTTGTCGGCTTCGAAGTGTGCCTTGAACTGTTCGTAGATGGAGATCATATTGGAAGCATCGCCGTGCAGCGGGCTCAGTTTACCGGCGCGCACCAGTTCGATGACCAGTTGCAGGGCGGCCTGTTTTGGGCTGCTGGCCGGATGGGCAATTTCATGAGACATCAGATATCACTCCTTATTGTTGTCAGTGCCGCACAGTTTAGCCCAGATTGTGCTGCTAATGGGCGCGGCGCTGGTTATCATCACTCTGTTCGGACAAAAAAGCCGCTCAGGCTGTTCATTGACGCCTGAGGCGTTTAGCTATACTGGATCAAAAAAAGGAACACACAGCCACGCATTCCGTACCACGGGAATGGTGCAGAAGGAGTCGGTTATGTTGATTGGTTTTGTCTTGTTAGTGAGCGCCTGCGGCCACGATGCCTGTGATGCCCTGCCGGTGTCGGAGCGGATTTACCCCACGAAAGTGGCCTGCGAACAGATGGCCGATCGCATCCATAAAGTCCGGCCGAACGTGGTGCTGCTTTGTGGGGAAGTGCACCGTTAATTCGGTGCCAGTGCGTCATCAATTGCATAAAAAACAGCCAGACGGCATTGCAACCTGGGCCCGCAGCGTTCAAAATATAAGCTGCTTTACACTATTACAGTTGTGAATCCCATGAAAAAAACTCGCCCCCGTCGTCCCAACGGACGCTGGGTTTATTACATTTTGTATGACGGCATTCTCTGGCCCTGTCCGGTGCGCTGGGAGTGGGAGAGCGGCTTCGGCGGCTGGCTGCCATTTTACTATTCGCCCACCTTTGAATTTGTCGCGGGCGATCCGCGCAAGGCCTACCGCATTGCGCGCAGCAGCGTGCGCAATCTGCGCCAGCATGAGCATGACGGCGAATATGCCTGAGGCATCAGAACTGCCACGGCAGCCACGAGGCTGTCAGCAGGTAGTGCACCAGTTCCAGCACCAGAATAATCATCACCAGCACCCCGAGCTTGTGGCGGCATACCCAATCCTTTAGCCCCATATCATCGCCGCCCAGCGAATCAGCATCAGCGCGCCGCAGATGCACAGCAACACCACAATCATCTTCCAGTGTTTTGTCGCAGCCAGTTTTTTTGCCACGTCTCCTCCAGACAGCAGAAAGCAACGATGCGCCCGCAGGCGCATCGCATAGTCTACCGCTGGTCACCCGTGAGGGCGATTAATTATTCAGCGTATAGTCGAGGGTGATTTCGGCATTCAGCACCTGAGACACCGGGCAGCCGGCTTTGGCTTTCTGAATGATTTCATCAAATTTGGCATCATCGATGCCCGGCAGCGCAATGGTGCTGTTGAGGGCAATTTTGGTGATGGCGAAGCCGTCGCCCTTTTTGTCCAGTGAAACATCGGCGGTGGTGTCGATGCTTTTCGGTGGATGACCGGCCTGGCCCAGCATCAGCGACAGCGCCATGGAGAAGCAGGCGGCGTGTGCCGCGCCAATCAGCTCTTCCGGATTGGTGCCCTTCTCGCCTTCAAAACGGGTGTTAAAACCGTATGGCTGGTTGCTGAGCACGCCGCTTTCAGTGCTAACCGTGCCTTTGCCTTTGATGTCGCCTTCCCAATGGGCCGATCCTTTCTTATGAATGGTCATGTCATTCCTCCTGTTAGTCAGACAGCTATTCAGTATAGACAAGAGCCGGCGCTTTGCCTGGCTTAGCGCACCGCGTGCGGGCGCGCCGGGCTGAGTCCGGCTTCGCTCAGCAGCGCATTCGCCTGCACCAGCGAATCCTGGGTGATGTCCGCAATGGTTTTCGCGCCGGTCAGCGTCATCGCCACCCTCATCTCTTTCTCAACCAGACTCAGCAGATTCTCCACGCCGCGCTGGCCGTGCGTCGCCAGCGCATAGATAAACGCGCGTCCCAGCAGCACGCTGTCAGCCCCCAGCGCGATCATGCGCACCACATCCAGCCCGTTGCGAATGCCGCTGTCGGCCAGAATGGTGATGTCGCCCTTTACCGCGTCGGCGATGGCCGGCAGCGCGCGCGCCGACGACAGCACGCCATCCAGCTGACGTCCGCCGTGGTTGGAGACCACGATGCCATCGGCGCCAAACCGCACCGCATCGCGCGCATCTTCCGGGTCGAGAATGCCTTTGATCACCATCGGCCCTTCCCAGAATTCGCGAATCCACTCCAGATCCTGCCACGAGATCGACGGGTCGAAATTTTTCGCCAGCCAGCCGATATAATCTTCCAGTCCGGTAGGATTACCGAGGTACGTTGAGATATTGCCGAGATCGTGCGGACGCCCGTGCAGCCCGACGTCCCATGCCCACTGCGGATGGGTGACCGCCTGCCAGTAACGGCGCAGCGCGGCATGCGGGCCGCTCATGCCGGAGTGCGCATCGCGGTAGCGCGCGCCCGGCGTCGGCATATCGACGGTAAACACCAGCGTCGAACAGCCTGCCGCTTTGGCCCGCTCCAGCGCGTTGCGCATAAAGCCGCGATCGCGCAGCACATACAACTGAAACCACATCGGGCGGTTAATCGCCGGTGCCACCTCTTCTATCGGGCACAGCGACACCGTCGACAGGGTAAATGGAATACCGCGATTGGCTGCCGCACGCGCCGCCTGCACTTCACCGCGTCGCGCGTACATGCCGCACAGGCCGACCGGCGCCAGCGCCACCGGCATCGACAGAGTTTCATTAAACAGCCGCGTTTCCAGGCTCAGCTCAGCCATGTTTTTCAGCACGCGCTGGCGCAGCGCCACGTCAGAGAGATCGGCCACGTTGCGCTTCAGGGTATGTTCTGCGTAGGCCCCGCCGTCCAGATAGTGAAACAGGAATGGCGGCAGGATACGTTGCGCCGCGGCGCGATAGTCACTGGCAGCAGAAATAATCATCAGTTGTCTTCCTTACGGGTAACCTGCGTGGCGCCCGGTAACCGCGTGATGCGGGCCTGGCGCGCTTCGTCTTCATGCAGCGTTTTCATGGTGGTGTGAACAAAGCCGAGGTGATCCATCGCCGCCTGGCGCGCCGCGTCGGCGTCGCCCGCCATCACCGCATCGAACATCGCCTGATGCTGGGCGTTGAGCTGGTTGAAGATCACCGGCTGGGTGTACATACGCTGGCGGCTGTGCAGCACGGAGGATTGCAGCAGATCGAAAAATCCGCGCATGGTCTGCAGCAGCACCAGATTATGCGAGGCTTCGGCAATGGCGAGGTGGAAGCGCAGATCCGCCTGCGCGGCCAGTTCGGGGTCGTCGCAGTCGTTCATTTGTATCAGCGCGTCAAAGGCATAGCGCAGCCGCTCTTTATCCGCCTCAGTGGCGCGCTGCGCGGCGTGCCAGGCGGTGCTGGCCTCAATCGCGTGGCGCGCCTCAAGAATATCCCAGCGGTAGTCAGGATCGGCGGCCAGCAGCTGACGAATCGGCTCAACGATGCGCTGTTCTGACCATGGCTCCTGCGGCTCGCACAGCCAGGTGCCGCCGCCGCGTTTACTGATCAGCATACCACTGCTGATCAGCTGCTGGATGGCCTCACGCACCGACGAGCGCGACGCGCCGAAGCGGGCGGCCAGCGCACGCTCCGAGGGTAAACGCATGCCGGGTTTCAGCTGATGCTCTTCAATCCAGGCGCCAAGACGCGCGCGCAGCGTATCCGCCAGCCGCGGTGTGGGTTCAGTCATGGAATCATCCAGGTAAAGACATACGCCTGCAGCGTGGTGATCACGCCGACCATACAGGTAAAAATCAGGCTGTGTTTAACGGTAAACCGGAACAGATCGGACTCGCGCCCCACCAGCCCCACGGCGGCGCAGGCGATGGCGATCGACTGCGGCGAAATCATTTTACCGGTGACACCACCGGTGGTATTGGCGGCCACCAGCAGCACATCCGACACACCAATCTGCTGCGCGGTGGTCGCCTGCAGCGCGGCGAACAGCGCGTTGGAAGAGGTATCGGAGCCGGTCAGAAAGACGCCCAGCCAGCCGAGGAACGGCGAGAAGAAGGTGAAGGCCTGGCCGGTGTGCGCCAGCGCCAGGGCCAGCGTGGCCGACAGCCCGGAGTAGTTTGAGATGAACGCAAAGGCCAGCACCATGCCGATGGAGTAGATCGGCAGCGCCAGCTCCTTCAGGGTTTCGCCAAAGGTGCGCAGCGCCGCCGCCGGCTTCATGCGCAGGAAAATCACCGAAATCACCGCCGCCAGCAAAATCGCAGTGCCGGTAGCGGAAACCACGTCAAATTTGAACAGCGCCGCATACGGCGTTGCTGCGCTCACCACCGGCGGCATGCGTGCCACCAGCTCGTGCAGCAGCGGCACCGGCACGCTAAACACCCAGTCATACAGCGCGCCGCCTTTGGCGAACAGCGCTTTAAACGGCGGAATACTCCACAGCGTAACGGTCGCGGTAAGGAACAGGAACGGCATCCAGGCACGCACAATCTGCGCCAGCGTGTAGCGTTGCGTCCCTGAGGGCGCAGTCTCTGGCGCGGGCTCTTTAAAGCGGAAGATGCGCACCGGCTGCCAGCGGCGCAGAAACAGCGTCAGGCAGATCAGCGAAGCCAGCGACGAAATGATATCCGGCAGCTCCGGGCCAAGGAAGTTAGAGCTGAGGTACTGGGCGATGGCAAACGAACCGCCGGCCACCATCACCGCCGGCCAGGTCTCTTTGATGCCGCGCCAGCCATCCATGATCGCCATGATCCAGAACAGCACGATGAGGGTGAGAAACGGCAGCTGGCGTCCCGCCATCTGGCCAATCTGGAAGCTGTCCAGCCCGGTGACCTGACCGGCGACGATGATCGGAATCCCCATCGCGCCGAACGCCACCGGTGCGGTGTTGACAATCAGGCACAGGCCGGCGGCATAGAGCGGATTAAAGCCCAGCCCGACCAGCAGTGCGGCGGTGATCGCCACCGGTGCCCCAAAGCCTGCCGCGCCCTCTAAAAACGCGCCAAACGAGAAGCCGACAATCAGCATCTGCAAACGCTGGTCTGGCGTGATGGAGAGAATCGAGGCGCGAATGATATCGAACTGGCCGGTTTTCACCGAGATCTTGTAGACAAATACCGCCGCCACGATAATCCAGGCAATCGGCCACAGGCCGTATAAAAAACCATACGCCACCGACGCCAGCGCCTGGGGCACCGGCATGCCATACAGCAACAGCGCCACCAGCAGCGCCAGCACCACGGTGATCGTACCGGCCTGATAGCCCTTCAGCTTGAGCTTAATCAGCGCAAAGAAGAAAAAAACAATCGGGATCACCGCCACCAGGCTGGATAGCCACAAATTGTTGAGCGGATCGTAGTTTTGTTGCCACACCTGCATGCCGTTTCTCCAGAGGTCACCAGAGGGATGCGGCGCATCGGCAAAAGCAGGCGTGCGCCGCAGATTGTTGCCCGGTTCAGGACCACAATTGGTAGGACCACATTGCGGCTGACGGGCTTTCTGGCTCCAGATAGTTAATGCATTGTTAACCCAAAGCAACGCGGCAGGCGTGATTTTTCGTGTTATGTGACCATGTGGCTACATTTTTATAACATTGGTAGGACCAATCAGCGCGTTGCCGCACCAAAGGCGCTCGCATAGCTGCGCGGATGAAAACGCAGATTGAGTCCGATCAGCCCCAGCGTCACGATGCCCTGCATCAGCCATACGCTGGCAAAGCTGTGGGTGAGCACCTGCAGCTGACCGGCAATAAACGGCATGCAGCCGGCGATGATGAATCCTGCGCCCTGCATGAAGGCCACCAGCCGCGCGCCTGCCTGCGGCTGCGGCAGATGATCGAGCGCCAGCACCATCGCCAGCGGGAACGCGGCACCGAGACCGAAGCCGGCGATGGCGGCCCACAGCCACGGCGCCAGCAGCGGCGCAAAAAGAAACCCGCTCATCCCGGCCAGCTGGCACAGCAGACTGACAATCAGCTGCGGACGGCGATCGGCACCGCGCGCCAGCAGCGGCATCAGCAGCGCGCCGGCAACCTGGCTCAGAATCATCACGCCCAGCAGCGAGCCGCCGGCCTGTGCCGACCAGCCCAGCCGGTGATACGCATCCGGCAGCCAGGCCACGCAGGTGGCATAGCCGCCGTTGACCAGGCCAAAGCTCAGCGCCAGCGACCAGGCGCGCGGCTTACGCCACAGCGGCGGCAGCGTTACCTGTGCGGCATCCGGCGCGGCAGGCACGCGCACCCGTAGCCACAGCAGGATAGCCAGCAGCACCGGCAGCGCCCAGCCGCTGAGCGCCAGCGGTACGCCAAGCTGCGCGCTGAGCCACGGCGACAGCGCCGCGCCCAGTCCGCCGCCGCCCATCAGTGCGCCCGCCCACAGCCCGGTGACCGCCGCGCTGCGCCGGCTAAAACGCTGTCGAATCAGTCCCGGCATCGCCATCTGCACCACGCCGACGCCGATGCCGGCAAACAGCGCGCTGAGCACCAGCCCGCTGCCGCTGTCGATCACGACGCGCGCCGCCAGTGCCAGCAGCAATAGCGTCAACCCGGCCAGCAGTAAGGGCTTTAAGGCCACGCGCTGCATCAGCCTGGCGCTGGACAGCGCCACCGCGCCCATCATCACCATCGGCACCGCCGGCAGCAGCGAGGCGGCCAGCCCTGACAGATGCAGGCTGTGGCGCAGCTGGCCCAGCAGCGGACTGACCGAGGTCAGCAGCGGGCGCATGTTCAGCCCGGCCAGCACCAGCGCAGCCAGCGTTAACGTATTGGCATGTCGGTTCATAACCCATCCTGCTGTGAAAAGGTTGTCAGCATCGCAGCAGACAGTACTATTTGGAAATGAAATAACACCATGATGGGCAGTGGATAAATGAATCGTCAGCCAATGTTTACGCCGCAGCAGCTATTAAGCTTTGTGGCGGTGTGCGAGACCGCCAGCTTTACCCGCGCCGCCGAGCGTGTGCACCTGTCGCAGTCGACGGTCAGTCAGCAGGTGCGGCGGCTGGAAGAGATGGTGGGTAAAGCGCTGTTACAGCGCACCTCACATCAGGTGGCGCTGACTGAAGAGGGAGAAAAATTGCTCGGCTACGCGCGGCGCATCATCGCCCTTAACGGCGAAGCGCACGATGTGCTGAGCGATAAGTGGCGCGACGGCATTGTGCGCATTGGCGTGCCGGAGGATTTTGCCGCCCCGACCGCCAGCCTGCTGGCCGGATTCAGCCGACAGCATCCGCAACTGCGTCTTGACGTGATGAGCGGCATGTACGTCGATTTGCATCGCGCATGGCAGCGCGAAGAGCTGGATCTGATGCTGATCAAGCAGCCGGGCGGCGATCGCCCGCTGGCCGCCCGGCCCGAGCCGCTGCTGTGGCTGGACAGTGCTGAACATCCCTGCTTTGACCAGACGCCGCTGCCGCTGGTGGTGTTTCCGCAGCAGGGGCTGTATCGCGAAGAGATGTGTCAGACGCTGGATGCGCTCGGCCGCAGCTGGCGCATCAGCTACAGCAGCGCCAGCCTCGTGGCCCTCGCCAGCGCCAGCGCCGCCGGTCTCGGCCTGACGCTGCTGCCCGCCAGCTGCCGCCTGCCCGGTCACCGCGTGCTGGGCAGCGCTGAGGGTTTACCAGTGATCAGCCATTTCGAGCTGGCGCTGTTCTGCCGTAAGCCGCAGGATGCGCTGCAACAGGCGCTGGCCGCTGCGCTGGTGCAATTCTGCCAGCTACAGTGGCAGTGATTTTTCCACTGCCTGGCAGTGGGAAATATCGCAGCGCGGCGGCGTCGGTTTTGCCAGATTAGGTTTTTTCCTTTTGCCTGGAGTTTCCGATGCCTCTGACCGCTTCCAGCCGCCGTGATTTCCTCAGCCACGGCGTGCGCCTTACTGCCGCAGGCAGCCTGATGATGGCTGGCATGAGCAGCGCCGCCCGTCCCGACACACCACCGGTCTCGTCCACCCCGCCGCCTGCCGTGGCGCACTATCAGCTGCTGAATGTGCGCCTCGAAGAGGGATTTGAGCGCGACGGCGCGGAGATAGTCGCCACCCGCACTGCGCTGTACGACATCACCATTAAAGAAGGCAAGTTCAGCGCCATTAGCGCCGCCGGCCAGGCGCGCCAGCCTGCCCTGCCGCAGTGGGATGCCGGCGGTGCGCTGCTGTTACCGCGCACGCGGGACATGCACATCCATCTGGATAAAACCTTCTACGGCGGACCATGGCAGGCACCGCGCCCGCGGCAGGGCAAGACCATCATGGATATGATTGCGCGCGAGCAGGTGCTGATTCCCCAGCTGTTGCCAACCTCGCAGGCGCGCGCCGAAGCGCTGATTGGCCTGCTGCAAAGCAAAGGGAGCACCGAAGCGCGCAGCCACTGCAACATCGATCCAGTCAGTGGCCTGAAAAGTCTCGAACATCTGCAGCTGGCGCTGGCCAACCATCCGGCGTTTCGCTGTGAGATCGTCGCCTTTCCGCAGCATGGTTTGCTGCATTCGCAGGTCGATGGTCTGATGCGTGAGGCGATGCAGCTCGGCGTGCAGTATGTCGGTGGGCTGGATCCCACCAACGTGGATGGTGCCATGCAGGCTTCGCTTGATGCGATGTTCCGCATCGCGCTCGATTACGATCGCGGCGTGGACATTCATCTGCATGAGACCAGCGCCGCCGGCGTGGCAGCCATTCAGTACATGGTCGCCACCATCGCCCGTAACCCGCAGCTGAAAGGCAAAGTGACACTGAGCCACGGTTTCGCGCTCGCCACGCTGGAAGGTAAGGCGCTGGATGAGATTATCGCCGGCATGGCCGAACAGCAGATGAGCGTGGCATCAACGATTCCGATTGGCAAGCTGACGATGCCATTGCCGCAGCTGCAGGCGGCGGGCGTGACGGTGATGACCGGCACCGACAGCGTGGTTGATCACTGGTCGCCATTCGGCACCGGCAGCATGCTGGAGAAAGCCAATCTGTATGCCCAGCTGTATCGCGGATCGGATGAATTTGGCCTGAGCCGCGCACTGCATATCGCCACCGGCGGCATTCTGACGCTCGCCAATAGCGGTGAGCGCCAGTGGCCGCAGCTGCAGGATGAAGCCAGTATGATGCTGGTCGAAGCCAGCTGCTCGGCGGAAGCCGTGGCGCGCATTGCGCCGGTGCGCGCTACGTTCCAGCGCGGCACGCCGGTATTCAGCGCCTGAAGGCGCATCGCAGCCAGCACCAGCACGCCAGACCCGGCCAGAAAAAAGCCTCCCGCAGGAGGCTTTGGAAGGTGACACCGGCGCGGCAAGCCCGATGATAATGCTGGATTTAAGACAACATCTGAATCGCCAGCGCATACAGGCGCTGGTGCTCATCGTCATTAACAGGCTCTTCTTCCGCATAACAGGCAATCATGGAGCTGACTTTATCGGAGGATAACGTCTCTCCATGCAGATGCAGCGTTAGCACGGCGCGGCCGACGATTTTCAGAACGTCTTCGTTTTGTCCCTGGACATAGTGACTCAATGAGGTGACCTCTGAAGTAATTATTAATTGCCAAATGGCGCGCTAAATATAAAGCAAAGCGGTTAGGATTTTTACTCAGATTTTCCGCATAACAGGTAACATATAAGCGAAATCTTACTGAAAATAGCCGTAACATGCCGCGATATTGCCGCTTACCTGCCGCTAATATCATTTTTTCCCTCGAAAAAGCGTTTTTACCGTTCGTGCTGCCTCGTGTGAAATTCGGAACATTCATTAAAACTTTGCGATAGTTGCACCTCATCATTGAACTGACAAAGCGCAACGGCTGACTAATTTCACCG
Source organism: Pantoea sp. Cy-640 (assembly GCF_011752635.1). Taxonomy (NCBI): domain Bacteria; kingdom Pseudomonadati; phylum Pseudomonadota; class Gammaproteobacteria; order Enterobacterales; family Erwiniaceae; genus Pantoea; species Pantoea sp. Cy-640. Next base: position 68,249 of record NZ_VWXB01000005.1, on the reverse strand, counting down.
CGTGATTATTACCGCAATTGCCGTTGCCGATAGCCCGCCTTTCTGCCAGACTGGCCGCCGCTATTCCTGCTACTACCTGAGATGCTCCTGTGACTGCTTTTTCTACCCTGACGCAACTGCCTGCCAGCCAGCTCGACAACCTGCGCGAGATGGGCTTCGACGCCATGACGCCGATTCAGGCCGCTTCCCTGCCGGCCATCCTTAGCGGACGCGATGTGCGGGCGCAGGCGCAAACCGGCAGCGGCAAAACCGCCGCCTTCGGTATCGGCGTGCTGAACCGCATCGACAGCGGGCGTTTTCATACCCAGGCGCTGGTGCTGTGCCCGACGCGTGAACTGGCCGACCAGGTCAGCAACGTGCTGCGTCAGCTGGCGCGCTTCACCCGCAACATCAAGATCCTGACGCTGTGCGGCGGCCAGCCAATGAGCGCGCAGCGCGATTCGCTGGTGCATGCGCCGCATATTGTGGTCGGCACGCCGGGGCGCATCCTCGATCATCTCAAGCGTGACAATCTCGATTTAAGTCAGTTGCAGAGCCTGGTGCTGGACGAAGCCGATCGCATGCTGGAGATGGGTTTTCGCGACGATATGGAAGCCATCATTGGCTTTACGCCGGATTCGCGTCAGACGCTGCTGTTCTCCGCCACCTGGCCCGATACCATTGCCAGCCTGAGTCAGCGCTTTCAGCGCGATGCGCTGGCGGTAGCGACCGAAGCGCAATCGGAACTGCCGGCGATTGAGCAGCAGTTTATTGAAACCAGCGCCAGCGAGCGTATCAACCTGCTCAGTGCCCTGCTCAGCCAGCAGCAACCGGCTTCCTGCGTGGTGTTCTGTAACACCAAACGGGAATGCGATGAGATTGCGGCCGCGCTCAACGATCGCCAGATCAGCGCGCTGGCGCTGCACGGCGATCTGGAACAGCGCGATCGCGAACGCGTGCTGATTCGCTTTGCCAACGGCAGCATCCGCGTGCTGATCGCCACCGACGTCGCCGCGCGCGGCCTCGACATTAAATCGCTGGCGCTGGTGGTTAACTTTCAGCTGGCGTGGGATCCGGAAGTACACATTCACCGCATTGGCCGTACCGGCCGCGCCGGCGAACAGGGGCTGGCGGTCAGCTTTGTGGCGGCCGACGAAATGGTGCGCGCCCATGCGCTGGAAGATTACCTGCAGCAGAAGCTCAACTGGCAGCCGGCCAGCACGCTGAAAGGCAAAGGCGCACAGCCGCTGCCGGCGGCGATGATGACGCTGTGCATTGACGGTGGGCGCAAAGCCAAGATGCGTCCCGGCGATATTCTGGGTGCCCTGACCGGTGAAGCCGGTTTCAGCGGCGATCAGATCGGTAAAATCGATCTCACCCCGACCCATGCGTATGTCGCCATCGACGCCGCGCAGGCGAAGAAAGCGCTGATCAAGCTGAAAGAGGGCAAGATCAAAGGCAAAAGCGTGCGCGCGATTCTGCTGAAGTAACAGTCGTGAGCGTGAGGGCGATCGCCCTTACGCTAAATTTTCATCGCCCTTCCCTTCATTTTTTTTCTCCGCTGCCGATAAGTTAATCATGGCGCTATTGCCCTGCCCTTTACTCCGCCCAGATTCTGCCCCGAGGCCACAATGGATAATTTTCAGAAAGAGATCGATGAACGCGCCAACCTTGCGCTTTCTAACAAATTCGAACTGCTGCTGTTCCGGCTGGGTTCCGATCGGCTGAAAGGCAAGTCTGAGCTGTACGGCATCAACGTATTCAAACTGCGTGAAATTGTGCCGATGCCGACCATTACCCGCGCCGCCGGCATGAATTCACCGCTGCTCGGCATGGCCAGCATTCGCGGCCAGTTTATTCCGGTAATCGACCTGCCGGCAGTAACCGGTTGTAAACCGGAAACCGGCCTCAACCTGCTGCTAGTGACCGAATACGCGCGCAGCACCCAGGCATTTGCCGTGGAATCGGTGGAGAACATTGTGCGTCTTGACTGGAATCAGGTGCACACGGCGGAAGCAGGCATCGGCAGCCGTAACATCACCAGCATCGCCTGTCTGGACACCGACGGTCAGAGCAACAATCTGGCACTGGTGCTCGACGTCGAGCAGATTCTGTATGACATCATTCCGTCGGTGCGCGGCGTTGAGCCGAGCGAAGAGACGGCGAAGAATTTCAACCTTAAACCCGGCCAGGTAGCGATTGTTGCTGAAGACTCCAAAGTGGCGCGTCAGCTGCTGGAACAGGGGCTGAAAAGCATGGGCATTCCGGCCATCATGCACAATACCGGGCTTGAAGCGTGGATTAAAATCAGCGAGATGCAGAAAGAAGCGCAGGCTAACGGCGAGTCGATTCACGACAAAATCGCGCTGGTGCTGACCGACCTCGAAATGCCGGAGATGGACGGCTTTACCCTGACGCGTAACATCAAGCGCGACGACGCGCTGCGGCAGATTCCGGTGGTGATTCACTCTTCGCTCTCAGGCAGCGCCAACGAAGATCACGTGCGCAAAGTGGGCGCTGACGGTTACGTCGCTAAGTTTGAAATCAACGAGCTTTCCAGCGTGATTTATCGCGTGCTGGAGAAGAAGCGCTAAGCGCTTGCCCCGATTTTCCCCTCAGGCGCGATATTCGCGCCTTTTTTGTGCCCGCTCGCCTGTCATTCGCAGCATTACCGTAACGGCGTATTTATCCTGTCTTACTGATCTATTAATCGTCTGAGGTCACCATGAATGGTGACCCTACAGGGCCTCTGCGTGTTTTTTGCAGTGGGCAGTTTATTGCGCATTCCGCCACGGTGCGGGAAATGAAATGCGCGATGAATCGCGCCGCTACGGTTTGTGCGACGGGATAATGCAGATATCCCATCCGCAATGAATCATGATGGCGCAACGTATCATGCAGATATTCCTTTCATGTGATGCCGCTGATAAGCGCACGGGTGACTGATATTCCTTCCATGCGATGCCGCTGATAACCGCACAGGTGACTGATATTCCTTCCATGTGATGCCGCTGATAACCGCACGGGTAGTAGCGGCGCAATTTATTGCGCATTCCGCCGCGGTGCGGGAAATAAAATGCGCGATGAATCGCGCCGCTACGGTTTGTGCGACGGGATAATGCAGATATCCCATCCGCAATGAATCATGATGGCGCGACTTATCGCGCAGATATTCCTTTCATGTGATGCCGCTGATAAGCGCACGGGTGACCGACATTCTTTTCATGTGATGCCGCTGATAACCGCACGGGTGACTGATATTCCTTCCATGTGATGTCGCTGATAACCGCACGGGTAGTAGCGGCGCAATTTATTGCGCATTCCGCCATGGTGCGGGAAATGAAATGCGCGATGAATCGCGCCGCTACGGTTTGTGCGACGGGATAATGCAGATATCGCATCCGCAATGAATCATGATGGCGCGACGTATCGCGCAGATATTCCTTCCATGCGATGCCGCTGATAACCGCACGGGTAACTGATATTCCTGCCATGTGATGCCGCTGATAACCGCACGGTTGACTGATATTCCTTCCATGTGATGCCGCTGATAACCGCACGGGTGGTAGCGGCGCAATTTATTGCGCATTCCGCCACGGTGCAGGAATTGACATGCGCGATGAATCGCGCCGCTACGGTTTGTGCGACGGGATAATGCAGATATCGCATCCGCCTCTGCGCGTTTTTGTAGGGTGCGCAATTTTGCGCACCGGGATAGGCCGTGACGCCAGCTAATTACGACCAGTGATTAATCAACCTTAAGCCCTCTTAACCGTTTTGTGACAAATCCCTAAAAAATTAAAGTTAAAACATTAGCAACCGATAACTTTAGCGCCTGCGCTGGTGGCGCCAGACCCGTCTCGTCGCAATGGCAAAAAATCTTTCCTTTACACATCATCGACATATTGCAGGCCCATCGTCTGCGTTTCCGTTTTAATACAACAGCATTCTGGCATTGCGGGGAGATCCAATGTTGAGCTTAAAGAATATGAAGGTCGGCGTCCGTCTGGGCATCGCCTTTGGTTTAGTGGTGGCACTACTGGTGGTGATTGGTATCACCTCAATCATGAAGATCAACAACATCAAGAGCGGCATTACCTCGATTGTGGAAGATCGCTATGTAAAAGTGCGGCTCGGCTTTGACGTGCGCGATGGCGTCAACGATCAGATCAAATATCTGCGCGGCATCGTCATCGATACCACCCGGCCGCAGTTCAACGTGCAGCGCTTTCAGCAGCTGGCAGACGCCACCGCCCGTACCAACGCGGCGATGAAGAAGATCGAAGCGATTCAGATTACCGCCGTGGGCAAGAAGAAAATTGCCAGCCTGCTGGCTGCCAGTCAGCAGTTTGAACAGCAGAAAAATGAGGTGCTGGATCTGGTGCGGGCCGGTAAAGCCGATGACGCCAGCTACTACGTACTGAAAAAAATTACCGCCGTGCAGAATGCCTACCTTGACCTGGCGGTGGCGTTTGCTGATTCCCAGTCCTCGCAGCTCCAGCAGGAAGGCGCCGGCATTATCGACGATGGCACCACGGCGATTGAAGTCACGCTGGTGTTCTCCGCGCTCGCCATTCTCGCTGCCGTGGTGATGGGCTGGCTGCTGACCCGTTCGATTGTGCATCCGCTGAATGAAGCGGTGACCATCGCCAGCAAAGTGGCTGCCGGCGATCTCAGCTCGCGCATTGAAATACGCAGCAAAGATGAAACGGGCGCGCTGATGCAGGCTCTGCAGGCGATGAACGATAACCTGCTGACCATTGTTTCCGACGTACGCGCCGGATCCGACACCATCGCCGTGGCGTCCAACCAGATCTCCAGCGGTAACATCGATCTCTCTTCGCGCACTGAACAGCAGGCCAGCTCGCTGGAAGAGACGGCGTCCGCGATGGAGCAGATGACCGCTACCGTGAAGCACAACGCCGACAATGCGCGCGAAGCCAACTCGCTGGTGGCGAAAACCTCCGGCGTCGCCAAAGAAGGCGGTGAAGTGATGGAGCAGGTGATTGTGAAGATGGAGGCGATTGCCCTCTCCTCGAAGAAGATTGTCGACATCATCAGCGTGATCGACTCTATCGCCTTCCAGACCAACATCCTGTCGCTCAACGCGGCGGTCGAAGCGGCGCGCGCCGGTGAACAGGGTCGCGGATTTGCCGTTGTCGCTACCGAAGTGCGTAACCTGGCGCAGCGTTCTGCCTCCGCGGCGAAAGAGATCAAAGTGCTGATTGAAGACTCGGTGGCGAAGGTGGATGAAGGCAGCCGTCTGGTGACGCACGCCGGTTCGACCATTGGTGAAGTGGTCAACAGCGTAAGCAGTGTGGCGGAGATCATGAGCGAAATCACCATCGCCAGCAGCGAACAGAGCAGCGGCATCAGTGAAATCAATCAGGCCATTACGCAGATGGAAGCGGTGACGCAGCAGAACGCCGCGCTGGTACAGGAAGCGTCCGCTGCATCTCAGGCGCTGCAGGAACAGGCCGACCGTCTGGCGCAGTCGATGAGCGTGTTTAAAACCGCTGCGGTTTAAAACAGACAGCCCCGTTCTGCATGCGTCAGACGGGGCCGTTCAGTGTCGCTGGCATTGTCATGGCGGTGCGCATCGGGTCCGGCGCACCGCGCCCTGCTGTTAATTCATCAGCGAATAAGCGATGGAAGAAATCGCCAGAATCCCCACCAGCACCACAAACAGGTTGCTGATTTTGCCGCTGTACTGGCGCATCGCCGGGACTTTATGAATAGCGTACATCGGCATCAGGAACAGAATCATCGCAATCACCGGCCCGCCCAGCGTCTCAATCATGCCGAGAATGCTTGGGTTCAGAGTGGCAACCAGCCAGGTGGTCAGCAGCATAAACAGGGTGGTCAGGCGATTCATTTTCTGCGGCGTGATGGTTTTGCCGCGGCTGCGCAGCGACTTCGCCACCATGCCGTTAAAGCCTTCGCGCGCGCCCAGATAGTGGCCGAGGAACGATTTGGTGATCGCCACAATGGCGACAATCGGCCCCATCCAGGCAATCATCGGCACGTTAAAGTGGTTCGCCAGATAGGAGAGAATGGTGATGTTCTGCGCCTTTGCTGCCTGTAAATCGGCGGGCGACAGGCTCAGCACACAGCTGAACACAAAGAACATTACGGTCACCACCATCATCAGATGGGCGCTGGCCAGAATGCGTGAACACTTCTTCTCCGCGCCGGCACCGTACTCGGCGCGTTTCGCCACGGCAAAAGACGAGATAATCGGCGAATGGTTAAAGGAGAACACCATCACCGGAATCGCCAGCCACAGCGTCATCCAGATACTGCTGTCGCTGCCGCTTTGCGCAAACGATAAGGTCTCCAGCGCCGCGCCGTGCCAGTGCGGCACCAGATACGCAGCCAGCAGCATCAGTACCGCCACAAACGGAAACACCAGCACGCTCATCGCTTTGACAATCATCTGCTCGCCGAAGCGCACCACCGTCATCATGCCCGCAATCAAAATCAGCGACAGCAGCGCACGCGGCGGCGATACCAGCCCGAGCTGGTGCACAATAAAGCTGTCCACGGTATTGGTGATCGCTACGCTGTACATCAGCAGGATCGGGTAGATGGCAAAGAAGTAGAGCAGCGTGATGATCTTACCGGCACCAACACCGAAGTGCTCTTCCACTACGTCCGTGATATCCGCACCGGGATTTTTGCCGGAGAGCACAAAGCGCGTCAGCGCACGGTGCGCAAAGAAGGTCATCGGGAAAGCGAGAATCGCCATGATGAGTAATGGAATCAGCCCGCCCGCGCCGGCGTTAATCGGCAGAAACAGCACCCCTGCGCCAATTGCGGTGCCGTACAGGCCCAGCATCCACACCGTATCACTCTTGCGCCAGCCGGTTGCTGCCGCCTCCACCGTACCAAGGGTACCGGTTTGTGAGTTATCCATCTGTCTCTCCAAAATTGTCTCAAATGCAGCCGGAACGACGGCTAAAAATTCGCGGCGGCCTGCAGCGTGCGGTCGCTTCACAAAACGCGCCTATGCTACCCGTTTTTGCCCGGCGTGGATTGCCGCAACGCAAGACATGCATCACAAAGGCGGTAAAAATGCGCGAGATGGCGATAAAAGCAACAATAACGCACGAAACACGCACGCAATCGATTGCCTGGGGCGCTATTTGACCTGAGAAGCGTCAGGAGTGCAAGACACAGCGCGAAGTGGACGTGAGCGGGAGAATGAAGTGCGGGGGTGTTGCCTGCAGCAGAGCGCTGGGGAGGAAACTCCCCCGGCAGCTAGCCTCGGGCAATGCAGCACGTCGCCAGAGGATAACGCCGGGAGAATTAAAAATCAGAACGCCCGCATTCTGTAGAGAGCATAAAGGAAATAGTACGCTGTGATAGTATTCAAATTCATAATCATGTACTTCAGTTTTTCATTTTTATTCAGCAGCGTAAAAATACCTTTAGAATATTTTCCGCGCTTGATTTGATTAATTTCCTGCGCAATATCGGCAGGTGAAAACGAGGCGTGATACATAGCGGTGACAATCTGCATATCCAGTGCCAGCACGCGTTTTGAGATTGCTTTTAAAAAATGGTCGAGATTACCCGACGCGTACTTTTCCACAATCGAATCGTACAAATCGGTGAGCGACTGTTTACGCACTTTGAGTTCGCTGTACTGCACTTTACGTTTCGACAGCGATCCCGCCACATCCTCATAATGATAAGCCGCGCCTGGGGTGATCAGAAAATTACTGACGCAGCTGAAAAACTTCAGGTTAAACAGCAGGTCCTCACTCATCGAGACGCCTTCCATGAAGCGCAGATGAAGATCGTCAATAATCTGGCGGCGATAACATTTATTATGCAGATAGCCAATGTTGTCGCTCATCTCCAGCTCGCCCAGCACGTAAGGAATATCCTGCTGACTGAAGAATCCCGCCTGCGAGACTTTGCCGATACGGTTGTCGTTGAGATTGCCAACCATTAAGTCCACCGCTTCGGCCGGCCAGGCATTGAGATTGAGTTTGAAACTCATCAGGAAGTTATCGTCAACCCAGTCATCCGCATCGAGAAACAGGACATATTCCCCGCAGGCCTGCTGCAGCCCGCTATTGCGTGCCGCACTGACGCCTGCGTTAATTTGATTAAGCACCGTAACCTGCGGATAGTGCGCAAACTCCTGCAAAATCCGGGCACTGTTATCGCGACTGCCATCGTTGACAACAATTATTTCATAGCTACTGAAGGTTTGATTTAATACGCTTTGCAGCGTACGCCTGATAGTGTTTTGCGCGTTATAGACGGGAATGATAATACTAAATAGCGTTTTTTCATTCATGATAAACTCTCTTTACTGTCTGAGGTTTTGATAGTGCTAAAGAGCTGCCATAGTTTCCTGGGGTTGAAAAAGATCAGATGAATACGCATGACCGGCTGTGCCGGGAAAAAGTAATTCAGCAGGGAGAACGATAAAAACTCGGTTAATACCACGCTCATGGCGGCACCGGTTAAACCGAAATGTGGCACCAGCAGCAGCGACGACAGCACGCAAATCACCAATACCGCGAAGGTTTTCTTCACCAGATAGCGATAGCCGTTATATTTAATGATGAAACGATCCATAACGCTGCTCAGCACCGCGCACATCGCACCGAGGCTGAGTAATAACGTTGGCGCGACCGCATCAAGATATTGCTCACCGTAGAAGTCACGAATAAACCAGCCCGACAGCAGCCAGATCGCCACAATTACCGCAGCGGAAACGCCAATTACCAGCAGATGCAGTTTCTGCGCTTTGACGATCACCTGCTGGTCATTCCGCTCAGCAAAAAACGCCGGATAAAACGACGCCAGCAGCGCGCTGGGTAAAAATACCCAGGCGGTTGACAACGTCAGCGCCACGGAAAAAATGCCCGCCTCTTTCACGCCGAGAAAATAAGAGACGCTGATTTGGTTGACGCGGGTATAGAGCGCAACGGCAATCGCAGAGAAGATCAGCGACATGCCGGACACCAGCATGTAGCGCGAATACTTTTTCACGTGGCGCAGCGCCGGAAGCGGTGCACGCCGCTCATACAGCAGAAACAGCGTTAACTTGATGGAGAAAGGAATAAAGGTGGCGAGCACAATCGGGATCGCCAGCCAGGCCGGTTCCAGCTGGTAATAGGAGATCAGAAAGCGCACCGTCAGGCTGATCGCCAGGCCGATGACGTTGGCAATCACATTGAGACGCGCGTTGAGCCTCGCTTCGTTGTAAATATTGACCAGGTCAATGGATGAGAACAGGCAGGCAATGGCTGCCGCGCAGATAAAGACCAGCGCGTCGGCGCTCCACTCCTCTTCCATAATCGCCATGCCGACAATTGACAGCACGCAATACAGCACCAGTACCAGCAGGAAGGTCGCCATCATCAGACGCAGGCCGGAGTGATGATTCTGCGCGATGCGTTTCAGCAAAATCACATCGCTGCCCATCAGTGCGATGGTCTGAATAAACTGAAATACCAGCATGGCGATGGAGATAATGCCGAAGGTGGTGGGCCCGACGTATTTCGCCACGTAGGAGGTGACAAAGATCAGGCCGAATACCGCAATCAGCTTTTCGGCAATCATCCACATGGAGTTTTTTAATTTGTCTTTCACAACGCCTCCGGTGCGATTATTTCTCTGCCAGCCGGCGCAGCCGTGAAACCAGGCGCGGGCTAATGAAAAACAGCGCAAAGTACAGGCTCCACGGATTAAGTAGCGGTCCGGCGGTGCACCAGCTGCGGAAACTGCGGCGATAGAGCGTGATGTATTCATCAATAAAGGCGCGGCTCAGACTGTCGCTGTACAGCCCTTTGTGGATGTAAGACGCCGTGACTTTTAAATAGAGGTGGTAATAGCAGCGATAATGCTGGCTCGATAAAAACGCCTTCATGCCGCTGAACGAGCGGGCAAAAGAGAAATGTTTTTCCCGCAGCGCCGAACGCGTGGCGGAGTGCGTGGATTTGACGTAGTGATAAACCACCCGCTGCGTCATCACTACCTGGCAATCCTGTTGCAGATGCAGGTAGTTCATGACAAACAGCAGGTCTTCGAAATTGGCAATCTCTTCGTTGAACCGCAGCCGGTGCTGACGAATGACATCGCCGCGAAACACCTTGTCGCAGATACCGTGGCGCGGGTGGTAATAGAGCAGATCATTAATCGCCGCCGACACCGACAGCGCGTGCGCCTGTTCACGGTTGGCGGGAAAATCCAGCGGTGCGCCGTCCGGGTTGAAGTGTTGTGATTCGCCCACCACCATCGCCGTTTCATCACTCATCAGCCGCACATACGTCGAGAAGGCCTGGGGCGGCAGAAAGTCATCGGCGTCTAAAAAACACAGCAGCCGGCCGCGCGAGGCGCGAATGCCCCGATTGCGCGCCGCCGAGACGCCCGCGTTGGCCTGGCTGATAAGGTGGAACTGCGGATAACCGGCGTAGCGCTGCAGGATCGCCAGCGAGTCATCGCTGGAGCCGTCATTAATAAAAATGGCCTCAAAGCGAACCTCATCCTGCTGCAGCAGGCTGTCGATGCATCTTTCCAGATAAGCTGCGGCGTTATACACCGGCACAATGACGCTAATCAGCACGTCGTTAACGGGAGTTTGCATATGACCTCAAAACATAATTTATTGGGGGTTGAACCCGCCGTGACAAAATAAAAATTGATACTGAACCGTTAATGCTTAACGTTTAACGGCCTATGCTTTCATCCGGCTTAACATTAATACACCGCTGTTTTCAGAGTTTCCTCAGCAAAATATGACCGCCGGAATAAGACTATTTTTCGCTGGCGCCAGATAAGAATTTCGCTATATATTCAGGTCAGGTTTATCTGGCGATTTAAAGGGTAAAAACCGCAGGCTACCGCCCCTGGCTTACAGCGACCAGCGTGCTGGAATTCTCTTTGGTGCATTTTCAGGCGTAAAGAAGGGGCGCTGCACTCCGCAGAGTTCAGTTATTTATCAGCCAGTTAGCCCCAACACCTCCTGCACAGCAACGTATTTATTGCGTTGCTGCCGGGTAAAACATTTATCAGATAGAGGTTTATTCGTTATCCTGATCGGCGCTACCTCTCCAGCTATTTTTTGCCGCATCAGGAGAACGGGAACTGCCGACCGCGGTTGAAAAGGTGCATCTTTCGACGGGCCTTCGCAACGAGCGTCACGACATTAACGATATTTGCTGTATGCCCTGCACTTTTATTACGCCGCGATGTGTGTTGCGCGGCGCGGGGTGCAAGTGGCGTTAATTCAGTCCGGCTATCGCAGCCGGACTGCAAATGGCACAAGGCCCAAAATTGCGATCTGATTCAAAACTTTTACCGCATTCTTACCAGGCGAAGTTATAAGGTCAATGCCTTCCAGACCAAAACGGAATTTACTCACTCGCCCCGCCGCCTTATTTCGCGCTGACTGATTAGCATGGATAAAGCGCAACCGCGGCGATTGATAAGGGCGGCGCGCGCTGCTGACCAGGAATAAGAGCAGGGAAACCGGCGGATAAGTCCAGTAGCGTCCTAAGCGGTTGTTATCGCAATGGGTTACGCCCTCGCCGTCCCGCTTAAGCAGTAATAACCTTTATTCATTGTACTGACCTGCTATTTTTAGTAGTCGTCAAGCCCTGCCTCTATAAATTAGCGCCGTGCGAAAAAATACAGATCCTTACCGCACCACAAACTCAACTTAGCGCGATTTCATGCTGCTTATTTTAACAATTAGCGCTTCACTGACGTGACTTAGGCCAAATATTTTTTTAAAGAAAGCCGGTAAATGCCGATAACGCTATCAGTGTATTTATCAGTGAGCCCGGAAATGATCAGCCTGCAAACCAATCTGTCTGCCCTCAACGCCAGCAAGCAATCTGCCAGAAGTGGCGCGGCGCTGGGCGATGCGATCCGCCATTTATCGTCGGGTATGCGCATCACCAGCGCGCGTGACGATGCGGCAGGTCAGGCGATTGGTAACCGTTTTAGCAGCCAGCAGAACGGCCTGGCGGTGGCGCAGCGTAATACCGGTGACGGCCTGTCACTGGTCGAAACCGCGGAAAGCGCGCTGGATGAGATCAATAACCGCCTGCAGCGGATTCGCCAGCTGGCGGTTCAGGGATTAAATAGCACCAATTCGCAGAGCGACTCGGACGCCATCCAGGCAGAGATTAACCTCAATCTGAAAGAGATTGACCGGCTCAACACCAGCAGCAGCTTTAACGGCATCAGGCTGCTGGATGGCAGCGCCGGTAAGCTGGGATTCCAGGTTGGCGCTAATGACAACGAGAAAATCAGTCTCGACCTGTCGGCGCCCGGCTTCAGCGTGGAGGCGCTGGGACTTAAGGATTTGGTGATCAGCGGCATCAGCGGCAAAGTGACCAATGTCACTACCCTCACCGGCCTCGCCACCAATATGGCGTTCAGCAACCCGGCGATCACCGTAAACTATGTGCCCGCCAGCGGCTCACCGCAGCTGGTGCGCAGTAGTGGTGATAACCGCCAGTACGTGCAGAGCAGCGACGCCGACGGCAAGCCGGTCTATTATCTGGCCGCCGTCAGTGCGCGCTGGGACACCGCCACGGCTGCCGGTAACGTCTCGATTAGCCGCAGCAATCCGGCGCCGCTGTACAGCAACGTCAGCAGCATTGCGTCGCGCACCATCCCGGCGGTTAATTTTCAGGACAGCAGCGGCAGCGCGCTGAGCACCACGCCCGCAGCCACGTTAACGCAGGATAATGGCCAGTATTATATTGAGCAGAACAACAGCTGGTATCCGGCCACGCTCAGCTTTGGCAGCAGCGGCGCGGTAACGGCACGCATGACCGGCGGTGCCGCCAAATCCGACAGCGATTTCGCCACCCTGCCGACCACGGTGACCGACACGCCGGCGATCGACACCAGCACCGCCAGCCTTAGCTTCAGCGATGCCAGCGGCAATGCGGTAAGCAATGGCCGTCTGCTGCGCACCAGCGGCGGGCAGTATGTAATGGAAGTGGATAACGGCGGCGGTAACTACCAGTATTACAACGCCGCCGTCAGCGCGACCTCGGATGGCACCAGTAACGCCCTGAGCATCGTCGCGACCAGCGCCAGCAGCATTAACAGCTTCAGTGCGGTAAACAGCGTGACCGGCACCTCCTACATCACGCTCGATCCGGCCAATGTGGATGTGCGCTATACCGATGTCGATGGCAACAGCAGTAATGATGTGCTGAAACTCGACGCCGACGGCAATTACTACATGGATGTGCCGAACGGCAATCTGGATAAAACCGCCACCTTCGTCCGCAGTGACAGCAGCGGCAACCTGATGCTGAAAACCCTGCAGGGCGTGGGTGATGTGCAGATTTACTTCCAGGCGGCTTTGTCGTCAGTGACCGATGCCTCCACCAACTTTACGACGCTGCGCGTGGCCGAGACCGGTTCAGAGATCCGCCTGAAACATCCGGACGATCCGCTCGCCACGCTGGATCGCGCCATCGGGCAAATCGACAGTCAGCGCACCCGTCTGGGCGCCGTTGCTAACCGGCTGCTCTCGGCGCAAACGCTGCAGGGTAACGCGACCGCCGCCATTGCGGCATCGCGTTCCCGTATCGAGGATGCGGATTACGCTACGGAAGTCTCCAGCCTGTCGCGTCAGCAAATTCTGCAGCAGGCCAGCAGCGCCCTGCTGGCGCAGGCTAATCAGCTGCCGCAGCAGGTGCTGAAGTTACTGAACGCCTGATAAAGGACGTCATCCGGCTTCAGATGAGGCAGAAGCATCACGCTGCTCACGCACAAATTCGCTGAGCGCCCGCAGCGCCGGCGGCACCAGCCGGTGTCCCGGATAGTAGAGGCACAGCGCACCGAGAGGCACCTGCCAGCCGGGCAGCAGGTGCACCAGTCGGCCCGCCTGCACATCCGCCGCAACCTGTTGTTCCGTCATGCAGGCAATGCCCAGACCCGCCAGCGCCGCCTGGTGGATGGCGCTCATGTCGCTGGCCGCCATACGCGGCTCGCCCTGCAGCCGATAACGCTGCTGCTGCTGGCTCAGCTCCCAGCGGTAAACGCTGCCGTCCGCCATGCGCATACACAGGGTTTGATGCTGATCGAGCGCCTCTGGCGTCTGCGGTGTGCCCGCGTGTGTGAGGTAGGCTGGCGCGGCCACCACAATCATGCGCATTTCCGGCGTCAGCCTGACGGCAATCATATCGCCCGGCACGTCCTCTGCCAGCCGGATGCCGGCATCGAAGCCGTCGGCCACAATATCCACCCGCTCTTTCTGGCTGTAAATATCGACGCGAATGCGCGGATAGCGCTGCAGGAACGGCAGCAATATCGATGCGTACCACAGCGCGCTGCTCTCCGGCGGCACGTTGAGACGCAGCATGCCGGCCGGATCGCCCGGATCGCTGCCGGCTTCCTCAGCCGCGCTGCGGATCATCGCCAGCGCTGGCACAATTTTCTCGCTGAAACGCCGTCCGGCATCGGTCAGCGCGACGCTGCGCGTGGTGCGGTTGAAGAGCCGCACGCCCAGCCGCTTCTCCAGCGCGGCAACCGCATTGGTCACCGCCGAAGGCGACATCTCCAGCTCGCTGGCCGCCGCTTTAAAGGTGCCGCGCCGCGCGACCGCCAGCACAATTTCCAGTTCAGTCAGACCTGTCCGGTTCATCAATTATTCCGTTTCGCGCAATACCCTTTGCAGGCGGAGGCGGATTATCGCCGCCGGTGGTGCGTGCTACTTTGCCGCCACGCAACATGCAAAGGAGCATAGCCATGCACATGATTGAACACATCTATATCAACGGCCAGTTTGTCACTCCTGACGGCGATGAATGGCTGGATATTATCAAACCTGCCGACGGCAGCGTAATCGGTAAAGCGCGTCTGGCCAATGCGCAGGATGCTGAACGCGCAATTGCGGCAGCCGCGGCGGCGTTTCCCGCCTTCGCCGCGACCACGGTGGCGCAGCGCATCACCCTGCTGGAACAGATGTACCATGCGGTTAACGGAGCCGAAAGTGAGCTGCACGCGGCGATCCTTGAGGAATACGGTGCGCCCACCGCACGCTCCGAGTGGATGAGCCGCTATCCGGCTGACGTAATTCTGCAGGTAATTGAAGAGCTGAAACGCTATCCGTTTGTACAACAGGCAGGTCGCGCGCAGGTGCAAATGCTGCCGCTCGGCGTTGCCGGCCTGATCACGCCATGGAACAGCAACGCAGGCTTTATCTGCCACAAACTGGCGACCGCGATTGCCGCAGGCTGTACCGCCGTGATCAAACCCAGCGAGTTCAGCCTGTTGCAGACCCAGGTGATCACCAGGGCGCTGCACACCGCCGGTTTGCCTGCGGGGGTGTTTAATATCGTCACCGGACGCGGTGCCAGCGTCGGTGAAGCCCTGAGCCGCAGTCCGCAGGTGGCTAAAATCTCCTTCACCGGCTCGACCGCCACCGGCAAAGCGATTTTGCGCAGCGCCGCCGACACCTTTAAACGCGTCACGCTGGAGCTGGGCGGTAAATCACCGACGCTGATTTTGCCGGATGCCGATGCCGCGCAGGCAGCCGGGCTGGCGGTGCAGGCTGGCTTTATCAACAGCGGCCAGGCCTGTATTGCCGGCACGCGCATTCTGGTGCCGGAGCAGCGCAAGGCCGAGTTCGAACAGGCGCTGACGGCGGCGGTCGCTGCGGAGGTCTCCGGCGATCCGGCTGACGCGCGCACCACCATCGGGCCGATGGTCAACGAGAAACAGTGGCAGCGCGTGCAGCACTATATTGCGCTTGGCGAACAACAGGGCGCGCGCCTGCTGACCGGCGGCAGCGGCCGCCCGGATGGGCTGCACCACGGCTGGTATATCCGCCCGACGCTGTTCAGCGATGTCACCAATGAAATGCCGCTGGCGCGCGAAGAGATTTTTGGCCCGGTGCTGAGCATCCTGACCTACCGCGATGAAGCCGAAGCCATCGCCATGGCCAACGACAGCGATTACGGCCTGTCGGCACTGGTGATCGGTGCGGATGAACAGCATGCGCGCAACGTGGGAGAACAGCTGATCGCTGGCCGCGTGATGATCAACACGCTGGCTCACGAACCACGCGCGCCGTTCGGCGGTTTCCGCCACTCCGGCATCGGCCGGGAAATGGGTCAGGCGGGTATCAGCGCGTTTCTGGAACCACGGGCGCTGATTGCTGGTTGAGAACGATCTGAGCGCCGCAGTTGATCGCACTGCGGCGCAGGGTGTAATGCCAGAGACCTGTTCCTCTCTTTAGATTGTCACTGTCCCGATCTTCTCAAGTGAGTATTTTTTATGGCAGACGCCAGGGCGATCCAAAATTTTATTACCATGAAATACGAAGGTAGTAATCCTCTTGTGCCAACTCAGGCTGATCGCATTTCAGCCTGCACCAGTTCATGCATTTGAGAAATCGCGGCTTTAATATACTCCTCCTGCGGTTTAAATCTCGACATGTGTCGAACGCAAACAACAGGAACAGATTTATCGTTGAATCGGCCAACGAAACCAAACGTTGTGAAATAACCCTTTGGATGGGAATACATCAATGTATCTTTATCGCCAAAATGCTTCAGCAACAGGCTTGCAGCGGAGAGTGATGACAGCCCATTGCTGTGGGCAATAATCAACTCCGGATGGCATAACGCTAGTGTCACTTCCTCAAAAAAAGACATTGAGTTTTTTATCAGCTCTTCCATTGTCTGATTATGTGTGATGGCTTCCTGTTTTAAGGATGCTGCGTTTTCGGAACACATCATCAAAGCATTGGTGTAAACCACATCCTGCCAGTTATAACCCAGACTGGCTGGAATTTGCTGTAAGCGTTTGGCCAGATGGGTAATTCCCCACGATCCCTGCGTTCCCTTTACTACGTTTGAAACATCGGGTTCTTCATAATCTTTAATTATCGAGTTTGCATTTGATATGTGAGCATCCACCGCCGAGCCATTGAATCCCAGCATGATAAGACGCTTTCTGGCTGGAGGAGCTGCTAAAAGCTCAAATGCGTTATCAAAAGGTCTGCCGGGAAGATTGCTAAGATCAAACCTGGCTAATCCATCTAAAATAAATTTCTTTGTTATTTCCATATCACCCTCAATTCCACGGTTATGTCAAAGCTGTCTTCTGTTCTATCGAGGCGGTCTTTTCCTTACCCGAATCGCGTTGAGTTTAACCTCCACATTAGAGTCATTAAAATGGCTTAAAGAAAGATCATCCTGGACGGTAAGCATTGTCATGGTGAATTTGTAATTAAATCGCTAAAACAGATTATTAATTCTGGCCATTCTGTTTACAGCGTGGCAACACTTACAGGAATGACTTTCCGCAATCTTAGGCCTGAATAAAGGCGCGGTCACTTTACCATACTGTATAGATAGCGGGTACGCACATCCGACGCCCATCCCTTTCTGCGTACGCAAAAAAATCGACAAGCTTATGGATGCTTCGGTCCCAAATCTGTCACACAGGCTGAATCGGGACAGTAACAATATTAGATAAGGGATTGATTTAACTGGTGCCGGAAACAGGAGTCGAACCTGCGACCTTCGCATTACGAATGCGCTGCTCTACCAACTGAGCTATACCGGCATTGAGGCGGGAACTACGGGGAGTAAACATAGAAAAATCGGGGGGATGAGTCAAGATGGTGCCGGTTAAGTGCTGCGTTTTTCAGCATCACCCGGGCTGGCCTTAGTTTTGACGCGGAATAACCGCGGCGGATCAGCGCCCTCTCGCGTCAGGCACAAAAAAAGGCGAGGCCGCAGCCTCGCCAAAAGGTGCTGGCCTCAATCGTAATAAGGAAGCTTACGATCGACACCGTTGATATTGACCAGCACAAAGCCCGTCGGCGTAGTTTTATTGGTCGGCGTACCTGCTGCCGTCGCGACGGTAAGCACGCCTTTCTCGTTAGCCCCAATACCCGCGACGCCATTGTGCAGGCCAAAGCGCGCCGCCGGTTTGAGGGTGCCCATTTTGGTGGTATCCGTCACCACCGAGAAATCAGGCTGGAACAGCGAGCAGGAGCCAGCTTCAAAACGCGTCGGACCGGTGGTCTTCAGGTTAATCAGCGTGTCGCCGCTGTTGGCGCGCAGCTTCACCCACACCACGGCATAGGTGGTGCCGACGCGGCTGTAGCGAATATCCAGCACCGCCGGCTGTCCCATATGGCAGGCGTCAGCCCATACCGTTTCCAGCCGCTGCAGGTTAATCCACGTTTTCCCGGTGCCCGCCAGATTGACCGGCGAAGCGGCTGTTCCGGTTGGCTGGGTGGCGTCGGCTTTACCAATCAGCTCCATCACCCACTGCTGATTCGCCGTCGGGAAGAACAGCTGGCCGAGGCGATACCAGTTATCGGTGTCGGTATTGTTGGTGACTTTGTGGCCGCTGTAGTAGCCCGCGCGGAATGAGCCGGTGATCAGCGTGCCGTGATGCTCTTCGCGACGATAGCCGTAGTCAAAGGTCGACAGCCAGCGCGTACCGGCCATATCGTTCGAGATCTTCGCTCCGGACTGCAGGCCAATCTGCCGCATGATGACGCGCGCATTATTGAGATTGAACGGCGTGCCGCAATCCTCAATGTTCAGCGTATCAATGCTCCAGGCACCGTCCGACAGATCGCCCGGATTACGCGTGTGCTCAATCCACACGTTACGCATGATGCCCTGCGTCACGCGCGGCATGTACAGCGTGGCGTCGCCGTAGCCGGTCTGGAAGTTACAGTTGCAGATCTCGATAGCCGTTGAGTGGTCCCACTTGCCGTTTGGCGAGTTCGACCAGCCAATATCAAACACCCGGCCATAGGTCCACAGCGAGTAGATCTGGTCGAATTTACTGTCGAGCGTATCCAGCGCTTTAATCACCGTGCCGCCGCTGTTTTGCGCACGGAAACAGTAAATATTTAACGTGGTGCCTTCGATGCAGGTGTTTTCGAAGAACGGCTGCACGTTGGTGCACATCTCGGCGGTGATAGTGCCGGTGTTGGTGGTGACGTCGGCCGATGCCTGACCGTGCCAGGTAATGCCTTTGATCGCGGTCCGCCGTGCTTTCACTTTGAACACCGTGTTGGCACTTTTGTCGGAGATGATGGTGGTGCGCGGCAGCGAACCCAGCTCCACGTCATCCCCCTGCAGACCAAAAAAGGCGATCTCGGTGGCGCTGATGTCGATTGGGTTAATCAGGAATTTACCGCCCGGGAAACGCACCGGCAGGTCACGGATGTTACCGCTGTAGCCCTGCGTCCACGCCAGCATGCGGTTAAAGGCGTCGGTATCGTTAGCGTAACCGTCCCCTTTCGCGCCGAAGTGGTAGACGTTGACGTCGGCCGGATCGTTGATCACGCGTTTC
This sequence comes from Pantoea sp. Cy-640, assembly GCF_011752635.1. NCBI lineage: Bacteria > Pseudomonadati > Pseudomonadota > Gammaproteobacteria > Enterobacterales > Erwiniaceae > Pantoea > Pantoea sp. Cy-640. Next base: position 48,947 of record NZ_VWXB01000005.1, on the reverse strand, counting down.
CAGTAAAAGCCATTGCCGACCGCCAGCGTACCGCCGTCATCGGCGGCCGTGGTGGTGCCGATAAAGCCGGTAAAATCACCGCCGCCACGGAAGGTGGAGTCCGGGTTGTAGCGGCGCAGGAACGCCAGATCGCCGTTTTTGGCCGGCACAGTGGTACGCAGTTCAGCAAAAGAATTAACTTCGGTCATCTTAGCCTCCTCGGCATTTCAGGTTTGCAATACAAAGCGAGAGAACAGCGTCAGTGCGCCGCCGGGCGGCAGTGCTGGTCCCAGAGATCGTTGTGGTTGTTGATGGCGCGCACGGTGCGAATGTCCATGCGTTCGGCGTCATTGCCGTGAGTGTAAATCGGGGAAAATAACGAACAGGCGGAGTCGATAACGACGGGCGCCTCAGGGTTGGTGGTATTTCGACTGCTGCAGCTTGTCGCGAGCAGCAGCGTCATCAAGATTACCGTTGCGGGTTTCCACACGTCTGGCCTCCTCACGCAGCTGTTGCTGCTGGTGATTAACTTCAACCGCCTGCGCGGCGGTCTTTTCAGCCTGCGCAACATCAGCTTTCGCCTGCTGCTGCACCTTGCCGATTTTTTTGCCGCCGGCGTAGCTGGCAATCAGCGCGGCAATCACGCCGCCAATTGCCGCCAGCCAGTGCCAGCTGCCGGCAAGCTGAGAAAGAAGAAAGCTCATGATTTGTCCTCCAGCGTTTTTCTCTGCTCCACCAGGTTCTTCTGACGCACGAACTGCGCCAGTACGCCCATCGCCACCATGAAGGCACCGATCAGGCCGAGATAGTTGTGCGGCAGGATCTCTTTGATATCCGCCGGCAGCGCGTTCCACGCATCCAGCGCTGACGAGGGAAACGACTGCACCCAGGCGCTGAGCATTGAACCCAGCGACGCCAGCCACACCGACCAGGTTTTAAACAGCAGGCGCGCGTGTTTAACAAACTCCAGCGTGGTGAAGCGCTGCAGCAACAGCAGCAGGATAATGGCCGCCAGCACGGCGATAACGAACAACAGCCAGCGCATGTTCATAACAGCCCCCGATAGATGTCGTAGGTGCCCGTGCGCATCACTTCGGCATGACGCCGGGCGCGCCCCGCAGTTTGCCGCGCCCACAGGCTATCGAGCATGGCGTTCGCCGCCGCGTCGAAATCGCGTTGCGTCACCGCGGTGAGCATGCCGCGAAACAGCGCCAGACCGTCGACGCCCATCTGATAGGCCATGCTGATCAGCACATCGCTGCGCGCCTCGTTGCATTGACTCAGTGCCTGCTGCACCAGCGCGCGCTGCTGCATCTCCTGCACCTTGCCCTCAACGATGCACTGCTTCCACACGTCGCCAACGCGGCGCGGCACGCGGAAGATATAGTTGCTGAGCGACGCGCCTTTCGGCCCGATGCGAATACCGCCCGCAACGGTGGGAAACCCCTGCGTGTCGAGGTAAGGCGCTTCGCGGTATCCCTCTTCGAAATTCAAAATGGCAATGATTTGGCTCATAACGGTTCCTCTTTGACGGGCGCAACGGCATGAAAAGCTGCGCAAATAACCACAACACATAAACCTCGCTGATCGGTTGCGCCGGGCGACAGGCAGCCGTTAAGCGCAACGCTCAAGCGCAACTAAACAGTGAGGAAAGGTGAAACGTTCCGTTCAGAACTGGGAAAACAGCAGAGAATTAACGCACGGCGTACAAATGAACGTGGGGCAAACAGCAGTTATCAAAGCTGGGGTTGTCGTTGCAGGGCCGCGTGGGCGCCAGTACTGCGCGGTCTACCCGGGAGCGGATTTCCCGCTGGCAGATGCGCTCGGCGGTGCGCAGGGTGATCTCATCACACTCCAGGCCCAGGGCACTGTCGATGCTGCGCTTCAGGCGGCTGAGCGGCTGACGCCGCCGGTGGCGACGGGTGCGCGCGTTTCCGCTAAAGACTGATTTGCCATATTGAATAATCGCCATAACTCCTCCTGTGAATGAGTCTTTGGCGATGGGGTGGTGAGCACGGCGATTCGGCACAGACCGGGACGTCCGTGGCCCCTCTGCAATCACCCGCAACTGGCTTGCCCGGCCGTAAAAAACGGCCAGGTATAAGCAGAGGAGAGTGAAAGCAGAGGACAACTGACGACGCTGCTAAGTGCGTATCCACCCCATCCCAAAATTCACTGACTTTGGGTGGGTTGTCTCGCGCTTGTGCAGCGCCTCAATTGTTTAAGAGCGGGCTCATCCGGGAGCAGAGATGTCGTCCATCTATGGTCAAATTATTAACAGGTTCTAATGCATTGGCAAACACTGACAGTTAATTTTTTATTTACCGACAGTTAAATTTTTGATTTCAGCCGGATTATTTTTTTGCCGGTTAACGCACTGCTGCTCAGCCCAGAATCTGATAGTCACGCGCCTGGCTCATGATGACGCGGGCAATCACCTGCAGCGACGCCGCTTCGTCCAGCGTCAGATACCAGGTCTCGTAGCGTTTGTTATCGGAGATCACCGCCACCTTCTTGTGCTGTAACTGCAGCCGCTTGAGGTAGAGCTGGTTGTCGAGATTGAACAGATAGATGCCGTCACCGTCGAAGCGGTGCACGCTGATATCAACGAACAGCTGATCGCGCGGAGCAAAAGTCCCGGCCATGGAGTCACTGTTCAGGGCAATCAGCCGGATATTTTCGGCCGGGCGGCCGTTAAACAGCACGCGCGCCTCATCCAGACCATATTCAATCGCCTGAATGGTCTCGACCAGTTCGTCGCGCGCGACAATACCCTGTGCGCTGCGTTGCCCGATATCCAGGCTTTCGACGCGGAACATGTGCTGCGGATCGATCAGGCGCTGACGGGCAAGCGCCACATCCGGTTTTTCCATGCCGAACTGTAGCCACTCCACGCGCACGCCTAACAGCTGGCTGAGCGCCAGCAGATTACTGTCATCCGGAATGGATTGCGCGTTAAACCATTTCCAGACCCCTGGAGTTGAGATCCTGCATCCCCGTTGTTGCAGTGCCTGAGCGACCTGTTTGTTCCGTCCATGTCCGACAATTCCCGCGCTCTCGCATGCGGCAATCAGCCTGGCAGTAAAAGCTTGTCTCGTACTCTCTTTTTTAACCATCAGTTAATAGTCTGCCATCAGTAAAAGACTGAATGTTATTTTCATTTTTGCTACCAGTTCATTTTATATTACCGCTAGTTTACTACCCAACCGCTTTTATCAATAAAGCTGGACGATCATTATCCTCTTCGCCCTGGTGGAAACCAGTAATGAATCTCTGACAGCTTGTTCTGACAGGGGTTTTCAGGATTGTTCTGTAACGCTGAGACCAGCACCCACAGCAAAAAATGGGCGAAAAGCCGCAGGCGCGCCACAGATGACAGGAATAAAACGAAAAGCTCTGGAAATAACTGGATCGAAAGCGATCAAAAAGGGCACCGCGTCAGGTGCCCATCATGATGCCGGAGAGAAAACTAACGGCGCAGGGTATCGTCGCCCCAGCCAATCCATTTGTAGGTGGTGAGCGCTTCCAGCCCCATCGGACCGCGCGCATGCAGTTTCTGCGTACTGACCGCCACTTCAGCGCCGAGACCGAACTGGCCGCCGTCGGTAAAGCGGGTGCTGGCGTTGACGTATACCGCCGATGAGTCGACCTGATTCACGAAGCGATTGGCGTTGCCAATACTGCGCGTCAGAATACCGTCGGAGTGCTGGGTGCCGTGCGCGCGGATGTGTGCGACCGCTTCATCGAGGTCCGCCACCAGCTTGACGTTCAGATCGTTCGACAGCCACTCATCGTCGTATTGGTGCATCTGCACCGCCACCACGCTGGCCGGGCCCTGCTGCAGCAGCGCCAGCGCGTTTTCGTCGGCGTGCAGCGCAATGTTCTCCTGCGCCATACGCTGCAGAAACGCCGGAATGAAACGCTCAGCCTGATCGCGATGAATCAGCAGGGTTTCCAGCGAGTTACAGGCGCTGGGACGCTGTTTCTTGGCGTTAACAATCACCTCCAGCGCGGCGTCCGTCTCCATGGTTTCGTCGAGATAGAGATGGCACACGCCGATACCGCCGGTGATCACCGGAATGGTGGAATTTTCGCGACACAGCTTGTGCAGCCCGGCACCGCCACGCGGGATCAGCATGTCAACGTAGCGATCGAGCTTCAGCAGCTGATTCACCAGTTCGCGATCCGGATTCTCAATCGCCTGCACCGCTGCTGCCGGTAAACCATGCTCAATGAGCGCGTTCTGGATCACCCGCACCGTGGCGGCGTTGGTGCGCCAGGTCTCTTTGCCGCCGCGCAGAATCGCCGCGTTGCCGGTTTTCAGACACAGTGACGCCACATCAACCGTGACGTTTGGGCGCGCTTCGTAGATCACCCCGATCACGCCGAGCGGCACGCGACGTCGTTCAATGCGCAGGCCACTGTCGAGCCGCCCGCCGTCGATCAGCTGGCCAACCGGATCGGCCAGACGGCACACCTGGCGCACGTCATCCGCGATGCCTTTCAGGCGCTGCGGGTTGAGCGTCAGACGATCGAGCAGCGCCGCACTCATGCCGTTAGTGCGCGCATCGGCCAGATCCTGCTGGTTAGCCGCCAGAATGTCGGCGCTTTCCGCTTCCAGTCGATCGGCGATGGTCAGCAGTACCTGATTTTTTTGTTCGGTTGAGAGCTCCGCCAGTTTGTACGACGCCTCACGCGCCGCTTTACCCATCTGTTCTAACATTATCCGCTCCTTAACTGACGATCATATCGTCGCGGTGCACCGCAACCGGGCCATATTCATAACCGAGGATCTCACCAATCTCCTGACTGTGATGACCGGCGATCATGCGCATCGCATCGCTGTTATAGCGCGTGACGCCGTGGGCGATGTCGCGCCCCTGCAGGTTACGAATGCGGATCACTTCGCCGCGCGAGAAATTGCCCTGTACGTCACGGACGCCTTTCGGCAGCAGCGAACTGCCGCGCTCCAGCACCGCCGCCAGCGCGCCGTCGTCTATGGTGATCTCGCCCGCCGGTGGCGCGCCAAAGATCCAGCGCTTGCGGTTTTCCAGCGGTGACTGCTGCGCGTGGAAGCGCGTCCCCACCGGTTTGCCGTGCAGCACATCCCCAATCACATCCGCGCGGCTGCCGGCCGCAATGATGACGTCAATGCCGGCTCGGCAGGCGACATCCGCCGCCTGCAGTTTGGTGGCCATGCCGCCGGTGCCGAGACCGGAGACGCTGCCGCCAGCCAGTGTGCGCAGCGCATCATCAATCTGATGCACATCGCTGATCAGTTCTGCCTCGGGATTGGTGCGCGGATCGGCGGTAAACAGACCTGGCTGATCGGTCAGCAGCAGCAGTTTATCGGCACCGCCGAGCATCGCCGCCAGCGCGGACAGGTTGTCATTATCGCCAACCTTGATTTCCGCGGTCGCCACCGCGTCGTTCTCGTTAATGACCGGCACGATATGGTTGTCGAGCAGCGCGCGCAGCATATCGCGCGCGTAGAGGAAGCGTTCACGGTCTTCCATGTCGGCGCGCGTCAGCAGCATCTGCCCGATATGGATACCGTAGATGGAGAACAGCTGCTCCCACAGCTGGATTAAACGGCTCTGCCCCACCGCAGCCAGCAGCTGCTTTGAGGCGATGGTCGGTGGCAGTTCCGGGTAACCAAGGTGTTCGCGACCGGCGGCAATCGCGCCTGAGGTGACGATGATAATGCGATGACCGGCGGCGTGCAGTTGTGCACACTGCCGAACCAGCTCCACCATATGCGCCCGGTTCAGCCGGCGCGATCCGCCGGTGAGGACGCTGGTACCCAATTTGACCACCAGGGTCTGACTGCCACTCATGTTTTTCCTGCCATGTAAGAAAAAAATCTGCGAAGGGACGTTTTAACAGGAGTCAGCAAGGAAGCCAACAGCGGCAAGGGGAAAAGCACAAAAAACGCCTGACAAGCGGGTAGACCAAAAGTTCGCGATTAACAAGAAATCAGAAAAAATGTCATAAAACCTTCATTGCCAGTCGGTAAAAAGTCCCGTGTTTTACAAACCTTTTCACGGGTACAACAAATTTTACTCATTGGGATTGATAGCAAAATGAAGAAAAGCACACTGGCACTCATCGTTTCCGCGCTGGCTCTGGCCTCAACCGCACAAGCCGCAGAAGTTTATAACAAAGACGGTAACAAACTGGATCTGTACGGTCGTGTGAAAGGCATGCACTACTTCAGCGACAACGCAGCCGCTGACGGCGACAAAACTTACATCCGTCTGGGCTTCAAAGGCCAGACGCAAATTAACGACCTGATGACCGGTTACGGTCAGTGGGAATATCAGTTCCAGGGTAACCGCGCAGAAACCAACACCGACGCTAACATCGGTAACAAAACCCGTCTGGGCTTTGCCGGTCTGAAGTTTGGTAACTACGGCTCTGTTGATTACGGTCGTAACTACGGCGTGGTTTACGATGTGCTGGCATGGACCGACGTGCTGCCAGAATTCGGTGGTGACAGCGCCTACACCGACACCTACATGCTGGGCCGTACTTCTGGCGTCGCCACTTACCGCAACAGCAATTTCTTCGGTCTGGTTGATGGCCTGCGTTTCGCGGTGCAGTATCAGGGCAAGAACGATTCCACCAGCGCCAACGGCCGTTCAGAGATTCCTAAGCAGAACGGCGATGGTTACGGTGCGTCACTGGGTTACACCCTCGGCGATAGCGGTGTCAGCCTGATGAGTGCGATCTCCTCTGCTGACCGTACTAACTCGCAGGACGTGGCGACCCGTCTGGGCCGTGGTGACAAAGCGGAAGCCTGGGGCGCGGGCATCAAATATGACGCGAACAGCATCTACCTGGCATCGACCTACTCTGAAACCCGTAACATGACGCCAATCACGGGCGGCGTGGCGAATAAAACGCAGAACTTTGAAGTGGTTGCACAGTATCAGTTCGACTTCGGTCTGCGTCCATCGCTGGGCTACGTGCAGAGCAAAGGCAAAGACATTGAAGGCATTGGCGATGCGGACATCGTGAAATATGTCGACGTGGCGATGACGTACTACTTCAACAAAAACATGTCGGCCATGGTTGACTACAAAATCAACCAGCTGGATGACAACAACCCGCTGGGCATCAACAGCGATGACGTGGTGGCGGTCGGTCTGACCTACCAGTTCTAAGCTTCAGCATTACCCTGTCTGTGTCTGTAAAAAAAGAGCCGGCTCATCACCGGCTCTTTCTTATTCTGGTCTGACTCAGGTTCAGGCGCTGAGTTTAACCGGCTCTTCTTTGAACCCCGCCGCGGGCCTGAGATCAAGCTTAAACTCATGCAGCGTGGCTTTCAGGCGCTCGTGGAAATTACGCAGCGTGCTCTCCACTTTCTCATTGTTCTCTTTGCCCTTGATCGCGGCCACGCTCCAGTCGCCGTCTTTATCAAACAGGCCGAAGTGGTATTCGTAGGTGAAGTGATCTTCATAGGCGTTCAGCGTCATCCACCAGCCCCAGAACTCGCGGCTTTCCGGCGCCGGTTTGACGTTGACGCACGCCGCCAGGCAATCAAAGAAGAAACGCGTCTCTTCACACTGTCCTTCACGGATGTACGGCCCCAATTCGGTGAAGCGCTTAAGCAGGCGACTACGGGGGTGACCACTCGGTAACGTCATGCTAACTCTCTCCCTCAAATAAACCGTATAAAACGCAGCGCGGCGGCAAAACGCCACCGCACGTATTTTCCCGAAGGTAAGTTGTAGCAGAGTCTGCGTATTTCGCCAGTTAGCGCTGCAACTGTTTTGCCAGCCAGTCGCAAATTTGGTTGAGCGCCTTATCAAAGCTGGCAAACACTGGCGTGGCGGGAATCGCCAGCGCCTTGCCTTGCGCCGAGGAGTTGACGATCAGCTGCGCCTCCTCTTCCGGGCTGAACAGATCGTTGGGCCAGTAAGCGGCCAGCATCGGCACCGGCGTCCGGCGGCCCAGCAGGCCCTGCACTTTGAGCGAATAGCGGTTGAGCTCGATGCGCAGATTGCTGTCGGAGGTCGACGACATGCCCAGCCGGCTGGCCAGCATATCCATATACATATCCGGCAGCTGCTGCTGGCGCTGCGCATCGACAAACACGTGATGCACCATCGGCCCGAGCGATGCCACCGCGCGCAGACGCGGCACCTCAAGGTAAGCCAGCCGCGTTGCCACGTTGGCGCCAAAGCGGTAACCGAACAGCGCCACGTGCGTGTGGTCAATCCACGGCACGTTGCTCAGCTCGCGCAGCACCTGCTGATGCAGCTGGCTGGTGTCCTGATTAAGCGTCCATTTGCTGCTGAAACCCACCGACGGCATATCCAGCGTCAGCATGGCGATGCCGCGCGGTGCCAGATAATCATGAAACAGCCGGTAATGGTCGCTCTGCAGCGAGTCGAGACCGCCGCACAGCAGCACGGTGGGATACGGTGCGCTGGCCTGCGCCGGCATATGCAGGAAGCCGGTGACCGGACTGCCGCCGCTGATGGGAAAGGTCAGGGATTTCAGCTCGCCGGGCAGGCGCTGGGTGGCTTCTTCATAAGCGCGATTCGCCAGCACCTGTGCCTGATCCGCCAGCTCATCACCTTTAATGTACGGATACGCGGCCAGGCTGTAGAGACTGGCGGCATGCAGCCACTGCTGGCCGGCCTCATCATGATCGGCGTTCTGCATCGCGTGCTGCTGCCACAGCGCCGCCTGCTTCGACCACTCATAGTTCCAGTTGCCGCCGCGATAGCCAATCACCGTGTCCAGCAGCGTTTCGTCGGTGTGTTCAAACTTACTGACGGCAATGCGCGCCAGCACTTCGCTGATCTCCTGCGGTGCCAGGCCACGCCACGTCCACAGCAGCTTATTCAGCATGCGATACCAGCCGCGCTGGGTATCGCCTTCCAGGGCATTGTGCACCTGCGCCGTCGGGTGGTGCTGGCGATGCACCAGCGAGGAGGTTTCCGGGTGTTTGAAGCGGGGTTTGAACAGTTCTTCGCTGAGATTTTTCTCGGCCATCTTAAGCTTCTCCTGCGGCAGTCGCATAGATGGCTAAGAGTGTACTGCACCCGCCGCACGGGCGCGAGGCGCAGAAAGCACAACGCCCGGCATAACCGGGCGTTGTTTGCGTTGCATCAATCAGCTTTTTACAATCGGCGGAATGTACACCACGCCCATGTCCCACGGCTGCTCGATCCAGGTGTTCTGCGGAATATCGACAATGTAGTCGTCCACCAGCGCGCGGCCAGCCGGCTTGGCGAAGATGGTGCAGAAACGCGCTTTTGGATACATATCACGAATCGCCTGCGCGGTACCGCCGGTATCCACCAGATCGTCGATGACCACAAAACCTTCACCGTCGCCTTCTGCGCGCTTCAGCACTTTCATTTCACGCTGGTGATCGTGATCGTAGCTGGAGATGCACACGGTATCGACGTAGCGAATCCCCAGTTCACGCGCCAGCAGCGATGCCGGAACCAGACCACCGCGGCTGACCGCGATGATGCCTTTCCACTGTTCCACAGGAAGCAGGCGCTGGGCCAGTTTACGGGCATGAATCTGCAGCATGTCCCAGGTAACGACGTATTTTTCGCTCATAAAAGGAATCCCGGCCAATGAGATTGGCTTAAAAATATGCAAGGGGGAAAAGGTTGCGCGAGATTATAAGGATCTGACGCGTTAAAAACCAGCACCCGTCACATCGGTTGCAGGTTTTTAGCGCGCCCGATGGCGCACCCGGCAGGAAACAGTGATATTCTCTGGCCCATCACGTCAGATGTGCTGACGGCGATCTTTCACTGGAAACCCGCGTGCGAGCGGTATGTCCGCCGCGCTGACACAGGAGACGCGTTGTGTCTGAATTGTCTCAACTTTCCCCGCAGCCGCTGTGGGATATCTTCGCAAAAATCTGCTCGATTCCGCACCCTTCTTACCATGAAGAAGCGCTGGCCGAATACGTTGTTGGCTGGGCTAAAGAGCAAGGTTTCTGGGTTGAACGCGATCAGGTCGGCAATATCCTGATTCGTAAACCTGCTACCGCAGGCATGGAAAACCGTACTCCGGTGGCGCTGCAGGCGCACCTCGATATGGTGCCGCAGAAGAACAATGACACGGTACACGACTTCACCAAAGACCCGATTCAGCCGTACGTTGATGGCGAGTGGGTGAAAGCGCGCGGCACCACGCTGGGTGCGGATAACGGTATCGGTATGGCCTCTGCGCTGGCGGTGCTGGCTGACAACAGCCTGACCCACGGTCCGCTGGAAGTGCTGCTGACCATGACCGAAGAGTCGGGCATGGACGGCGCCTTTGGTCTGCAGCCAAACTGGCTGCAGGCGGACATCCTGATCAACACCGACTCGGAAGAGGAAGGTGAGATCTACATGGGCTGCGCCGGGGGTATCGACTTTATCACTACCCTGCCGCTGAGCCGCGAGGCCGTGCCTGCCGGTTTCGAAACCCTGAAGCTGACGCTGAAAGGTTTGAAAGGTGGTCACTCCGGCGCGGACATTCATCTTGGTCTCGGCAACGCCAACAAGCTGCTGGCGCGCTTCCTTGCCGTGCACGCTACTGAGCTGGATATCCGTCTGATTGAGTTCACCGGCGGTACGCTGCGCAATGCGATTCCGCGCGAAGCGTTCGCTACGCTGGCCATCGACAGCCATAAAGTGGATGCGCTGAAGTCTGCTGCCGCCCATTTCCAGGCCACGCTGCAGAATGAGCTGGGCAGTAAAGAGAAGAACGTCGCCGTGCTGAGCGAGCCGCTGGCGCATCAGGGCCAGGCGCTGACCGCAGACAGCCGCGATCGCTTCATCAACCTGCTGAACAGCACGCCAAACGGTGTGATTCGCAACTCGGACGTGGCGAAAGGCGTGGTGGAAACCTCGCTTAACGTCGGCGTGGTCACCATGGAGCAGGACAGCGCCGAGATCATCTGCCTGATTCGCTCGCTGATCGACACCGGTAAAGATTGGGTGGTCGAAACCCTGACCTCGCTGGGTGCGCTCGCCGGGGCGAAAACCGCGCCGAAAGGCGGCTACCCGGGCTGGCAGCCGGATGCCGACTCGCCCATCATGGCGCTGACGCGTAAGACCTATGAAGCGCTGTTTGGCAAGACGCCAAACATTCAGGTGATTCACGCCGGTCTGGAGTGCGGTCTGTTCAAAAAACCGTATCCGGACATGGACATGGTATCGATTGGGCCAACCATCACCGGTCCACACTCGCCGGACGAGCAGGTGCACATCGACAGCGTCGGTCTGTACTGGAAACTGCTGACCGCGCTGCTGAACGTGGTGCCGGAAAAAGCGTAACGCCGTTGCGATAAAAAAAATCCTGCCCCCGGGCAGGATTTTTTATTTACGGTAACGGTGCCGCGTCAGGCGACCGCGCTGTAGCTCTCTTCCAGCGGCAACATCTCCAGCGACGGCAGCGTCTCACTGCGTGCCAGCTGAACGCCGCTCTCGACGCGCAGATCGAGGTTATCCAGGCTGAGCGTGGCGGGAGAGGCCGACTGCGGCGACTCGCTGAACAGCTGCGGCGCGGCATCGCCTAGCAGCGACGTCAGCGTCAGCGAGCTTTCATCCAGCGCCAGCATCGTGAAGTCCTCTTCAACCGGCTCCTCAACCACCAGGCTGAACGCTTCGGTCTTCAGATGACGCCCCTGAATTTCGAAGTTATGCTCACCCGGCTCAAGGTGCCATTTGGGTTCCAGCGTCCACTCGCCTTTGCTGTTTACCTTAGCGGAACCGACTTTCTCGCCGTTATTCAGCAAATAAATGAATTCGCCCGGCAGGCCAGTGCCTTTAAACTGCGGCTTGCTGTCATCGGTGATATCGCCTGGCTGCAGCAGCGCCGGCTCGTTGACATCATCCAGCACCTGAGTAATTTTCAGCTCAACGACAGTGATCGGCATGGTGTTGCCGGCTGTACCCGCAACTTTCGCCACCAGCTCATGATCACCCACCGCGAGATCGCTGTGCGGCTGGAATTGCCACATGCCATCCGGCTGGATCTTCACGCTACCGATCGACACGCCGTTATCGAAAATTTCCACCAGCGCGCCAGCGCGCCCCTGGCCGGTAATGACCGGACGACGATCGTAGAAGTTGCCGTTTTCAGAGATGTAGTCAACGTTGCGCACGTTATCGTCCAGCCACAGGATCTCCGGCGCGTCTTCCATTGCGGCCACGATCTCAACATAGAAAGGCTGGCTGTAAAAACCGTCGCTCACCACCATCAGTTTATGTGAACCCACCGGTAAGTCGCGCACCGGCTCAATCTGCCACAGCCCATCCTCATTGACGATGGCACTGCCTAATACCGTACCGCCCACAATCAGTTTAACCAGGCTGCCCGGCTGGCCCATGCCGCTTGCTGTGGGACGCGTATCATCGGTGACGCCATTATTGCCGATGGTTCCTTCCATCCCGACATCATCGTACAGATTCAGAATGCGGTTTTCCGCCACCACGTCAATCTTCCACGGCGCGCTCTTCTTACCGTTGCTGTCGACCACCAGACTGTAGCTGCCCGGATCCAGATCGCGGTACGGCTCCATCGTCCAGTTACCGTGCGCATCAACAAGGGTGTTCGCCACCTGAATCCCGTTAGCCAGCAGCGTGACGGTTTCGCCCGGAATGCCTTTGCCGCTCAGGGTTGGCCGTGCATCGTCGGTTTTGCTGCCGTTGGCAACATTACCAGCGTGGTAGCCCGCATCGTCATACACCGCGTGGATCTCCGGTGCCTGACCCTGCATGGGCACAATGTTAATCGGATAGATGTCGCTGACCGAGTCGCCATTGCTGACCCAGAGTTTATTCAGACCATAACGCAGTTCGATATCCGGCTTGATGCTCCAGTTACCTTGCGCATCCGAACGCGCGCTGCCGAGGATACCGCCGGAATCCAGCAGCCAGATGGTGGTGTGCGGCAGTGCGGTGCCGCTGACAATCGGCCGGCGATCGTCGCTGTCTTTACCTGGCTCAACCACCCCCACTTCATTCACATTGTCATGAATAGCCACGATCACCGGCTCAGACCCTTCACGGATCACCACGTTGAGTTCAACCGGTTCACTGACCACGCCATTGATGTAAACCGCGAGGTGGTGTTTACCCAGCGCCAAATCGTTAGTCGGCTGCAGCGTCCAGTTGCCCTGCTTATCCACCACGGTATAAGCAATGCCGCGGCCATTGTCCATCAGCCACACCACCGCACCCGGCGTGCCCACGCCTTTCAGCAGCGGACGTCGGTCGTCGGTATCATCACCAGGCTTCAGCAGGCCGGTTTCATCCACGCGGTCAAAGATTTCCAGAATTTCCGGTTTGATGGTTTTCACCGGCACCACCTCGACCTTAAAGCCGCTGCTGGTCATGCCCTGGCTCTGCACCGTCAGGTTATGTTCACCTAATGGCAGATCGCGCGACGGCTGCAGGCTCCAGTTGCCTTTGGCATCAATGCGGGTCTGGCCGATTACCGTGCCGTTATCCAGCAGCGTCACGGTGGCCCCCGGCGTGCCGCTGCCTTTGATCAGCGGGCGGCGATCGTCGGTCTTGTCACCGTGCAGCACATCACCGGTTTCACCCACGTTATCGTACAGTGAGAGAATTTTCGGCGGCTCGACGTTGACTGAGGAGATATTGATCGCGTAAGGCTCGCTGTACTGGCCCTGACTGGATAACCGGAAGCTGTGTGCTCCCGGCGGTAAGTCATACCCGAAGGTCACGTCAAAGGTCCCGTCGCGCCCGGCCTGAAACTGGTAAATAACCCGGTTGTTGTCATAGAGGTAAATCACCGCCCCCGGATTCGCTTTACCGGTAATGCGTGGACGCACATCGTCAGTGAACCCGCCGCGTGAAACGACGCCGGTCTCGCCAACATCATCATAGATTGACGTAATGGTCGGGCGGGTTGAGTAATAATTTGCCATGTTGCACCTTGAGTGAGGAGTGTAAAAGCGTGCATTGTTGGCGATTCATTAGTGGAACGATGTACGAAACGTCCCGAAGAGAGCGGAAGCGGGCGCGGCGTTACAGTCCCAGCACCAGCTGGCGCTCCAGCTGCGGATTTACCAGCGTGACGTGCAACCCCACCAGCCGCACACCGCGTCCGGCGCGGCGTTCATCCCAGGCCTGACGCGCCACGGCGATCATGTCGTCTTTATTCAGCACCGGCCAGACATGTTCCTGGGTGGTGAGCTGAAAATCGTTGAATTTCAGCTTTACGCCCTGACGTGCAATCTGCTTATCCGGGCGGATCGCGCTGAGGCGGCGATCGAGCTCGGCATAGAGAAAATCAATAATCTCCAGACACTGCTCCCAGTGATGGATGTCCTCGCCCAGCGTGCGCTCGACGCCCAGCGATTTGCGTTCGCGCTCCACCACCACGTCGCGATCGTCGATGCCGTTGCTGCGCTCCCACAGCACGCGGCCAAATTTTCCAAAGCGCTTCAGCAGCTGCGCCAGATCGGCCTGTTGTACATCAGCGCAGGTGCGCAGCCCCATCTCTTCAAGCTTTTTGGTGGCCACTTTGCCAACGCCGGGAATCTTGCTCAGCGGCAGCGTCAGCAGAAAGTCCGGCATCGCCTGCGGCGTAATCACATACTGGCCATCTGGCTTGTTCATGTCAGAAGCGATTTTGGCGAGGAACTTGATCGGCGCAATGCCGGCAGACGCGGTCAGGCCGGTTTCGCGCAGAATATCGGCGCGAATCGCCTGCGCCATCAGCGTGGCCGATCCCTGGCAGTGTTCACTGTCGGTGACGTCCAGGTAGGCTTCATCCAGCGACAATGGCTCAATCAGTGGTGTATAGCGGGTAAAGATGGCGCGAATCTGCTGCGAGGCTTCTTTATAGGCATCAAAACGGCCGGGCAGCAGTTTCAGATGGGGACAGAGGCGCAGCGCTGTGGCGGTCGGCATCGCGCTGCGCACGCCGTATTTCCGCGCCGGATAGTTGGCGGTGCTGATCACCCCACGCTGCACGCGGCTGCCGCCGATGGCAATCGGGATATCACGTAATGAAGGATCGTCGCGCATTTCCACTGCCGCGAAAAAGCAGTCCATATCGACATGAATGATTTTGCGCATACGCCCCTCCGGATACTGGATAAGTATACAGCAGAGAAAAACAACGGCAATATTTGTGGCGCGTGCGATTAAAGTTTACAAATTTGTGGTCGTATTCCCTTTAGGATTGCACCATTTTCTCGGACTCCGGCTTGATTAAACGCCAGACAATGATAATGTTGCGCTGCGGTAGCGGATATTTCCGATAATGCAATACAGTGACGCACTGCGTCAGCGTTCCTCTTCACTTCAAGGTACACACAGAATGGGCAGAATCGCATTATTGTTTGCGATGATTCTTATGCCGCTCCTGAGCTGGGCAATGACGCCTGAGCCAATGCAGCCGCTGGCTCCGGTGAGCAAAGAGTTAAAGAAACAATTACTGGGCACACCGGTATTTATTCAGATCTTCAAGGAAGAGCGTACGCTGGAACTGTACGGCAAAATCGGTAATGAATATCGTCTGCTGGACAGCTATCGCATCTGTAACTTCTCCGGCGGCCTCGGGCCGAAACGTCGTCAGGGCGATTTTAAAAGTCCGGAAGGCTTTTATAACGTGAAGATGAATCAGCTTAAGCCGGACAGCCGTTTTTATCGCGCCATCAATACCGGATTCCCGAATCAGTACGATCGCGCCAAAGGCTATAACGGTAACTATCTGATGATTCACGGCGATTGCGTGTCTGTAGGCTGCTATGCCATGACCAACGCATCGATGGATGAGATCTTCACTTACGTGAACGCCGCGCTGCGTAACGGTCAGCAGGATGTGCAGGTCAACATCTTCCCGTTCCGCATGACCGACAGCAACATGCAGCGTCATCGTTACTCGACTTACATCAGCTTCTGGCGTGAACTGCAGCCGGGCTATGCTTACTTCGCCAAATACCACGTGCCGCCAACGGTCAACGTGACGGCAACCGGTCAGTATGCGGTGAACAACACGCCGGTCATGACCACGCCGGAAGCGGCGTCGAAATCATTCCTGGCGCTCACCCAGGTAAAATAATGCCCACTCACCTGGCACGATGCGGTGCCAGGTTTCATTACCGGTCAGCGGCTGCGTCGCAATCACCGTCACCACGTCTTTCGGCGTGGTCTGCTGCAGAAAATCAATCTCCACATCCTGATCGAGCAGCTTCGCTTTGCCAAACGGCGCGCGGCGCGTAATCCAGTACAGATTGGTTGAGCAGAAGGCCATCAGATAGCGTCCGTCAGACAGCAGCATATTGAACACGCCCTTCTGACGCAGCTCCGTCGCCAGTTCCGCCACATAGCGAAACACTGCCGGCCAGTTGCCCGGCGTGCGCGGATAGCGCTCAGCCAGCTTATGCAGAATCCAGCAAAACGCCTTTTCGCTGTCGGTTTCGCCTACCGGACGGAAATGCCCGGTCTCCAGCTGGCGATAGCCCTTTAGCTGACCGTTATGCGCGTAAGTCCAGTTGCGGCCCCACAGTTCGCGGGTAAACGGATGGGTATTTTCCAGTGACACCTGGCCGCGATTGGCCTGACGAATATGCGCCACCACCGAGTGCGACTTGATCGGATACTCCTGCACCAGGCGGGCAATCGGCGAGTTGTAGCTCGGCAGCGGATCTTTAAACGTGCGGCAGCCTTTATCTTCGTAAAAGGTGATGCCCCAGCCATCTTTGTGCGGCCCGGTTCCACCGCCACGCTGCACCAGACCGGTAAAACTGAAACAGATATCCGTGGGGACATTGGCGCTCATCCCGAGCAATTCGCACATAGCAACCGCCTTATCAGAACCTCCCGCGGGCGCGGGAGGAGCACGTCATCACTTAACCATCTCTTTTTCGATTAACAGCATCAGGATGTGGATCACTTTGATGTGAATCTCCTGAATGCGATCGGCATAACCAAAGTGCGGCACGCGAATTTCGATATCGGCCGTACCGGCCATTTTGCCACCGTCTTTGCCGGTCAGGGTAATCACTTTCATGCCTTTGGCGCGCGCGGCTTCTACGGCTTTGATGATGTTGGCCGAGTTACCCGAAGTGGACAGCCCCAGCAGCACATCGCCCTCGCGCCCGACCGCCTCGATGTAGCGGGAGAACACATAGTCGTAGCCAAAATCGTTGCTGACGCAGGAGAGATGGCTGACATCCGAAATGGCGATGGCCGGATAGCCAGGACGATTTTCGCGGTAGCGCCCGGTCAGCTCCTCAGCGAAGTGCATGGCATCGCAGTGCGAGCCGCCGTTGCCGCAGGAGAGCACTTTGCCACCGGCTTTGAAGCTGTCGGCCAGCAGCACGGCTGCGCGCTGAATGGCGTGAATGTTGGCTTCATCACTCAGGAACTTATTGAGCGTATCGGCGGCTTCATTGAGTTCTGAGCGAATAATGTCCTGATACATAGGGATGTCCTTTAGAGGAAAATTGACCCAGCAAGTTTAACGGAATGGGCCAGAGCCGCAAAGCGCCCGCAGCAGGGAAAAGCGCGACGCCGCGCTGACGTCCAATTGCCGGCGCGATTTTGTGAGTTCGGTTGTAATTGCGATGTAAACAGATTGATAAATTTTGTGCGCTGCTCTAAACCTTATCACTAACAGGTCAGACCTCTTACAACTTACGGAGCGGTTCATTATGTTGCTTGCCTCGATCATCGCGACGCTGGTGTTAATTAGCGCCCTCTTCTACCATCAGGTTTCACTGCGGCTTAGCAGTGCGATTGTGCTGCTGTGGACCGCGGCACTGGCCGCCACCGGCCTGTGGACGCCGTGGCTGCTGCTGCCGCTGGCCATTATTCTGCTGCCTTTCAACCTGCCGGCGATGCGCCGCAGCATGTTCTCTAAGCCGGCTCTGCACAGCTTCCAGAAGGTGATGCCGCCGATGTCGCGCACCGAAAAAGAGGCGATCGACGCCGGCACCACCTGGTGGGAAGGCGATCTGTTTCGCGGCAAACCGGACTGGCAGAAACTGCACAACTATCCGCAGCCGCGCCTGACCGAAGAGGAACAGGCGTTTTTGGATGGCCCGGTAGAAGAAGCCTGCCGCATGGCTAACGACTTCGAAATCACCCATGAAATGGCCGATCTGCCGCCGGAGCTGTGGGCTTACCTCAAGCAGCACCGCTTCTTTGCCATGATCATCAAAAAAGAGTACGGCGGTCTGGAGTTTTCCGCTTACGCGCAGGCGCGTGTGCTGCAAAAACTGGCAGGCGTGTCCGGGATCCTGGCGATCACCGTCGGCGTGCCGAACTCGCTGGGTCCGGGTGAACTGCTGCAGCATTACGGTACCGATGAGCAGAAAGATCACTACCTGCCACGCCTCGCGCGCGGCGATGAAATCCCCTGCTTTGCGCTGACCAGCCCGGAAGCGGGCTCCGACGCCGGTGCCATTCCGGATACCGGCGTGGTGTGCATGGGCGACTGGCAGGGCCAGCAGGTGCTGGGTATGCGCCTGACCTGGAACAAGCGCTACATTACCCTGGCGCCGATTGCCACCGTGCTCGGCCTCGCCTTTAAGCTCTCCGATCCCGATCATCTGCTGGGAGAAACCGAAGAGCTGGGCATTACCTGTGCGCTGATCCCGACCCATACGCCAGGCGTTGAAATTGGCAGACGTCACTTCCCGCTGAACGTGCCGTTCCAGAACGGGCCGACGCGCGGCAAAGATATCTTTGTGCCGATCGATTACATCATCGGCGGTCCGGCGATGGCCGGCCAGGGCTGGCGAATGCTGGTTGAGTGCCTGTCGGTAGGACGCGGCATTACCCTGCCGTCTAACGCCACCGGCAGCCTGAAAAGCCTGGCGCTGGCGACCGGTGCCTACGCGCACATTCGCCGCCAGTTCAAAGTCTCTATCGGTAAAATGGAAGGGATTGAGGAGCCGCTGGCGCGCATCGCCGGTAACGCTTACGTGATGGACGCGGCGGCGACGCTGATCACCAGCGGCATTATGCTGGGCGAAAAACCGGCGGTGCTGTCAGCGATTGTCAAATACCACTGCACCCATCGCGGCCAGCGCGCCATCATTGATGCAATGGATATCGCCGGCGGTAAAGGCATCATGCTTGGTGAGAACAATTTCCTGGCGCGTGCCTATCAGGGCGCCCCGATCGCCATCACCGTTGAGGGCGCGAACATCCTGACGCGCAGCATGATTATCTTTGGCCAGGGCGCAATCCGCTGCCACCCGTGGGTGCTGGAAGAGATGAACGCCGCCGCCAAGAACGATCTCGTCGCCTTTGACCGCGCGCTGTTCAGCCATATCGGCCACGTCGGCAGCAATAAAGTGCGCAGCCTGTGGCTTGGCCTGACCGGCGGCCGCACCAGCGCTACGCCAACCCGTGACGCGACCCGCCGCTACTATCAGCAGCTGAACCGCCTGAGCGCCAACCTTGCGCTGCTGTCGGATGTGTCGATGGCGGTGCTGGGCGGTAGCCTGAAACGTCGCGAACGTATTTCGGCACGCCTCGGCGATGTGCTGAGCCAGATGTATCTGGCATCCGCCACGCTGAAACGCTATGACGATGAAGGCCGCAACGAGGCGGATCTGCCGCTGGTGCACTGGGGCGTGCAGGATGCGCTGCATCAGGCGGAAGTGGCGATGGACGATCTGCTGCGCAACTTCCCGAATCGCCTGGTTGCAGGTGCGCTGCGGCTGGTGATTTTCGCCGGCGGCAAACACTGCCCGGCACCGTCCGATAAACTGGATCATAAGCTGGCCAAAATGCTGCAGCTGCCGTCCGCAACCCGCACCCGTCTGGGCCGCGGCCAGTATCTGACGCCGAGTGAGCACAACCCGGCCGGTCAGCTGGAGCAGGCGCTGCAGGATGTGATGGCGGCGGAAGTGATTCACGATCGTCTGTGTCAGCAGCAGAAAAAACACTTCTCCTTCACCCGGCTGGATGCGCTGGCCCAGCGCGCGCTGAAAGAAGGCTGGATTGACGAGAGTGAAGCGAAGGTGCTGACGCGGGCCGAAGCCAGCCGGCTGAAGGCCATCAACGTGGATGATTTTGCGCCCGAGGCGCTGGCGGTGGCCAAACCGGACAGCAAACCCAAACCGAGCGCCCGCCCCAGCGAAGCGGCGTAACCGTAAAAAGCCTCCAGCCGGAGGCTTTTTTTATGGCCTGCGGCAGCGGATAAGCGCACTCAGCGTCTGTGCCAGCCACGTTTAGACGTCTAAGCGTCTCGATTGCCAAGTGTTGATATCCTGTTTATAGTGGCTGCAGCACAAGGTTACTCCGCAACGACATTCGCGCTTAAGGCACCCGATAATGACGCAGCCCAACCTGATCCCCGAGAGCAAACTACCGGCGCTCGGCACCACCATTTTTACCCAAATGAGCGCCCTTGCCGCCCAGCACAATGCCATCAACCTGTCACAGGGCTTTCCCGATTTTGACGGCCCGCGCTATTTGCAGCAGCGCCTGGCACATCACGTCAGCGAAGGTGCTAACCAGTACGCGCCGATGATTGGCACCCTGCCGCTGCGCGAGGCGATCGCCGATAAAACCGCAGACATGTACGGTCATCGGCCGGATATCAACAGCGACATCACCGTGACGGCGGGCGCAACCGAAGCGCTGTATGCCGCGATCACCGCGCTGGTGCGGCCGGGCGACGAGGTGATCTGCTTCGATCCCAGCTACGACAGCTATGCGCCGGCGGTTCAGCTGGCTGGCGGCGTGCTGAAACGCATCGCGCTGCAGCCGCCCGCTTTTCAGGTCGACTGGCAGGCCTTCAGCAGCCTGCTCAGCGCGCGCACCCGGCTGGTGATCGTCAACACGCCGCATAATCCCTCCGCCACCGTGTGGCACGCCAGCGACTACGCCGCGCTGTGGCAGGCGATCGCCGGACAGGAAATTTATGTGCTCAGCGATGAAGTCTATGAGCACATCTGTTTTGATGAGCAGGGCCATGCCAGCGTGCTGGCACATGCCGACCTGCGTCAGCGCGCCATCGCAGTCTCATCCTTCGGCAAAACCTTTCATATGACCGGCTGGAAAGTGGGTTACTGCATCGCTCCGGCGGCGATCAGCGCCGAAATTCGCAAAGTGCATCAGTATCTCACTTTTTCAGTGAATACCCCGGCGCAGCTGGCGATTGCCGATATGCTGCGCCAGCAGCCGGAACATATTGATGCGCTGCCGGCATTCTATCGCGCCCGGCGTGACCGCCTGACGCAGGCGCTGGCCGCCAGCCGGTTTAAGGTGCTGCCCTGTGCCGGCACCTATTTCCTGCTGGTGGATTACAGCGCCATTTCCGATTTGGATGATGTCAGTTTCTGCCAGTGGTTAACCCGCGAAGTGGGCGTGGCGGCGATTCCGCTGTCAGTGTTCTGCGCGGACCCTTTCCCGCACAAGCTCATTCGCCTGTGCTTTGCTAAACAGGAAGCGACGCTTGACGCCGCTGCGGAGCGTTTATGTCAGCTTTAAAACTTACCGTATTACAGGAAACCCTGAGCTGGATGGATGGCGCGGCCAACCTGCGTCATTTTGATGAGGTGCTGCAGGGCTTGACGGGCCGCGATGTCATCCTGCTGCCGGAGATGTTTACCACCGGCTTCGCCATGGAGGCGGCGGCCAGTTCGCTGCCGCAGGATCAGGTAGTGGCGTGGCTGCACGGTCATGCCAAAGCCCTGAATGCCCTGGTCGGTGGCAGCGCGGCGATTCAGAGCGACCAGGGCGCGGTAAACCGTTTCCTGCTGGTGGAGCCCGACGGCACGCTGCACCAGTACGACAAACGCCATCTGTTCCGCATGGCCAGTGAGCACCAGCACTATGTGCCCGGTGAAACGCGCGAGGTGTTCCACTGGCGCGGCTGGCGTATTCTGCCGCAGATTTGCTACGACCTGCGCTTCCCGGTGTTTTCGCGCAACCAGAATGATTACGATCTGGCGCTGTACGTCGCCAACTGGCCGGCACCGCGCGCGCTGCACTGGCAGGCGCTGCTGCTGGCGCGCGCCATTGAGAATCAGGCCTATGTAGCCGGGTGTAACCGCGTCGGCAGTGACGGCAATCAGCATCAATACAGCGGCGACAGCCGGATTATCTCGCCGCAGGGTGAGATCCTCGCGGCCGCTGAACCCTTCGCCCGCGCGCGCCTCGACGCCGAGTTATCACTGGAGGCGCTGCAGGACTATCGCGAACGCTTCCCGGCCTGGCGCGACGCCGATGAATATACGCTGAAGTAATAAAAAACCCCGGCCAGGCCGGGGTTCGCGTTATTCACGTCAGTTGCTTACAGATCGAACCGGTCGAGGTTCATCACTTTGGTCCAGGCGGCCACGAAGTCGTTAACGAACTTCTGCTTCGCATCGCTGCTGGCGTAAACTTCCGCCAGCGCGCGCAGGATGGCGTTAGAACCAAACACCAGATCGGCGCGGGTGGCGCTGTACTTCACTTCTCCGCTCTGACGATCGCGGCCTTCGAACAGCTCAGCGCTCTCATCGGTGGCGCGCCATGCGGTGCGCATATCCAGCAGATTGATGAAGAAGTCGTTGCTCAGCACGCCTGCACGATCGGTAAACACGCCGTGCGCGCTGCCGTCGAAGTTGGTGCCCAGCACGCGCAGACCACCCAGCAGTACCGTCAGTTCTGGCGCGCTCAGCGTCAGCTGTTGCGCTTTGTCCAGCAGCAGGGTTTCGGTGGAAGAACCGCCCTGCACACGGCGATAGTTGCGGAAACCATCGGCCAGCGGCTGCAGTACGTTGAATGACTCAACATCCGTCTGGTCCTGACGCGCATCTACGCGGCCCGGCGTGAACGGCACCTGCACCGCGACACCTGCCGCTGCTGCCGCCTGCTCAATCCCGACGCTGCCCGCCAGCACAATCACATCCGCCAGCGACGCTTTACCTGACTCCTGCTGAATCTTCTGCAGCACCGGCAGCACATCGCGGGTGACACTGGCGTTGACCGCCCAGCCGTTCTGCGGCGCCAGCGCCAGACGGGCACCGTTCGCGCCGCCGCGTTTATCGCCGCCACGGAAGGTGGAAGCAGACGCCCAGGCCGCAGAGACCAGCTGGCTGACGCTCAGACCCGAAGCGGCAATTTTCGCTTTCAGATCGGTGATGTCATCCGGTGTCGGCTGATGCGTGGCCTGCGGTAACGGATCCTGCCACAGCAGATCTTCCTTCGGCACTTCCGGACCGATGTAACGCGCTTTTGGCCCCATATCGCGGTGCGTCAGTTTGAACCAGGCACGGGCGAAGGCTTCGTTGAACGCCTGTGGATCATTGAGGAAACGACGCGAAATCTTCCCGAACTCCGGATCGAAGCGCAGCGTCAGGTCGGTGACCAGCATGGTCGGCTTGCGTTTTTTCTCTGGATCGAACGGATCCGGGATAATCGCTTCGGCATCAACCGCTTCGAACTGAATCGCGCCCGCCGGGCTGTGCGTTTGTACCCACTCATATTTGAACAGGTTCTCGAAAAAGTAGTTGCTCCACTGCGTTGGGGTTTGCGTCCATACCACTTCCAGACCGGAAGTGATGGCATCGGCACCGGCACCGCTGCCGTAGCTGCTGTGCCAGCCCAGACCCTGCGCTTCCAGCGGCGAGGCTTCCGGATCGACGCCCACGTGGCTGGCCGCCGCAGCACCGTGTGTTTTACCCAGCGTGTGACCGCCGGCAATCAGCGCGACGATCTCTTCATCGTTCATGCCCATGTTGCCGAAGGTGGCGCGAATCGCCGGGGCCGCCGAGCGCGGATCGCCGCTGGCTTCCGGACCTTCCGGGTTCACGTAGATCAGGCCCATTTCCGTCGCACCCAGCGGCGCGTTTGCCAGGCTTTCCGGATGGCGGTGCGCCAGCCATTCGGTCTCATGTCCCCAGTCCACGTCCATGTCCGGTTCCCAGACATCTTCACGACCGGCACCAAAGCCAAAGGTACGGAAGCCGGCGTTTTCCAGCGACACGTTACCGGCAAGAATGTAGAGATCGGCCCAGGAGATTTTCTGGCCATACTTCTGTTTCACCGGCCACAGCAGACGACGTGCTTTGTCGAGGCTGACGTTATCCGGCCAGGAGTTGAGCGGCGCAAAGCGCTGCTGGCCACGTCCGGAACCGCCGCGACCGTCGATGGTGCGGTAGGTGCCGGCGCTGTGCCATGCCATACGGATAAACAACCCGATGTAGCTGCCCCAGTCGGCAGGCCACCAGGATTGCGAGTCGGTCAGCAGCGCACGAATATCGGCTTTCAGCGCGGCGTAATCCAGCTTGCTGAACTCTTCACGGTAGTTGAAAGTGTCACTGAGGGGGTTAGAACGGCTGGAATGCTGGTTTAACAGATCGACGCGCAGCATGTTTGGCCACCAGTCGCGGTTAGTGGTCCCGCTTCCGGCGCCACGCGCTAAAACGCTTTTCTCTTCCGATGCTCCATGATGAAAGGGGCATTTTCCTGAGGCGGCTGCATTATCATTATTTTCGGGCGTGCTCATTTCTCGGCTCCATTGGCTTCACGTTGTCCGGTTAAGATAACCGCACCGTGTTGCAGAATATATTTGGATGGACCGAAGGTTTTGATAGTTACTGGCTTTCAAGCGCGAGGTTTGTGATAGAGAGCACGAATTTCAGGGCGCATAGGTACACCTCATGATGGATTGGGTTATACCGGTGCGCATCAATGCGCACCCTACGGAACCGCATAACGAT
Organism: Pantoea sp. Cy-640; assembly: GCF_011752635.1. Classification (NCBI taxonomy): domain Bacteria; kingdom Pseudomonadati; phylum Pseudomonadota; class Gammaproteobacteria; order Enterobacterales; family Erwiniaceae; genus Pantoea; species Pantoea sp. Cy-640. Next base: position 24,298 of record NZ_VWXB01000005.1, on the reverse strand, counting down.
TTAACAGGGGCGCCATTTATGGCGACCTGGATTAACTCCCGCGGTAGGTCGACCACGACCACGGGGAAATGAGGAACGGCAGGTGATAATGGCTGCCGGCGGAGCCAATCACAAAATCAATCTGCGCGCTGACGTACAGCGCATCACGTCCGTCGGCGGCGAAATAGTCACCGATCTCCGCGGTTAAGCGATAGTGGCCCGGCGCCAGCGGTTCAGGCGTGAGATCTTTGATGCGCCCGTCGCTGTCGGTTTCGCCCTCGGCCACTGGCAGCCATCCCTCAGGGCTGTTCTGCTCCAGCGACATCGCGACGCCAATCGCCGGTTTGCCCAGCGCGGTGTCGAGAATATGGGTGGTGATGGTGCTCATGTGATGCTCTCCTTAAGCCGTAACAGGGTAATTTCCCGCAGCTGCGCCAGTGCTTCCTGCTGCTCAGTCTCTTCATCATTGTTGAGCCTGCGCTGTAATTCCGCCAGCATCTGCTCGCCGCTGCGCCCTTTGGCGCGAATCAGAAACACCCGGCCGAAGCGCTGCTCATAGCGCTCATTACCGGCCAGCATCGCCAGCTGCAGCGCGCCGTTAGCCTGCTGCATCGCCGCCTGTTCCTGCTGCGACAGCGCGGCCTCTTTACCCGCGCCCTGCGCTTTTTCGCCGATGCGCGGATGGGCGCTCAGCGCCTGTCGCAAGGCGTCGCCCTGCCACGCCAGCGCCAGCTGTTGCGCCGTGGCGTACAGCGCCGTCAGGCTGGCGAACGGCCGCGCCGCCACCAACGCCTGCTGCCAGGCGGGAATCGCCACGCAGTGGGCAATCGCCGCCTGCGCCTGCGCGACGCTCGCCTGATTAAAATCGTTCAGATCCATTTCGCGGCTCCTTTAGCTGCGCGCCAGATCGCACACCGCCTGCAGATAGGCCTGCACGCCGAGCGCCACATCGGCCACCTGCACCGATTCCGCCGGATGATGGCTGATACCGCGATGGTTGCGCACAAACAGCATGCCCACCGGCCAGCGTTCAGCCATCGCGATCGCGTCGTGACCGGCTCCGCTCGGCAGCGCCAGACTGCGCCCCTGTACGGTTTCTACCGCATGGCTTAGCGCCTGCTGCAGCCGCGTATCACAGGCGGTGGCCGCGATGCGATAGTACTCGTTAGCGCTGAAGCTGAGCCCGCGCCGCAGCGCGATGGCTTCCGCCTGGGTCAGCAGGCTGGAGAGCAGACGCTCCAGTGGTTCATCCTGCGGTCCGCGCACGTCCAGCGACAGTTGCACTTCGCCGGGGATAACGTTAACGGCGCCCGGCAGACAGCTCAGCGTGCCCACCGTTGCCACCAGCTGCGCATCCTGATCCTGCGTGGCCTGTTCCACAAACACCATCCACTCTGCCGCTGCTGCCAGCGCGTCTTTGCGGTGCGTCATCGGCACCGTGCCGGCATGACCGGCCTCTCCGACAAAGCGGCAGTTAAGACGGCGCGCGCCGTTAATCGCCGTCACCACACCAAGCGCCAGATCGTCCTGTTCCAGGCACGGTCCCTGCTCAATGTGCAGTTCGAGATAAGCCACAATGTCGCTCACCTCACGTGCCGCCTGCGGGATCAGCGCCGCGTCCAGGCCGAGGTCCTGCATCGCCTGCGCCACCGTAATACCGTTACCGTCCGGATGTGACACCCAGCTCTCCGGCCAGCTGCCGGTGAGACCGCGGCTGCCAAGCAGCGTGATGCCAAAGCGCGTGCCCTCTTCATCGCCGAAGCCGACAATTTCAATCGCCAGCGGCAGGCGCTGCTGATGGTCATGCAGCCACTGCACGGTTTCGATGGCGCTGAGCACGCCCAGCATGCCGTCGTAACGTCCGGCGTTGCGCACGGTATCAAGGTGCGAGCCGAGCAGCAGCGCCGGTGCGCCCGGCTCCGCCGCTTCATAGCGACCGCAGATATTGCCGACCGCATCCTGCCAGGTGTGCATACCTGCCGCCTGCATCCACTCAGCAACGCGCGCGTTGGCGCGCACCTGCTCCGGCGACAGATAGACGCGGGTCAGCCCCTCTTCGCTCTCACTGATTGCTGCCAGCGCGTCACAGCGCGCCATCACCCGCGCCGCCGCTGACTGCGCCTCACTGGCGCTCATCAGGCTATGACTCATGCGTGGCTCCCGTAGTGGTCCCAGGCAGCCTGCAGCGCCGCACCCTGAGTGGTGCGGAAACCGACGTGATTCAACACGGACTCCAGCGCGCTCAGCGTCAGCATCACGCAATCTTTGCGCGCGTTGTAGCCCATGGTGCCGATGCGCCACACTTTGCCGTGCAGCGGACCGAACGAGGTGCCAATCTCAATGCCGAAATCGTCCAGCATCAATTTGCGTACCTGGTCGCCGTTAATGCCCTGCGGGATCACCACGCCAAGCACGTTATTCATCTTGTGTCTGAGATCGCCAAAGGTTTCCAGCCCCATGCCCTGAATACCTTTCAGCAGCGCATCACCGTGCAGCTTGTGACGCGCGATGCCGTTATCCAGCCCTTCCTGCAGGATCAGACGGGCACATTCGCGTGCGCCAAACAGCGCCGTGGTGGCTTCGGTATGATGGTTGAGCCGCTCCGGTCCCCAGTAATCCATGATCATGCCGAGATCGAAGTAGTTGGAGTAGATCATCTCGTCGTCGCCATCCTGATGTGCGTCGGTACGGATGCCCTGCTCCACGCACTTACGCTGACGGATCACCGCTTCCATTTGCGGGCTGAGGGTGATCGGCGAGGTACCGGACGGACCACCGAGGCATTTCTGCATGCCGGCAGAGACCGCATCCAGCCCCCAGGCATCGGTTTCCAGCGGGTTGCCGCCCAGCGATGCGGTGGCATCGGTGTACAGCAGCACACCGTACTGGCGGCAAATCGCACCGAGCTGCTCCAGCGGTTGCAGCATGGTGGTTGAGGTATCGCCCTGCACCGTCAGCAGCAGGCGCGGTTTGACTTTTTTGATCGCATCTTCGATCTGATCCGGGGTAAATACCTCGCCCCACGGCACCTCAATGGTATGGACTTCCGCGCGGCAGCGACGGGCAATTTCGCACAGCAGATGGCCGAAGCGGCCGAACACCGGCACCAGCACTTTATCGCCCGGACGAATCGCCGACAGCAGGATGGCTTCGATACCCGCGCGTGAGGTGCCATCAATCAGCAGGGTCCAGCGGTTTTCAGTGCGAAATACGCCACGGTACAGCGCCATCACCTCGTTCATATAGTGCGTCATCGCCGGATCGTACTGCCCAAGCAGCTGGCTCGACATGGCGCGCAGCACGCGCGGGTCGGCGTTGATCGGGCCCGGTCCCATCAGCAGACGCTGTGGCGGATTGATTTGCGAGAACTGGCTGATATCCATGAGGGGTTCCTTATTGTTCGGTTACAGACGCACGGTCGAAATAAACTGCTTCAGCTCGGCGGTTTGTGGATTTGCAAACAGCGTTTTGCTGTCGCCCTGCTCCCACACGCGTCCCTGATGCATAAACACCACGCGGTCGCCCACGTCGCGGGCGAAGTTCATTTCATGGGTGACGAGAATCAGCGTCATGCCTTCGGCGGCCAGCTGCTCCAGCACTTTCAGTACTTCACCCACCAGCTCCGGATCGAGCGCCGAGGTGATTTCGTCACAGAGTAAAACTTTTGGCTGCATCGCCAGCGCGCGGGCAATTGCCACGCGCTGCTGCTGACCGCCGGACAGGTTGGCCGGGTAGTAATTGAGGCGTTCGCCGAGCCCGACTTTTTCCAGCATCTGCGTGGCCAGCGTGCGGCACTCCGCCTCGCTCTTTTTCAGCACGCGGCGCGGTGCCAGCATCACGTTTTCCAGCGCGGTCATGTGCGGAAACAGGTTGAAGTTCTGAAACACCATGCCTACCGAGCGGCTGATTTCACGCGCCTGCGATTCACGATCGGTAATCGTCATGCCGCCCAGTTTAATGCTGCCTTCCTGATAGCCTTCCAGCCCGTTCATGCAGCGCAGCAGGGTACTTTTGCCAGAGCCACTGCGGCCAATGATGGAAATCACTTCGCCGTTGTCGATATCCAGATCGACCCCTTTCAGTACGTGGTTATCACCGTAGTACTTCTGGACCTGATTAATGGTGATGAGCGGCATTGAATTTTTTCTCCAGGTACTGGCTGTAACGCGACAGCGGATAACACATCAGGAAGTAACCGAGCGCCACCAGGCCAAACACCTTGAAGGGCTGATACGTCACATTGTTGAGAATGGTGCCGGCTTTGGTCAGCTCGACAAAGCCGATAATCGACGCCAGCGCGGTGCCCTTGATCACCTGCACGGCAAAGCCGACGGTCGGCGCGATGGCGATGCGGATCGCCTGCGGTGCCACCACGCGATACAACGTCTGGCCAAAGTTCAGGCCGAGGCAGCGCGACGCTTCCCACTGCCCTTTTGGCAGCGCGCGAATGCTGCCGTACCAGATATCCAGTAAAAACGCGCTGGTATACAGCGTCAGTGCCAGCGACGCCGCCGTCCAGGGCGCGACGTCGATGCCGAACAGGCCAACGCCGAAGAAGGCAAGAAACAGCTGCATCAGCAGCGGCGTGCCCTGAAACAGCTCGGTATAACAGCGAATCAGGCGGGTGAGCCAGCGCCGCTGCAGCAGACGCAGAAACAGCAGCGGCAGTGTCACCAGCGTGCCGCCGAAAAAGGCCACCAGCGACAGCAAAATCGTCCAGCGCGCCGCCAGCAGCAGGTTGCGCAGGATGTCCCAGTCAGTAAACGTTGTCATGCCGGCTGCGCTCCAAACCATTTGCGACCCAGCGCCAGCAGCAGCTGACGCATGGCAATCGACAACGCCAGATAGATCAGCGTGGTCACCAGATAGACTTCAAAACTCAAAAAGGTGCGCGACTGAATCAGGTTGGCGGCAAATGTCAGCTCTTCATACGAGACCTGCGACACCACCGACGAGCCGAGCATCACAATGATGCACTGGCTGACCAGCGCCGGATAAATGCGCTGCAGCGAGGGCGGCAGCACCACGCGGATGAAGGTTTGCGTGCGGCTCAGCCCGAGCACGCGCCCCGCTTCCCACTGCCCGCGCGGCGTGACCTGGATACCGGCACGAATGATTTCAGTGCTGTAGGCGCCAAGGTTAATCAGCATCGCCAGCAGCGCCGCTTCACCGGCCGTCAGTTTCAGCCCGAGATTAGGCAGACCAAACACGATAAAAAACAGCTGTACCACAAACGGCGTGTTGCGAATCAGCTCGACGTAGATGCCCCACAGGCGGCTGGCCCAGCCCGGTTTGCCGCTGCGCAGCGCCGCGCCGAGAATACCCAGTCCGACACCGCCCACCGTCGCCAGCACCGTAAGCTGCACCGTGACCCACAGTCCGGCCAGCAGCTCTGGCCAGTGCGGCCAGAGATCTGCAAAGTTAAGTTGCCCAATCATTGGCCGTTCCTGTTATGCGCCGAGGTTGGCAGGCAGCGGCGCTTTCAGCCACTCTTCCGACAGCTTGTTCAGCGTGCCGTCTTTAATACCCTGCTCAATCAGTGCGTTCACTTTCTCTTTCAGCGCTGGCTCATTCTTTTTCAGGCCGATAAAGCACGGTGAATCTTTCAGCATAAACTGCGGCACCGGGGCTTTTTCCGCGTTCTGGCGCGCAATCGCTGCGACCACCAGGTTTCCGGTAGCGACATACTGCACCTGACCGGAGAGATAGGCGGACAGCGTAGTATTGTTATCTTCGTAGCGCTTCACCTGAGCATCTTTCGGGGCGACATCGCTCAGCACCATGTCCTCTACTGCACCGCGCGTCACGCCAATTGATTTACCGCTCAGCGCCGCCGCATCTTTCAGCGTCTCGCCTTTCGGGCCGAACACGCCGAGGAAGAACGGTGCGTAGGCGCGGCTGAAGTCGATCACTTTTTCGCGCTCGGCGTTTTTGCCCATGCTGGAGATCACCAGGTCGACTTTATCGGTCTGCAGATACGGTACGCGGTTAGCGCTGGTCACCGGCACCAGCTGCAACTTCAGTTTCATCTGCTTCGCGAGGTATTTCGCCATGTCGATGTCATAGCCCTGCGGCTGCAGATCGGTACCGACCGAGCCAAACGGCGGGAAGTCCTGCGGCACCGCCACGCGAATCACACCACGCTTCTGGATATCCTGCAGCTGATCGGCCATGGCGCTGCCTGCCTGCGCCAGCAGCAATGCTGCCCCTGCTACTGCCAGTAATACTTTGTTCATTATGCACCCCGGTGAGTTAATGGTGAAACAAAAGATTCTTGATAAATTTATTTGCAACTAATGTGCCAACCACAACAGGTAGCAAACGCAGCGGCTAAGCGGAGGATTTAAGGCGATTAAGGGCGCATCTTAACGGGGAGCACCCCGTTAGCAGACGCGATCAAAAAAGGTGCAAAGCACCAAAACGGTGCCCTTTAGCGGTGTTCCAGCTCGTCGAGCTGCTGGTAAAGATCGGCAATCTGATGGATGCGCTGACGCCCCTGCGACAGCATTTCGTGCAGTAGCGCGTTGGCCAGCAGGTTGATCAGGCTCATTGCCGAGGCGTAGCTGTCAAAGGCGGAAACGCTGTCGAGCGGTGCGCACAGCTGCCAGCGCGCCAGGGTGAGAATGCCCTGCGCCTGCGGTTCGCACAGCACCAGTACCGGGATGCCGCTCTGCTGCAGCTGCTGCATCAGTGGACGGATGATGCGTGGCCGGCGGCGAAACGCCATCACCACCACCACATCTTCTGGCGTCATGTCCACCAGCTCTTCGCCCAGCGTCTGGCCTGGCTGCGGCAACACCTGCACCTGGGCGCGCGCCTGCAACAGCTGCTGACGCAGGTGCAGCGCCACCGGATACGCGTTGCGCATCCCAATGATGAACACCCGCCGTGCGGCGCCCAGCGCGGCAATCACCTCGCTAAACTGCCGGGCGTCAATGCTGTTGACCCATTGCGTCAGGTTCGCCATCTCCTGCTTGTAATGGCGCGACAGCAGCGTGTTGCCCTGCACCGCGTCGCGGTTATCGGTCAGCGGCATTCCGCTCTGGCGCAGGGTGCGCAGCTCGTCACGCATGTCTTTATATTTTTCATAGCCGAGGCGTTTGAACAGCCGGCTTACCGTGGCCTTTGATACGCCGCTGAGCCGCGCCAGCTCAGCGCTGTTATAGCTAATCAGATCATCAAAATGGTCAAACACAAAGTCAGCAATGCGCTGCTCCTGCGGCGACAGTTGCGGATAGTGACTGCGAAGGCGTTCATCGAGCTGTTTCATCATCGGTCCTGTAACTTTCGTTTCATCACAAGCTAGCATAAATCGATCCAGGCTGGCGTAACACCAAAACTGGAACGGCTCTTGCTTTACCATTGGTACAGACTGGTAGCGGCGCAATTTGTTGCGCTTGTTTTCCCTATCCAGCGCGCCAAATCGCGCCGCTACAAAAGAATAATCCGGGAACAGTTCATTATGATTCAAAGCAATATGGCCCCGATGGGCATGGCGGTGACGCCACATCACCTTGCCAGCGAAAGCGCACTGGCAGTTCTGCGCGAAGGCGGCAACGCGCTGGAAGCCATGGTGGCCGCCGCGGCGACCATTGCGGTGGTTTACCCACACATGAATGGCCTCGGCGGCGACGGCTTCTGGCTGGTGGTGCCGCCCGGTGGCGATCCGATTGCTATCGATGCCAGCGGCGCCGCCGGTTCGCTGGCGCACCCCGACTTCTATCACGGTGAGAGCCATATTCCGCATCGCGGCCCTAAAGCGGCACTGACGGTCGCCGGCACCGTCAGCGGCTGGCAGGAAGCGCTGACGCTGGCGCACGAACTGGGCGCGACGCCGCTACCGCTTAGCCGTTTGCTGCGCGATGCGATTCGCTATGCGGCCGATGGCATTCCGGTCACCGCCTCGCAGGCGGCAGCGACGGCGGCAAAACAGCATGAGCTGCAACATCAGCCCGGTTTTGCTGCCACCTTTCTGCCTGATGGCGCACCGCCCGCCGCCGGCAGTCGTTTTACCCAGCCGGCGCTGGCGCAGACGCTGAGCGTGCTGAGCGAGCAAGGGCTGGAGAGCTTTTACCGCGGTGAGCTGGCGCACCATCTGGCGCGCGAAATGGGCGCGCTCGGCATGCCGATTACGCTGGACGATTTACACCGGCAGCGCGCCCGGCGCTGCACGCCGCTGCACCTCGCGCACAGCGAAGGCGATATCTGGAACATGACGCCGCCAACGCAGGGGCTGGTGTCGCTGGCGATCCTCGGGATCACCGATCGTCTGGCGATGGCCGACGCCAGTGAAGCGCAGACGGTGCACCGCATCGTTGAAGCCACCAAACAGGCCTTTGCCCTGCGCGATCAACACATCACCGATCCGCGTCACATGGCGATTGATGTGCAGTCGCTGCTGAATGCCGATCATCTCGGCACGCTGGCCGCGCAGGTACAGGACGATCGCGCCGCGCCCTGGGGCACCGGACGCGGACCGGGCGATACCGTGTGGATGGGGGTGATGGACAGCAGCGGCCTGGCGGTCTCCTTTATCCAGAGCATCTACCACGAATTTGGCAGCGGTGTCGTGCTGCCCGGCACCGGTATTACCTGGCAAAACCGTGGCGCGGCGTTCAGCCTGCAGCCGGATCACCTGCTGACGCTGGCACCGGGCAAACAGCCGTTCCATACGCTCAATCCAGCGGCGGCACGCCTGAAGGATGGCCGCACGCTGGTGTACGGCTCGATGGGCGGTGATGGCCAGCCGCAAACCCAGGCGGCGATCTTTACCCGCTATGTCATTCAGGGCCAGCCGCTGCAGCAGGCGGTCAGCGCACCGCGCTGGCTGCTTGGCCGCACCTGGGGCCAATCCTCGGACTCCCTCAAGCTGGAGGCGCGCATCGCGCCTGAAACCGTGCAGCAGCTGCGCGCGCTCGGTCATGAGGTCGAACTGCTGGCTGAATACAGTGAAGTGGTGGGCCACGCCGGCGCCATCGTCAGACACAACAATGGCATGCTGGAAGGCGCGTTTGATCCGCGCAGCAACGGCAGCGCTGCCGGTTTTTAACGGAGACAATCATGAGTGCACAACCGGACTGGGCAACCTATATCGCCCAAATGGAACAGATTCTGGCGCTGGAGCTGGACGACACGCGCCGCGCCGAACTGCTGACGCAGTTTAACCGTATCGCCGCGATGGCGCAGCCGCTGATGGCGCTGCCGCTGGACGATCGCCTGGAAGTGGCGGGAGTGTTTCATCCATGACGCTGGCAGCCTTATCGATTAGCCAGCTGCAGCAGGCACTGGCGCAGGGCGATCTCAGCGCGCGCGACATCGCACAGCAGACGCTGGCCGCCATTGAACAGCATAACCCGGCCATCAACGCCTGGACCGCCGTCACCGCGCAGCGCATGCTGCGGGAAGCCGAACGGCTGGATCAGCAGCGTCAGCGCGGCGAGCCGCTGCCGGCGCTGGCTGGCATTCCCTATGCGGTAAAAAACCTGTTTGACGTCGCCGGTCACAGCACGCTTGCCGGTGCCAGCCTGTTCAGCGAGCGGCCGGTGGCACAGCAGGATGCGTGGGCGGTCTCTAAGCTGCAGCAGAGCGGCGCGCTGCTCTCCGGCATGCTGAATATGGACGCCTACGCTTACGGCTTTACCACCGAGAACACCCATTATGGTGCCACCCGCAACCCGCGCGATCTGTCGCGCGTGGCCGGCGGCTCATCTGGCGGTTCCGCGGCAGCCGTCGCTGCCGGGCTGGTGCACTTTTCACTCGGCACCGACACCAACGGCTCGATTCGCGTGCCTGCTTCGCTGTGCGGCATTTTCGGCCTGAAACCTACCTTTGGCCGTCTGTCACGCAGCGGCAGCCATCCGTTTGTCGCCAGCCTCGACCACATCGGTCCGTTTGCCCGCTCGGTGGAAGATTTGAGTCTGGTCTACGATGCGCTGCAGGGCGGCGACGCCAGCGATGCGTTTCAGGCGGCGCGGCCTGCGGAACCGGTCAGTGACAGGCTCTCTGCTGGCAGCGAAAAGCTGCGCAGCGCGGTGCTGGGCGGCTTTTTTGCTGACTGGTGCAGCGATGAGGCGCGTGCGGCGGTGGCGGTAGCGGCCAGCGCGCTCGGCGCGACAGAAGAAGTGACGCTGCCCCAGGCCGAACTGGCGCGCTCGGCCGCGTTTATCATGACCGCCGCGGAAGGCGGCAATCACTATCTGCCAGCGCTGCGCACCCAGCCAGAACGCTTTGAGCCGAATTCACGCGAACGCCTGCTGGCGGGCGCGATGCTGCCCGCCGCGTGGTATGTGCAGGCCCAGCGTTTCCGCCGTCACTTCCAGCAGCAGGTGCTGCCGCTGTTCGACCATTACGACGTGCTGATCGCCCCGGCCACGCCCTGTACCGCCACCACCATCGGCCAGGAAACCATTCACATCAACGGTCAGGATTTGCCGACACGCGCCAGCATGGGCATGCTGACGCAGCCGATTTCGTTCCTCGGCCTGCCGGTGTGTAGCGTACCGCTGCTCACCGCCAGCGGCTTACCGATTGGCCTGCAGCTGATTGCTGCGCCGTTTAACGAACAGCTGGCGCTGCGCGCCGCCTGGGCACTGCAGCAGCAGGGTGTGACGCTGCCACAAACCTCTTTTATGGATGCCTGAAGATGACACCTGAACATATCGATCGTCCGGCGATACTGGCTGAAGTCACCGCCGCGTTTTACCGCTACGAGCAGGCGCTGGTGAGCAATGATGTCGCCGTGCTGGACGAGCTGTTCTGGCACGATGCGCGTACGGTGCGACTCGGTGCCGGAGAGAATCTGTACGGGATTGACGAGATTCGCGCCTTTCGCGCGGCGCGTCCGTCAAAGGGGCTCGATCGCACGCTGCGCAATACGGTGATCACCACTTTTGGCGATGACTATGCTGTGTGCAGCACCGAGTTCACCCGCGAGGGCGTAGAGAAGATAGGCCGTCAGCAGCAGACCTGGGTACGGCTGCCGTGCGGCTGGCGCATCGTGGCGGCGCAGGTGAGTTTGATGAGCTGAGGCGGGCGCGAGTGTTGCCCTCTCCTGACAAGAGAGGGCAAAAACGACCTGACATCCGTGAAAGGTAAGGCCGCTCAGGCAGCCGGATGCGTCTTCATCCAGTGATCGGCAATCTGCTGACGCGTGCACACCCACACCTTGTCGTGCTGCTGAATATGGTCGAGGAAACGCTGCAGCGCGCGGAATTTCCCCGGACGCCCCAGCAGACGGCAGTGCATGCCAATCGACATCATCTTCGGCGCCGTCGCGCCCTCTTCATACAGCACATCAAAGGTATCGCGCAGATAGGTATAGAACTGCTCGGCGGTGTTGAATCCCTGCGGCGTGGCGAAGCGCATGTCGTTGCACTCCAGCGTATAGGGAATGATCAGATGCGGCTTCACCGTGCCGTCCTGACAGGTGACCTGCGTCCAGAAGGGCAGATCGTCACCGTAGTAATCGCTGTCGTAGCTGAAGCCGCCCTGCTCGACCACCAGCCGCCGCGTATTGGGGCTGTCGCGCCCGGTATACCAGCCGGTGGGCGCTTTACCGAATAACTCGGTGAGCACGTCCACTGCCTGCTGCATGTGCTGACGCTCGGTTTTGGCATCCATCCCCTGATAGTGAATCCAGCGCCAGCCGTGGCTGACCACATCGTAATCGGCGGCTTTGATGGCCTCGACAATCTGCGGATGCCGCGCCAGCGCCATCGCGACGCCAAAGATGGTCAGCGGCAGGCCGCGCTGCTGAAACTCCTGATGGATGCGCCAGAAACCGGCACGCGAGCCGTACTCATACAGGGAATCCATCGACATGTGGCGATCGGCATAGCTGGCGGCACCGATGATGTCGGAGAGAAACTGCTCAGAGCCCGCGTCACCGTGCAGCACATTGTTTTCAGCGCCCTCTTCATAATTGAGCACGAACTGCACCGCCACCCGCGCCTCACCCGGCCACTGCGCGTGCGGCGGCTGGCCCGCATAACCAATCAGATCGCGCGGATAGTTTTTGTTGAAGCTGTACTCTTTCTTTTCAGATACATCACTCATTCTGCAAGTTCCTGTCATCAGTCCTCAACCAGCCCTTAGTTTAGGTGCTGAAATGCCGCGCTGAGCGGTTTTTTAATCGGGTAAGCCAGATCGCCGTGTTTGCTGGTACCAAAGCCCAGCGCCAGTAATGACTCGACCATTTTCACCGCCGCACTGACGCCATCAATCACCGGCAGGCCCAGTTCTTTAGTCAGATCCTGCGCCAGCGACGCCATGCCGCCGCAGCCCAGCACAATCGCCCCGCTGCCATCTTCACGTTTCGCCTGCAGGCAGCGCTCGCGCACTTTCTCCTGCGCGACGCCGCTGCCGTCCTCAAGCGCCAGCACTGGCAGGTCAATGGCGTGCAGCGCGGCACAGTGATGGCTGAATCCGTACTGCTGCAACAGATGGCGGGCGATCACCAGCGTGCGCGGCAGCGTGGTGACAATCGAAAAGCGCGTCGCCACCAGCGTCGCGGTGTGCATCGCCGCTTCGGCAATGCCAATCACCGGTCCGCTCGCCAGTTCGCGCGCCGCCAGCAGTCCCGGATCGCCAAAGCAGGCGATGATATGGCCACTGACGCCCTGCTCTTTGCCGCGTTTTACCTGTTCCAGCACGCCCACCGCGGCAATCGCTTCATCAAAGTGTCCTTCAATGGAGGGCACGCCCTCGCTCGGGCACACCGCCACAATCTCCGTGCCAGGTGCGGCCACGGCGCGCGCCGCTGCACCGATGGTCGCCGTCATGGCGGCGCTGGTATTCGGGTTGATCACCTGGATCAGGCTCATGATGCCGCTCCTTTATGACCGGCAAATAACCGGGTGAAATCAGGCAGGGTTTCGCCGCTGCGCTCAAAGTGCAGGCTGGCAACGATATGTTCGAAGTGATGCTGCAGCGCCGTGGTTAACGCCGGCAGATCGTTTTGCCGCAGCAGATCCACCAGCCGATCGTGATGATCGCAACGACAGCCGCGCTGCCAGGGGGCACCGTAAGCGGCGATCACCAGTGAGGAGCGCTGCGTCAGGCGCGTCACCATGTCAGTCAGCACCTGGTTGCCGGAAATCGCCTGCAGCTGGATATGAAAAGCTGCAGACAGACGGATGGCGGCGGCTCCGTCGTGCTGCTGGTGCGCCTGCTGCTCGTCGGCAATTAAGCCACTGAGCGCGGCGAGATGCGGCGGCTGCAGATGCGCCAGTACCGCCGGCAGATTGGCGCACTCCAGCAGGCTGCGCGTGGCGAAGATGTCGCGCGCTTCCTCCACGCCCGGCGTCGCCACCTGTGCACCACGTCTGGGCGACAGGGTGATCATTTGCACCGCCGCGAGGCGCTGCAGCACCTTACGAATGCCGGTACGGCTGACGCCAAACACCTCCGACAGCGCCTCTTCCGGCAATTTGCTGCCCGGCGGCAGCTGGTGCTCCACGATGGCGTTCAGCAACGCCTGATAGATAGGTTCGTCTCTGTCATTCAGATCGGCAGCCGTTTTCAGGCCTGTTTCACTCTTCATTACCCGCTCCGGCAAGTGACTGTATGCAGACATCGTATACGTGAAATTCATTTTTTGTATACAAGAAATCAATTCTGGCCTGGATCCTGCAATACCGTTTCACGCTGTCATTATTTTTCCATGAAGTTAAGAGGAGCAGGTTTCATGCCAAATCATTCTGAAGTGACCTCTGCGGTGGCCTCTGAAGCCAACGCCCATTACAGCCCGCGTCTGTGTAACGACGACCTGGCGCCGACCCGCAACCAGAGCTGGTCGTGGTACAACATTTTTTCGTTCTGGATGTCGGACGTACACAGCATGGGGGGCTATGTGGTGGCGGCCAGCTTCTTCACCCTCGGTCTGGCCAGCTGGCAGGTGCTGCTGTGTCTGCTGGTGGGAATTTGTATCGTGCAGCTGTGCGCTAACCTGGTGGCAAAGCCGAGCCAGATGGCTGGCGTGCCTTACGCGGTGATTTCGCGTCAGGCATTTGGCGTGTTCGGGGCCAACATCCCGGCGGTGATCCGCGGGCTGATCGCCTTCGCCTGGTACGGCATTCAGACCTATCTGGCGGCGAATGCGCTGATGCTGGTGCTGCTGAAGTTCTACCCGTCGTTAAGCAGCATGACGCAGAGCAGCTGGCTCGGCCTGTCGCAGCTTGGCTGGTGCTGTTTCGGCATAATGTGGCTGCTGCAGGCGATGGTGTTCTGGCACGGCATGAGCGCGATTAAACGCTTTATTGATATCGCCGGTCCGGCGGTCTACGTGGTGATGGTGGCGCTGGCGGGCTGGATTGTATACAAAACCGGTTTTGACGGTATCTCCTTCACCCTCGCCAGTAAATCACTGAGCGCGGGCGAGCAAACCTGGCAGATGATCACCGCGACCGCGCTGGTGGTCTCTTATTTCTCCGGCCCGCTGCTCAACTTTGGTGACTTCTCGCGCTACGGCAAAAGCATGGGTGAGATTCGCCGCGGCAACCGCTGGGGCCTGCCGTTCAACTTCCTGCTGTTTTCGATTGTGACCGTGGTCATTGTCTCGGGTACTCAGTCGCTGTTTGGCAAAATGATCACCGATCCGATTGAAACCGTGAGCATGGTAGGCAACGATGTAGCGGTCGCTATCGGGCTGCTGACCATGATTACCGCCACCATCGGCATCAATATCGTGGCGAACTTCGTTTCGCCAGCGTTTGATTTCTCTAACTGCTCACCGCAGAAGATCAGCTTCCGCGCGGGTGGCATGATCGCCGCCGTGGGTTCAGTGCTGCTGACGCCGTGGAATCTGTTCCAGTCGCCGGAGCTGATTCACTACACGCTGGATGTGCTGGGATCGTTTATCGGGCCGCTGTTTGGCATTCTGATCGCCGATTTCTACCTGATCAAACGCAGTAAGGTATACGTTGATGACCTGTTCAACGATACGCCAAAAGGCCGCTACTGGTATCGCGGCGGTTTCAATCCGAAAGCGATTGCTGCACTGCTGCCTTCCGTCGGCATTTGTCTGGTGATTAGCTTTATTCCGTCCCTGCACGCGGTGGCGAACTTCAGCTGGTTCATCGGCGTGGCGTTGGGCGCTGGCTGCTACCGCTGGCTGGCGCGCGCCGAACGTGAGGTGCCGCAAGCCACCTATCGTGCGGAAGTGGCGGTACAGAAGGATTAATGCGCTGGCGGTCGCCATTAACGGCGACCGTACGCCAGATGGGTATGATTTAGAAAAGCAAAAAGCCGATGCATTGCTGCATCGGCTTCTTTAAAGAGATTGGCGGAACGGACGGGGCTCGAACCCGCGACCCCCTGCGTGACAGGCAGGTATTCTAACCAACTGAACTACCGCTCCGCGCTTTGTTCCCCGTCGGGAACGAGGCGCATATTAATGGCAGCCTCATTCCTCGTCAACGCTTTTTGCAGGGGAATCTCTCGTTTGCCGTTTTTTTCAGCTTAACGACGCTTTTCCACGCAAAATCAGCGGCTTCAGGCGCGCCACAGGCAGCTGCCGCCCTTCTTTTGCACCAGATCGAGCCGGCTCTCATGCGCCATTATCTCTTCATCGCTGGCGCTAACCACGCGCAGGCCGGCGCCCGGACGAACGATGCGCTGTATATGCTCGCCTGCCACCTGATTGCTCTGCTCGCCTTCCATCGAAAACGCCAGCGAGGTCTGGCCGCCGGTCATAGTGAGGAACACTTCGGCCAGAATCTCGGCATCAAGCAAAGCGCCGTGCAGCGTACGTTTGCTGTTGTCGATCTCGAAACGGTTACACAGCGCATCCAGGCTGTTGCGCTTGCCCGGGAACATTTTACGCGCCATCGCCAGGCTATCGGTGATCTGACAGAAGGTTTCTGTCTTGCCGATGTCGCGCTGCAGCATGGAAAATTCGTAATCCATAAAGCCGATGTCGAACGAAGCGTTATGGATCACCAGCTCCGCGCCGCGAATGTAATCGAGGAATTCGTCGGCGATTTGCGCAAAGGTCGGTTTATCGGCGAGGAATTCATCGGCAATACCGTGTACGCCGAACGCTTCCGGATCCACCAGCCGATCGGGCTTGAGATACATATGGAAGTTGTTGCCGGTCAGGCGACGGTTGATCACCTCAACCGCACCGATTTCAATGATGCGATGTCCTTCGTAATGCACTCCGATCATGTTCATGCCGGTGGTTTCAGTATCGAGGACGATCTGGCGGTTATTTGCAGTGCTCATAGGACTCGTTTTATGTCAGACTTGGCGTTTTGTCAGAAGGAAGTCTACCAGAGATGCGCAAACAGGTAGAAATATTCACCGATGGATCCTGCCTGGGCAATCCCGGTCCCGGCGGCTACGGCGCCATTCTTCGCTATCGCCAGCACGAGAAATTATTCAGCGCCGGCTATCGCCTTACTACCAATAATCGCATGGAGCTGATGGCGGCCATTGTGGCACTGGAAGCGCTGACCCAGCCGTGTGACGTGGTGCTCAGCACCGACAGCCAGTACGTGCGCCAGGGGATCACCAGCTGGATTCACAACTGGAAAAAGCGCGGCTGGAAAACCGCAGAAAAGAAGCCGGTGAAGAACGTTGATCTGTGGCAGCGACTCGACGCGGCGCTCAGTACCCATCAGATTCAGTGGGTGTGGGTAAAAGGCCATGCCGGTCATCCGGAGAACGAACGCTGCGATGAACTGGCACGCAGCGCTGCCGGCAATCCTTCCCTCGACGATATTGGCTATCAGGTTGAGTCCTGATCGCTGGCTTCACGAAACTGCCGCGTGGCATTGACCGCTGGCCGTAACTGGGTTTTGCCGGGCATCATCTTCACTTTGCCCGGCGTCAGCGGGAAGGTGCGCTTACGCGCAACCACGATATTCAGACAGCCCAGCGCCGGCAGGTGCGTGCTGATCATCTTGCCGCCCTGGCGGTGCCACGGCACCACCTGAAAGCGCGTACGATAGACCACTTCATAGTTGAGTAAGCTCAGCCAGTCGAGCAGGCGCACCTGGCTGAACATCCGTCCGCTCCATGGTGCGCGGCGCTGTAATCCGGGCAGGCCTTTACTGATGCCCAGCAGGCTGAACGGATTGAAGCCGCTGATAATCATCCAGCCGTCATCAATCAGTACACGATCCACTTCGCGCAGTACGCGGTGCGGATCCTGACTCCAGGCCAGCGTGTGCGCCAGCAGACAGGCATCAATCGATTTGGCTTCAAATGGCAACTGCGTTGCGCTGGCGATGACGTGCAGCCCATCGCCCTCATCGCCCACATTAACCTGATGCGATATGGCACACTGGCGGGTATTGATTTCTGCGCTGAGGCTGCCAATTTTAAGCATATGAAAGCCGTACAGCTTGCCGAGATACGGTTGCAGTTGCTGGGTTAACGCGTCGCGGAAATAGTCGCCCCAGGGCATATCCTGCCAGGAGCGCGGCGCAGTCAGGATTTGGCGTGTTTTCGCTGGCTTCATGCTCTACCATTTTCCTTTTTCTACGACCTGAGAGGTGTTTATGAATCTTACCAGTATTCCCGCGTTGCAGGATAACTACATCTGGACACTGAACGATGAACAGGGACGCTGTCTGATCGTCGATCCGGGTGAAGCCCGGCCGGTGCTGGAAAAAATTCACGCCAATCACTGGCAGCCGCAGGCCATTCTGCTGACCCATCATCATCACGATCACGTGGGCGGCGTTAGCGAACTGCTGGAGCACTATCCACAACTTGAGGTTTATGGTCCGCAGGAGACCGCCGATAAAGGCGCGCGCACTATTCTCAGTGACGGTGATGAATTTACGCTGCTCGGGCTAAATTTTCGCGTCATCGCAACGCCTGGACACACTTTAGGACATATCTCATATTTCAGCTCACCTTATCTTTTCTGTGGCGATACGATGTTTTCGGGTGGCTGCGGACGACTGTTCGAAGGCACTGCGCAGCAAATGTTTGAGTCGTTTCAGGCGCTTAATCAACTCTCTGCCGATACGCTTATCTGCTGTGCGCATGAATACACTTTATCCAATATGAAGTTTGCTGCGGCTATTCTGCCTCAGGACCCGAAAATTTTGGCAAGGTATCAGCAAATTAAGGACTTACGCGCAGAAAATCGCATTACTTTGCCAACAAAACTGGCGCTGGAGCGTGAAATAAATTTATTCCTGCGTACGCAAGATCCTGATTTGCAAAAGGCTTTAGGCATTAATGTGTCGTCGGCTCCGTTATGGCAGACTTTTGCCGATCTACGCGAGAAGAAAGACCGTTTTTGATATTTCTGGTTGTGTTGTGCCGGTCGCTAACGTATAGTTGCTCGTCTTTTAAGCGAACTATTGACACACACATGAAGGCTAAAGCGATATTACTCGCCTCGGTCTTGCTGGTTGGATGTCAGGCATCAAGGAATGACGCCAGTATCCCGGTACAGCATGCACAGAGTCTGTCTTCAGCTGGTCAAGGTGAAAATGGAAAGTACGGAGATCGCTTGTTGTCGCCGCGCTGGCAAGATGATGGAACCAGCCTCGCAGAAGACACTGATCTCTGGAATCACATTAGTGACGAGTTGAAGATGGGGATTCCGGAAAACCCGCGAATCCGCGAACAAAAAACAAAGTACTTAAAAAATAAGAGCTATCTCCACGATGTAACATTACGGGCAGAGCCGTACATGTACTGGATTGTCGAGCAGATACAGAAACGTAAAATGCCGATGGAACTGGTACTGCTACCCATAGTGGAGAGCGCTTTTGACCCACACGCAACCTCTTCTGCGAATGCCGCTGGCATCTGGCAGATCGTTGCGCAGACGGGCAAAAACTATGGTTTGAAACAGAACCAATGGTACGACGGACGCCGCGATGTGGTGGCCTCAACCAAAGTTGCGCTGGATATGATGCAGCGTCTGAACGGCATGTTTGACGGTGACTGGTTACTGACCATCGCCGCCTATAACAGCGGTGAAGGGCGTGTGCTGAAGGCGATGAAACAGAACAAGGCGCGCGGTAAGCCGACCGACTTCTGGCATTTATCGCTGCCACGCGAGACCACGGTTTACGTACCAAAAATGCTGGCCCTGAGTGATATTCTCAAGAACAGCAAGCGTTACGGTATTAAGCTGCCAACCGCGAATGAGAGCCGTGCACTGGCTCGCGTTGAAGTGGGACAGCAGATTGAACTGACGCAGGCCGCAGATATGGCCGGTATGTCGCTCAGCAAGCTGAAGACATTCAATGCCGGGTATAAAAACGGCACCACCGCGCCAAACGGACCGCACTATATTATGGTGCCAAAGTCCAACGTGGCCCAGCTACGCAATTCACTGGCTTCCGGTGATATTGCTGCGGTACAGCCCGGCGAGCTGGCGAAAGTCAGCGCTGCAGGCAATAGCTATAAGGTCCGCAAAGGCGACACCTTATCGGGCATTGCCAGTAAGCTTGGTGTGAGCGTTAGTGCACTGAAGCAGCAGAATAACCTGCGCAGTGCGTCAGTACGCATCGGTCAGACACTGAACGTTGGCAGCAAAGCTGGCGCGTCGCAGCTGGCGGATAACGGCAACAGCATCACCTACCGTGTACGTAAGGGTGATTCTTTTGCCAGTATCGCCAAACGTCACGGTGTTAACACCAAAGACGTGATGCGCTGGAACAGTGACGCTAAAGACATTCAGCCCGGCGACAAGCTGACGCTGTTTGTGAAGAATAGCGCAACACCCGATACCTGATGCACCGAAAAGGCTGACTTTTGTCAGCCTTTTTCATTATTTACCTTTTCCCGTTCCCGCAGTCAGACACACTCACGCGCAAACCTCGTTATTTTCGCCGCTGCGCCATGCCTTTAGCAGCCTGAAGTGGCTTAATGAGCAGGATGCGGCTTCAGCGCTGTGAATCATGCGCTTTGGCGCGCCGCACTTAGCTTAACGTTTAGCCGCGCCGGGACTGAATTCAACCAGCAGAGGATTGTGGTCAGAGGCACGCGTCACCAGCACCGACGCCTCGCTGACCTTCATATCGCGGTAAAAGACAAAATCCAGCGGGCGGCCAAAGGCTTTGCGCCGATGATCATCAGTAAAGTTTACTTCGCGCAGCGCCATCTCACGGGCAAAGCGGTAGAGCGCATTCATACGCTGGCGGCTCCAGGCATTGAAGTCGCCGGCCATGATCACCGGCCCGCGATGATGCTGGATTTGCTCGCCAATCGGCCCCAGCTGTTTGCTGTACACATCAACGCCGAGGCTGAAATTGACCGCATGAATGTTGACCACCATCAGCATTTCGCCGGTGGGAAGCGGATAGGCAGTGACCAGAGCGGATTTAGACAGCCTCAGTAGCGGCTCACGCTCACGCAGCGGACAGCAGTAGACCGGATGGGCAGAGGCCAGCGTCATAACGCCAGAGGGGTGTTGCGGCAGCACAAAGGCCGGTACCTGATCGGCCGCCAGATAATTGCTGGTGGCGAACTGCACCAGTTCCGGGGTGGTCTGCGCCTCCTGCAGCAGCACCAGATGGGCATCTTTGCCGAAGCCCTGCAGTACTGACATCCAGTCTGCCCGCTGCTGTTTGAAGATATTCCACACCAGCACGCGCAGGGTTGGGTCGGCTGGCAGCGGTGCACCGGGCGGTAACGCCTGCCCAAGATGCAGCATCGCCCCTGGCGGAAAAATCCGCTCAGCAGGCTGACCTGCTACATACCGCATTGCATAAGTTTTTTTTCGCACTGTCCCGCCTGGCTGATTTACGACTACAACTTCACCTGACTGTTATAGGGATTTTAGCGCGGGGTTTCAATTGCTGTTATTGATTGTCGGAATTCGCCTCACAGCCAGCAACGGCAACAGCCCGCCATGCGGCAGGCTGTTGTGCGGCTTATTCAATGATCGCTGCCGTGCGCGGCTTATCCAGCTGGCCACTGAGGCGGACCAGCAGCAGAGCCGCAAACACGATGACGGCACCCACCCATGGCGTCTGCGCCAGACCGTAATGTTCCACGATGTGACCGCCGACGGTTGAACCCAGTGCGATGCCAATATTAAAGGCCGCGATATTCAGCCCGGACGCGACATCAACTGCGCCTGGCGCATAGTGTTCGGCCTTTTGCACCACATAAACCTGCAGGCCGGGTACGTTAGCAAAGGCAAAGACGCCCATCACCAGCACCGTGAGCAGCGCGGGGTAATGCATGCTGGCGGTGAACTGGAATACCACTAACAGAATGGCCAGCGCGACAAAAATCAGCGTCAGCGCCGGTACCGCCCCGCGGCGATCGGCCAGCCTGCCGCCCCAGATATTCCCGATCGCCACTGCAATACCGTACCCCAGCAGCACGCCGCTGACGGCAGTCGGCGAGAAACCGGCCAGTGACTGCATCATCGGTGCCAGGAAGGTAAAGGTGGTAAAGATGCCACCGTAGCCCAGCGCGGTAATCGCGTAAATCAGCAGCAGACGCGGATTGATCATTACCGCGGCCTGTTGTGCCAGTGAAGTGGCAGGCGGCTGTGCGATGTTACGTGGTACCAGTATCATGCTGCTGACCAGCGCAATCACGCCCAGCAGAGAGACCGCCAGAAAACTTTCACGCCAGCCAAAATGCTGACCAATCAGTGTGCCAAGCGGTACGCCGGTGACCAGCGCCACGGTTAAGCCGCCAAACATGATGGCTATCGCACTGGCAGCCTTCTCTTTGCTTACCAGGCTGGTGGCAATGGTTGAGCCGACGGAGAAGAAAACGCCGTGCGCCAGTCCGGTCAGCAGACGCGCCATCACCAGCGTTTCATAGTTGGGTGCCAGCCAGGCCACCAGATTACCGACGGTAAACAGCGCCATCAGCCCCATCAGCAACTGCTTGCGCGGCAGCTTGCCGGTTAAGGCGGTGAGCACTGGCGCGCCGACGGCTACGCCAAGCGCGTAGATGGATACCAGCATCCCGGCAGAAGGTAACGTAATGCTGAGCTGTTCAGCGATGGTCGGAATCAGCCCGACGATAACAAACTCGGTGGTTCCGATAGCGAAGGCGCTGATGGTCAGCGCCCAGAGTGCAAGTGGCATGGTTGACTCCCAATAATGTTTTGATGGGCGCCATTATCGACTCGTGCTTTAATAACAAAAAGAAGCAAAGTAACAATAAACTTTTGCCTGAGGAGGCATAATGAAGGCATCTTCAGAGGAGTTAAAAGTCTTTATCGCTGTGGTAGAAAGCGGCAGTTTTAGCCGTGCAGCGGAGCAGTTACAGATGGCCAATTCAGCGGTGAGCCGCACGGTGAAGAAGCTGGAGAACAAGCTTGGCGTGTCGCTGCTGACGCGTACCACCCGTCAGCTGGCGCTGACTTATGAAGGCGAACTCTATTTCCGGCGCGTGCAGAAGCTGATCCTTGAGATGGCGACAGCAGAGAATGAGCTGATTGAGCGCCAGCAGGCGCCACAGGGCGTGCTGCGCATCGACGCGGCAACACCGGTAATCCTTAACCTGCTGATGCCGATGATTAAACCCTTTCGCGAGCGCTATCCGGCGGTCACGCTATCGCTAATCTCCTCTGAAAGCTTTATTAACCTGATCGATCGTAAAGTGGATGTCGCTATTCGTGCCGGGGATTTAACCGACTCCACGCTGCGTGCCCGGCTGCTGTTCACCAGCTATCGTAAAATGGTCGCTACGCCAGCTTATCTGGCGAAATATGGTACACCGGCGTCGGTGGAGGCGCTGGCACAGCATCAGTGCCTCGGCTTTGTCGAGACGCCTCGTCTTAATCGCTGGCCCGTGTCGGCCAATGGCAGCGATCTGTATGAAATTGACGCGGCGATGTCATCGAACAGCGGAGAGACGATCAAGCAGCTATGCCTTAACGATCAGGGTATCGCCTGCCTGTCGGACTTTATGGTGAATGCGGAAATTGCGGCGGGCACTTTTGTTGAGGTGCTGGCGCACCAGTCGGTACCGGTTGAGATGCCTTTTAATGCGGTGTATTACAGCGATTTAGGGGTGAGCCAGCGCGTGCGGGCCTTTATTGATTTTCTCAGCGAGTGGGTCAGAGATCAGCCCTGGCGCGTGCAGGGCTGATGCATGGGAGAATTAATCCCAGTCTGGTGCCAGGCCTTCCGGGCTGACCAGACGCTGCTGACGATCCAGCGCGGCGATCTGCGCCATGTCGTCCGCATCCAGTGTCAGATCCTGCGCCGCCATATTGCTGGCCAGGTTCTCACGTTTGGTTGAGGATGGGATCACGGCATAACCCAGTGCCAGTGCCCACGCCAGGACGACCTGCGCGGGTGTGGCCTGATGTTTCTGCGCAATCTGCTTTATCACCTGTTCTTTTAACGCTTCGCCATATGCCAGCGTCATGTATGAAGTGATGTGAATGCCCTGCTGTTTCGCGAACTCCACGACCTGGCGATTTTGCAGGAACGGGTGCAGCTCAATCTGGTTGGTCGCAATGTTCTCTGCGCCCACAGCGGCAATGGCCTCTTTCATCAGGGCAATCGGGAAGTTAGAGATACCAATCTGACGCGTCAGTCCCGCCTCTTTCGCTGCCATCAATGCCTGCATGCTCTCTTTGACCGATACCGCTGCACCCGGCGATGGCCAGTGAATCAGCGTCAAATCGACATAGTCGGTACGCAGTTTCGCCAGGCTCTGCTGCAGGCTGGGGATCAGTTTGTCGGCGGCAAGATTCTCAATCCAGATTTTAGTGGTGATAAACAGCTCATCACGTGCTACGCCGCTTTCGGCAATAGCCTGACCTACGGCAGCTTCGTTTTCATAAATTTGAGCGGTATCGATGGTGCGATAACCGAGTTCCAGTGCGGTTTTCACTGAATGAATAACGACATCGTCCTGCAGACGAAATGTTCCTAAACCAAAAGCGGGGATTGTCATGTTTTCCTCATCATTACGTTGAATGTTGCGATGAGGCGTATTGTGGCAGGATTATTGTTGCTGAAAAATCCGCTTATGAGCAGAGGAATTTTGCGTTTTACTCAACAATGGCAGGTTTTTAGCGGACATGAAAAAGCCCTGACTTTACAGTCAGGGCTTCTCAATTTAAGTGGCGGAACGGACGGGGCTCGAACCCGCGACCCCCTGCGTGACAGGCAGGTATTCTAACCAACTGAACTACCGCTCCACCGATTCTGTACTGATATCAGACCGTCGCTGATTTCAGGTGTTTCGCCCTTTCCGCGTCACCGGGAAGGTCACGACCCGATTAGGGGTCTTAAATTGATGCCTGGCAGTTCCCTACTCTCGCATGGGGAGGCCCCACACTACCATCGGCGCTACGGCGTTTCACTTCTGAGTTCGGCATGGGGTCAGGTGGGACCACCGCGCTGTTGCCGCCAGGCAAATT